>DBWQ01000009.1:163263-164647 GCA_002308995.1 Clostridiales bacterium UBA1234 | reverse complement strand
CCCTCTTTAATCAAAGTGAAATTTGCTCCACTTAAGACACCCACAAAACCAGTTCCGATTGCAATCGATGCAACTGGCTTTTCTCCAGGAATCGCATCAAAGCATTTGGCAATGACCTCCTTTTGATTGTTCCAACCATTCTTCAGAGAGTGGCAACACAGGGCAAAGAACTCTACGCCATTCACTTCTTTTGTCAGAACAGTCCCCAGCTGAGTTTCTCCAACGTAAGCCAGTTCAGGCCAAAACATTCTTGAAATCATACCCGCGAACCCGGAATCGTTTATGCCTTCAGCATTGACTGCAAATGCAATCCGCTTTTCTTTGCCTTGGAGAATATCGCCCCTTGTTGTCTTGATAAGCATCGTGTTTTCCTCCTATTTTTTAAGATTTACTTTATGGATTCAGTGAAACTCTTACGTGTGCGACCTAATCCTTCATTTGGATACCATAATTTTCCTTTCTTAAATGATGTGTTTTCCGCATTATATCACGCAAATAATATTATGTCAACAATGTAAAATAAGAATGTACTACGTTTTGTATCTCACCCCTAATACCCCAATCAAAAAAAGCCGTACTTTGTACGACTTTTTTTGATTGGGGGGCAGGGGTGGATTTCGACCCGCGTCGCGACTAAAACAGTCCACTTACGCTGTTACTTCCATATTCATATGTGCACTTCATATTCAATAATCTTTTTAGAAATATTTAAAGTAGCTTTGTTCTTAATTTCCATACATGGAATACAATACATTTTTCTATCTCCGGTAAGAATAAAAAGAATATCTGCATATGATTCAACTAACGTCTTATATGTTTTCCCTTTTGTTCCTCCACAACTTTTTAATGGCACTTGATATACTCCATACTTTGTTTTACAATTTGTTGCTTTGACTTGAACCGTTTGAAGCTTCTTTCCTTGTTCTATAACTAAATCATAATCTTGCGTATCATTCAGTGGAATAGAAACCGTATATCCCTTGGATGTAAAATATGCTATTGCCATTCCAAGCCCAGTATTTCCTTTATCTTTATTAGTTTTAAAAACCATATTAACCTCCTTAAAAAGAGAATCTATGTTCTTTACTTCTTTTAAAAAAATATCTCACATCACTGTGAGATATTTTGGTGGGCAGGGGTGGATTCGAACCACCGTAGACAATGTCAACAGATTTCTTTACCACTACAACTTTCGTTGCAAGTTATCCTTTTTGTGGTCTGGACTTTTTCTTTATCTCTTTAGAGATACCCGGTATAAAGTCTCTACACTCAGCTTTTTGCTTAGCTCGAGATTGCCATCAGCATTACCTGTTAAGGTTTCCTCGAATTAGCCAGGTTTTCACTACAAAATCACTTTCGTAGGCTGCAAATCATTTTACAGTCT
>DBWQ01000009.1:0-163173 GCA_002308995.1 Clostridiales bacterium UBA1234 | reverse complement strand
CGGTTATGAGCCGGCTGCTCTAACCAGCTGAGCTAAAGATCCATCAGCTGACAAATAAAAGTATACTCGAACTTAACTTCCTTGTCAACAAATTTTTATGGATTTTAAGGCTCTTTCCATGCGGAATTCGATATTTTAAGGGCACCTCAAGGCGCCCTTAAACCACCTTTTCTATATTACCAAACTTTTTAAAATTATGCAAGCTTTTCTGGTAATTTTGTTCTTTCAACGATGTAGTAAGAAAGACGCTTTCAATTAGCTTTCTTTCTTCTTTTTATATGCTGAAAGGATATTGATTCCTAATACCCATATCAATAGTACTCCACTCATGATTGTATAAAAAAGAACAGATTCTATCCCCATTTTATCATCAAAGCCTATTTCATACCCAATTTTTTCCGCTTCATACTTCTTATCAATTTTTAGAAAAAAAGCTTCAGCATCTTTGATAACATCTATTACATTGCCAAATTCTTGTCTTAGGATTAGTGTTTTATTTCTCCTATCTAATTGTACAAAATCAAATTCTTCTCCCATTACACTTACTAGATAATACTTCTTCCAAAAATCCTGATTGATTTCAAATTGTCTTTCCAATGAATGTTGTAATTCTTCCTTTGAAAAATCTCTATTTCTATCATATTTTTTGATTAAAATATCATCAAAATTAGCAAAAAAATCTTCAAATTCTTGTTCAGTAGAGATGATTATCTTCCAGCTCATTCCTCCTATTCTCACTTCATTATCATTAATTTCCTCCGTGTTATTTTCACCCAATTCTTCCTTAGGGATAACCATTCCATTTCCTGGAAAATAAAAGCCACCAGAACATGAACTGTATGGAACTTTAATAATACTTCTTTCCATTACGCCAATTATCACTACAGTAATACATAAACTAATCCCCATGATAACATTCCATACGCTACTCATTTTTATACTCTTTCTCATAAGAAGCCAACCATATTCCCAAATTTTTGTAAATAAGATGACTATTCCAAGGAATATCACTGCTTTTACTGGGATAATAAATCTCGAATAAACGCTAAAATCCCATAGTACCCAACTAAAACCATCAGTCGAAGTCGACAAAATCATCAATATAGCTGCCATAAACCAATTGATGTTATTTATCACGATGTCTCGTCTTTTCCAAATGTTAATAGAAGAGACGATCAGTACTATTGTAGATATTACCACCATAACAACAGCTATTACTTCTTCAAAATCCCAAAAAAAGTTATTAAAAGCACCCTCGAGATCAAAAATTTCAGTTTCACGAGTCAAAAAAGTAAATAAATATAATAGAATTCCTATCACGGTCAAACCTTCCATCCATCTCGTACTCTTTTTTTCCATAGTAACCTCTCCTTTTATTGGTGCTTCATCTTTTTATTGGGTACAAATATGTTTTATGCAAGCTTTTCTGGTAATTTTGTCCCACCAATCACATGATAATGAAGATGCTTAACAGACTGACCGCCATCTTCCCCTACATTAGAAATAACCCTAAAGCCAGTTTCCTCAATTTTACAGATTTTAGCAATTTCTTTGATGGCTTTGTGAATTTCTACCACATAATTGTAATCATCCACAGCCATAATAGAATCCATGTGCTTTTTAGGAATGACTAGTACATGAACTGGCGCTACTGGATTTAAATCATTAAAAGCAATGACGTAATCGTTTTCATACACAATGGTAGATGGGATTTCGTGATTGGCAATTTTACAAAAAATACAATCCATTAATATTCCTCCTTCTCTTTTAAAAGGTTTAATGGGGACACTCCTTTGCTTTGCAAAGGGGATGTCCCCAACATTTTCAGCGGTATGTTTCACTTCGTGAAACTGCAATGGGTGTCCCCCTCTTGTCTAAGGTAAGTCTTAGAATAGTATCAAAGATACTATTCTAAGACTGCTTTAATTCTTCTTACTCCAGCAGATACGGCTTCTTCTTTCACAATTCTAAAGTGTCCTAATGTTCCTGTATGTTCTACGTGAGGGCCCCCACAAATTTCTTTACTGAAGTCTCCTATTGTATAAACTTTAACTTTATCGCCGTACTTATTCACAAATAAACCAGTAGCTCCCGATTTTTGCGCTTCTTCCAATGACATTTCCTCGCAAGTTACCACCAAATCTCTTTGTATTTGCTCATTCACAATATCTTCTACTCTCTTTAGTTCTTCTGGTGTTACTTTTTGTGGATGCTTAAAGTCAAACCTTAGTCTTTCTGCTGTAATATTCGAACCACTTTGCGTTGCATGGTCACCAAGGACAATATGTAGTGCTTGGTGTAGAAGGTGTGTGGCGGTATGATATGCCGTTGTTTTTTCGCTATGGTCAGCAAGGCCACCTTTAAATTTGGCTTCACTTCCTGCTCTAGATAATTCTTGGTGCTTTTTAAATAGTTCTTCAAATTCTTTCATATCAATGGTTAAGCCATTTTCTTCGGCAAGCTCGGCAGTCATTTCTGGTGGAAATCCGAAGGTATCATATAAATGGAAAACGACTTCTCCATCTAATTTATTCTTTCCCTCTTCCTTTGCTTTGGCTACGTTTTTAGCAAATTCTTTTTCACCATGCTCTAGTGTTTTGACAAATTTATCTTTTTCTTCACTAATCACTTGTACCAAAGTATCTTTATTGGCTGGTATTTCTGGATACATCTCAGTAAGTACTTTCACAAATGTTAATACAAACTCTGAAATTGTATCTGGGTTGATACCCACTTTTCTCATGTGACGAATCACTCTTCTTAAAAGTCTTCTTAGCACATATCCTTGCTCTACATTACTTGGCCTTACACCATCCACAATCATAAACATGGATGCTCTTAAATGATCGGCAATAATTCTAGCACTGCTTATATTAAAGTCTGATGCATGCTCTTTAATTTGCGCAATCACATCAGCAAATAGCTCTGTTTCATACACATTATTCTTACCTTGAAGTAAGCTAATTACTCTTTCTAAGCCAAGACCAGTATCTACATTCTTTTGTGCAAGTGGCTCATATTTTCCTTCTTTATTTTTGTTATATTGCATAAATACGTTATTCCAAATTTCTAAGTACTTTCCGCAGTGGCAAGAAGGATCACAATTGTCGCTACATTTTGGCTTACCTGTATCAAAAAAGATTTCGGTATCTGGACCACATGGACCAGTTTCTCCTGCTGGACCCCACCAGTTATCCTCACGTGGCATATAGAAAATGCGCTCCTTTGGAATGCCCATTTTCTCCCAAGCAGCTGCTGCCTCGGTATCTCTTGGAATTCCCTCTTCGCCTTCAAATACGGTAACTGAGATTTGATTCATATCAAAACCAAGCTCTTCTTTTAAGAAGTTGTAGCTCATTTTGATGGATTCTTCTTTAAAATAATCTCCTAANNGACCAGTTGCCCATCATTTCAAAAAATGTTAAGTGAGATGGATCACCTACAGAATCAATATCTCCTGTTCTAATACATTTTTGGTAATCGGTAAGTCTTCTTCCTTGTGGATGTGGCTCACCAAGTAGATATGGTACAAGTGGATGCATACCAGCGGTGGTAAATAAAACAGTTGGGTCATTTTCTGGTACGACTGGTGCACTTGGTATCTCCTTGTGACCATTTTTCTTAAAATACTCGATATATTTTCTTCTTAGTTCGTATGCTTTCATGTATACTCCTCCAATTTATCAATCTAAGGCTGATTATATACTAAATTTACGTAAAAATCAACAAAAAAATGGGGATTGTTCCTTGGTGGAATTACCCCATTTTTCTTATTTTTTAGTAAAACGATTATTTATTTTTCTTTTTTATGATAACGAAAATAATCACTGCTAAAAAGACAATGCCAATGACCATTTTAACCATTAGTTTTTTCATTTGCACCTCTTGGTTTTTGATTTCTACCATTGGTGCAGGAGATGTTCCTTTTGGCTTTCCAAAATCTTCTAATTTTTCATTTTCTGAAAATCCAGTGCCTTTATGAAATACACCTTCTTCATTGACCCATCCAGATTCTTCTCCATATGTCACATGAAATAATTGAGCTTGAGGATAAATGTAATCATATGGAAGTGTTGTCCCTACTGGAATCTCTTTGGTGATTACCATCTGTTCATCTGGATAAATGATAAAATATGATGGATTATTTGCCATGACTATTTCCTCATGCACTTCTAATTCTCCTGATTTTGGAACAGCCAAATATTGAGTATCAATGGTAGCAAAAACATCATCTCGGTAAACACCGATGCCTCCAATGTGACTATCTCTTTCTAAATAATCATCAAATGTCTCTCCTTGTTCAAAGCGAACCATTTGATTTTCTTCTTCAAGATTCACACCATTGACATTCACAGTTTCTAATAGCATAAGTTCCTTATGCTCCTTAGGGAAAAAGTATAAGTCATCGCGCTTATTATACATCCATCCTTTGGTTCCTTGATAATCAATGTATTCCCATTCCTCTTTGGTAGCGTAATCATAGCACTGTACCGTTGCTCCAAATGGAATCTCTATATCCATCTCATCATACATCTTAGAAGGTCCTTTTCGAAGTGTTGTTCCACCTTTTATCATAACCTTAATGGTGCTCATTGTACTTTGTGAAATATCCTTTTGTGCCATTTCTTCCTTTGATTCTACCAATAAATCGCTAAGCTTTACTTCAAATTCTTGAATGGCATCTTCTTCTTTTCTCATACAGTACGCATAAATGGTATCATCATTTTGATACTTGTTTTCTGACACTACCGTAACGACTGTTTCAAAAGGAATGACTCCAGTTTCATTGGTTTGTCTATTGATATATGATGCCCCTTCAGGATTAGCTATTTTTGCCTCATATGGTTTTAACTGAGGAGGATATATTTCGGCAAGGCTTGCATAAGCAGTGCTAACACCCAATAATAAAAGTAATACTAATATCATTCCTATTTTTTTCATCATAATTCCTCCTCTTTTGATAATAGTTCTGTTTCCCATGGATAAACAATCCACTTTTTTTCTTCCATACTAAGTCCCACTAAGTAGGTGTCTTTCTCTTCTAATTTTGTAAAATTATATAACACTGCTACATGAATACTTTTAGGTTCATATTTTTTGAGTTCTTCTAATACAAAACTCATGGTGATTCCCTTATCAAGCATGTCATCTACCACTAGTAGGTGTTTATGGTACAAAGCAGTCTCGTTGGTGACTCCTTTTAACACTGGCACGCCAAAGTCTGCATTCGTTTGATTGGTTTCGCTTCGTTTCGTATGAAGATAAGCGATATCTACCTTCATGTTATTGCTCAGTAGACTCCCGAAGGGCTGCTCCACCTCGCAAAATTGGGACAATCGTATCTACCTGAATCTTTCTTTCTTGAATTTGTGTTAGAATATTTTTGGCACCTTGTTCCACATCTTGCCATGATAAATGGTATAATTCTCTGTTCATGGTTTTCTCCTTTGGTTCGTTTGGATGACGGTTACAAACCGCACCTACGAGATATACTTTTTAATTAGATAGACTTTTCTACCTTTTTTGTTTTCTCCCACATAAGAATCAATGATATATTTTCCTTTGCCACGTATCGTCACAATGTCCCCCACTTTGACTACTTTCGATGGTTTGGTTTCTAGTTTTCGATTAATAAAGACTCTCTCCGTAATCAAAAATTCTTCTGATTGGCTTCTAGAACATTTGATAATTTCTGATACAAAATTATCAATGCGCTCAGAAGTAACCACAATTCTTAATTCTTCAAATGTAATCGGTTTTGTTTTGACATCCTGAATAGAAACAATTTCAATTTGAGATTTTTTAAACCTGGTAAAATGCTTTAAATTTTCAGAAATATATTCCGCATTTTCATTTAAAACTATCACATACGCTGCTTCTTCAAATACAATGATATCTCCAAATCGTTCACGTTCTAATCCTAATTTCATAAAAGTAGATAAATAATCTCGATGCTCATATGCTCCTCTCAACTCATGAGGAAGTTTAATCCAAATTGCTTTTAAAATATTATCTATATTTTTGTAAGCTATTTCCTGAGTGAATTTTTCTGGATACACAATTAATACTTTTCTTTGTGCCTCTTCAAACCCACCACTCCAAAAGAAGCGTGTTTCTTTTTTGGCTTTTAAATACTTTTGAATCATCTCAATTTCATTTTCTGTATAAAACACTGTGTTTAATATTTTATTCTTTTTATTTGCCAGTGTAATCTTATCGTCGATATATGCCAGCAGATATGATTTTTCTTCCATACAGTCTTACTCTCCTATGACATCTAAATAAAAAAATGAGCGTCCAAAGATTCCCCTACAACGTTTTTTCAATAAAGCGTAGGGGCGACCATTGGTCGCCCATATTGACTATTTAAGTTTTAAGATTTCATCTAGTGCTTTGCATGCTGCAAGTACCTCTGCGGATGTCACATCGGTAATCTTTAAAACAGCTTCTGCATCTTTAATTCCTTGTTGAATTTCTACATAAGTATGTTCATAAATTTCTGCGCCACTTTCTGTAATCTCTTTGGCAGCACTGATTCTATTATTTAAGTTGGTTGTATATGCTTTTAGCAAACTCTTTTCATCTTCAATTGCTTTCTTTAATGCGGTAATCTTTGCCTCTTTCTCTGCTTTAGTTGACTCTGGAAGTGCTAGAGCATCTGCAATTGCTTCTACACGGCTATTAGCAGCTTTCTTTTGTGCTGCAAGTTCATCGTCAACTTTTACCAACTGCTCAATGGCATCTGATAAGGCACTAGCAGCATTTTGCAATTGCGTTGCAGTAGCTTGCGTATTAGCTTTTACCTCTTGTGCATTCTTGATAGCTGTCTTTAATGCATTGATGGAAGTGGTTGTATAAATATCTTCATCATTCATGATTGTTTCTGCTTCTAATAATGCCGCATTTAATTCTGCAAGATATGTGTCTGAATTCGTTGTTAAAAGCTTCATGGCATTATTTAATCTAGTTGTCATATCTGTAATTTCTTTGGTAGTTGCTGTGTTTGTATTTAATGCCTTTGCTTCGTCCCAAATTGCTTTAAAGTTAGCATAAGATTCTGCTGTATAATTAGAAGCACTACCTACTTTACCAGCAGCCGTTAATGCTTCTTTAAGAGCTTCAATTGCTGCTTTTTTATCTTCAGCATCCGTATTTTTCTTTAAGCCATTAAGTCCTGCTTCCAATTTTTCTTCGCCACTTTCAATTTCTTTTAATGTAGCATTTGTTTTCGCAAGAATATTGTTGGCGTTGGTTAACGCTGTATTAAATGTTTTATAACTATCTGTTGTATAAGTGGATTTATTCTTGACTGCTGTTGTCACTCTTGTGCCATTGACTAATTCTCTTAAATCAGATTTTGCAGTCACAATTTCAGTTTCTGTTTCTCTTTTTGCTTCTGTGGATAAAGAACTAATCTTCTTTAATGCATCATATTTTGTTTTTAATGTATTGTAATCTGATTTTAATTTAGCAAGCGTTGATTTGGAATTACTATATGTTTCTTTTGCTGTTTTTAAAGCATTTGCCATAGCAGAATACGTTGCTTGTGTGTATAATGTTTCTGATATTTTTTCTGCTTTGGTAATCATACTATTTAAATTAGATTTAGCAGTCTTAAGTTCCGCTGCTTGTTCTTTTTCTGCTTGTTCTGTGCCACCAACATAAACTGCAAAATACTTCACACCAGCAAATTGAAGAAGGCATGCAGAATCTTCATTATCTTCGATAGACGAAGCATTCATTGCTTTTAATTTTTCTCCACTTACTTGTGCAATTTCATCAGAATCACCTAATGTATAGGTGGTACTACCTAATTTAATTTTTTTAGAAGTAGCTGATGTTACTTCTTTGGAGCTACCTAAATCAGCACTCTTTAAAATGCATAACTCATTATCATTATTTAAGTAATATAAAATAATATCCCCATCATCAGGCATATCTTCATCCTCTGCCAAAGCATATTTTTTAGAGGAAGATGCCTTATAGTTAATTACCTCAATACCATCCTTTTTGGATACTGTGATTCCTGATTCAATTACTAGCGCAAGGTAAACTTTTTCAGGTGGAAATGCAACCACATATTCTACTGAAGAGCCTTTAAACACAACGGTTGCTGATACAGCTTCGCTCAAACGATCAATGCCATATAACAAAATGTTATCATCATCTGGAAGCTTATAACCACTAGAACTACCACCATCTAAGTAAATCCTACTAGAAGATATCTCTTTGATATCACCTGTCTTAACATCATTACTTGCGCTATCATTTAAAAGTTCTAACTTCTTTGCCTTTTTGTTATATAATACATCATACTTTTGGCCATACATTTTAGCAGCTTCTAACCCATTCATTGCAATAGAAAACGTTTTTTCTCCAGAGAACTTAACAGTAGCATTGGTATAATCCCATTCATCTTCGTCACCAGAAAACTTCACACTCTTCACCACTGCATCTTGCATATAGATGAAATTGGTTAGGTAGCGATTCATCATTTTCTCGCCTTGCTTATAAACAATACCACTTGCGTTTTCTGAAGAAGCTGTAGCAACCCCTGTACGAAGCATATTCCATAGAAGGATTGCAACATTACCACGAATAGCACCTTCACTTGCTGCAACCGTGCCAATTGAATTATATAAAGACAATGTTTTTGCTTGGTTAATATAATTAGAAGGCCAAACATCTTGGCTTTGTTCTACTGCCTTTTCATACCCTAATGCTCTCACAATCATAGCAGTAGCCTCAGAATAAGATACGGTTTTATCTGGGCCAAAGGTGCCATTAGGATATCCATTAATGATACCATTATTAGCAGCCACATTCACATAACCATATTCCCAATCGGTTGGTTTCATATCAGAGAATTTGGTTTCTTGTGTTTTAGCTTTTTCGACTTCACTTTCTTTGCCAAGCGCAATAACCATTAATTTTGCCATTTCTGAACGTTTAACAATATTTTCTGGTTTATAGGTACCATCTTCGTATCCATCAACCAAACCAAGAGTGTTTAACATTTCAACTGAAGTTGAATATTTCGTATTTTTCACATCACTAAACTTAACAGCTGCCATACACCAGCTTGTACTTAAAACTGCTAAGCATAAAACTGTAAAAATAAGTAATTTTTTCATCATAAACTCCCTCCATTTTTAATCAAATATATTATATATGAAAGCCTAGGGAAATACAATAAAAAGCGTAAAGAAAGTGAAAAGATTTTTATATACAAAAAAGCTAGGGAAAAATCCCTAGCTTTTTCTATTTTTTTACTGTTTCCAGTATCAAGACTATGGTTGGTCTGGATTGTCTGGATTATCTGGGTTATCTGGGTTATCTGGGTTATCATTACCTGGATCAACTTCTACTTTTGTAATATCTTTAATCCATTCGCCTTCTGTAACACCGTTCTTCTCGCTGAAACCAGTAATAATGATAACAACAGTTTCATTATTAATTGTAGTTTCAAGTACTCTATCATACTTATGGAATAATGATGAACCATTAAATTCGTCTTTAGCTGGATCAACGCTCTTGAACTTCATATAATATTTTCCGTCTCTCTTCTCTGTATCCTTAACAGCAGTAACAACTACGAATTGATAATCGTCCATATCCTTCTTCTCATATGTAGAATCATCTTTGAATTCAACATATTTAGCATCAGTCGCTTTAACGATCTTAGCATCGCTATCGTCAAATGTAGTTGGATCTAATGTGTACTTAATGTTAATCTTATCTTCTTTTGTTGTCCAAATTACAAGACCACCGTTAACTACTTCAGCATCAGTTTGAACTTTGTCGATATCATACTCTTTAGAGTTAGAACCAATCTTAATTGCCTTACCATTTGTTGTTGTGTAAACAGCAGGATCACCAACGCTATCCTTATCCTCATCAGCTTTAGCTGCGATACCAGTCTTTAGATCACTTGAAGAGCTTGCTTCGCATACGAATACGAATGCAGCAGTTGTCTTAGAACCAGTAACTTCATCATTTTCAACTTCAGTCTCACAAACAACAAGTGCTTTTTCAACACCTTCTAGCTCTTTACCGCCAGTTGTAATCTTAATATCAAGTTTTTCAACTTCTTTTTCATCCATTACTGGAATAATTCTGATTACTTTTGTGCTATCATCTGAAATTCTCTTGCCATTTATTAGCTTATCTGTATCTTTGTCATAAATTGACTTGCCTTCTTCTTCAGATACTACCAATTCAGCATAGAACTCTGCAACAGCATCATCATCATCAGTTGAATAAATTTGACCATCTTCATAATCTTCTGCTGTAGCTTCAACAAGTCTTGCGCCCTTCTTAGAGTCAGTCTTCTTATAAACTGGTTTGATTAATTCAAATAAAGCTTCTTCTGGAACTGTGTAATCACCATCTTCATCTGGACCATTCTCTTCTGCTAAAGCAGATAGAACGTCAAGAATAACAGTAGCACCTTGTACACCAGAACCATCATTTTCGAATCCAAGGTCACCAAAGTCACCTTCAACTCTTTCTTCTTCTAATAGCTTGCCATTTGTATCTGTTAAGTCAGCGTATGTTGCAACACCGTTCTTACCAGCTTGAGACCAAATGTTACCTGTTAAGATATACCAAGCAATCTTACTAGATGTATTTTCATCGATTTGATCGAAGTATACACCATAGATATTACCAAAGTAATCTAATACAAGTTTAACATCTTTCTTTAAGTACTTGTTATCTTTTGCAGAAATATCAGCTGCAGTGATATCATCGTACTCTTCGTCTTCTTCATCATACTCATAGTAATCAGTATCATCATCAACTTCATATTGAGTATCACTTACTTTAATGTATTTATCATCACCCTTTGTAATGAAGTCTTGATATTTACCTTCAATACTATTTCTAGATACTAGATAGTAAGTACCTGTAACAGCACTACCTTCAGCATCTGTAACTTCAGAAATAATATCGCCAACTTTTAGATCATTTACTGTGCTCCATACGCCATCGATTAAGTATAGATTTTCCTCATCTTCATCGCCGTCAACACGACTCTCAAGATCGTCTTTATCTTCTACTTCATCAGGATCTTCTTCTGGAATAATAGCAAAAGCTGTGATCTTTGTTCCATCAAGTAAACCAACGATATATGAACCTTCTTCTGGAGCTTCATCTTCGAATTTGTACTTAGTACCATCGATCTTATTATCAGCTTCTAATCTACCTTCTACTAAAGTGTCAGCGCAAGATAATGTAAGAACTTCTTTGTCCTTTGTATTAGCAAGACCAACAACTTTCATACCAGGGATCATCTTAACAAGGTTTCCACCTTTTAGTGTATAACCGTTGATATCGCTGTTAGCAACAGTAACTGTTACTTTCTTTTCATCAATTGAACCAGCGTCGTCAATGTCAACACTAACTAGTGTAGCTTCATCATCTTCATCGATATATTCATACTCATCAAAGTACTTATCGATAAGATTTAATCTTGTTTGGCTAGATGTTAAACCATTTGTCTCGTTATCTTGTGTAATATCCCATACGTTTGTTCTAAGCATATTCCATAAGATAATAGCAATGTTACCTCTAGTAGCTTCTTTGCTATAAACTTTCTCGTCTACACCTTTTAATAGTTTAAGTTCTTCAGCTTTGTTGATGTAGTTTGTTGGCCATGTTCCAACACTCTCTACAACTCTTGAATAACCTAAAACTCTAACTGCCATTGTAACAGCTTCTGAATAAGAAATAGTTTTGTTTGGTTTGAAAGAACCATCTGGGTAACCATTTACATATCCATATTGAGAAGCAACATTGATGTATCCTGTTGCCCAAGACCAGCTAGATTCAACTGGATCGTTGAATTTAATAGCTTTCTTTGCATCGTTTGCAGCAGCTTCTTTACCAGAAGCAATAACTAATAGTTTTGCAACCTCAGCTCTTGTAATAGGTTGATCAGGTCTGAATGTGTGATCTTTGTAACCTTCTACAATGCCAAGCTCAACTAGTGCACTAACAGCAGCTTCGTAATCTGTTCCAGCAACATCTGTTACTGCTTCTTTTGCGAATGCAAAAGTGAACATTGAAAGAACCATTGAAAGTGCAAGTACTAATGATAGTATTCTTTTCATTAGAAAATTCCTCCTTATTTTATTGTTTTCGAAAGAAAAGTTTGGATAAATTAGATTGCCCTTTTCCCCCATTTCTGCTCTAAACAATCTAATTTGTGCCAATGATTATGGTTTTTGCTTCCATTTCCTAAGCACAATGTCATTATATATTTAGGAAAAAATCTGTCAACGAAGTTAATAAAACATTTACGGATTTTACAATTTGTTTACAATTAAAAGTTGTTTTTTTACTTGAGGTATACATAATTATGTACTTTCATATAAGGCTAACGGATTCACGTATTTGCCGTTTTGGAGGATGCCAAAATGAAGGTGTGGTCCTGTGGTAGCGCCATTTAGTTTTCCGCCATCTACATACATGGGTCCTACCCTAGCAATGACTTCTCCTTGGGTAACAGCTTCTCCCTCTTCTACCAAAAGATTCGGGTCTAAATGCTCATAAACAGATTGTGTCCCATTAAGATGTTGGATTTTTAACATATATCCTCCGTAGGTATGAAACCCGAGCAAATACTACCTTTCCATCTGCAATGGCACATACGCCACTTCCTACAGGAGCCAAAATATCAATTCCTTGATGATAACTAGAAGCATTTTGTGTGGGCTTATCACGATACCCAAAATAAGAAGAAATACCGTAATATGGTGGGGTCGGCCAGTGATACTTGGTGATGAGAGGTCCTATCTCTCTTTCTTGAGAATAAAATAGGGTTATAAAAATGGTCGGAATTACCATAAAGCATAAAAACAAATAATAGCTTCTTTGCATCAGAATAGTCCTTTCTGCCCCACCAAAACAAAAAAAGAGAAAGCACCCCTTCTTTTTTTGTGCTTTCTCTCCCCTTTAAACTTACTTATATTATAACATATTTTGTCAAAAAATCAATTAGGAGTTTCTACATTTTTAATACTTTTCGCAATTTTATTCATGAAAATATCATTTCTCGGGAACTTAGATTCTGGCATGATAAATGTTAGTGTGATTTCTTTATCTGCTAAAGAAAATAGGTAAGCAATCACTCTAGAGTTTTCTGCTTCTCCTTTGATGGTTAGCATCACTTTGCCCACATCGATGCCATTTATCGAAACAATTTGATGTTCTTTACTGATGATCTTTGCATCTTCATTATAAATGCGAAACATGACAACATAGCGTTTACAAATCTCTTCTAGTGGCAAACTGGCTTTAGGAATATTAATAGCATCTACTAGCATGCGAAGATGTCTATTCTTGTCGATAACATTCACCACATTTTCCGTCATATTGATATTTTTCATATAATCATCGACGCTTTCCCCTGAAACCATGATGGAAATATTGGATGAAATTTGTTCTTCTCCGTCTACCTCAAGGCTTTTTTCTTTGACTTCTTCAAAGGACTTAGGATAAGAAATCTCAAAGCTATAGGTTGGAATGACATGTTTTTCTAATCGATTTTGTTTTATTTTTTGCCAAACAATAGGAATAACATTGGCAGCAACGGCTATGATAAATGCAACAATTAGTAGCTTATATCCTTTTTTCATCGTTTTTCCTTCTCCCTCTTTTTTAATAAGTTAATTATATCTGTCCTTGCACAAGTTTTCAAGTAGACATTTTGTATTTTTTACGCTATAATGTAAAAATTAAGAAAGGACTGATGATATGGCCTATGATGGAATTACCACCAAAAATATGGTTCATGAACTACGTCAAAGCCTTTTAAATGCTCGCGTAGAAAAAATATATGTACCAAACAAAAATGAGGTGTATATCAATTTTCACACCCAAAATCGTGAAAACTTGAAACTTCTCATTTCAATCGATGCCAATAATGCAAGAATTCATTTGACAAAGTACGGAAAAGAAAATCCTGTTAAAGCTCCTCAAATTTGTATGATTCTCCGCAAGCATTTACAAGGGGCAAAACTGATTTCTATTTTACAACACGGTCTTGATCGAGTGGTCACTTTTGCTTTTCAAAACCTAAACGAATTAGGAGATTTAGTAGAGAAAAAATTAGTAGTAGAATTGATGGGAAAATATAGTAATGTCATTTTACTAAACGATACCAATACTGTTATCGATTCTATGCGACATGTAGATATTACCATGAGCTCTGTGAGAGAAGTGTTGCCAGGTAAAGCCTATTCATTTCCTTCCACTTTGGGGAAAGTAAATTTGATGGATTTATCCTATGAAGCATTTCATAGTCTTTTCAAGGAAGCAGATGACTCTTGTTACACAGATACTTTTTTATCTAATCATTTGGTTGGCATCAGTAAATCTTTTGCTATGCATTTTCTCGAAGTACATCATATGCTACATGCTACAATTACTGATGAAGAAACTAAGACACTCTTTCAACTTTTGAGAGAAAGTATATCTTCGCTTGATGAAAAAACCGATTCGTTTTTATTATTAGATACCAAAAAAGATTATGTAATTGATTTTCAGCATGAGTGTAAAAATGACTTAGTTTCTAATTTTTTAGATGAGTTTTATCATCAAAAAGAATCGGTCTCTTTGATTAAAACCGCGAAACTTAATTTGAAACATGATGTGGATTCTCATTTATCTAAATTGAACAAAAAATTATCTCTTGCACTGCAAACGCTTCATGAAGCAAAAGATTATGAAAAATATCGTCAGTATGGTGAGTTATTAAACTGCCATATGCACCTTGTTAAAATGGGAATGGAATCTATCACTGTAACCAATTATTATGATAATAATCAAGAAGTGACTATCCCTCTTCAAAAGAATGTAACACCTTCTAGAAATGCTCAAAATTATTTTAAAAAATACACCAAAGCCAAAAACTCTATGGAACATGCCACCAAGTATCAGGCAGAATACGAAAACCAAATTGACTACCTTACCTCTGTCTTGTCAGAATTAGAACTTGCAGAATCATTAGAAGATGTAGATGAAATACGAAACGAATTAATCCATGAAGGATATTTAACCAAGCATACACGTACTCACAAAAATAAAGAACAACCATCAGAGCCACTTACTTTTATCAAAGATGATGTTTGTATTCGTGTAGGAAAAAACAATTTGCAAAATGATCGTTTGACGTTTAAAATTGCCAAAAAAAATGATACATGGCTCCATGTCAAAGGATTTCATGGAAGTCATGTCATTATTGAAAGTGAGTCTATTTCTGATGAGGTTCTTTATTATGCGGCAACACTTGCTATTCAATATAGTGAAGTAAAAGGAAATACTAAAGTGGAAGTAGATTATTGTCTCGTTAAGCATGTGCATAAAGAAGTAGGAAGTGCCCCAGGAAAAGTTGTGTATACTGATTACCATACGATTATCGTTTAAAAAAGAGTCACCGTTAGGTGACTCTTTAAATTATAGTTTTTAATCGTTACTCTTTGTCTTTTTAAAATGAAATAATACTTTTTCTCATCCTCACTAATATGGTCTTTGATTTGATAATCATTCTTTTCTAACATGGCAAATAGTTTTTCTAAACATTCACTACGATTATCTTCAAATTGATAAGAAAATGATAATTGTGTTGGAATATGTTTTACTGGTTCTTTTCTTAAAATGGTAATCTTCTTATAGATTTCTTGTCTTCTATGAAATGACATCGTTTTATCTGACTCATATGGTGTTTCGTTTAATGCACTCTTGTAATAATTCCAGAAACTTTTATCCTCTTGTGTTAATGCCCAAAGTGCCGCTCCTAAAATATTGTGTTCATTTACCAATTTTAATTTTGCTTTGATGCTCTCCTCATTTTCATACCAAAAAGTATATGTTCCTCTCTCTAGTTTGACACCATTAAATTCGATTTCCTCTCCTTCTGGAATATCCCATACAAGTTTTGCTGACATGGTCTCTTCATCCAATTCAGGGTATAATTTATATTTTTTAATAGTATCTTCTAATAAGCTTGTCGTAAAAGCATCGCCGCCTCTATCACTTTCTTCTTTCCAATATCTACCGTAAAGAGGAATTCCTAGAACAACTTTATCTTTAGAAACAAGTTCTAAGATATATTCAAGTGAAGCCTTTACATAGTTAATACTAGCAACTGGACCTTCTCCTCCACCGATACCATGTTCATCATAAGCCATTAGCACTAAATAATCTGCATATTTTCCAAGTGCTTCATAATCATAGGTTGCAAGCCATGTACTCGTTAAACGATATGGATTAGCCGCTACTGCAATTGACACTGTTTTGTCGCTACCTAACGCTTCTTTTAACATTCTCACAAAATTGGTTAGCTTATCTTTATATTCAGAAGGAAGATTTTCTAAATCCACATTAATGCCATCCAAGTCATATTCTTTTACGACTGCTACAATATCACTGATTAATGCTTCTGGATTATCCAGTGCATTTTTCGCACGCTCTCTTCCCCAATGATTACTTAAAAATGGCGTAACTTTTTTATTTTGCTCATGCATCTCTTGAATAAAATTTCTATCTAATAATACGGTTAAATCTAATCGACCTGCCACAGTTAAATCAAAACCTGTTGGTGAAACCACATTAATAGAATCTTGTGTTCTTTGTATTGTTTGTGAATGAGAGATTGGTGCACCATAAATATAGCCCAAACTAAGACGGTCTGCGGCCAAAGTTACTGCAGAAACTACGTTCCATATGATCATTGTTACAACAACTAATCTTTTCATTTCACTCACCCCTTCTTTTGTATTGCCTAATACTATTTTAACATAATTTGTAGTCTTTTTCAACGTAAAAGCATCATAAAGTCTTGTCGCTCTAGTATCCGTAGGCAAAAAAATATTGGTGAGTTGCATATAATTATGTATACTTATACTTATTTTTTGTCATCTTTTTCCATCTGAAACTGTTGTTTCCGTAAGGAATTACGTCATTTTTCGCTGGCTTATATTCATTCTCATTAGAACCATCGCTATTTCCGCTCTTGTCATTCTTTTTTGTGGCTTAAAAGTATCATCTTGATAGCCAATGAACACTCCTTTATCTACCATTTTTTGGATATATTGGTACGACCATCTGTTTTGTGGAACATCGCTCAATTCCGTCTTGGAGGAAGAAAAATTATCTTTTAAAAAATAACTTAATACTTTTGCTACCTCCTCCCTTGTTACAGTTTGCTCTGCTCGAAAGCTACCATCTAAATACCCCTCTACCAGTCCCGTTTTTCTGACGGTATTAATGATATCTTTTGCCCAATGATTACTTAAATCCCAAAAACCATTTTCTATGGTTTGTGGAACTTCCAATTGCATCATTCTTGCTAATATCGTAACAAATTCTGCTCTTGTTAATTCCTCATTTTCTCCAAAATCATTTTCACTTTTTCCTTTCATCCATCCTTTTGTCTTCACAAAAGAAATAGCATCTTTTGCCCATGTAGTTTCTTTTGGCTCGGAATCGGTTTTTACGAAAGATGGTTTCATATATTCTGTAAAAGCATCCCAAACCTCTATACTTTCTTGTCCCAAACTCCATGCCGCAATTCCTTTTAAATTTTTCTTTACCACCCATTCCACTTTTTCCTTCATGCTACTTTCATTTTCATAATAGAATTCATATTTTCCTGCAGATAGTTTTTTTCCATTGATGATGGGCTTTTGCTCATGCTCTTTGATGATAATGTTAGCGACAACATTTTGGTGATAGGTATCGTAGGAAACTTGTGATTCGTATTCTTCTATAAGCTTATGAATTCTTTGGAGTGTCACTCCATATCCACCTATTTCTTCTTTTTCCTTCCAATAGCGTCCATAAAAAGGAACGCCCACCACAATTTTGTTTTTATCCACTTTTGTTAAAGCTTGTTCTACTGACTTTTGCAAAAACTGAATACTCGATACTGCCCCTTTTGGCCCTCCTTCATAATGTTCATCATAGGCCATTATCACTAAATAGTCTGCATATTGAGCAAGCTTTCTTTCATCATAAGAACCTTGCCAACCCGTTTCAAATCCATGGGGATTTGCTGCCACTGCCACTGAAACCGTTTTATTCTTTGGCATCTTTTCTCTTAAACTTTTCACAAATTGAACATAACTTTCTCTATCACTACTTGTTAAGTTCTCTATATCCACATTGACACCATCTAGTTCATATTGCTTAACTTTAGCAACAATTTGGTTGATAAGTGTTTCACTATTTTCGAGCGCGTTTCTTCCCGCTTTTTGATTCCAATGATTGCTAATAAAAGGCGTTATTTTAATGTTTTCTTGATGCACTTTTTGCACAAAATCATGCGAAATGCTATTCACTTTTAAACTTCCATCCTCTAGAATATCAAAATAACTTGGTGAAATGACATTCACACTACCTTTCTTACGACCAAGTAAGCTTAAATAATCGAAATTTCCATACAAATATGTCATACAAATCTTTTCCTCATTCATGGCGTGTAAGCTTCCTACAAACAGTATGATAAGAATAACGAGTATTTTCATTCTATTTTTTTGAGCCATTTTCCAATCACCTCTTCTATGGTCTATACTTTCATTCTAGAGCCTTAATATAGAAGAAACAATGCAAAAATAATGCCAAAAAAAGCAAAAAATGGTGAAGGATTCTTCACCATTTTTATAAAATTCCATTTTCAATATTATATAAGTTTTCATACCCCATGCGCATCAGCATATCACAAGCAACTCTACTACGAATTCCTTTTTGACAATACACAATCATTGGCGTTTGTTTATGAGGAAAAACAATAGGAGCGTATACGCTAAGACTTTCTAATGGAACATGCGTACAATTCGGAAGCTTTTGTTTTCGATAGTCTTCTTCTAATTGCACATCCAGTAGTATTGCCGTTGTTTCATGCATCATCCTATAAGCTTGGCTTAAAGAAATATTGATCATCAGCATCACTCCATGCTGTATGATATGCACAAACCGTCACTTTTGTTCCGATGATTCCTCTATCATACGATACATTTGAGCAGTATCTTCTTTTTTCACAACTTCATCCACTAAAAGGACCTGAAACTTAAAGATTCTTTCACCAAATTTAATCTCTACTATATCTCCCACTTTCACATGAGTGGAGGCTTTAGCCATTCTACCATTAATCATCACTCTTTCAGAGTCACATGCCTCGTTTGCTACCGTGCGACGTTTTATAATTCTACTTACTTTTAAAAATTTATCTAATCTCATATCCAAAATCCTTCCTAGAGGAATAATAAAGTAAAAAAAGCTCTAAAACTTTCGTTTTAGAGCTTTTTTATTTTTTACTATTTTTTATTAACTAGATCTTTTAAAGGCTTACCAGCTTTGAATACTGGAGCTTTAGAAGCAGGGATCTTAATTTCCTCTTTCGTTTGAGGATTTCTACCCTTTCTAGCAGCTCTTTTTCTAACTTCGAAAGAACCAAATCCAACTAATTGAACTTTGTCACCTTTCTTTAATGCAGTTTCAACAGCACCAATAAATGCATTTAAAGCTGCCTCAGCATCTTTCTTTGAAAGCTCAGCATCTTCTGCGATTTTTGCAACTAATTCAAGTTTGTTCATTTTAAATTACCTCCTAATAAGATTTTTATTTGGTTGCTATCCTTTCATCTCAAGTAATAGTAACACTAATATAGTATCATACCTATATTCTTAAGTAAATACTTCGCCATTAATTTTTATTTTCCTGCTTTTTTTCTGCTATTTTTCAACTTTTTTTATAAAAAATGTTTATATTTCAACGTTTTTTATAGTTATGTTTACTCAATCCTTGTCAACTGTAGGTTTTACCAATTTGATTTTTTGTAAAAAGTGATAAATTTTCTCTCCATAAGGAAGCATATAATAATCACTTTTATCAAATACTTTTAATACGATAATACCTAACAAATACACTATCACAGCATAAATAATGGCAAGTAACGTTGCTATCGATGGTCTATGCAAGATACTAGCGAGTAAATATTGAACACCATTGGCCGTCACTCCCATAAATAAACATAAGAGAACTGGCTTTATCAAAGCTTGCATATAATTCATTTCTAGTTTAATATGCTTATGTAAAACAATACGTTCTATGATCATCGCTGTAGCAAGACAAGCAAGTGACCCAATTGGGGCTCCATACACACCAATCCTTGGAATGAGTAACAAATTGACGATTACTTTTACCACGGCTCCACAGGCAAGTGCGACTGCAGGAACCATTACCTTGCCAAACCCCTGCAGTACTCCTCCAACCGTTTGATTCACTAATGTTAAAATAATAATCCATGCACTAATTCTTAGGATGATGGGAGCTTCTACTGCAATGGCATTTGGAAATAGAAGTAACATAATAGGCTCTGCTAAGAATGCCATTCCAAAAGCGCATGGAAGTGCAATGAGTAACGTTAAGCGAAGAGAAAACACCGTTCTTCGTTTGGCAGTTTCCACATCTTTTTTGGCAATAGCATTGGAAATGGTAGGCACCAGTGCTGTTGCAAATGCCGCATTTAATGCAGGTGGAAGACCGATGAGCATGTCAATTTTTCCGGACAAAATACCATATAAGCGATTGGCTTCATTCACAATTTCTTCTCCAACATTTGCTACCAAACTAGAAGTTCCTCTTATCATATCCATGATTGTTACCGCATTTTCACCAAGTGATAGGTTTAATAGTAATGTTTTTAATCCACTCATGACGGTAACGGTATCAATGTTTCTATTAATGGCTGATACAATAGATGCAAGCGAAATTGGTATCGATAGTTTTAAAATGGTTTTCATTAAACTGGATACCGGATACTTGGTATAAGTTCCTGTGCTCTTTTCAATTTCTTCATGAATGCCTTTTTTTCTGCGCATATAAAATATAATTAAATAAGCAAAGCTACAAATGGTTGCCAAGGTAGATGCAAAATTTGCCGCAACCGCCATTTGAATCGTGGCATTTTCCTCAGAAATATGAAGCACTTTCGCAAGTGTAGTTGGATTGGTAGTAGCTAAAAAATGTACCAAAAGAACTAGCATAATGGTAAAAGAACTCTTAAAAAGCTGCTCTAACATTTGAGAATGAGAAGAGGCTTTCATATTATACATACCATTAAAATACCCACGGATTACCGCAGAAATCGCTACAAAAAATACCGCTGGCGAAAGTGCCTTCATCACACCTGTCACATTCACGTTTCCAATAAAATGCACCGCAATATACTCTGCGCCAAAGAATAATCCCAATGAACCTACGAGTCCGATGATACCAAATAATAAAAGTGCCACTTTAAACACATCATGTGCTTCTTTGTGCTTGCCCACCGCTAGTCTTTCTGAAACCAGTTTAGAAATGGCACTAGGAACACCAAGAGAAGCAATCGCAAGTAATAAAGTATAAATCTGATATCCTGCTCCATAAAGGCCGTTACCTTCATCGCCAAATCCATCCACATTGGTAATGACTAATCTATATAAAAGGCCTAAAATTTTAATAATAACTTGCGCAAAAAATAGGGTCATAACCCCTTCCATAAATGATTGCGTTCTATTTTTAGACTTTTCCATAATTTCTCCTCTTAAGTAAAGAATTAACACTTACATTATAAGTGTTAATTCATATTTTTTCAAGGAAAAATCAACTTTCTTACTCCTCCATTTGTTTTCCTAAAAAATGAGCAGCCGATTGCACCACTTTGAGTTCTACATCATTCATTTTGGTAGTTGGCTCTTTAGATAATAACATCACACTACCAATTGTATCACCCTCTGCAATGATAGGATAAATGACTTGCGAAGAATAGTTCGTTTCATTTGGGTCGGTGAGTAATACTGGCATATGCTTTTCTTCTTTTGTTTTGGCAGACCATACCATTTTGTCTTCCATGAGTTTTTCGAGTTCAGTACTGATGCTTTTTTCTAAATACTCTTTTTTAGGTGCTCCCGATACGGCAATGATGGTGTCTTTATCACTAATACATGCAATATGCCCTGTTGACTTGGCAAGTGCCTCTGTATATTGAGTGGCAAATTCACTCAGTTCTCCAATCGGAGAATACTTTTTTAAAATAATCTCTCCTTCTTTATCGGTAAAGATTTCTAAAGGGTCTCCCTCTCGAATTCTTAATGTTTTTCTAATTTCTTTCGGAATCACAATTCTTCCTAAATCATCAATTCTCCTGACAACGCCAGTTGCTTTCAATTTGTTTACCTCCTTTTTATTTTTGTTAGTCTTATTATTCGTTTTTTTGATAAATTTATACAATTTTGCTGAAAAAAGAGGCAAAAAAAAGGGGTAGATTTGGTTTTTCCAAATCTATCCCTTTTCTAACTCTTTTTACGTCTCTGTCTCAGCTGCTTTTTTTCTGGTTCTTCTTGCTTTTGGCTTTGGCTTAATTAAAATCATATCTAATGCTTTGATAAAGTCCTCTAAAATAATAATCTTGATGGTTGGAACTTTGCCACGAATGTGTTCTTCCATGGTTTGCTTTAATAACCTAATATTTCTTTCTTCGTTTTCAATATCGGTTACTTTCTGATACCTTGCAGTCATTAAATCTTTGAATAGCACAACGTCTTCGTTTTCTAGTAATAACATTCTTTCAAACAAAGTATTCATGTTGTAGTACTTCATGATTGGTACATCCAAATGCTCTTCTGCAAAGATATCGGCCAATCTTTCCATATGGTCGGGTACCATTTCAAACATTTCTTTGGCAATTTCAATATACTCTTTCTCTTTGGTTTGTAAGTTTAAACTATTAAAATGATCTAACATATATGAAATGTTTTCATCATTATCTACAAGTTCTGTGCCAGCCATATATGCCTCAATATCTTTGCAATACTTAGAGGTGGCTGCTGCCACATTCATGCCATTTACAAAAGTAAGTTTTAAATACTCTGGGTCCATGTCTATAAGGCCTTTTTGAATAAAGAAATTAAAAATAACATATAGCTTAAAATATTCAGCAAGTTGAAGCTTACCAGATTTTACATCTTCTAGTGTTTCAGAAACAACCGTATTAAAATCGCTATCGGCAATTTTCCAATAGTCTTCTGTCAATAATCGTTTATAACTTGGAATTTGTCCTTTGCTTTCTTCACTCACGATACTTTCCATATCATCTTTGAAAGTACGCATATCAAAAATTCTTGTTCTCACATATTGCTCAACAAATTTGAAAAAGCGATAATCGGTTTTGAAAGTAAAGTAATAATTGTTATCAAATTCTTTGATATAAAACTGACGATTATCTTTTAACACTTTAGAAGCAACCAAAATGGTTTTATATTCCTCTAAGGTATTAATATCTTTTAATTTATCTTTGGTGATTTTACCTGCTTTGATTTCAAAAGAAACCGCAATGGTAAATATCAGCAATGATTTTAAAACAATCTCTCCTACATCTGGATAATACTTTTTGGTGGTTTCAAATATCTTTTGAAAATCATTTAAAGCATGTTTTAAAATTCTTAAGTTACGGGTACCACTTCGATTAAAGGTTTGTGTAATTAAATTAGAGTTCTTTCTTAAAAATTGAATTAATGCTTGGTTGTTCTCGTAGCGCATTAATAGCCCATTGATAATATACGTAAATTCTGGAATATATTCAAAGGTTTCACCAATGAGTTTTTCTTTGATACGTTCATAGTCATTTGCTTTATCAAAGATGTGTTCAATTTTATCTTCGATTAGTTCTACCATTGGCTTGTCTTCTTGTTCTTCATCTAGCACTTCTTCTTTTTCTTCGTCTTTTTTTATTTTGCCTTCATGATTTAAAATATAGGTTGCAATAAATGTTTTCATCTCAACATTGGTACTTTTTAGTTTTTTGGATAGTTCTTTTTCGTTACAAATGATGATGGTTTTCATGTGATCGTGTTCTACGAAATTATTAATATATCCAAGTACATCAATAACATCCACATTTGCTCTTTCTAAATCATCAAAACATAACACCTTATCATCAATATCGAAAAATTTAGAATAATCTACTTTATCGTTTGTCTGCATAAAGCCAAAAGAATTGGCCATATCGATTCCGGTTTTGACGTATTCTGGAATACTAGAAATGTTTCTAACATCTAATATTTTACGAATGGATTTATTTAAATTAGGATTCATCTCAATAAATATTTTTTTACTAATATCATCTAAATTAGATATACCATAAAGAGACATATAAATCGTTTTATATGTTTTACCATTAATTTCTAAAGATTCAATTTTATTTTTGACTTTGTTGTTCCAAAAATAGGTTTTACCACTTCCCCATTCTCCGTTAATCATAATGGCATGGTCCGTATATGGTTTTCGAACATAATCTAAGATGCTTTCTACTAGTTCATCCATGTAACTCATTCCCTTCTCTTTCTTATCTAGCATAGGCAATCGTTAGGACAATCACTTTTTGGACACCACTTTGTTTTAATACTCTTGCACATTCTGAAACAGTAGCACCTGTTGTAAAAATGTCGTCTACCAATAGTACTGTCTTTGCTTTTAGCTGATTCGATTCTTTTACTTGATAGACTCCTTTCACATTATCTTGTCTTTCGTTTTTGGATAATGTGCTTTGTCTTGGATTGTCTTTTATCTTTTGTAATAGATGGCTGTGCATCTTTTTGTGGAACCTTTTTGCAAGTATACTTGCGATTTCTTCTGATTGATTATATCCTCGCTCCCTGTACCTTATTCGACTAATGGGAACGGGAATCACATGATCAAACTGAATTTGATATGTTTCTACTACTTGAATTAACTCCCTAGCAAATGCTTTTTTGAGGTACCTTTTTTGATGAAACTTAAATGCAATGATTTCCTTTTTGATGATTCCTTGATAAGGAAATGCAGCAAATACATAGTCACATGCCAGGTGATTTTGGAGTATCTTTACCTTAGAATATTGTAATATATTTGCGCATTTTTCACAAGTAAAACTATCATAATTTATTCTTTTATGGCATCCTATACAATAATTGGGAAAAACAAAATCTAAAATAGAACCAAAAAACATAAAAAGAGGACCTCCGCATTTCTTGAAAGGTCCCCAAACTTTACTAAAACTCTATACTGTTAACAACTTCTTCAAAATACTCTTCGCCGATTTCTTTCATAACCCCTTCATCAGCGACCAAGATAAGATTATATAAGTTATTGCCAATCACAATATACAAAGAATCTTGAATTTTTTCATCATCTCTTCTGATTTTAAATTGAAAAGCATCATTATAAAAGACTTGTAAATCCTTGACATCTAAAAGCTCTCCATCTTTTTCGGTAAGTGCTTTCAGCATCATTTTTTTCTCCGCTAGTGTATACTTTTGCATATCTGTAATTATATTAACCTGAATAAATAATTTTAATGGTGCTTCCCCACTATAAATATTTCCTGTATTATAAGAATCATCAATGCCAAAATATCCTTCACGATAAGAAAATCTTAGGTTTAATGTATTATTTTTATAGATAGCAAAATTTCTATCCTTTATTTTTTCGCCATCCGTTAATTTAATGGTTCCTAAAATATTATCAATCAAATTATCCGCACTGATATTACTAAAGAACAACGTATATACCGTATTATCTCGCTTAATAATAATACACTTATTATCTACCACACCACTTAAATCATCTAACAGCAAATAGGAGTGATTACCAATAGTTCCTTTTTCAGCATCTGTGTAAATATTATCATACTTACGAACAACACGATCCGCAATGGTTTCGATGTTTTGTAAATAATAGCTATCATCTTGTTCAATGTTGAAAATAACAGAATTTGGAATCGTGTAATCTTCCTCATCCCCACTAAAAATCTCTAGTACAGTAACATCCTTTGGAATTGAAAACTCAATGCCGTATGTTTGATTTTCATATTTTTCTAAAACTTCCTCTTTTGCATAAAGTTCGATGATATTTCCGTGAACCACTATCTCGTCTATTCCCTCTATTTCTTCATACAAAATAAGATTTCCATTCACTCTAATGTTTTTAAAAGCAAAGGTTTGTTTCACACCTTCTGCAATCACTAAATTGTTATAGATAGTAGCATCTTTCATTGCCACATCTTTTCCCATGACCAACACACTACCCGAAATATCCCCCGAGTATACTCCGCTATTCCATACTTCATCAAAAATACGATGCAAAATGGTGACAAACTCCGCACGTTTGATATTGGCTTTTGGCCTAATCGTCCCATCTGTATAGCCACTTAAATAACGATAATTGGCAAACGTAGTCACAGACTTTTTGGCCCACTTAGAGATTTGATTTTCGTCTTCAAAGTGGTACACCGTAAAATCAACTTCGTCGATAGCAAATGCTCTTGAAAGCATAACAATTGCTTCTTCTCTCGTTATTAAATCATTAGGTCTTGTGTAACCTTTTTCATCCCCTTGAATAAACCCACTTTGAATCGCTTTTCTAATTTCACTCGCGTACCAATTTTGTCTTTTGACATCCGGAATATATTTGGAAGACTCTTGGGTATTTCCTATCATTCGATTAATGATAGTTACTACTTCTGCTCTTGTCATGTATTTATTTGGCAAAAAGGAGCCATCTTCATAGCCTTTGACGATACCGTAGCTTGCATACTGGTCAATGGTGTCTTTTGCCCAGTGGCGATTGGTATCAGTAAAAGCATATGAAAATGAAGTAAGGAACAATATTAAAATCATGGGAATTACTATTTTTTTCATAGACGCCTCCTACATTTCTCCTTTAAAAATTTTTTGATATTTTACTATTTTGTCAATTAACCCAGTGGTTCTTGTTTTGATTTCGTTATTTTGTATCATATAATCAAGCATGCTCTCTTTTCCAACAATAATCAGCATATTTTTGGCTCTTGTAACACCCGTATATAATAAATTTCTTGTATAAAGCATGGGTGGTCCATTGGTAATAGGCATCACCACTACTGGAAATTCTCCCCCTTGGCTTTTATGAATGGTAATGGCATAAGCATGTTCTAAATCCTCTAAAACAGATGTCTCATACTTAACTAATTTTTCATCATCAAAAAGGACTTCTATCTTATCTTCTGAGATGTGAGTAATCACACCTAAATCGCCATTATAGATACCACTACCATACGCTGTACCATCTGTGCTTTCCCAATATGCATCGTAATTATTTCTCACTTGCATCACTTTATCGCCTTCTCGAAAGATGATACTGCCAAATTCTTTCTCTTTTTTGAAGGGACTCTTAGGATTAAGTATCTTTTGCAATTCATTATTTAAGTTTTTGGTACCTGTTTCCCCTTTTTTAGTTGGAGTTAATACCTGAACATCTTTTAGTATATCATATAATCCGAAAATTTGGAAGTCTTGTTTTCACTAATTCGATGATTTGTGACAAAATACTAGTTTCTCGAATGAAGAAAAAATCTCCCTCCTTTTGATTATACTCCAATTCTCGGATGCCGTTCATTGATTTTATGTGCATTGGTCACAATTTGGCTTTGTGCTGCTTGTCGATAAATTTCAGTTAATTTTTGGGTAGGAATTTTCCCCGATTCTATTAAATCCTTTAGCACACTCCCTGGACCAACAGAAGGAAGTTGATCACTATCTCCAATCAAAATCAAACTTGTTTTTTCATCTATCGCTTTCGATAAATAATTCATAAGTACAATGTCTACCATTGACATTTCGTCAACAATGACCACATCTTGTTTGATATGGGCTACTTCACTATCAATATTCGGAGCATCTTCATCAAACTTTCCAATTTCTAGCAAACGATGAAGCGTTTTTGCTTCTTCTCCCGTCGTTTCTGTGATTCTTTTGGCGGCTCGTCCTGTCGGTGCACAAAGAGCTACTTCCATTTTTTCATATTTAAATAGCCTAATGAGCATTTTAATAATCGTTGTTTTTCCCGTACCGTGGACCACCTGTAATAATTAATAATCGACTTTTAAAAGCAGCTTTCACAGCTTTTTTCTGATCTTTAGAAAGAATAATTCCAAGTTCTTTTTCCAAATCAGTAATCTTATTATCTAGATTGATATTAGGCTTGGTTTTGGTATTGGCAAGCAGAAGCATTTTCTTAGCAACCGTATCCTCTGCTACATAGTAATCTCTTAAAAACACAAGACCATTTTCTAAGTAAAGTTCTTTTGCATAACATAATGCAGTTAATTCGTTTTCAATTACCATTTTGTCAACATTTAGGATATTTGACACATAGGTAATTAATTTCTCTTTTTCGACACAAGTATTACCATTCTTAGCTGTCATACTCATCGCATATTTAATACCGCTAGCAATACGGTGCGGTGAGTCCTGCTCCATCCCCATTGATAAAGCCATTTTATCCACATTTTTAAACTCTACACCATATAAAAATTTTAGTAAAATATATGGGTTATCTTTGATTTTATCAATCGCGTTTAATCCCAATTCTTTGTAAACTCTATTGGCATTGGTTGTCCCAATCCCATATTGATTTAAAAACATAACAATTTTCCATAGTTCCCATACCTCATTAAACTCGTTTCCTATTTGTCCTGCTTTTTCACTGGTAATGCCTTTAATTTGTGAAAGCTTATATGGTTCATACTGCAAAACATAAATCGTATCTTCTCCAAATTTATCAATAATTTTGCGACTAGTCGCTGGGCCTACTCCTTTAATAATGCCACTTCCCAAGTATTTTTCAATCTCATGAATGGTGTTAGGCATTTGTTTTTCAAATGTATCTATTTTAAATTGCTCTCCATATGTATTATGCTTAATAAAGCTACCTTGAGCCAATATCACATCTCCCGGATTTACAAAAGGAAGATATCCTGTACATGTTACCATTTCGTTTTCTAGTAATAAAGTACACACCGTATAACTATTTGAATCGTTAACATAGATGATGTCTTCCACTTGACCTTTTAATTCCATGGTACGTTCCTTTCTTCATCTTTTACCCACATTATATCCTTTTGGTTTCAAGATAGCAATTGTTTTCTGATACATTCTACCTACCATTTCTATCAAAAACGCAATGCTTTCTACGGCCGTTTCGTCCCAAAGCTTCCACATGCCAAAAATCGCAAAAGACCATATCCAAACATCGACAAAAAAATTATACATTAAGCTCAACTCCTCTTAATGTATAATATGATTTTTCTATATGAATCGTGAGCAAAAACGCTAAGCTCCTTTTTCACTTAAAATTGTGGATAAATCCTTTACAACGCCAGACACCTCATAATTAGAATCTTCGTACAAAGCAATGACAGTTCCCGTAAAGAAATTAATAATGTAATTATACTTAGCATCTTTTACAACAATATCGCCATCCGAATACTCTTTGTTTCCAAGTTCTATATTTTTGACATAAACATATTTATAATTCTTATCCAATTTTTCAAATGAATTGACATCAATAATCGCATTCAAGGAAGCTTCTGATAATGGCTCTGCCACAAGTAAAAGCGCCGAAGGATCAATCGGCTCTTGTTTTACTTCAAATTCATCATTTAATAGCTTTGCTCGTAAAACAGATACATATTCGACCACGTTAGAAAGCTCTTTTTTGCGTCTTGCAGTATAACTATTCTTGACACCATCAAGCGAATAGTACCCGGCAACACTAATGAGTATAATCATAACAGTAATCATTACCACCAGATTAATAAATGTGACTCCTGATTTATTCATGTTTTTTCCTCCTAGATTAATCCTTGAACTAGCTCTAAGGAAACTGGTCCATACACCTCAACTTCAATATAATCCACCACATAATAATGCTCTGGATCAATATTGGAAACACCTAGGCTTTGTGCATCGCTGTTTCCCACTATACGATAATAATTCTTGGTTTCTTCTGAATAGTTTTTATTGATACTTGAAATCATCCTGCTAATTTCTGAAGAATCTTTGTTATCAATCGAACGAACTAACAAATAAATCTTATCATCTGCAATTTTTCTTCCAACCATTGGATATAAAATAGAATTTCTTTCATAATTAATCATTCTATCATTTACAGCTTCTCTTAAGTTTCGAATTTCGTCTTCGATTTTCACACTATCTACTTCTTCTATGCTATTTAAACTTGAATTCATCACGATGGAAATTAAAATAAGCATTACTACAATACTAATTACCAACATGATAATTGAAATACCATCTTGTTTTTTGAACATTTTTTCCTCCCCCATGATTCATCAATCGATAAAACACTAGGGCGACCAAAGGTCGCCCACTCATATTATCTCTTTTCCCACATTAAATATGGTGTTCCATATCTTTCATTCATGGCCCATATCTCTACGAAATCCCAGTTTGTATAGGTAGATCTAATTTTCATTTGTTCTGGGGTCTTAGAATCACAGCTAAGAATAAATGTACCTTGTGCTTTGGATCCAATACCATCTAGTGTTTCTCCAGGAGCTATATCTTTTTCCCAGAAGCAGTCCTTAAGTTTAACAGCTGAAGTAACTGCAATATCTGTATAGCCAATTCCACCACCAGTCGTAGCACCTTTGGTATCTACGATATCAATATCTGCATATAAATAGGTTAAAGAAATATTTCCGTCACTTACACATCTTACAGAACCAATTAATCCACCGCCATTGGTATGACTTCCATTGATTGTTCCCTTTGCATATGTATCTGTTAAGATAAATTTTTCACTAGAAGAAGTATCGATTTTACCAATAATTCCTCCCATATCTTTGTTACCTGTAATTCTAGTGTCGGCAGCTACTTGTCTAATCGTAGTTGGCGAAACAACAGATGTCCAACCAACTGCGCCACCTAATGACTCAGTTCCAAGAATCGTGGTAGTAGCCTTGCTTTGTTGAAGGGTACCAGAATACATCATTCCGACTAAACCACCCGCATAGCTATTCGCACTGATACGTTCTAGTTTCACAGTACAGTTAGAAATCGTTCCGCTTGCAAGAGAACCTACTAGTCCACCGGTATAATTGGTGTTACCATTCACTGTTCCACTCAATACTTTTACATAGCTCACACTACCTGCACAAGAACCAGCTAAAACGCCAACATAACCTGCCCCTTGAATATCCACGTTTTCAAATTTTAAATTCGTAATTCTTGCCGTAGAGTTAACGTTTTTAAACAAGCCAATCGTATCTGTCGATGGTCGATGAATTTTTAAATTCTTAATCGTATAGCCTCTACCATCTAATGTACCATTAAATTGATCAATTGGTTCCCATCCTTCTGCAGTGGTATAAACAGACATATCTAAGTTTCCGGATAATTTAAAATAACCATTTGGGTTACTTCTAATTTTTTCTAAATCTTTAGCGGAACGAATAATTTGTCTAACAGGAGGTTGCTTTCCTGCCTTAATAAGCATCATATCTTCATAGGTGTGATACTCTAATTTATTATACTTAACACCTTTAAAGTTAATCACATCAAAAGTATCATAATTTACAATATAGTACTCTGTTCTAGAATTAACAGCAGGAGCTAGCTTTAATAATTGGTCTGGTTGAAGCAAATAATACCCATAACGATACTGCTCTGTCACACCATTTGTAGTGATATTTTGAGGGTTATTGGATAATTCTGAACCAATCAAAGTCACATTTTCTGGGTCCAAATTATGCTCCATCGCTTTATTTTTAACCGCATCTTGTAAAATCATCATATCTTGGATAATCATGTCTCTTCTTACTTTATCTTTGTCTTGCCAATTAAGAACTACAAACCCAATAGCAATGAGGATAATGACAACCACAAGCATTTTAATAAGACCTCGAATGGCTTTGGATCTTCTATCTAATACTAGAGTTTCTTGATCATCTTTAAAAATACCTTTCATGTTAATTCCCATAATTAAACTCCCTCCATTAATATACTTATGCTTAATTTTAGAGTACTATTTTTGAAGAAATTTGTCAATAGAAAGAACTTGAAAAAATCTTTCATCGCTGATGCTTTGAAAGCAAAAAAATCACTCTTGTCAAGCAAGAGTGATTTTTTTAGTGTAGGCTATTCACTTAACAATTCTTTAACGATTTCGTTAATGGTTTTATTGTCTGCTCTCCCCGCCGTCTTTTCTTTGGCAAGCTTCATTACTTTTCCCATATCTTTCATAGATTCTGCACCAGATTCCGTTACACATTCCCTAATAATTTTCTGTAATTCTTCCATTGACAACTCTTCTGGAAGATAGGATTTTAAAATAGCAATTTCTTCATTGATTTGTGAAATCAAATCTTCTCGACCACTCTTTTCGTAATCGATTAAAGACTCTTTTCTTTTTTTAACTTCTTTGGCGATAATCTCAGTAATTTGGGTATCATCTACTTCTATTTGATTATCCTTTTCAATTTGAAGAATCGCCGCTCTTACCATCATAACAGTATTCTTTTTTAAATCATTTTTTTCTTTCATTGCCTCTTTAAAATCTTGTAACAATGTTTCTTTTAACATATCCATTCCTCCTTATTTTAAAAAATAAGGGGCTTATCATTAAGCCCCCATTTTTTGTATTTTAAAACTTTCTCTTCCTTGCAGCCTCTGATTTTTTCTTTCTTTTGACACTAGGTTTTTCATAATGTTCTCTTTTTCTAACCTCTTGTAAAACTCCACTCCTAGCACAATCTCTTTTAAATCTCTTTAACGCATTATCTATGGATTCATTATCTCTTATTTTTATTCCTGACATTCTTTTCCCTCCTTCCGAAATTCCTCTCATTGTTATAGGGATTTAGGGTTATACACTCAATTAGTCTCTTCCACTTCATATAACAATGCTTATTATACTCAAGTTTTTTTTACTTGTCAATAGAAATGATAAAAAAATCAAGAACTTTTGTTTTCTTCTTTCTTTTGAATTATCTCTTGCTTTTTTTTAGATTATATGCTAAACTGTGTTAAGAATTTCATCATGATTCATGAAGGAGGTGCCAAAACGTATGCCAAATATTAAATCTGCTATCAAAAGAGTGAAAACAATTGAGACAAAAACAAAACAAAATGCTATGATTAAAACCGCATATAAAACAGCTGTTAAAAACTTTAAAACTGCTGTAGAAGCTGGTGACAAAGAGGATGCAAGCGAGAAATTTGTAGTAGCAACCAAAGCTGTTGATAAAGCTGCTGCTAAAGGTGTTATCAAAGCAAACACTGCTTCTAGAAAAAAATCAAATCTTGCAAAAACATTAAATACTATCAAATAAGGATTGAAAACATGCAAAAAACGACCAACAGGTCGTTTTTTTGTTGCCTTTTGCGAATATAAATTGTAATTTTTTTACATTTTTTGTCTTTTCTCTTATCGCCCTCTTTTTGCTTAAGTGCCTCTATCCGTAAGAAGCCCTTATTTTTCCCATAGCAATCCTTTTCTTTGCTAAAAAAATTTTTGAATTCTGTAAACTCTTATTTCCGTAAGTCAGCAAGCTTAGAATTGCCTATTTGCAAGTGTTTGAAGCCTTTTTGAGATTGATTTTTAGCTACTTTTGTGCTATAATTATGTTATACACAAGGGGATGATGAAAATGAATAAGATTTTTGAAAAACTAAATTCCATTAACAAATTTTCTAAGAAAGTGATTATTGTCGGAGCAATTATTTCTGTTGCTCTGTGTTTCATTGGGCTTAGTATTCTTACCTATAATAAAAGCTTTATCCAAACCATCAGTCTTTATACTTTAGGTACCTCTTTGATTTATTCTGCAATTGTTCTCTTCTCTGAGTTTACCATTGGTGGTCTGGTGATGGATTTTGCTGGTAATCTTTTGCAAAACCATGATGACTAAATTTTGTCTTGACGCGTCAAACTTCGTTTGACGCTTTTTTCATGCCCTTTTAAAAGACTTTCTTCCATAGAAAGTCTTTTTTCATTGTACTCTTGGTGAAAGTAAGATACAATAATCAATAAAGGATGTGAAATGATGTCTTCTTTTATTTTAAAAATCATTGCTTTAATCACGATGTTGATTGATCATATAGGCCATACTCTATTTCCCCAAAAAATCCTTTTTAGGATGATTGGAAGAATTGCTATGCCTATTTTTGCTTTTCAAATTGCCTTAGGGTACAAAAAAACACATTCCAAAACCAAGTATCTCCTTCGCATTTTATGGTTTGCCCTATACTCTGAAATTCCTTTTATGATGATGAGAAATACCCATTTGCTAAAAAGTAGCCCTAGCCTAAATACTTATGTTTCTAAGCTATGGCATTCTACTTGGTATTTGAATATTGGTTTTACGTTTTTCATTGCGCTCTTATTATTATGGCTATTAGAGCGTTCTAAAACAAATACCACCATGATTCCTATAACACTTTCTGTTTTCCTTGTTTCGTTATTTCTTCCCATGGATTACGGGTTTTATGGTGTTGTCCTAGTTCTTATTTTTTATTATTTTATGGATCATCATGTGCTTTGCACTTCCCTTGTTTTTACCTTAACCACCCTTTATGTTTCTATCACTTTATGGCTTTATCACAGCACCTCTATCTACGTTCAATTTTATATGCTTCTAGCATTGCCACTTATTTATCTTTATAATGGAGAAAAAGGGAAATCGTTAAAAGGCTTATTTTATGCATTTTATCCTATTCACATGCTTGTATTAGTCGCTATCAAAGCATTATTTTTCACATAATTTATCAATTGTTCACACAAAAAGCACAGAAGTTTTTTATCATAATAATAGATAGTAGTGGTGTTCTTTTCACGTGGCAGTGAGAAACAAGATCACTATTACAAATGATATGTGGCACATGTTGCCACTACAGGAGAAAGGATTTGATTTGAAATGAATACCCATAAAATACTTGTTGTAGATGATGAGAGCCGTATGCGCAAATTATTAAATGATTTTTTATCTGCCAATGGATATGAGATTATTGAGGCAGAAGATGGAGAAAAAGCACTTGAGTTATTTGCCCAGCAAAACGATATCCATCTCATCATTTTGGATGTCATGATGCCTGTTTTAGATGGTTGGTCCACCTTACGAGAAATTCGTAAAACCTCTAAAGTTCCTGTCATAATGCTTACCGCTCGTGGTGAAGAACGAGATGAATTATTTGGCTTTGAACTTGGCGTAGATGAGTATATTTCCAAACCATTTAGTCCCAAGATATTAGTGGCTAGAGTCGAATCCTTATTAAACCGTTGCTACCCGGAGAGCAATCAAATTACCGAAGTAGATGGTATTGTCATTGATGATATTGCCCATGTGGTAACCATTGATGGACAAAATGCCGATTTAAGCATGAAAGAATTCGAACTATTAAAATATTTAATTTCTAATAAAGATATAGCACTATCACGTGAAAAGATTTTAAACAACGTGTGGAATTATGATTATTACGGAGATTCAAGGACGATTGATAGTCATATTAAAAAGCTACGCAAAAAGATGGGAAAAAAGGGAGACCATATCCAAACCATTCGAGGATTGGGGTATAAATTTGAATAAGAGGTGAATCCATGAAAAAATCAATTAATCGAAAACTATTTATGTATTGTGCCCTTCTTGTTTTTATGGTAATTGGGATTGTTTGGATTTTAAATACCACCGTTTTAAAAAACTACTATATTTATACCAAGAAAAAAGATTTAGCACGTCTCTACTCTGATATCAGTAAAATCTATGAAGACTACGATTATCAATCCAATTTTGCTGAAATCGAAATGGAACTAGAAAAAATCGATGCCAGAAAAAACATCGACATTATTATCCAAAACGATGAAGAAACAACGATTTATTCTACTTCGCGAGACTTTTCTAGAAACCGATTTTTTCTTCCAGAATTAAATTCTCCATTTACCCTGAGTGACGACCAGCTAAAAAATAAGGATACCTACACGATCCAAGTAGTGAACGACCGTAAAGTCAATTCTGATTTTATTTTCCTATTTGGGAAAATTGGCGATAACAATAAAATATTCATTCGAACTCCGATGGAATCGATAGAAGAAAGTGTTTCTATTACCAATCATTTTTTAATTGCGGCAGGAATCGTTGCTCTTATCATTAGTGGTATTAGTGCTTTCATCATTTCTAATACATTTACCAAACCCATTAAGGAATTAAACAGCATCTCGCAAAAGATGTCTCAATTAGATTTTTCGCAAAAATATGAGGTTACCACGGATGATGAAATTGGCACCCTTGGCACCAGTATCAATACTCTCTCCTCTAACTTAGAAAAAACAATCCAAGAATTAAAAACTACCAATTTAGAACTTGAGAAAGATATCGAAGAAACTTCCAAACTCTCTGAAATGAGAAGCCAGTTTATCTCAGATGTATCCCATGAATTAAAAACACCAATTGCCTTAATTCAAGGATATGCAGAAGGTTTGGTAGATGGCGTAGTCACAGATGAAGATAGCAAGAAATATTACTTAGACGTCATTCTTGATGAATCCAATAAAATGGCAGAATTAACGCGTGGTCTACTTGATCTTTCGAATCTTGAATACGGAAAAAATGAGCTTAACATTCAGGAGTTTAACATTACAGAACTCATCCAAAATCTTGTCAAAAAACAAGAATTACTCTTAAAAGAAAAAGAAATTACGGTTCAGTTTGACGATACAAAAGAAACCCTAGTAAAAGGCGATACTTTCCGCATTGAACAAGTCATTACTAACTATTTCAATAATGCCATTAAACATGTCAACGAGCAAAAGAAAATTCAAATTACCATTGAAGATACCGATACGAAAAAGGTAAAAATATCTATTTTTAATACAGGAAATCCTATTGCGGATGAAGACCTCATCAAAATTTGGGATAGACTTTATAAAGCGGATAAATCAAGAAATAGAGATGCTGGTGGTAGTGGCATTGGTTTATCTCTTGTAAAAGCCATTATGAAGCAACATCATCAAGCTTATGGATGTGAAAACACAGAAGGCGGCGTTAATTTTTGGTTTGAACTTGAAAAAGCATAATTTTCATGATAGGCACATCCTGTTCATCAAAAATTCACATGAAACCAATACAATGATTCCATGATAGACCATTAGGTAAATCATCATGCAAGCCTTTTTTTGGGTTCCCCCTTTGTTAGGCTTGCATGTTTTTTCTAATATCCCAAAAAGAAGGTGCTTTAAAAAAGCACCTTCTTTTTTTATTTTAGTTCTTCCACAATCTTCATCAGTTCTTCTTTAGGAAGTAATCCTACTTGCCTTTCGACTTCTTTCCCATCTTTAAAAAAGACAATTGTTGGCATAGCATTTACGCCATATCGCATCGCTGCGTCTTGATTTTCATCCACATCCACTTTGTAAACTTCTACCTCTTCGTACATTTTATCAATTTCTACTAAAATAGGTGCAAGCATTTGACAAGGACCACACCATGTGGCAAAAAAATCTACAATCACAAGGCCTTGATTTTTGATCACCTCTCCTACAATTTGTCCATTTTCTATATGATGTACCATCATTATCTCCTCCTTTTTCTATCTTTTACAATCTGCGTTTATTTTATAATATATCTTTTTAAAAAGCAATATGATATAATAAGGAAAAAAGACTTAGGAGGAACGAAAATGGATACAAGACCAATTGGTATGTTTGACTCTGGCTGTGGAGGGTTAACCGTACTCAAAGAATATATGAAGGAATTACCTCATGAAGATTTTATCTACTATGGCGACACTGCCCATCTGCCATATGGAGATAAATCTAAAGAAAAAATCATAGAATATGCTAAAAATATCGTAGAGTTTTTACTATCTCAAAATGTCAAAATGATTGTTATTGCTTGTGGTACTGCTAGTGCCCAAGCTTACGAGGAACTCAAAAACAGCTATCAAATTCCTATCAAAAACATTATTGAGCCAACTGCCAAAACCAATTTAGGAAATACTGTAGGGGTAATTGCTACCAAAGGTACTATCAAGAGTGAAGCTTGGAAAAACGAAATTTTAAAACATCACCCTCAGGCCACGATTCATTCTCTTGCTTGCCCTCTCTTTGTACCAATTGTCGAAGAAGGCTTTGCAGGAAGTGAAATTTCCAGACTTGTCATTCATGAATACTTGTCAAAGCTACAAGATAAAAACTTAGATTCTTTAGTTCTTGGCTGTACCCACTACCCTATTTTAGAAGAACAAATGAAACTTGAAATGGGAAGCAAAGTTCAAATCATCAATGCCGGCAAAGAATCTGCCAAAGATACGCATGACTTTTTAGAGCAAAATCATTTAGCAAATGATTCCTCACATGTTGGTACTTCTTCATTTTATGCCAGTGATGATTTTGAAAGTTTTAAAGAAAATGCAAAAAAGTTAGAGATTACCATATAACAAAAAGGCGACTTTTAGAGTCGCCTTTTTGTAAAGATGCATGCGGCACAATGACCGCTTTTTTTAATAAATGATAAAACTATCCTCTATGTTAATTGAATAATAGCACTTCCTACACCAAACTCTATTCCTTCTGCTCTTCTGGAATGTACCTTCTCTTGTTGACAAACACTACAAATACCAGAGTCTAAAATATTTTCTTTTAAAATACCCTCTTCTTCTAGTAATATTTGATTAATCAAAACTGTATCAATATTGTACTTTTGTTTTCCCTCTACTACTCTTCCTTGGTGAATGATATCATGCATGCGATGAGTCGATTCAAAAATCGTTTCGCACATTTCTTTCACATCCGTATCTACTTCAAAATGGCACACACGAATGCTTGGGCAAATGCCTACCAAAATATCCTTGGCATCAGATTCATATTCTTCTTTCATTTTTTGCACCGTTTTTTGTGCAATTTTTTGAAACGTCCCACGCCATCCAGAATGCACATTGGCAATTACTTGCCTTTTGGTATCATAGAGTAATAATAAAATACAATCTGCATTGGTAGTTGCCAAAGTGATGTTTTGTTTGTTCGTCATTAGACCATCCACACCTTCTAAATACTTTGGCTCTATTTCTTCTTTGAATCCATTTTGTTTTTTCTCTATGGATACCACGCAATCCGTATGTTGTTGGTTTGGCTTTACTAGCGTAGCAGAGTCAATTGAAAGTGCCGATAAAAACTTTTGATAATTGACGATTCTTTCCTCTTCTGATTGATGCATGCGAAAATCTAATGGTTTTAACCCATAAGCATGGTTTATTTGGGGATATTTCAGGAACTTACGAAACTGTAAGAAATGAATATCGTCGATGCATTTTTCTATCACAATCTCATTAGACAACTCCATGTTTAGCACCTCACTCATAATATACCTTCACTAAGTATAAACCATGCGGCGGAAGGGTTCTTCCTGCTCTTTTTCTATCACCAGATTCAATAATGGCTGGCACTTCTTCTAAGTTAATCTTTCCAAGCCCCACATCTAATACCGTTCCACAAATAATTCTCACCATATTGTACAAAAATCCATCCCCGGTAAGTTCTATGATGATACGACCATTTTCTTCTCGCATTTCACATTTAGAAAGTGTTCGCACGGTTGTTTTTTTAGGACTTCCACCCGAAGATTTAAAGCCTTTAAAATCATGTGTCCCTTCAAAAAACTTTAGTGCCTTTTTCATTTTATCTTTATCAATCGCATAAGGAACATGAAACTCACGGTATCGGTTTAACGCCGATGGGAACTCATTTTCATAGATGATATAACGATACGTTTTTCCCTTGCAATTGTATCTTGCATGAAATCGTTCTTCTACCTCGAAAGCTTCTTTTATCACGATACTATTCGGTAGTTTGCTATTTAATGCATAAGGAATCTTATTTGTTTCAATGGTAGTATTGGTATGAAAATTAGCGGTTTGTCCAAGTGCATGAACTCCCGCATCGGTTCTACCAGCTGCAATTAAATCCACTTCTTCTCCCGTTATCTCTAAAATAGCTTTTTCTATTTCTGTTTGAATGCTTACTTTTCCTGGTTGACTTTGCCATCCTGGATAGTTTTTGCCATCGTATTCAATGATTAGTTTGATGTTTTTCATTTTGACTCCTTACTATAAAGGACACTCTTGCGATTGCCAAGGGTGTCCCCATGTTTTTTAAATTAATATTTTGACAGCTTTTTCTTTCACAAGCTCTGCAAATTTTTTACCATCTTCTTTGGTTCCCACAATAGTGCCATAATGCGTTGGTACCACCACATCACACGTGATTTCATTTGCTAAATGTGCTGCCTCTTTGTAATCCATGGTATAGGTCCCGCCTACTGGTAAAAACGCAACATCACATTCAATGTTTTCTAACTCATCTAAATCATCCGTATCCCCTGCAATGTAATATTTTAAACCATCAAATTCAATGATATAGCCAACCCATTTTTCCTTCTTTTGATGATACAACTTTTCTTTGTTATACGCAGGAACTGTCCAAAACTTAATCCCCTCTACTTCGTATTCTTCATTTGGTTCCACTATTTGAATTCTATCTTCGGTAAAAGTAAGTCCTCGCGCCATGGAATGGGTATCCTCCACCGTCACTAGCTTTGTATTTTCGTTCATCACTTTTAAAATATCGGATTCAGAGAAATGGTCATAATGACCATGCGTACAAAAAATAATGTCTGCATCATCTATCTCTTTTGGAATCTTGAACGGATCAATATAAATTGTTTTAGAACCAGTTAGTTTTACACTACTGTGACAATTAATCGATATATTTTCTAACATATTCACACCTACTCTACTTCTAAACTATATAAGCCATGAAGATTACAGTAAGCATAAACCGTTGCTCCTGGTCGATAGGTAAATCTTGCTGCAGGTTCTTGCTCTGGAGCAAGCATCACCTTTTCTACTCGATCATTCCATACCATGGCAATCCACATGATATAATGCTCTTTTTCCATTGGATGAGCAACTTCTCCCACTTTCACATAGATTTCATCTTCCACTTTTTCGTATACAGGTACATGTTTTTCTTTTGCCCCATCTTGTGTATTGGCAGTAAGAAGTACCATTTCTTCTCCACAACATTGTATTTTGCAAGGACAATGACAAGGAACTATTTCCTCTACGATTGCTCCACATTTTTGACACTTAAACACTTTTAATTCACTTTTCATGATAACTCCTCCTTTTTTCTCTTGCATTATATCATAAGGATTTCTTAAAAAGCAACTTAAAATCCTCATGCTTATGAGAAAAAAGCGCAAAAAAATAACCTTTTGGCATAATCTTCCCCTATTAAGCGTACTGTAGAAATATAAGGAGGGATTCTATGTTTTCTATCAAACGATATTGGGGGACTTTCATTCTTGTTTTTGCCATGATTCTGGGTATCCTACTTGGCCTTATCTTGAAAGAAAAAGCCTCTATTTTAACACCATTTGGCGATTTGTTTTTAAATCTCTTATTAGTTGCCATACCACCACTCATTTTTTTAACGATTGCCACTTCGATTGCCAAAATTGCATCACCCAATCGATTGGGGAAAGTCATGATGAGTATGATAGTCGTGATTGTATTTACTTCCATAGTTGCTGCCATTTGGGGAATTTTAGTCACTCGTCCTATTTCATTTGTGGATGCCCAAGAAGCTTTTTCTTTAAAAAGGTCGCTTAATACTAGTGATAAATTTGAGGGTGCCAATGATATCCATATTTTACAAGATTTTGTTTCTCTTATTAGTGTGGATGATTTTAGCAAAATACTTTCTAGGCAAAATTTAATCGCCATTGCTGTTTTTGCCATTTTATTTGGTATCGCACTTAAAATAACAGGTGAAAAAGGGCTACTTGCCATTCATACTCTAGATTCCTTCACAGAAGTCATCATGAGTTATTTAAAAATTGTTTTTCACTATGCACCAATTGGAATTGGTTGTTATATTGCCTCTATGGTTGGCTCTTATGGGAGTAGTATTGCCCTTGGTTACTTCAAAACTTTTGTCCTATACTTCATCACATCCCTTTGTTTTTATTTTGTAGCTTATACTATTTATGCTTTTTTAGCAGGAGGGAAAAAAGGCGTTAAGAAGTTTTGGAAAAACATTCTTCCGGTTTCCTTAACTGCACTAGCTACTTGTTCCAGTGCAGCCTCCATTCCTGCTAATATTCTAACTGCAAAACGTATTGGCGTTTCTGATGATATTGCAACTCCCTTTATTCCACTTGCTACAACCTTTCATAAGGATGGATCCATTATAGGTTCTGTTTTTAAAATCATGTTTTTAGTATGTCTATTTGGCTTGCAATCCTCTTTTTGGCAAATTCTTGGGATATCTCTTTTGGCAGCTCTTTTTGTTACCGCCATTCCTATTGGTGGTGGCGTGATTTCTGAAACACTCATTATTACTATGCTTGGATGCCCTATTACAGCATTACAATCTCTTACCATTATCGCAACTATCATTGATGCTCCTGCAACCGTTTTAAATGTGGTGGGTGATACTTCTGCTTGTATGCTTGCAGCAAGAATTGTTGATGGAAAACACTGGATGAAAATAGAAGATGAATCTTAGAAAGCACAAAAAAAGTCAGCTTTCTCAAGCTGACTTTTCTTCGTCTTCAAATTTGGTTTTTATTCCACAACCCTCGTAAGTTTGATTGCTATAGATGAGATGATAATAACCATTCTCATCAATAAAGAGGGCTCCCTCATCGGTATGATGAAACGCATCATACAAAATGGGATAAAACATCTCTGCCACTAAACTATTGAGAGCTCTCACTCCCATGCTACTTTTTTCTACACGATGAGCAATCTTCTCCCAAAGCAGACTATCAATTTCAACATGTTTTACCCCAATTGCTGTTAAGATGCGTAAGGTTTGTTGCATGCTGGAATTGGGAGAAAAGATTATGCTTACAATGTCTTCTGCCGTGAGTCTTCTAAACTCAACGATGGTATCAATTCTTCCCACAAACTCCGGAATAAAACCATAGTTAATAAGATCTTCATGTGTATAGGACTCTTCTTGATTCTCCACCTTTTTGGCAGTGAATCCCATCGGATTTTTGTTAAGACGCAAATTGCGAATCGCATCTAACCCAACAAAAGCTCCTCCCAGAACAATGGTTAAATTAGAGGTATCAAAATGAATCTTGTCTCCTAGAACAGCTCCTCCAACCACTTTCTTGCCCACTGTAATGTTGACTGTGCCAGGTTCCAAAATTTTAAGAAGTTCCTGTTGTACTGCCTTACCAGCGACGTCTTTGTCTTCCATTTGCGCGGCAGCTTTTTTATCGATTTCATCGATGAAAAGCACCCCTCGTTCCGCACGCTCCAAATCGCAATCGGCTTTTTCATAAAGGGCAACTAACATTTCCTCCACATTTTCTCCCACATAACCTGAAGAAGTGGTTGCCGTGATGTTCGCCAAATGAACCGGTACATTAAACGCTGCTTCAAACGACCGCATCATCGCTGTTTTTCCGTTTCCAGTAGGAGCGATGAAAAGAAGTGTTTTTCGTTTGCCGGGAAATACTTCCATGTACTCTTCATAAAAATTTAAAAATTGATTATAGTACGCAGCAAACACCAAACTCTTAATGGCTTCGTCTTGTCCAATGATATCTTCCTTAATGAGCTCTACATAACTAGAAATGCTATACCGAAGTGCAGGATAAGCTTGATACATGTCGAGTGCTTTTTCAAAAGCAACATCATCCACGTTGTCTGAAAACATTCTCTCAGTTTCTTTAGCTAAGTCCTTGTCCTTTTTTGAGAGAAGTGTTTCATGCAAGGTATCATCAAACGCAACACGTGTATTCCTAATGATTTCCATTTTTGCTTCATCACTGAGTTCCTTTTGTGGATATGGCGAAATCCTCATTTTTTTGCACCTCCAATAATCATTGTCTGATACTTCAAACACGTTTTGAAAAATTAAGCTGATTATATAATAGAATCCGACAAAATACAACAAAAATGTGATTTTCTTCTATTGATTTTTCAATTGATTAGTGATACGATAATGATGAATAAAAATAGGTGTATTGTGCCTAAAAAGGATTTTGATAATCGTGTTTTACAAAAGATTGGGGGATTTTAAATGGCAAAACAAGCAAGCAATATTACGAAATATCCTGAAATATTAACAGATGATAAATTAGAAATTGCCTATGTTGGTATGTTACATAATAATCCAAAAGGAATTGGTATTTATTACTTAAATTTAAAAGATTGTTGTTTTGCAGTTCCTGGGCTTTACGATATCTATAAACTAGTGCTTTTCCGTGAAGGACAAGCCTATGCATCAGAAGCTGCCAAGGCAGGTTTCTCATTTCCAAAAGTAACGGAGCAAACACCTGAGATGATTAAAATTTGTAAAGAATTTGCCTCTAAAGTTACCGATATGGATATTGAGCAATGCTTTACCAAAATTAAAAAACTATTTTTACTTCGTGCAGGATATTTGGCAGCGCCTACTCCTGCCATTCAAAATAGAATTTTAGCCATTAAAAATTATAAGCGTTATGCTGAAATGACGATTGATGAAATTGACGCTCGTGTAAGAAGCATGAGCTATATCAGTAGTTTAAATGATATTCGTATCAATGATGGTGCTACCAAATTTTTGCTGGAAGGCGATAACAACTTAACCAATGGTCTTCCCCTTCCTTTCCCTATTTTATCTAAAACTTTTAAAGGCTTACGTAAAGGAGAAACCACTGCATACTCTATGCCATCTAATGCTGGTAAAAGTAGATTTATCGTAAATATCATTTGCCATTTGTGTTTCATTGAACATAAAAAAGTACTACTAATCTCAAACGAGATGACAGAAGATAAAATGCGACTTTGCTTAATTACCACCATTGTCAATAATAAAGAAATTCAAAAGTTACATGGTCAAGACTTGTATAAAAAAGAAGCTGAGCTTCTTGGCTTAAAGTTTAGACCAGACCCAGATAAAGAAATTGAACTAGATGAAGACGGATTTATTTTGCGATATGAAAATGAATCTCAACAAGATTATTTAAAACGTTTAGAAGAAAATTCTGAAGAATTCAGAAAAACGGTTCGTGCCACCGATTGGCTTTCAGAGCAAGTAGATAACAGTATCTACTTTATCCATACTGCTGAGCACACTAACCAAGACTTAATCAATATCATCCTCGACTATTACTACAAAGAAGGCATTGAGTACTATTTTTACGATACATTAAAAACTGATACGGATAACATTGGTAATCTAGAGGAATTAAAAAAGACGGCAACTGTTCTTTCTAACCTAGCACAAAAGTTTAATATGTATATCGGATCAACCTTGCAACTTGCCGAAAGTCCTACTCCTCCACTTAGCATGAACATCAATGATATTTCTGGTAGTAGAACTGTAAAAGAGGTACTTGATACTCTATGCTTAATTAAAGAGATTAATAACTCTACGTATGATCAATATGAAATCTCTGATATCGAGGATAGTGAAGATTACCATCCACTTGAAATTCCAAAACTATCCAATACCAAATACTATGCTTGTGTAGTAGATAAAAACAGAGCTGGTGCAAAACCAAGACTATTATTTAGGCTAAATCTTGACTTTAACATGTGGGAAGAAATGGGCTATGTAAGATATAAACAAACCAATCCAGTTTATTAAAATATAGAAAGGAATCAATGTTTATGGCAAATTCTTGGGAAGTAATTGTCGAAAAATTATCCAAACTAAATCTTACCATTTCCGTGATGGAAAGTTGCACTGGTGGTGCTGTGATAAGTGAAATTACCAATGTTTCTGGAGCTTCCAACATCTTTAAGGAAGGCTATGTCACCTATTGTAATGAAGCAAAAACAAAACTTCGGTGTTCCTAAAGAGACCATCGAAAAGTTCACGGTTTATAGTGTGGAAACCGCTATCGAAATGGCCAAAGCTGTCAAAAAACTTACTGGATCAGATTTTGCCATTAGTACTACTGGCCAACTAGGTAGGTTCGACCCGAATAACCCCGATAAAGAGCATCCAAACCACGTATGGTACGCCATTGTTGACCCTAATGACGAGTTCATTACCAAAGAAATCGATGTGCCGAGCACGGAGCGCAGATACCAAAAAGAGTATGTTACAGATGCCATTAGCGCTTCCCTTTTGAGTGGTATTGTTTAAATAATGAAATTTTTGAAAAAGCGAACATATTTTTATATGTTCGCTTTTTTATGTTGACTAGGAGGCGCTTTTTTGGTATAATTTTAGTGAAAAAGAGGAATCTTTACTCATTCAAAATCAAAATGATGGAGGATACTATGGGAAAGACTAGAAAAGACTTTTCACGAGCGAAGATGAAGGAAATCATGGAAGACTACGCCATCTCAGCCTATTATCAAAATGGTCCGGACTATGCAGAGCAAAACGATTGCAGCGATGACGTGTTTTACGGCATCATGGAAGAAGTCATCCTTAAGTGGATTATCTGGGATGAAAAAGTCATTAAAAAGATTATCCAAAAAGCTTGCGACAACGCCTATTACCATGGTGGTATCGGTGGTTATCGCAAAGCTAAGGAACACCTTCAGAAGTGTATTCAGGGGCGAAATGGATTCCGGTTTAATAAAAAAGAAACCAAAACTTATGCCGAAGCATTTGCCCGCTCTTTGCTTACCATGGAGGAGTTTGCCAATCAAAATGCCATGCCTGTATGGCTTCTCGATCAAACTCTTCAGATAGCTGAAGATGAAGGTCTTGTCAAAAAGGACACAAGCATTGCTTTAAAAACCAAACGACTTCAGTTCCAAACTCGCAAAAAGGAAGCCCAAATGAGCACAGTAAACAAAGTCAGAGCCAAGCAGTACGAAGGAGTCCAATTAAAGCTGGAATTCTATGAAAGCCAGCGCCGCAACAATAAAGAATAACAAACGCCAAGAAGCGACCAAAAAGGTCGCTTCTTGACTGCTTTTTATTTGCTATTTTTCCATTTAGGTGTTATAATAACCTCAATTTGAATTTTGACCAAAGCCAACTGTTTGTTTAGGAGGTATTACTATGGGAAAACTCATCTATACGTATTGGGATTGTCGGTATTGTGGCACTAAATCGATTCGTGGAGATTATCGAGAATGTCCTAATTGCGGCCATCCTAGAGATAACAACATTACCTTTTATTTTAACTCCAAAAATGTTACTTATGTGGCAGAAGAAAAAGCCAAAATAGTAAGTAAAAATCCAGACTGGGTTTGCTCGTTTTGCGACTGTCTCAATTCTGATGATGATTTAAACTGCAAATCATGTGGAGCAAGCAAAGTAGCTTCTGAGTTAAACTATTTTGAAAATCAGAAAAAAAGAGAAGAAAAGACACAAGAAACCTCCCCACAGATAGAAAAGGAAGCTTCCTACTCTTCTACTTCTCCACAGCATCCTTATTCTTCGTTTGAAACAGCTTCTTCTACAATTTCTACTCAGGGACAAAATCAAAAAGGCACATCCTCCACATCTACCTCTTTGGGAAAACGACTCATCCTTTTTACTCTTATTTGTTTGTTAGTTGCCGGAATTGTCTATCTTGTCATTCCTAAAACCCAAGTACTTACTGTTAAGGAAGTATCTTGGGAATACACTATTGTCATTGAAGAACTAAAAACCTTTAACGAAAGTGATTGGCATATTCCTAGTGGTGCAAGGCTTAAAAACACACGGGAAGAACTTCATCACTACGATAATGTCCTGGACCATTACGAGACAAAGACAAAACAAGTCCAAAAGCAACGACTCACCGGCTATGAGGATTATGTCTCGGGATATCGAGATTTAGGAAATGGCTACGCAGAAGAAATTATTTCGAAACGACCTATATACGAAACCTATTACGATACCGAAACGTATGATGAGCCTGTCTACCGCAAAGAACCCGTCTATCAAATCAAGTACTACTACGAAATTGACCGGTGGGTTCCCCAAAGAAATATTACCACTTCTGGTAGTGATAAAAATCCTTACTGGGGTGAGATAAGTCTTTCTTCTAATGAACGTGTCGGCAGTAAAGAAGAATCCTATTTTATTCGAGGCGTAAGTGAAAAAGGAAAAGAATATCATTTTGCCGTCAGCCATGAAGACTTTAAAACAATTATCATCGGGAATTCGTATGAATTTGAAATAGGTATGAGCAAAGGTAGCATTGTTCAAAAATAAGCAAAAAAAACCAAAGGAAAACTCCTTTGGTTTTTTTACTACATATCAGGATCAAGTTCCGCATACTTTACTTTGCTAGGGTCTCCATCTGGAGGAATAGTAAATACCTTATCTCCAAAACTAGTCGCAATCGATGGTCCTAGCCCTTTCATCATTGAGACGAAACCTTCTAATTCTTTTATCTTATCTGGTGTTAATGCATCTTCTCCAAATTTACGAATAAAATTTTCTTTTAAAGTATTAATATCTGGTTGAAAAACAGCTGCATAGGCTGGTCTATTAGCTTCTTTAGCCACTCCTGTAAGTGCACTACGTTGCTCTCTTGCCATATTATCATGATCTGCCACCACTACTTTATCACCTTGTAAAGTTTCCTTTACTTTTTCTACAAATGCATCGAAATACGCTTGTTCTGTTGGCTCTATTTTATTTTTTCTATATTTCTTATTTACCTCCTCGCAAACATCCTTATAAGAAACTATCATATGTGTCGCTGGATCTAAACTTTCAAAAAATTTGGTTTTTCCAGCCCCCGAAGGGCCAACGGCAACAATTAAAGCTTTCTCCTTCGGCCAACCAATCGGTATTTTTTTCTTTTCTTCCATATTTATCCCTTCCTAACTTTATCCTAAAGTATTTTTTAAAGTTCGATTAATTCGTACTCTTTACTTCCAAAACCAAGCTCTGCTGCTGCATCTATTGTATGGGTACCATGTCTAGAATTTACTCTTTCTAGAAAATGTTCCTTACCTGGATCATTAGAAGCTTTCACTAAATCGATACAAGCTTGATCGATGGCCACTGGGTCAGTAGATGCTAAAATTCCAATATCCTTCATGCAAGGGTCCTCTGCCACAGCGCAGCAATCACAATCAACAGACATATTGCACATAATATTCACAAATGCCATGTTTCCTTGAAAGTAATTTACTACAGATGATGCTGCATCCGCCATAGACTCTAAGAAGGCATCCTGCTTCGGTAAATCATTCCAAAGATTATATTGATCTGTAGTTCTACCAGCCGAATGAATATAAGCTTTACCAGCTGTAGAAGCGCAGCCAATCGAAAGTTGCTTTAGTGCTCCGCCAAAACCGCCCATTGGATGACCTTTAAAGTGAGATAGTACAATCATGGAATCATAGTTTTGGATATCTTTTCCCAAATAGTTTTCATGAATTACTTTACCATTAGGAATTTCTACTTTCAAATCTGGACCTTCCGCATCCATTAAATCAAACTTAAAATATTGGTTCCATCCATGTTCCTCAATTAATTTTTGATGTTTTTCAGTGGTGTTTCTCTCACCGCCATAGGCCGTGTTACACTCAACCACCGTACCACCAATATAATCAATCATAGGCTTTACAAACTCTGGACGCAAATAATTTTGATTTCCCTTTTCGCCAGAGTGAAGCTTAATGGCAATATTACCTTCTAACTTTTTGCCAAGCGCCTCATAAGCCTTAATCACATTTTCTGGGGTAAGTTCACGGATGAAATAAACTTTTGCTTTCTCCATATAACCTCTCCTTTGTATTTCAAATATTCTTAAAAATCCTCTTTATTTTTTTATCCTGTATCATCATACTTGATTGTTAAGACGGTGTCAATGAATATCCTATGAAAAATGAAAAAAGCGCACAAAAATGGTTGCCCACCAAAATGTGCGTTTTTATTATTATTTTGAAAGCTTATAAAGGGCGTACTGATTTAAGGAAACGCCTTCTTTTTCGGCCTCTAATGTTAATCTACAATGTAATGATTTTGGAATACGAAGAACAAATTTCCCACTATAATCATCCTCTTTTTTAGGAAGTGGCACTTCTGCCCCTTCTAATAATTTTTGCGAAATCCATCCACGCATTGCCACCTTTAAACTAACGTAGGCTTCTTCAAATGTATCAGCGGTACTTTGACAACCATCAAATTCAAGCACACGCGCAAAGTAATACGTGCCGGTAGCATCATTGATTGGCTGTACCATATAGTTATATTCCATATTCATATATTCTTCAACTTTTTCTGAAATATCCATTAAGAATCACTCCTTTTCTTTTGTACTTATCTTAGTTTTATAATACTATAGATAATACTACACGTCAATATTTTTTGAAGCAATCACTTTTTGTCTTTTTCTTTCTTACTTAAACAACCCTTGAAGAAAAGCAACTATTTTTTGAAATACCACTTTAATGCGTTCTAGTAAAGTAATGGTTTCTTCCTCTTGCTCCAAATCTTTCACCTTGTTTTTAATTTCTTTAATATCTTTGGTTTTTAATAAAAACTGTACACTCGAAACTTCATTTTTGGTAGAGCCGAATGACTCAACTTTAGCATCTTTATCTACGTTTAAAATGGTAGTTTCCTCTTCCAATTTATCATTTTCTTTTTCAATCATATCTTTTACCTTATTCTTTGTTTCCTTAAACTGATGAGATTGTGATGTGATACTTGTTAATTCACGATTCACAGATAATACGGCATCTCCTACCTCATTGGTTCCCTCATAGATTTTAGTGCTTAACGAGGAAAGCATTTGCTGAATGGTGCCTATCATGTGAATGAGTGTCATATCCATTTGTTTTAATTGATCGATGGATGCTTTTAAGTTGTTTTCCCATGTAAAGTAATCTCCACTACGAGTTAAAAGCTCCTCACTTGTCGCAGTAAAAATCTCCAGTGTCTCTTCTAATGCTTTTGTCACTTCAAGAATATCTTCATAAGCTTCTACGAGCACTCTTGCCTGCTTTTTTTCTAAGATTTCTGATAACGCATTAAAATCAGATTTTAAGTTTTTTAAGCTTTTGGTCGTTAAGTCACCCACACTTACTGCTCCTTGAGATAATTCTTCAAGTTCTCCTAAGGTTGCTTGAATAGAAGTTAAGCTATTTGAAATATCCCCCACCGATTGTAAAATTGGTGCTGCCACTTCTGGATTTTCTAGGGTGGTTGCCACACCTGCAATTGTCTGCGCATCTTTTCCAATTTGTCTTAGATTGCTTGCAAGTGAGTCACTATCAAACTGACTCATATCTGTACTTGTAGAAAGCAAACCATTTAAATTATCCATGGCTTTTGCCAAATCTTTTAGGGTATCATTGATAGTAACTACGTCATCTGGCAAATCATTGACAGATGACTTTAAACTTTCTAAGTGTTCCTGTAACATTGTAACATCTGATTGTATCTTCAAAAGTTTCTCATTTAGCTTCGTACTTCCATCGATTATAATTTCATAGCTTTGAGTAAGATGATCAACATCCTTCTCTATGTTTTCTAAAAGTGGTAGTACCTCCTCAAGTTCTGTTTGAAATGATGCCATATCTTCATCTCTTACGTTTTGAAGATGATGGATTTCTTTTGTTCCTTGCTGAATTGCACTTACACCACTAGAAATACCATTTAGCCCTCCATTCATGTTGCCTAAGGAATTTAAAATAATGTCAGTGCTCTCATCTAAACTATCTAGCATCTCTTTGATGTCCTCTTTTTCTTCGGCCAAGCGGCTCACTGTATCTAAAATATTACCAGACACTTTAACGATTGCCATGGTGATGCCATCCATTTCAAAATCGTCACTACCTAGTTCTATGTGTAGTGTGGTGGATTGCCCAGGAAGCACAATAAACATCAGTGTTTTGGTATTTCCTGCATTTGCCACAATGGCTTCCTCTGAGGCAACACTTAAGAACTTACTCATATCGTAATTTCCGGTTACCTCTAACATGTAATTGTTTCTAAAATAGTCATTGGTATTTTCGTTGGCGATAATGTCCATGGTAATTTTGATAAGTCCTTTTTGATGAAGAAGGTCTTCTGGATTTTTATCTACTCCATTTAGCTGATAAGACACTTTAAAATTCCAAGGAAGTTTTTCATAATAGTCGCCACTTACTTTACCGGTATAAGAAAAGGTAGCTAGCTCTTTGGTATTCCACAAAATCTTATCCTCTTCTTTTTGCACTTTTTCTTGATTAGTTAAGTTAGTTACTTCTTCAAAAGGAGTATAATCCTCTATTTGCTCTACCCCATTGGTAACGCATTTATTATAAATATTAATTTGTTCTACATTTCCTTCGTAGTCTAAATTGACATACACCGTCTCTTCTTTCGATGCACCTAAGCTTGCAAAGCAAAAGCTATTGGCAAGAATAAGCATCATGAGTAGACTACTCCATACTTTTTTCATTTTTCTTACTTCCTTTCAAAATTCAATAGATATGATTGATAGAGAATTTTGTATTCTTTATAAGCGTATTACGAAATGCATTAGAAAGCATGCAAAAGCCTAAGCTACAGCCGGTGAAATTTTTTAGGAAAAGCGTTAAGCGAAAGGTGCTCCTGAAAAATTTCAAAAGGCTGTGCGTGGTTTTTGCTAGGCTTTCTTATAAATGAAGTACTTAGCGAAATAAAGAATACAAAATTCTAATAACAAATACCTCATAATGATAAAAAATTATTGATGATTTTACTGTTTTCTTATCTTTTCTTTTTCTAAATGCTTTATGCGTCTTTCGTGTGCTTTGTATATTAATTTTCTTAAGTGCTTTTTTCTTCTTTCACGAATGGCTTTAAAGTTAGTTTCCATGATTATTTTATCAAATAGAATTAAAAGATACGGAAGCACAAAGATAACCAATAGCATGCTAATCAGTGCGCCTCTTGCAATTAATCCACCCATTTCAGATACTGCACTTATCGTAGAACCAATCTTAATTAAAAATGCTGCCGAAACCAAAATACCTCCAGACGTTAAAATAGAAGGAATGCTTTTATTCACTGCAAACTGTCTTGCTTTGTGCTTTTCATTTTCTTTTCTAAACTCTAAATAATTGTTTGTCATCAAAATAGCATAGTCAATTGTTGCCCCCAATTCAATGGAACTCACAATTAAATACCCAATAAACATCATTGGAATACCCATATAATAAGGAATTGCCATATTAATAAAGATACCTACTTCGATTACTGATATTAGTATCACTGGAAGTACTACAGAACGGAACGTAAATAATAAGATAATCATGACGGCTAAAATCGATAGTAAGTTTACTTTGTTATAATCTTCATTAATGACTCTCTCCATATCCATCGTAATAGGAATAACACCCGTCAAATAATAGTTTTCTCCATAATACTTTTGTACTATTTCTTTCACTTGATTGACAGTTTCGTATGCCACTTTGCTTTCCGAAGCGGTTTTGACATAGACAATCATTCGTGAATAGTTTTCGTTTCTAAACTTTTGATAACTATCTATCGGAATAAAACTATCTGGCACGCCTTCGGCAACTAAACTGGTAAGAGACATCACATTTTTCACCACATCCATTTTTTCTAGTTCATCAGAAAGCGCTTTTTCATTCACATAGTCACCTTGCGGCACCATGATAATTAAGGGATTGCTACGACCGAACTTAGCTAGAATTTTCTTTTCATCTTCAAATACTTTGGTTCCCTCTCCTCCACCAAACGAGGCAGTGCCATATAAAAAGGTGTTTTGTTTTTGGGCTACATAGGAAGGAATGGCAAGTAATAGCGTCACCGCAATAAAGCAATATGAAATCTTTTTTAACACTTTTGTAAAACGTTCAAAATTAGGAATTAATGACTTGTGTCTTCCCTTTTCTACCAAAGGATAAAATTTTAAGATTAAATATGGCATAAAGAAAATGACACAAAGAAGACTAAGCACAATTCCTTTAGCAAATACAAATCCCATGTCTTTTCCTATGGTAAAGCTCATAAACGCCAGTGCAACAAATCCACTTACTGTTGTTAGCGCACTTGCTGTAATGGATGAGCAAGCTTTGGTAATAGCTTTTGCCATAGATTCTTCTGAATCTTCTGAAACATCCGCTTCAAACTCATGAAGTAAAAAGACGGAATAATCCATCGAAACAGCAAGTTGTAGTGCAGCCACAATACTGTAGGTAATAAACGAAACGTGTGGAAAAATGAGATTTGTTCCCATATTTAAAATAATAGAAGTGCCAATCACCATCAAAAACAAAAGTGGTGAATAATAGGAATTGGTTGTTAATAGTAAAATAATAACCACCACTGGCACTACCATTAGCATGATTTTCGCTATTTGATTGCTAATGGTATCTTGTGCTGATTTAGTATCCACGCTAGAACCAATCATGTTAGAATCTTCTGGAATGATTTTTAATATCTCCGTGATGGCTTGATTGGTTTTTAACGAATAATCATCTTCTGAAAACATTACTTCAATTAAAGCACTACCATCCACATAGTAATCTTCTAAAACATCTTGTGAAATAAACTCAATCGGTCTTGCCACATCTGTTACATCATCTAGCCAAATCACCGTATCCACGCCATCAACTTTACTCATTTGGTCTTTATACGCTTTTGCTTCTGCAAGAGAAACGTTATTAATCATAATTCTAGCAAAGCCTTGCATGGCAAATTCTTTTTCAAATTGGTTCATGCCTTGTTTAGAAGGCTCTGTATCAGGAATATATTCCGATAAATCATAATTGATTTTCACAAGTGGCATTTGAATAAGGGAAAGAAAAAGGGCAATGATGAATAATCTGCCAATCATTTTTCTCTTTCGTACAATGAAGTGTGATAATTTTTCAATCATTTTTCTTACTCCCTCTATAGTCTTTCTTTGATATCACTAATCATAATTTTTCCATATTGTTCTAAGTTATCTTTAAGCGTTTGGGCATCATTCATATTCTCTTTGGTAATATAGATAAATCCTTCAAACAAAGATCTTGCAATAGATTCGCACAAAACATCATCCATATTGTCCTTTTTAATACTTATGGCAATAGATTTCATTTTATCAATAAAGAGAGTTAAAATATGCTCTTTAAATTTGACAAATTGCTTTTCTTCTGGTGAATTAAACATGATTTTAAGCACATCCCCATTTTTTTCCGCTATTGAAATAGTTAGTGAAACCAATTGATCAAAATCTTGCTTTAAATTGATTTCTTCATAGTTGGAAGGAAGCTTTTTAAAATAGTCTTCAATTTGGTTTTCTAATTCTTTTAAGATTTCATCCAAAAGGTGCCCCTTGGTTAAAAAATAACGATAAATATTGCCGGTGCTAATGCCCACATCTTCTGCAATATCTTTCATGGATGTTTTTTCAAAGCCAGATTTTCCAAATCGTCTTTTACCCATTTCCAGGATTTTTAGCCTAATATCTTCTTTTAATCGTTGCATGATTTTCCCTCTCTTCCTATAAGCTTCTTTAAAATGAATGCAAGTTCATTTTTGCATATTGTATTATAATCTCCTTTCGGGTTTTTGTCAATAATGAATCGCAATTTATTTTTAAGGATAAAAGAAAAGACACACCTTTTACGATGTGCCTTTAAAGTTTCATAAAAATTAAAGTGGTCTCTTTCCTGTCCTTTGAAACTCGATATTATCTTTCAAATTAGCTGTATACTCGTACAAAGCATCTCGATACTCCTCTGCTCCATGAGAATTAGGAACATGATTCAGCTTTGTACTACTCGACACCTTGTGATTCACATTAGAAAATGAACTTTTCATAGGCTTCATCTTACCTCATTCTCCTTTCCCTCATGCAAATTTGACGTTTGCAGCTAATGAAACTTCCGTCTTTGTCCTCTATTATTATATCAAAAATTACCAACATATGTCAACCAAAACTGCCGTTTTTTCCATTTTTCTTTAAAAACCATTATAGACTGTCCTTGTTCTTAAATTGATCCCTAGCTTATAATACGCAAGTTCAGGTACTGTTACTAGTTGATACCCTTGTTGAATGAGCTCTGGGACCAATATTGCCACAGTATCTGCCGTTGTATTATAAATAGAATGCATTAAGATAATGTGTCCATCATAGTTTTTTGTTTTTCGAATTTGAGCTAAATTCTTGCTTTTATTTTTTAGTTTCCAATCCAAAGAATCAATGTTCCAGGTGATTAATGGATAATCTAACACTTCTTTGACGGTACTATTGATATTGCCATACGGAGGGCGATATAGGTATGGTTTATGCCCCAACACTTTTTGAAACGCTGCTTCCGCCTTTTCTAAATCCTCCTCTATTTCCTCTGCGGTTAAAGTAACTAAATTCTTATGAGCATACGAATGGCATCCCACTTCGCAGCCAATTGCTTCTTCTCTTTTTACTACTTCTGGAAAACGTTCCACTAGACTTCCTAAATCAAAAAATGTCGCAATGGCTTCGTATTTTTCGAGCGTATCTAGGATTTTAGGCGTAGCAATTGGATTGGGACCATCGTCAAAAGTAAGTGCGACCATTGGTGCATTGGGATCTAAATCGCGAATTCTTAATATGACATCACGATTTTTCAATTGCTTATCTGATAAAAATTGAGTCCTAATATACGCCAATTGATTTTGAAAAATAATCGTATCATAGGTAGCACCTGTGCTTTTTAATAGTACTTTATCTCCCTCTTGAAGGGTTTCTAGAATAGGGCTATTCGATGATGGACTTGTTCTTACGGTAACCGCAGATATCACATATTTAGGAACTGTATGAAAAATTAGCTCTTGGTAAGTTTGTTTTTCTTCTTCTGTCCATGCTCCGATCATCGACTAAGGTATAATCCTTTGGCTCATATGTTTCTTCAAACTTAAGTGGGATGACTCGTTCTTCTCCTAAATCAACTGTAGAAATAGGGATTTGTTCTCCTGACTTCTCACTTTCTACCATGGTAATAAGATTAGGAGGATTATTCCAATCGGGCGCCTTTGTCTCACCATTTAAATAAGGAAGTACCACATTGAGGCAAACATATATCATGACAGACATCATCACTAAAACAAGTGTACAGATGGTTACCTTGTTATTTTGCTTTTTTACTATTTTTAAACTTAAATGACTCTCGTTCACCCCTACCTCACCTCGTATCTATCTCTACTAAGTCATTCTTATTATACCATATCAGTGGGCAAAAAAAAGACCTTATTTGCAAATAAGGTCTTTCTTAAAACTAATTCTATTTTTTTAAAAACTTCTTGAAAAAACCCTCTTTTGGAACCTCTTGCGGAGCCGTTTCTTCTACCATTTGTGCAATCTTTTTCATTTCTTCTTCTTGAATCCTTTGTTTTTCTCTTGCTTCATTGATTTTAGCAAACATGTTTTGAGAAGAATATTGCTCACGCATCTTTTCTTTATACTCTTTTTCGTTTTTCTCCAAAATAGCATTTAATTCATTTTTTTGTTCTTCTGTTTCACACCAATAATTTAAATGCAATAACGCAAGCATTGCAATGCTTTCACGTTTCAGATTTTGTTCTAGCAAACTCTTTTCAAAAGTATAAATCGGCTCATATCCTTCAAGTCTGTTATTTTTAATAATATCTAGTAACTTAGGAGGAATTTTTTGAATAAATTCCTCCCCTAAGGCTTTAAGCATTCCATAAACTTCTGAATACATTTCTTTGTTTTTTTTATCCATTTCATCGCCACCTCATGCACTTTTATGTTACATGAAAGTGAAAGAATTGTCAACTGCTTCTTAATCACCACGTCCTTGACTCTTATCCTGTTGTTTAGAATCTTGCCCTCTAGCTTTTACCTCAATATCCTGCTCTGCATGTTTTACATCGCCTATTCTTGTACCCGCATCTTTATGTAAAACAACCATCCTTCCCACTTTTTGACCAAATGTTAGTGGTTTAGGTTCTTCTGAAGTAGGTTCTTCTTGAATGTTTTCTTCTAACGTTGGATTATCTTCTTCTACCCCTTCAACTGGATCTGGAGCACCTGGAATAGGGATTCCTTCTTTTTCTTTTGCATGTAAATCCCTAAGATAGTCTGTAAATAAATACTCCTTACTTGGATCCCATGATGAATCTTCTTCCACATCTGTCACATTAAATTCAAACTCTTCTGTGTCATTTTTCTCTGATGTGGTTTCTTCTGCTGGGACAGGTTCTTCTGAATCTGCAAGATCTGGTGTTGGTTCAGGAGCTGATGTTGGCTCAGGTTCTGGTGTTAGCTCTGGCTCTGGTGATGATGTTGGCTCAGGAGCTGATGTTGGCTCAGGTTCTGGTGTTAGCTCAGGTGATGGGGCATCTATCTGTACGCTATCATAATATGCTAACACATTTGTCTCAGATGCTGCTCTAAACTCTTCTGGAAGATTTGTTCTAAGCATTGTATCAACAATCCCTCTTGCATGTTTATACCTATCATGATCTGCCATTTCAATAAGAGCATCTACATCTAGACTTCCATCTTCCCCTCTAGCATCTTCTATCGCTTGGCTAAATCTTAAATAAAATTCTTCATTTGTTTGGTCAAAAGCAGTCGTTTTTCCACCTGCAAGTATTTTTCCGGCAGCAGCACTCCACATACTAGCAAAGAGTAGTTGCTTTTGCAAGTTAGGATCGTCTTCTATCTCATGAGTATCATTATTGATAAATACGGCCACAGGGGTTCCATGACTATCTTTACGAATTTCTTCTGTATAGCTTTCGTGTAATTCCTTTAATTTTTGGAAATCCTGTTTTCTCTTTTCCTCTTTCATTTTCGCATCATCAGGATTTGGCTCTGCCTTTTCATCTGGTTCTGGCTCTGGTTCTGGCTCAGGTTCTGGTTCTGCCTTTTTCTCTGCTTCTGCTATTTTTTGTTCATAATCGGAAATTTCTGTATCTTTTTCCGCAATCCAACGCCTTGTTCTTTCTAATTGTTCTTGACGACTTTCCATCTCTCTCTTAAGACGTTCATGCTCTGTGTCGGATATTTCTGCGATAGTTTGTATTTCTGAAGTTAACGTATCAATTTCTTCTTGCATTGCTTGACATCTTGTATCACACATATGAATCGTATTTTCATCACGAACTACCAAATCATTCATCGCTTCTAGACTTGTCTGAACCCCATTGGTTAATTTATCTTGCTCTTGTTCAAAGCTTTCTGGACTAGTTAAAAGCTCTGCTCCTTTCACATCTTTTAACATTGGTACATACCCATTAGCTTGTGCATTAAACTCATTAACACTTGTTGCAATACCATCTAATACCTTCATTAGGCTCTGATTTGATCTAATTTCCATCTCCCCATCCTTTTCTTCAAAAGCATCTGGGAATAGTGTTCTTATTTCATCCTTTCTTGCTTCAAATAACTCTTTCACTTTTTGTTTCATCTCATCACTTGGAGCAACAGGAGGTCTCGTGTCATCATTAAAACAGTAGTTATACGCTTTGATAATTGGATATAACTCGATCATTGGTACTAGTTGTTTCATTTTTTCTTGACGTTCTTTTTCTTCTTTTGCTAGTTCCCTGATTGGTTCAATATTATGCAAATCATCCTTACGTTCACTTTTCTTTGCTTCTATTGTCTCCTTCTTTGCTTGCAATGAATCGTATGCATCCAATTGCTTTTGCATTTTTGCAATTTCTTCTGCGATTTTCTTTTCTTGTTCAACAAATTTTTCTCTTCTTTCACGTGCCTTTTCAAGTTTTTCTTTATCTGTTAATCCTTTTGGTTCAGGATCTGGTTCTTCCTCCTCTTTTTCCGGTTCTGCTGATTTTACTTCTGGATGTGCTGTTTCATACAAAGCTACCACTCTTTCAGCTTCTTTCACATCTATGTTTTTCTTTTCAGCATTTGCTTGTTCTATTACTTTCACCGCTTCTTCGGCTTCCTTTTCGGTTGGAATCGTTTTTCCTTCAAGTTCCTTTTCTAACCCTGTGATTTTTCCTTCCAAGGCTTTCTTTTTGGTAGTAAGATGTTCCTTCATCTCTTTGATAATATCTGCATCAGATTTTTTCTTGGTTGTATACTCCTTGTCGTCCATCACAAGTTTCATAAAAATAAAATTCTTTTTATCTAAATCTTCTTTATCTACCTTATCGATGTCGGTAATGAGTGGAAGACCTGGATGCTTTTTAGCAAATGCATTATACTGATCAACCGTCTTTTGAATGGCTACTTTTCTCTTTTCTTCATCTTTGGCATCTGCAGGTGATAACCCCAACTGTTTATTAATAAACGCTGTCTTTTTATCGAGTGCATCTTTTTGCTTTGGATCACCTTCTAGTGTCTTAGCATATAAAATATCACTAACCAATCGATAGCTCTTAATATAGGCATCCATATCATTTATTAATGTTTCTCTACCTGCATACTCCGCTTTTAATTTCTCTAATTCTTGCTTTTTCCCAAATAGTTTTATCTTTTCTGTCTCTTCTGCAATCGTTCTATCTAGTGATTTTACTTTTCTTAAAACTTTCTTAGCTTCCACATACTCCTTTTTTGCTTCTTCTGGATCAAGATTGTACTGTAAATTTAAGTTTTTCATAAATGCTTCTCTTTGTTCTTTGGTAGAACGAGCCTTACTACCTGTTCTACTATCTTCTCTATCATGTTTGTATGTATAGTTATCTGGTAATCCTGAATCTGGTCCATAAGATCCACTATAAGAACTACCTGGTCCATTGCCTCCTGCATTTCCAGGGCCATAGCCACCAGGCGTACCAGTGCCATAGGCACCTGCCTTTCCTGGTCCATAACCAGAGTTATCTAAGCTACGGGTAGGAGTTGGATTTCCTTGTGCATTCTGTCCAGGTGTATTTTGGTTAGTAGCTCTACCTGCAGGTTCACCTAATTCGCCCCTTGCAGCTCTTTTCACATTGCCAAAGCCCATCGTTCTATTATCTTCACGCAAATCACCCAATGCTGCATAAGAATTATCATACGAAGTTTGAATGCGGTTATACACCATTCCTTGCTCCATGGTTAATTCATATTTACGGTCATCAAGAAACATCTTCAATTGGCTGATACTTCCCACTAGTTGATCTAACTCCGCATTAATACTATCTAGTTCAGCAGGGTTATAAGGAAGATTCTTTCTTTTGGCACGCAAAATGCACGCTTTGGCTTTCATCAGCGTGCGTCTTCTCGCTTCTAGTACTTTTAATTGGTCTCGTATTTTATTACATTCCGGATCGTCTTTAAAAATAGTTTTAATACTCTTTTTTTGGTCTTTTAGTTCCAATTTGGCGGTTAGTTTTTCTTCTTTTTTGGCTAATGCTTCGTATAGTATACTTCCTTCTTTGGCATGATCTAAAAACTTAGAAACTATTGAAAGTCTTGCCTCATAATAAGCAGCTGGTAAAATTCCTGCATGTAGTGCCATAGTAATCTCCCTCTTTCTATTCTAAATTCTCTCTCTGTTTATCTCATTAATACCATTATTATTATACCATTTTATACATATTATGTCAATTGGAATGCCTATATTTGAGGGCTTTGAGGCAAAAAAATAGAAGATTGCACCCCTCTTTTAGAGAAATACAATCTTCTTCCTAATTTTAGCCGAACATATGGTTTTGTTTTGCTATGGAGATTCTGCCTTCTATCATTTCGGCAAATTCCACAGCTTCATCCTCTTTTTTGTCTTCTAAACACCTAATGTATTTATCATACATCCTCATGATTTCGGATACCAGCAGTAAGTAAGAAACCTGCATTCCTTCCACCGGTTTTGCCTCTGCAAATTTGTTTAATACCTCCTGCAGAGACGTATTGACAGCCTCGATACTCATTGATTCCTGCCCCCTTTTCTATTCGTTAGCCACGACATTATACCACCATTCTTTGTTTATGTCAACTTATTAACGACTCTTCTTTCCATTTTTTCCTTTCTCTTCACTAAGTCTTTCCTCTCTTTGCTGACTACTTATCGCTCTTACTTCTGCTCCTTCAACTTCTTTTCTCGCCTCTACCAAAACTTCTGGCACAACATCATCTCGCAAAGACTTATACACATTCGAGTGAGTTTCATCCATGTCATATGTACTCACAAAGGTTTGAATGAGTTCTTCCTCCACTTCTGCTTCTACTAAAAGAGTATGAAATTGTGCTGCCATCGCTTTTTCCGAGATACTATCATTGGAATCTTCCACTAATAATTGATACGCAGTATAGGCTTCTTCTAACAAAGCTTCTTCTTCCCCCGGAACTACTCCATCTTTTATTTTTAATAAAGGTTCTACCATTTCTTTGATAAAACTCACATTATCCAAATGTGTCTCTTGAATCGCGTGCAAAAAGCCTAATTCATTCTCCGTTATCTCCTCCATTTTGATGCTAGATAAATCGAGTCCTGCATCACGTTCTTTCAGTAGATTCCCTAATATTCTAAGTTTTGTTTCCATATCAACTCTTTGAAACACTGGACAAAACGCTTCTCTATCCAAAATAGGAAGCCCTTCTTCATCCTCTTTTAGCATATACGCCGTAAAGGCATTTCCTTGTTCTTTGGTAAAAACACGATTTACCGTCTGTTCACAAAACTCTCGAATATGATTTTCATTCACACCACTTTCCTGCAGGATACCTATATAAGCCGATAAATTCACATTTTCCTCAAAAACAGCCTCTCCCATCATGTATAAATCAAATGTTTCACCAAGTTTTTTAGGAATATCTTGCTCTTTAGCACCCAATAAAAAGCCTTGTAAATAAGCTGTTCTCCTTTTTTGAGGATCTTTCTGTTTGGCTCTTCCTCTCAGAATTCCTTCTAAACGAATCAGTTCGCTTTCGCCGATTCCTGCCATTTCTGCCAAATAAGATATTTCTCTATCATTTAGCTCTGGATATACAAAGCAAGCAAAACACTTTAGTTTACTTGAATCCATCTCTTTGATTTGCTCAATACACTTTTTAGCACTACGACTATAGTTTCTTGTTAATAACCCAGTTTCAAATACCTCATATCGATTCAAATTAACTCCTTGAGAATATACTTCATCTACGTTAATTTCTGCAAAACGATTCTTCCTATATGGGCTTTGCATTCCCTCTTGCTCTAACGTAAAACTCACATTTTTGAGAGTCCTTATAAGATTTTCCTCACTACCAAAATGCACCGATAGTCTTGTAAAACCAGGAACACTAGCATCTAACAATGGTCCTTTTACCACATCATTTGAAATGCAAAAATGTATTTGCTCTCTTGGTGGCACTTGCGCATTATATTTTGTAGCATACAACATAAAGTTTTCCATAGCAGCATCTTTTTTGCTCATAGCATTAACATTAGTATATTTTTCACGATTTGCCAAGTTGGCCTTACGAGCATAAATAATGGCAAGTTCTTTTAATAACGCTAAATGCGTCTGCTGTTTTTCTTCTTGTGTGAATGCGTTAAATTCTGCTTCCATTTCTGGCTTTTTCCCATTTTGGAACTTAGTAGCACTCAAAACGCGAGTAGTTCTTAAAAAACTAGGAAGCTGTCCCACCGCAATTTGAGCATAATACTTATCATAATATGGTGTTAAAAAACGATTCGCATTAGGATCATGCTCTCTTCTTCTTTTTTCTTCTTCTCGCTCCTGCCTTAAAATTTTGTTATCATCGTAATCCGCGGTATCTGATTTAGGAGCATACTCATCACGAAAAAGTGCTGTTAAATTCTCCTCAAAATGCGTATTTTCAAAATGAAGCGTTTCCTTTTCAGCCCAAATCGTATCAAAAGTAATCCCTTTTTCCAATAAAATCACCCTATTTTCAATATTTTTTTCACTTTATCTATCCATTTTTCCAAAAACGTTTGTGGCTTTGCTTCTATTGGAAGATTCTGATGTTGCATTTCTTTTGTTTGTACTTGTGACAACCCTTCTTGCTGTAATTCCTTTTCTTTTTCTTTCGCAATTCTACGCATTTCACGCTGTACATAGGCTTTTTTCTCACGTTCGTATATCTTTTTTTGATCTTTATCAGAAGCAATAAACCTTACAAATAAATTTGCTAAAATGAGTTTGGCATCATCGGATATTTGCGTAGTTAGTTTTTGATGTTCATCAATTTCGAGGGTATAATCACTTGCTTGATTCTTTTGATAGAGTGTAATTCTTTCTTTAGGAATTCTATTAAACTCTTCTGGTTTTAAAAGCTTTAGTACTTCCAAGACCTCTACGCAAGCTCTTTGATACCTTTTCGTAGTTTCCAACGTCTTCACTTCCTTTTCATTCGTACTCGTTATATTGATTTTATTATATCATATTTTCACAGCTGTCCATATTAAATATTTCACGATAAATTTCCATTTTGATATTGTTTTTTTTACATTTTTCATATAAACTTAGTGTATTAAGAAAATAGCCAAATTTTTTGATGAATGGCTATTGAAAAGCAAAGAAATTCTTGTTTCTTTGTCACTATACTTGAATACCATATTCAAGAATTATTAGGAGGTATTTTTATGGGAAAATTCGTTATTAAAGGAACTTCTACAGGTTATACTTTTAATCTAGTTGCTGGCAATGGTCAAGTAATTGCTACATCTCAAGTTTATTCTACTCTTGCAAGTTGTAAAGATGGCATCGAGAGCGTTAAAACTAATGCTCCAATTGCTAATATCGAAGATCAAACAAAAGAAGGATACACCACGGAGACAAATCCAAAATTTGAAATTTACACCGATAAAGCTGGTGAATATCGTTTTAGATTAACTGCTAAAAATGGTCAAAATATTGCTGCTAGCGAAGGCTACTCTCAAATATCTGGTTGCACCAATGGTATTGAATCTGTTAAAACCAATGCTCCAGATGCAACAATCGAAGATACAACCACTACTACCAATGAATAATGTCAATTACCAAAAAACACGCTCTGTATGAGCGTGTTTTTTGATTTATTTTTGAGGCCACTCTACAAGAGTTTCTCCTTTAACTAAATACGCTTTAGAAGCAATTTCTGCAAGCGGTGCATCACATAAAGAATCAGAATAAAACTCATCACAAGTCGATACATGATACTTTTGATCAAGCCTTTTTACTTTTTCTTTACCATGACAGTTCTCCCCTATTAATTCTCCTGTTTTTGTATCTACCACCGTTGCAATTAATGCCACTTGTAGTCTACGACAAATTGGTTTTAATAAAAACTCTGGTGAAGCAGAGATGATCAAGTCCTCATCTTGTTTTTGTGCCAAATAAAACTTTTTAATTTTATGCTCGTTTTTATTCCAAAATTCTTCCACATCCCTTTCAAGTTCCGACGCATTTTGTACAATGCCAAACACAGTAGATTTAAACGTTTTTTTGGGTAAAATGTGTAATTTAAACTTAAGCCCACGCCACAATATTTTAGGAAGTTTTAAAAAGTTTTTTTTGTGTTTAAAAAGGCTAAACATAAAGAAATCAAAACTAGAATCGCCTTGATAAATTGTTTTATCAAAATCATATATATTCAAACTGCTTCCCCCCAATTATCCTTCATTCAAGATTGACATGATTATTCTATCATAGGTATTTTTAAAAGAAAAGAGCGAATCTCATTTTTCTTCTTGAAATAAAAAACGATAATCCTTTATTAGGATTATCGTATATCATTTTGAAGCGTAAAGCTTTTTAGTTTTCTTGGTTTTCATAATAACGATGCATGTAAATACTGATACAAAAACCAATAATAAGGATACCTGCCATGACAATACTCCCCAAAACAATGTCAAAAATAGCTACCAAAGTAGTGGAGAATGGAATCATAAACAGTACTCCCAATAGTACCAGCAAAACATCTGCTAGTAACACCAGATATGCTAATTTCATCATCATTTTATCTGATTTCATCATCGAAGATTGAAAAGCTGGCCATGCAATAAATATTGCACTAAACGCAATGGTAGTTCCAATGGATAAAAATAACTTAAAATAGGTATAAAATTGCACTGTTCCTAATAAAAATGAAAGATGCTGTCTGCTTAGGGTTAAATCAGGGCTTCCATTTTGCCTTTCTATTACCTGAATTACTTCTTGATTCTCTTGAAATAGTTTTTCAAGTGACAACGATGTTGGGGCACCAACGCTCCCCATAAAAGCTAACAGAAAAAATATGATAATACCTACAAAGCAAACCGTATTGCCAAAGATAACAGCTTTTCTTTTTTCCATATCAACTACCCCTTTTTTTATGAATCACTTTCAAAAGAATAGACTTCTCTATTTGTTAAAGATACTCTTCCCTACGATAGTATTATTATATCACTTGCATGATTGAATATCAATAATCAATGTTTCTAAATTTTATCCTCATAAAGAACCACTTGATTCTTTTTAAGTGAATTTTGCACATCAATCACTCTTTGGTTAGAAGAGCCCTTCCAACTAAGTGTTGGATTAGCAAGTTCGTCTTGATACTGACCATCCACCAATACATCCACATATTTTAATATTTCTTTATCCTTTAAATCTTTATCAAAGTTAAATCCCGTCCACATCCAAACATTTTTATCGGGATATTTGGCTTTAAAATCTTTCACCATTTTAGTAGTACCTTCAATATTATTGGGATGAAGGGGCTCACCACCCAAAACAGATAGGCCTTCTACATAATCATGGTCACAAAGGCTAAATAAAGTATTTTCTGTATCATCTGTGAACTCTTTACCGGCCTTAAAATCATGCGTTTCTGGATTAAAACAGTTTTTACAGTGAAAGGCACAGCCTTGTGTAAAGATAGATACTCTCACGCCAGGGCCATTGGAAATATCCATTTTACGAATTTTATTATATCTCATCTCTATACCTCCACGTAATCTTTGTTATCGATGTGGATGACCCTGTCCTTAATCTCTGCCGTTCTTCCCTTATTCCAAAAGTTTGCACCAATATAGCCACAAGTTCTTCTCGCTACATTTAGTTTTTTGTGATCTCTGTTGCCACATGATGGACAGTACCACTCTAAGTTTTCATCAATCAAGATTTCACCTGTGTATCCACACTCTTGACAATAATCAAACTTACCATTAATCTCAGCATACATAATGTTATCATAAAAGAAGCGAAGCATCTCCATAATAACCTCTAGGTTATTACTTAAATGAGGAGTCTCCACATAACTAATCGCACCGCCTGGGCTTAAACGTTGGAAATCTGCCTCTAATTTGATTTTAGAAAAAGCATCAATTTCTTCAAAAACGGGAACGTGATAAGAATTGGTAATATAATCTCTATCAGTGATACCCTCAATCACGCCAAAACGATCTTTTAAACACTTCGCAAATTTATAAGTGGTAGATTCAATCGGGGTACCATAAACGCTGTAATCAATATCCTCAGCCTTTTTCCATTCGGCACATTTATCATTCATTTTTTGCATAACCGCAAGTCCGAATTCTTTTCCCTCTCCTGTGTGGCTATGGCCTGTCATAAATTTCACGCACTCATATAGACCAGCATAACCAAGTGAAATAGTAGAATAGCCATGATGAAGTAACTCGTGAATACTCTCCCCTTTTTCTAGTCTTGCTAAGGCTCCATGTTGCCACAAAATTGGGGCAACATCAGAGGTAGCTTTGCTAAGTCTCTTATGTCTAATTTGAAGTGCTCTATGGCAAAGTTCAAGTCTTTCCTCAAAAACCTTCCAGAATAAATCCATATCTTTATCAGCTGTTAAAGCAACATCCACTAAGTTAATGGTAACCACACCTTGGTTAAACCTACCGTAGTATTTACCTTTTCCTTCTACATAGTTCTTTGCTTTGGCAAGATTACCTTTGCTAATAGTTCTATCTGGTGTTAAGAAAGAGCGACATCCCATGCAAGGGTAGCACTCTCCTTCGCCAAGCTCATTTTTCTTAAGCTCACGCATTACTTTTTCTGAAATATAATCTGGCACCATTCTCTTAGAAGTACACTCAGCAGCAAGTTTTGTTAAGTAATAGTATTTAGAATTTTCATGAATATTATCCTCTTCTAAAACATACAAAAGCTTTGGAAAAGCTGGGGTAATATACACACCTTTTTCGTTTTTCATGCCTACAATTCTTTGCTTTAAAAACTCTTCAATAATCATGGCAAGCTCTTCTTTGTACTCATCCGTTTCGCCAAGATACATGTTGACACTTAAAAATGGGGCTTGTCCATTGGTATTCGTCATAGAATTAATTTGATATTGGAAGGTTTGCACCCCATCTACAATCTCTTTTTGCAAATCCTCTTTTGCAAACTTTTCGCATTGCTCTTTGGAAAGTTTTCTATCTTGATATTTCTTTAAATAACGATTGTAGCTATCTCTCACAAAAGGTGCAAGATGCGTTAAAGTAATGGTGGCACCACCATATTGACAAGAAGTAACCGCTGTAATGATTTGGGTCGCAATCGTCATAGCCGTTAAAAACCTGTGCGGCTTTTCAATCATCACACCATTCATATTCGTACCATTTTGAAGCATATCATCAAGGTTAATTAAATCGCAGTTATGAAGAGCATTTTGTGCAAAATAATCCGCATCATGGAAGTGAATAATGCCTTCCTCATGTGCTTTCACAATATCTTCTGGAAGAAGGAATCTTTTGGTAATATCAGTACTTGTTATACCAGCCAAATAATCTCTTTGCGTAGTAACAATTCTTGCATTTTTGTTGGAATTTTCGGTATTCCAGTATTCATTTTCCCCATCGATTAATTCTTTAATGGCAAGGTCGGTCGTGTTGCTTTTTCTAACTAATTCTCTGGTATAGCGATACGTAATATATTTTTTGGCAAGTTCATATCTGCCCATTTCCATCAATTTCATCTCAATGATATCTTGAATATCCTCTACCAACATTCTTCTCTTACCTAGTTTTTCGATATATTTAATGATACTCTTAATCTGAGCCTCAGTTGCCTGTTCCTTTTCTTCCACCTCTTGGTTTGCTTTTTGAATTGCTTGAGAAATTTTATCTGGACAATAGTCTACCATGTGACCATCACGCTTAATAATCTTCATTTTTCTTACTCCTCCTTCTCATTTGTTTTTATCTTTTATTTCATTTTTCTTTCGTAAATTTTAAAAATCTTTATATTAATTTTATCAAAAAAAGAGAAAAGCAATATTGCAATTGCAACAAAATTGCTTTTCTCTTGAAATACTCACAAAAGATTTTTAAATATAGATATATCAACAGTTTACAGGTATAGCTCTAGTCAATTTCAGCATTCAAAAAATCATAAAAATAATTTATGACAACAGGTGAAACATAAGTTGTCACCGAAACGAGACAACTGCACAAAGAAACGTCCCCTTGAGCAGTACTTTGTTAAAACTGGTATTGATATGGATATGCAAATGTTTCATACGTAGATACCTCTGAAGAATTTAAATTAGTGTCAAGCGACATAGTTTGAAAAGCTTTCTTTTCACCAGCTTTCAGTCCATTATCTACTATATCGTATATAACACCAACTATATTATGATCTTCATTAAATAAATGCATTACAACGTAAACTGAAGAACCATCTTGTTCTGTTGTATTCTCAACTCTTCCCATCGCTTTGGCTCCAAAATAATCTTGGTCTTTTAACTGAACATCTGATACTACATATCTAACACATGGAACTTTAGCTTTTTCAACTTCTACGTGCGGTATTGCCTTTAAGCCACTCATAGATTTCCCATCATACGTTGTTTCTTCAAAATAATATGCTGTTTCTCCAGGCTGAATGACTTGTGGATAAACACTTACCATAGTAATAACATCTTCCAAGGCTCCATTGCTGTCTTCAATATCTATAGAACAAGATGAAAGATATAGATTCGTTGTTCCTGTATTTTTTACTGGAACTGCAACCTTAATCCAATTAGTGCCTATACTATTTGTACTAACTGTAACACTCCCCTCGCCAACCTCATATTCCGCTTTTACTGTATCCGTTTTTTCCTTAGTGGCATCTTTTGTTTCAACTTTTTCTTCAGTAGCACTTTCCGCAAGTTTTCTCTCTTCCACCCTCACATCATTATCCTCAGAAAAAAGAAGAACAAATCCTAGAAATGCTACTACAATAGCAATAATGGCTATCGTTTTATCCTTCTTTTTTACAATAGCAATGATTCCTAGAACAATCGAAATAACACATAGAATTAGAGATAAATCTTTAAAAAATGTAACACTAATTAAGAATCCCAAAATTGCCAAAATTAAACTTGCTATGGCCATACTATTTCCCCCTTTTTTTTCATCAATTAGTTCAGCTCTATTATATCAATAATTTTTTTATATGCAAGAGTATTCCAAACATGTCACCCACACTTAACTAAGGTTGCAATCTCCCCTATTTTATGCTATGATACCTAAAAAGAGGTGAGGAAGATGACCGATTTATTCTATAATATTTCCGATAAAGATAAAGAAAGAATTTTTAAATACTTAGAAGCTAGCACTGTGACGTATCCGAAGGGTATTAATATCATGTCGAATATCAATACGGATAACATCATTGGTGTAGTGCAGTCTGGTTGCATTCAAATTATCCGCAACGATTATGATGGTAAACGTATCATTTTAAATGAATTAAAAGATGGTGGTGTGTTTGGATCGATTATTCTTCCTGTTACCGATGATAGCTACGATATTTTTGCCAAAGAGGCTACAAAAGTAATTTTGATTGATTACGATAGAATTACGGAAGAAGAAATTGTGAAACACGCTTCCTATAAGCAATTTATTAAAAATTTACTAAAATTAATTACTGAAATTGTACTTGAACGAAATGAACGAATTGAGATTTTAACACAAAAATCCATTCGAGATAAACTTTTAGAATATTTTAGACAACAAGAACAAAAAAATGGCTCTAAAACCTTTCTTCTTCCCTTTAATTTTACTGAGCTTTCAGAGTATTTGGCAGTAGATAGAAGTGCCATGTCAAGAGAATTAAAAAACATTAAGGATGAAGGATTTGTGAAGATTAAAAATAAAAAGGTGACGCTATTATACTAAAAAAGGATGCTAAATTATTCTTAGCGTCCTTTTTATTCCCTATTTTTTTAAGAATTCTTCCAAAGCTTGCACCGCTTTTCCCCTGTGGCTTACCTTATTTTTTTCTTCGCCACTAAGTTGGGCAAATGTTTTTCCTTCGTAGATAAAGATGGGATCATAGCCAAAGCCGTTTTCACCGACTGGCTCGTAGCCAATTCTGCCTTCGGCGATGCCGTGAAAGATATGTTTTTCTCCTTTTTCATCGATATAGCAAATACAGCAATGAAATCTAGCCGTTCTTTTTTCATCTGGTACGTCTTTTAAAAGCGTTAGTACTTTATTAATTCGATCGGCGTCTGTTGCATTTTCTCCTGCAAAACGATGCGAATATACTCCCGGTGCACCGTTTAAATAATCAATCTCCAAACCACTATCATCGGCAATCACTGGCTTCTTTGCGATATCATATATAGTACTTGCTTTTAGTACTGCATTTTCTTCAAACGTCGTTCCTGTCTCCTCTACATCAATATCGATTCCTGCTTCTTTTTGTGACATTACTTCAATGCCAAAAGCACCAAGTTTTGCTTTCATCTCACGAAGCTTGTTTGGATTATTACTAGCTAATATGATTTCTTTCATCTGAATAATCTCCTTTATCTTTTTTCTTATCATACCATAAATACCTATGTAACACTAGATTTTTTCCTCAAAAAATGGTATCATTAGCACAAGAACTAGGAGGTTTTTTATGCCAATATTTGATACTTCTTCATTTAACGAAATTGCTAAAATAATAGATACTCACGGCGGGAGGCTTTACTTGGTAGGCGGTGCTGTAAGAGACATGGCTCTTGGCCAAGAGCCCCATGATATGGATTTTTGTGTGACTGGCATTTCTCAAGATGTTTTCTCTACCCTCTTTCCTGATACAAGAGTACAAGGAAAAACCTTTCCTGTTTTTATCATTCAAAACTGCGAAGTTGCACTCGCTAGAACGGAGAAAAAAACGGGCCAAAAACATACCGATTTTGAAATGCAAACCGCCCCATCCATCACCATCGAGGAAGATTTAGCCAGAAGAGATTTTACCATCAATGCGATGGCAATAGATGTACTGACACAAAAGCTCATTGACCCATTTCATCGGGCTTGATGATATAAAAAATAAAACGCTTCGCATGACAACGAATGCTTTTATAGAAGACCCTTTAAGAGCCTATCGTGCGGCACGTTTTGCTAGTCAGTTAGATTTTACAGTGGAACCAACTACCCTAAAGACCATGCATGATATGAAAGAGGAACTTTGCTTTTTATCGGCCGAGCGTGTTTTCACAGAATTTCGAAAAGCCCTTATATCTCATCATCCAGCCAAGTTTTTTGAAGTACTAAGAGAAGCCAACATTTTGGAGGTTCACTTTTCAGAATTAGCCCACTTAATTGGCGTAGAACAACCTCTTTTATATCACCCAGAAGGAGATGCCTATGTTCACACATTAGAAGTGCTAGAAAGAGCCTCTCAAATGACACCAAACGCTTCTACCAATCCCGATGAAGAACTAACCCGCTTTTGCGCCTTGGTTCATGATTTTGGAAAAGGCTTAACGCCAAGAGAAGAATGGCCAAGACATATCGGCCACGAAGAACGAGGCTTAGAGGCAATCCATAGTTTTTGCAAACGCATCAAAGCTCCCAACAAATATGAAAAGGCTGGAAAGCTCACTTCCCTTCTTCATATGAAAGCAGGACGATTTTTTTCTTTAAAACCATCAACTCAAGTAAAACTCTTTGATGCTATCTATTGTTCTAAAAGCATCTCGTATCAAGGCATGGAAATTGTCGCCAAAGCCGATTCCAAAGATGACTCACTCTCGTTTGCATCGCTTGCTGGAAAAGTCATGAGCATTCACGCTACTGAAGAAATCATTCAAAAGTGTACAAACGAAGAAGGCGTGTTAAATTACGAAAAGCTAAAACAAAAAATCCATGAAAAAAGAGTTGGCTATTTGAAAAGTCTAAAAAAGGAAATAGAATCTATATAAAAAAGAGGTGGTTACCAAAACGTAACCACCCCTTTTTCGTTATTGAAATTTCGAAATATCTTCAATTCTTCCTGCAAAGTAAGGGGTGTTTCTTCCCTTTTCTCGAAGGAAAATCGCAAAGGTATCATCTACATAGAATAAACGTGGCTTATCATCTTTAGGTACAGGTGCTGATTTAAACACCACATCAATGCCCGCTTCACTCTTTACTTTGCCACCGGTTTCGTCAATGGAAAATTGCACTGTTTGCATTGCCTTTATGATTTTTCCATATGGTGGTAACTCAGGATTGAAGCAAGGAAATGTTTTTTCTTCAAATTCAGTATATTCCTTCTTTTCGTTAATGTGAAGATACGGCACCTTTAACTCATCTTGTTTGCCAAAACGGGTACTTCCTTGAAAAGATTCCTTCTTTTTCTGCATATTTTGATAGATTTCCTCAAAGGTACTTCCACTTGGATTTTTAACCAAGATGACCTCATCCTCTGATTTGGTATTTAAAAGCACGGCAAAATCATCAGACGAATGATAATATAAAACTTCCACTTGTTCGCCAACGGTATCTTGTGTGTTGGAATCAATTCCAAAATACTGTGCCTCTACCTTTTGAGAGCCAAAAGGTCCATTGGAAAGTACATCAAACACCTTTTCAAACTCAAACTTACGATATAACATGGTGTAAAGAAAATAATGATAATCCTCCGGTTCCTCTGGCCAATCAAATTCATCCAAAATGTCACTCGTTTGCTCAAATTTTTCCTTGATACCCTTTTCAATTTCTGCCTTCAAGTCTAAGGTCATAAGTCCCCATTTTTTGTAATAATACGCCTCAGATAACATGTTTTGAGTATACGTTTCTTTGTTTAACGACTCTGCAATAGGCTCTTGTGGTGAATACACAATATCGCCCTTCACTAACTCGTTTTTCAAATCATTCCATACGAGCTGAAATGTGCCACACCAAGTGCTATCTTGCGAGATGGCATCCTGCATCGTTGGCACTACCACAACCCCTTCCGTCTGAGGAAGGATTTCGTTTCTATTGCCCACCTTGGTTGCCAGTAGTATCACTAAAAGAACCAGCACAACAACCGAAAGAGCGACAATAAGCTTATCACGTGTTTTCATTTTGCTCTCCTCCCTTTCATTTGGTAAGTTAACAAATGACCTGCTAAGCTTCTTACTTTTGCCATATCATATCACAAAAAGTAAAAAGTTGCAACATGCACATGGGGACGTCCATTATTTGTGCAATTTTCGTACTTATCCCGATAAGCTCCAAAAAAAAGTAGTCCCAATGGGACTACTTTTTTGGAGCTTCTAACGGGAGTCGAACCCGTGACCTCGTCCTTACCAAGGACGCACTCTGCCAGCTGAGCTATAGAAGCATATATTTCGTACAAGATAGCTTGTACGATTATTTTTCATCATTTAAAATATATTTTTCGAACTTCTTTTTGATTCTCTGAATGGCGTTATCTACTGCTTTTGGATGAGAATCTACTTTTTGCGCAATACTACTGTATGACTCACCCGAAATGTATTCATTAAACACCCTCTGCTCAAAATCACTAAGTACTTCTGTCATTTTTAGTTCGATATTTTTATAAGTTTCTTTAGTGGTGATGGTATCTAATGGATCTGGTGCTGTATCGGTATCTAGCACCTCAATTACCGTTCTATCATCATCTTCCTCGCTTGTTGTTTTATTGAGTGACACATACGAATTTAAAGGAATATGCTTTTGTCTATTAGATGCTTTTATGGCCGTGATGATTTGTCTACGAATACAAAGGTCAGCAAACATTTTAAACGAAACATCTTTGGAATCATCATAGCCTTTAATCGCTTTGAAAAGACCTATCATTCCCTCTTGAATGATATCCTCTTTTTCGGCGCCAACGATAAAAAACGGTTTAGCTTTTAAATAAACATATGGCTTGTACTTTTCCATAATTTTATTGACAGCTTCCATACTACCGTTTTTGATTTCAGAAATATACTCTTTATCTAGCTCATCTTGAAGCAAACTATTTTCTGTATCGTTTACTGTATTTCCTTTCAATTCTAATGCCCTCCCTAAGAAACTTACAGGAACCATTATATAAGCTTTTACCTCATAAAGTCAAGTCTTTCCCAAAAGATATTTTATTTTAATTGCGTGATGAGACAGCCTTTCCCCTCTTCATATGTAAACTTAGCATAACTTCCGTTAACCATTGTCCACTGTGGCGAAACATGCCCAAAATCTGCCTCATAAATAACCGGTGCCTTTAAATCGCCAAAAGCCTGACGCAAAGCATCTTCGTAGGTAAATTCACCCAGGCTATCTTTTGCCATGGTTCTACCAATGATAATGCCTTTGGCCGTATCAAACCACCCTGCCGTCTTCATTTGCCACAAAGCACGATATAATTCTGTGACGGACATCTCACAATTTTCTAAATACCAAACAATGCCTTCTGGATGTTTTCGACAAAATTCGACAGTTTTATCAAACGGCGTGCCTAATAAGACTTTTAAAGCATCCATGCACCCGCCAAGAAGTATTCCTTCAAAAGAAACCTGAGATGAGCCATCTAAACTACGGTATATAACCTTTTCCGTAAGATTAAAAGGCTCAAGTTCCATCCCCTCTTCTCTACGTATGCGGTTAATTTCATATAGTTCAAAGCTTTCTTGCACCAATTCCTCAGTAGGATTTTGGACAAAAGCTAAGCTTGTTAAAAGAGAAGAATGAAGTTTTCTCATTCCATATGCCGAAAAGTTTTCTGCATGAATCGTGCTAATTTCAAAACAAGTGGTAAGATAATATAGAAGAATGCTACTATCCGAAAAGCCTTGCACCCACTTTGGTGCGTTTTCAGAGAGTATCTTGTCATCTAAATAAGGAAGCATTTCCATTAGAAACTCTCCTCCTCGAGCCAAAATAATCTCCTTCACCGCATCATTTTGCCATAAATCCATAAATTCTTTGGCACGCTCTTTGGCACTTGAGCTAACTAGCTTATCACATTTTCTTACATTAGGGGTTTCAATGACATGAAAACCTAATTCTTTTATATTGTTAACTGCATTTTCTAGTTTATGAAGATCTCTTTCTTCTTCTAATCCACCTGATGTGGCTGTTACCCCAATGGTGTCATTTTTTTGTAGTGATTGTGGATAAATCATCTCTTTCAACTCCTCTTTATATGGCGACCAATGGTCGCTGCTATCGTTTTATAGCGACTATTGGTCGCCACTACATATCAAACATTTTCAAAATGGCTTCTTTGTAAATTGTTTTGGCAATATCTCGTCCCTGTGGAACAAATTCACAAAATTTATGAATCATCACCCCAGAATTCACTTCCATCACCAAAAGCTTTTTCTCTTCTTGCGTTTGAATAATATCAACACTAGCAAAACGAATGCCTAACGCTGTTACCACTTTTTGTGCCATCAAAATAAGTTCATTCTTTAGTTTTTCATCATCTACCATAAACGCCTTTGCGCCTTGGCACAAATTAAACTTCCATTTTTCCTCTGCTTTTTGCTTTCCAAATAACAACTTACATTCTCCGTCAAGCATCACTAGGCGATATTCTGCATCCGCATGATAAAAAGGACAAATACTTAGTGAATCTCTACGTTTCAAAATCTTCTTCACACTTTTTCGTATCTCACTTTTAGTTTTGCACAAATACACCATGTTGCCACCAAATCCTTCATTTTGTTTTACCACAATTTCGTTTTGCTTTTCTTTGAAATAACGGTATATTTCTTTGGAATTTTGAAAATCAGATGGCGTGTTTTTTCTGGTCTTTGGGTGAAATACAATGTGATGTTCAATGACTGGAATGTTTGCACTTTTAAGCACCTCATACGTGGCATATTTATCCGAAGCAATACGGGAAGCCGTGTCGGAATTGATGGAAAATTTAGAACCTACAATATACCCTATTTTTTCACCTTTGGTTAATTTGATAATCCATTCTTTTGAAAGTAGTTCTAACAAAATGCCCTCTTCATCTGCAATTTCTTTTACTAAGCCTTTTAAAAACTGATTCAAAAAAGTCCCTTCTTCCCTTCTTAAGCTGATATTATATATGATACTGAAGTTTCATCGCTAACACTCTTCTTGCCGCCATATCAATCATCTCTTCGCTAATTCTTCCCTCTTCTACTGCTTTGACAACTTCTGCTCGATGCTTTTCAAACGAGGAGGTAATAATCAAATCGTTTCCCGCAAGCACTGCTTGCACTGCTGCCTCTCCATTTTCTACATAGCTTTTCACAGCGTCCATTGCCAAGTCATCCGTCACGATGACACCCGAAAAGCCTAAATCATTTCTTAAAACTTCATGCACCTTTGGAGATAACGTTGCCGGCATTGTTTCATCCATACACTCCACAATATTATGATTGACTAAAATAGCTGGCGCCTTTGTTTCAATCCCCGCCATAAACGGCAAAAAATCATTTTCCTGAAATTCTTCTAATAGACGTTTATCGTGCGCAATACCCGTATGCGTATCCACATTATCACCATACCCAGGGAAATGTTTCATACAAGATAAAACTTCATCTTGATTCATTTGTGTAATCACTGCTTTGGCATATTCTGCAGTGTCTTTTGCATTTTTTCCATAAGTTCTATCATAAATGAAGGCATTTTGGTTATCCGTAATATCCACAACAGGTGCTAAATTCATATTGATGCCAAGCTCTTTTAATAAAGTATCTTTTTCTTTTGCTTCCTCTAATAAGGCTTCTAATGAATCAAATTTTTGAGGTGCCAAAAATGGCGTATTACGAAACTGGGAGTAAGCACTCACCCTCACAACCGTTCCGCCCTCTTCATCTACCGCCAATAATAGTTTTGTTTTACTAGCATTTTGCAATGTTTGAAGCTCACCTATAAGGCTTTCTTTGGTTTGATTTTTAAAATCTCTGCCAAATAACACATATCCTGCCGGAGCTATTTTGTTTACTTCTTGAAGCGCACTTTCACCACCAGGATAACGCGCTAAAAATAATTGTCCCACTTTTTCTTCTAATGTCATTTGGCTTAACAATTCTTCTGCGTTTTGATATTTTTCTTCAAAAAGTGCTAATGCTTTGACAACCTCGTTTGGATTTTCTTCTATTTCTTGCTGGCTAATCTCTTCCTTTTCTACGTTTTGATTTCTTCCATCACTTGACATTTTTGCTTTTTTCACACCTTCACGGACACCATACATCATACCAATGATAAACAAAAGTATTAAAACCATCGTCCACATTATTTTTCGATTCATAAAAGTTCTCCTATCTTTTTTTAAAATAAAAAGGCGACAAAAGTCACCTTTTTATCTTCTTAATCTTATTCTTTTACTTTGTCTAAAGCCTCTCGTAGGCTCTCGACTTCATCTTTGGTAAGAGTGATGCCTTTACCCATCCTTAAGTGATTTGCATCCCAATCTCGTAAGTCGTACTTTGGCTCCCTTCCATTCCAACTCACAAGATTTAGTTCGCGCTTCCATCCAGAAGAAGATTCTGATATGACAGCAACGTTTTCAATAATTTCATATTTAATATCTGCTTTTGCATCTGCCATAGCCACGCCTCCTTACGCTCTTACTTGTTATACTTTGATTATAGCATTTATCCGCTATTTGTCAAATTTTTTATTGGAAGAAAAATCGCACAAAAACGGATAACCATTTTCATGCGATTCATAGCGATACTCTTTTTTGTCTTTGTGGGACGATAAAACCCTTCTCTACTCAAGTTCAAATGCTCCGGTATATAACTGGTAGTATTCCCCTTTTTCGGCAAGTAATGCTTCATGTTCTCCACGTTCGATAATTTTGCCATGTTCTAGTACAATAATAGCTTTCGCGTTTCGTACAGTGGATAGTCTATGAGCAATCACAAACACGGTTCTATTTTTCATTAAGTTGTCCATACCCTCTTGCACAATTTTTTCGGTTCTAGTATCGATACTTGACGTTGCTTCATCTAGAATCATGACTGGTGGATCACCAAGCGCTGCTCTGGCAATCGATAGAAGCTGTCTTTGTCCTTGCGATAAATTGGCACCATTATTGGTTAGCATGGTATCATACCCATCTGGAAGAAGCGAAATAAAATCATGCGCATTGGCAATTTTGGCTGCCTTAATTACTTCTTCATCCGTAGCATCTTGCTTAGAATATTTAATATTTTCTTTAATGGTTCCTGTAAATAAGTTGGTGTCTTGAAGTACCATTCCCAAAGATAGTCTTAAATCATATTTGTTAATGTCTTTGACATTAATGCCATCATACAAAATTTCACCTTGCTCTACATCGTAGAAGCGATTAATCAAATTGGTGATGGTGGTTTTTCCAGCACCTGTCGCACCTACAAAAGCAATTTTCTGCCCCGGTTTTGCATAAAGCGAAACATCATGTAAAACATCTTTTTCACCATCATAACTAAAGGTAACATTTTTAATTTCAATGAAGCCTTTGACTTCCACATAAGAGAAAGTGCCGTCATCCTGTGGCACTTTCCAAGCCCAGCGCTCCGTTCTTTCTTTTGTTTCTTTGATTTCTTTGCTGTTTTCTTCAATGTTAACTAACGTTACTTTTCCGTCGTTTACTTCTGGTTCTTCATCCATTAATTCAAAAATTCTATCAGCACCAGCAAGCCCCATTGCAATGGTATTTACTTGCTGTGCAAGCCTCATTAATGGCCCCGAAAACGTTTTGGTAAGTTGCAAGAAAGAAACGATTTCGCCAACGGTTAAGATGGTAACCCCATTTAACGTAAGCATGCCACCCACAATGGCAACCAATACATACTCCACATTTCCTAGGTTATTCATAATTGGCATTAATACATTACCAAATTTATTGGCAGTATACATATGCCCAAATAATTCTTCGTTTAGTTCATTAAACTTTTTCTTACTCTCGCCTTCATAGTTAAATACTTTGACAACTTTTTGACCACTGGTCATTTCTTCTACATAACCATTAACCTTACCCAAGTATTCTTGCTGTTTGATAAAATACTTGGTGGTGTTTTTGGCAATAAACTTCGTAATCGAAAGCATAAACATTAAAAATAGAATAATAAACAAGGTCAGTGGTACTGAAATTCTTACCATAGCCACAAAAGCACCTACAATGGTGGTAACCGATTGTACTAACTGCGTAAAGCTTCTACCAAGCATTTCACGAAGTGTATCGATATCATTAGTGTAGTGGCTCATCACATCACCGTGTGTATTCGTGTCAAAATACTTAAGCGGAAGTGTCTGCATTTTGTTAAACATTTCATTTCGAATATCACGTTGTACCCCTTGCGAAACAAGCGCCATCATACGATTATATAGATACGAGCAAACAATTCCAACCAAATAAATGAGCGCCATCGTACCAATGGCACGAAGTAACCCTGTAAAGACAGGATTTGGCTCTAATAAAAGTGGCTCGATATAATCATCAATGAGTACTTTTAAAAATAGTGAGCCTGCCACATTGGCGCCAGCACTAATCATAATAAAGATGATAACCAAGATGATTTTTAAGGTATATTTTCCTTTCACATAGCCAACAAGTCTTTTTAATGTTCCTTTTTTAATTTTTCCAAAATTCTTTGGCATTGGTTTTGAACTTACTTTAGCCATTTTCGCTCACGTCTCCCTTCGTTTGAGATTCGTAAACTTCTTTGTAAATCTGATTATTCTTAAGAAGTTCTTCATGTGTGCCAAAGCCATTGATTTTACCGTTATCCATCACGATAATTTTATCCGCATCTTGCACAGAAGCAACTCTTTGCGCAATAATAAGCTTTGTTATATTCGGAATTTCTTCTTTAAATGCTTTACGAATGAGGCTATCTGTTTTGGTATCGACAGCACTTGTCGAATCATCCAAAATTAAAATCTTAGGCTTTTTAAGAAGTGCTCTCGCAATACAAAGCCTTTGCTTTTGACCACCCGACACGTTCGTTCCACCTTGCTCAATGTGCGTATCATATTTATCGGGAAAGCCTTGAATAAATTCGTCTGCTTGTGCTAATTTACAAACTCTTTCTACTTCTTTATCGCTTGCTGTTAAATCTCCCCAACGAATATTTTCTGCTATGGTTCCCGAGAACAATACATTCTTTTGAAGTACCACTGCTACGGCATCACGAAGAGCCACCAAGTCGTACTCTTTGACGTCTTTTCCGCCCACTTTAATAGTACCAGATGTGGTATCGTATAATCTTGGAATCAAATTCACCAAACTAGATTTACCAGAACCTGTACCTCCTAAAATACCAATCGTTTCACCTGATTTAATTTTTAAATTAATGTTCTTTAAACACTCTTTCTTCTTATCCCCTACATAGCTAAAACCAACGTTATCAAATTCAATCGAGCCATCTTTTACTTCCATCACAGGATTTTTCGGATTTTGAATATCGGATTCTTCGTCTAATACTTCTAGCACCCTATCAATAGAAGCTTTGGAAATAGTAGCCATGACAAACATAAACGAAAGCATCATCACGCTACCCAAAAGCTGAATGCCATAGGTAATTAAACTTTGCAAAAGACCTGTCGTAAGCTCTACTGAATTGGTTAACACGATAATTCTAGCGCCTAACCATGAAATGAGTAAAATACAAATGTAGGTACCAAGCTGCATAATAGGCATATTGAGTGCCAATAGTTTTTCGGCACGAGTAAAGCCATCATAAATATCTTTCGAAACTTTGCCAAACTTTTCTTTTTCTAATTCTTCATTGGCATACGATTTTACCAAGCGAATGCCACTTACATTCTCCTCTACTACTGCATTTAAATCATCATAGCGATGAAAAACAGCTTCCATGAGTGGATGAATTTTTTTTGCAAGCATGATAAGCCCTGTACCAATGAAGGGAACTAATACTAAAAAGATAAGTGCCAATTTTTGATGAATACGAAATCCCATCACGAGCGAAAAAATTAGCATAAGCGGTGCACGAAGCGCCACACGAATGGCACCCGCAAACACATTTTGTACGTTTGTTACGTCGGTGGTAAGCCTCGTTACTAAACTTGCGGTGCTAAATTTATCAATATTTTTAAACGAAAAGCCTTGTACACGATAGAATAAATCATGTCTTAAATTTTTGCCAAAACCAGCACCTGCTTTCGCAGCAAAAATGCCAGATAACGCCCCAAAAGCTAAGGCTAAAATGGCAGCAAGTATCAATATAATGCCATAATGCCAAATCGCCTCCATGCTTTCGCCATAAAAGCCTTTATCAATTAAATCTGCCATGATGAGCGGAATGAGAACTTCCATTACCACTTCCCCCATCACAAAAATGGGCGTCAAAATAGTAGGAAGTTTATATTCACGCACACAACTAAGTAATTTTTTGATCATCATTTATCTCCTTTCAAAAACGACAAAGTCATTTTTGGACTCTTCACTTTTCTCTTTTCACTCGTTAACAATACTACTATTATAGTTTTCTATCCCAATAAAGTCAATTTTTTCGCAAGAAAAATCCGAATAGAATTCCCTTGAAAAGGAGCGTTCCCATTTGGCATATCCTTCACTATCAAAAAGAGATGCATTTGCATCTCTTCTAAATTTTATCTTCCATATTCATTCCAAGCACTTTCGCTCTTAATAATAATGGATACTGTGTTTTCTGGAGTAAACTCCATTTCTGGCTCAAGTTTGGTTTTATCAATACTAATCAGTTTATCATGATTAAAGTAATAGGTCACGCTTCCACCAATTCCCATAAACTCTCTTGTATAGGCTGTTAATTTACCATTTTGATAGTAAAAAATCATGTTATCAAGTGCATCTGGCATTGGCATCACATAGATAAAACTTTCGTGATCGGTATAAATATCCGCCGATATTCCAGTTTCAAATGCTTCTTTTACTGCTAATAACTCACTTCCATAAATCGCATCTTTTAGTTCAACTTGGATAGGAGTATAGTTTTGAAGGTCAATTGGTTTCAATTGTCTCTCAGCAATCATACTAGAATAATTGGCATTCGTTACCTCATAAGAAGCTTTTAATTCTTGTTTTTGCTCTTCTTCGCTTAAGGCATTCCATTTGGTAAATGGCACAAAATATGTGGTAATCATTTCTTCTTGTAATCCATTCATCCATTCTTCAAAACTTTGCCTATATTCTCCTTCTGAAGCCTCTTTCTCACCAATATAATAATCACGATTAATCATACCATCTTCACGATAAAACTCTTTCACTGCATAAAGTGTCTCGGCTTTTAATCCCGACGTAATTTTATCGTAGCTTGTCATGTATTCATCTGGTCCCACTTTTAAAGTGCCTTGATTGATATAAAAGCTTTGACCACTTGCATCTTTATATTTGGATAAATGAGAAACAGCAAGCGAGTACCCCACTTCAAAACCCGTTAGTTCTTGCACCTCATTTTTTTGAATACGATAAAAATTGGTGACACAGTTTCTCATTGAACCACCACCAAGTTGCACGGCAAGTTCTTTTTGTCCATCCAAATCAATATCCATAAAACAAAAACCTTTTTCAAAAGCACCTTCTTGCTCCGTGCTTTGTGCTACCCATAATGATTTATTTTGATAATATGTTTCTATTAGATTACCAGTATCTTGTGGTTTTGTTTTTGATGCATGACAAGACTTTAAGATAAGACAAGCCAAAAGGGCTAATATTAAAACAATTACGCAAATCATCACAATCATTTTTTTCTTCATTTGTTCTTCACTCCCCTAAGTTTCATTTTACATGAAGCAAATCAAAAGTGCAATATAAAATAGAGGCTTCTTTTGGATTACCATTTTTTTAACGTACTTTCTACTTCCTCAATTGACATTTTAGGAGTAGAAGCACCCGCCATAACCCCCACAACTTTTGCCTCTTTAAAATCTCCTCGGTTTAATTCTGATGCTGTTTCTACACAGATTGCTTTGGCACAATTTTCTTTAGCAATTTGAAAGAGCTTTTTCGTATTAGAACTATGCTTGCCACCTACAATCACCATCAAATCTACCTTTTTAGATAACTCTTTGGTTTCTTCTTGCCTAATCTTGGTAGCAGAGCAAATCGTATTCATCACGGTAACCTCATCTTCTTTTGGAATTAGATTTTGTATCATTTTAGAATACTCTACAAATTTTTCCAAACTAAAGGTTGTTTGCGCCACCATTAAAAGCTTGTTGCATAAAGAGTTTTGAAAATACCTCAGTGCTGTATCTATTTCTTCCTGCTTTTCTAGCACAAAATAATTTTCTCCGTGCGAAACTTTTGGTAGCAAGTGTTTCAGGATGACTTGCACTACCAAATAAAATAATAAAAAAACCTTTTGAAGCGTATTCCATGACAATCTCATGGATTTTAAGCACATTGGGACAAGTATAATCCAGAAGTTCTATCTGATGCTCTTTTGCATAGTCATAAACACTTTTAGAAATACCATGCGCTCGCACTATTGCCCTATGAGAAGCATCTTCTATCCTATTTACTAGGATTAGTCCTTGAGTTTCTAAACTTCTTACTACTTCTGGATTATGGACAATCTCTCCCAAGCAAAACACTTTCTCATTGGTGCTTTTCAAAATCTCTTGTGCACCATTTACAGCACGTTCTACACCATAACAAAACCCTGCATTTTTTCCTATGATAATTTCCATACAAAAAACTCCTTATTTTTTCATTTTATATTTTCAAATTTGTCAGTTATGATATAATAAAAACTTAGGGGGGATCACGATGACAAATCTTATTTCACTCGCGCTATTTTTTGGGATTTTTGTTTTAGCAGCCAGAATACGAAAAGTACCATCCAACACGGTACATATTATTGATAGAAACACACACTATCTAAAAACCGTAAGAAAGGGATACTATTTTTTTAATCCCTCAACCGATAAAGTAACCACTAAAATATCAACCTCACCCATCTATACCACTTACTCTAACTATTATGAAAGCGAAGATGGAAAAGCTGTAAGAGTCATCTTTAACATTAGCTACTCCGCAAGTAACCTAGAAGACGTACTATATAACTTAGACAAAACCAGAAGGAGTATAGATGATGTTTTACAAGGAGCCATGTACCACGCTGTCATATCACTAAAAAGTCCTATGATTAATGAAGTATCCTTAAATAACGAATTCAAAAGAAACTTAGAAAGCCAAGCATTACCTCTATGCATCAAAATCAATAGCTATAAAATCACCTATCTCGATTTAAATCGCTATTCCAAAAACACCGTCAAACTGTTTACACCACACAAGAGTCGTAGCTTAAATCAAAATGACGATCCAATCCAATATTAGTATTCAAAAAGAAATGGGAAAACTCCCATTTCTTTTTTATTTATCCGTACTACCAAAGCCACCCTTTCTCACACCCTCTGCCCTATCATCATCCGTCACCAAAAACTTTTGGAAAAAGCCTTGCCCACAAACCTCATGTTTTTTAATTGTCACATCCACAGGAAAAAAATTATAATAAGCAAACATCACATGACCATCATTATCCACATTATTATAATAATCACTCTCAATCACACCAATACTATTGGCAAGCACCAAACCCTTCTTACCAGGATGCGAACTGCGATTCGCCAAAAACAAACCCTCATCCTCTGCAAAATATGACTTAACACCCGTCTTCACAAGAGTTGGCTTAAACGTCTCAAACTCCTTATCCCCTTTCAAAAACTTCCCCATATTCGCAAAAACAACCTTCCATATCGAAGGAATCACCGTATCCTCCGCAGCCTCAAAGTCATAACCCACTGAATTTTTCGTTTTTCTCACTGGAAGCGAAATATCCTTATCCTCAAACCCCTTGCAAACCTCAAAACCTCTCACTCTCATAAAACATCCTCCCCTTCAAATTAACAAAAGTATATCGCAAAAAACAAAGCTCTGCAAGACCGACCAAGAGCGACCAAGAGGGACGCTCCATTTTGGTCGCTCGCACTTCCCAGAGACCCTCTCGCCCAAGGCTTTCAAGGTACACTTTCCGACCAAAGGGGACACACCTTGTTTTTTCCTTTTATTTTAGGCATTTTCAAATCTTGTTTTTAAAGAAAAAACGTTTATTTAATCATATTATTTTTCTAATTGGTTATTCTATCATAAAAAAACAATTCAATTGATTTTTGATTTGTCCTATATTAATTATCGGTAAATTTATAGAAATATGATGAATTAATACTCTTATGGTGAAATGATTTTCAACATAAAACATCGTTTAAAGCTTGCTATTTATAATAAAAAACAACGTCTGTCCCTTTTGGTCGGAAAACGCTCCTTGAAAGCCTTGCGCGAGAGGGTCTCTGGAAAGTGCGAGCGACCAAAATGGAGCGTCCCTCTTGGTCGGTCCCGCTTGATTGTTTTCTTGCCTTAAACTTCCATGATTATTTATTGTTTTTTCGTACATCATATAAGTGAAAAGATTTTTTCTTTTCATTTATTCATCATATTCGGAGGTGAAACAAAAATGGCAAAGTCTAATAGTTCTTATGAGGTACCTGGTGCTAAAGAGGCTATGAACAGATTTAAGCAAGAGGTTGCTAATGAAGTTGGTGTTAACCTAAAGCAAGGTTATAATGGTGACTTAACTTCTAAGCAAGCTGGTACTATCGGTGGTTATATGGTTAAAAAACTTATCCATCAAGCTGAAAGCAATATGTCTAAATAACGATTGTTTAATTGATGATTGATTGTGATGAATTTGTTTTCACAAATAAAAAAGAATGGCTATTTTTTGGTCATTCTTTTTTGTTGTATCATGCTCTATTTTTTGTTACAATTTTCTTGAGGTGTTTTTTGATGGATGAGTTGATTTCAAAAGTTTCGGATTTATTAATGGCTGATGATTCTGGCCACAATATGGATCATGTGATGCGTGTGCTTCGTCTTGCTACCGACTTTGCTAAAAAAGAACATGCTGATTTTGAAATAGTTTCCTACATTGCGCTTTTGCACGATGTGGATGATTATAAATTATTTGGCATGGAGAATGCCAAAAAGCTTCCTCATGCCAGAAAGATTTTGAAAGAATGCAAAGTATCACAAGAAAAACAGGAGCTGATTTGTTCAGAACTGACAAAACTTGGTTATAGCACACGTTTAAAAGGATTAGTACCAAATACTCTAGAAGGAAAAATTGTTTCGGATGCCGATATGTGCGATGCCTTAGGAGTAACAGGTGTTATTCGTACCTATCAATATAGCCTAAAACATGGAGATTCATTTTTTGATAAAACCATTTTTCCTCGTGAAATCTTAGATGCTACAAATTATATGAAAAATACTTCTTCCACCTCCGTATGTCATTTATTTGAAAAAATCTTAAAATTAAAAGGTTTAATGCTGACTACAGCTGGAAAACAAGAGGCACAAAATAGGCATCAAATTGTGGTGGAGATGCTTCATCATTTATTTGAGGAAGAAAATGTACCAGAGTGGGAAGAATATTTTAAATCATATCTCTCCTCTATTGAGTCGTAAACAAGCATAACTTCTTGCAACCCTATTTATGAAAATTCAGCTTCTCCCTTGCATTTTTATGTTAATCATATTATAATGAAGCAAATTTTAATTTTTTTGAAAGGAAGGTTCTATCTATGCAGAATGTTCTCACCTTTTTGGGCAAAGATGCTGGCTTTGGCGAAAACAATAATTCCGCCTACTTCATCGAAAACAACCGCTTTGTGCTAATCGATTGCGGTATTACCGTGTTTCCAAAGCTTCAAAAAATGAAAGATCTTTTAGAAAGCGTGGATGGCATTGACGTGATCATTACTCACCTTCACGATGACCATGCCGGAAGCCTTGCCCAATTTATCCTTTGGTGCCATTTTGTGCTAAAGAAAAACATCAATTTAATGAGTGCTTGCAAAGACATTGAAGCTTGTCTTGCTATGCGTGGTGCCCCTAGAAAAGATGCCTCTGGCACAGAGCTTTACACACGAAACTTTAACCGCAAGATTCAGTTTATTCAGACCACTCACGCCGCCGGCATGGACTGCTATGGCTTTTATACCGTTATCGTTAATGCCAATATTGTGTACACTGGTGATACCAGAACGCTTGCCCCTTTTGCCTACTACATCGATAAAGGCGAAAACTTCTATCTCTTTGTGGATGTTTCGGCAAACAGTGGTGAAGTACACTTAAAGCTCGACGAGCATTTAGAATACTTACAAAAGATTGCCAATACTGGTGCTCATGTAGTTTTGATGCACCTAGATGACAAAGAAAAAATTCAAAAACTGATTCAGGGAACATCCATTGAAATGTAACAAACACCCCTCTACCAAATCAAAATGGTAGTGGGGTATTTATTTTTTAAAAACATATTGACTTTCTCTGACCTTTGTAATATGATATTAGCAGTCGAATATAAAGAGTGCTAAAAGTAGATACTACTTTTGGAAAATGATAAAGGAGGTTATGTGATGAATTTGAATCAATTTACTCAAAAATCAATCGAGGCAGTGCAAGAGGCACAAAACATTGCTATCGAGTATCAACATACGGAGGTTGGTCAGGAGCATGTACTTTTGGCTTTATTAAGAGGGGAAGATAGTTTAATTAAGGAACTTCTTCACAAAATGAATGTGCCGGATACATTTGAAAGTCAAGTGGAACAATTAGTAAGTCAAAAAGCTCGCATTGTAGGTACGCCAAGACAAAGTGGCAACATTTATGTTTCTGGAGATTTGGATATGGCGCTTGTGGAAGCCGAAAAAGTGATGAAGAAAATGAAGGACGAATATGTTTCAGTGGAGCACATTATGCTTGGTATCATCAATAAACCAAGCCAAGGACTTGCAAACCTTTTCAAAACTTTCCAAATTACCTACGAAAAGTTTTTGAAGGTTTTGGCAGAGGTACGTGGCAACGCGAGAGTTACCACAGATAACCCAGAATCCACTTACGATGTCCTTAAAAAATATGGTACCGATTTAGTGGATATGGCAAGAAAACAAAAGCTAGATCCCGTGATTGGTAGAGATGATGAAATTCGAAATGTGATTCGTATTCTTTCCAGAAAAACCAAAAATAATCCTGTGCTAATTGGTGAGCCAGGTGTTGGTAAAACAGCGATTGCAGAAGGTATGGCTCTTAGAATTGTGCGTGGTGATGTGCCAGAAGGCTTAAAAGATTGCACCATTTTCTCTTTGGATATGGGTGCCTTAGTTGCCGGTGCCAAGTATCGTGGTGAATTTGAAGAGAGATTAAAAGCAGTTCTACAAGAAGTGAAAAAGAGTGAAGGAAAAATCATCTTGTTTATAGATGAGCTTCATTTAATTGTAGGTGCTGGCAAAACGGATGGTGCCATGGATGCTGGAAACATCTTAAAGCCAATGCTTGCCAGAGGAGAGCTTCACTGCATTGGTGCCACCACTTTAAATGAATATCGTGAATATATTGAAAAAGATGCTGCGCTAGAAAGAAGGTTCCAGCCAGTCTTGGTAGATGAACCAAGTGTTGAAGATACCATTTCTATTTTAAGAGGACTAAAAGAAAGATATGAAGTTTATCATGGTGTGAAAATTGCCGATAGTGCCATCATTGCAGCCGCTACTCTCTCCCATCGTTACATTACCGATCGTTTTCTACCAGATAAAGCTATCGATTTAATTGATGAAGCCTGCGCTTTAATCAAAACAGAACTCGAATCCATGCCAACAGAGCTTGATGAAATCTCTCATAAAATCATGCAATGCGAAATTGAAGAAACGGCATTAAAGAAAGAAAATGATGAATTCTCCTTAAAGCGTTTGGAGGAAATTCAAAAAGAAAAAGCAGAATTAAAAGATAAGTTTAACACCTTAAAAGCAAAATGGGAAAGTGAAAAAGACTCGATTGGCAAGGTGCAAAAACTTCGTGAAGAAATTGAATCAGTCAACGCCCAAATGGAAGCCGCAGAACGTGATTACAAACTAGATAAGGCAGCAGAATTAAAATATGGTCGTCTTCCAGAACTTCAAAAACAGTTAAAAGAAGAAGAAGAAAAAGCAGAGAAAAAAGATAGCACCCCTTCCCTACTTCGTAACAAAGTTACTGAAGATGAAATATCTAAAATCGTTGCCAAATGGACTGGCATTCCTGTTACAAAGTTAATGGAAAGTGAAAGAAATAAAATCTTAAACTTAGATAAAATACTACATCAAAGAGTGATTGGTCAAGACGAAGCTGTCCAAAAAGTTACCGAAGCTATTATCCGCTCTCGCGCTGGCATACAAGATGAGAAAAGACCCATTGGTTCCTTCTTATTTTTAGGTCCTACAGGTGTTGGTAAAACAGAGCTTGCCAAAGCACTTGCCGAAAGCTTATTTGATGATGAGCATAATATCGTAAGAATTGATATGTCGGAATACATGGAGAAATTTAGTGTTTCTCGTTTAATTGGAGCTCCTCCAGGGTATGTTGGTTATGAAGAAGGCGGTCAACTTACCGAGGCAGTTCGTAGAAAACCATATAGTGTCATTCTATTTGATGAAATTGAAAAAGCCCATCCAGATGTATTTAACGTACTTCTTCAAGTATTAGATGACGGAAGAATCACCGATTCTCAAGGTAGAACCGTTGATTTTAAAAATACGATTATTATCTTGACTTCTAACTTAGGCTCTGATTACATCTTAGAAGGAATCACAGAAAATGGAGAAATTTCACCAGATGCCAAAGAAAAAGTTGAAAAACTATTAAAGCAAAGTTTTCGACCAGAATTTTTAAATAGGCTCGATGAAATCGTCTTCTACAAGCCATTACAAAAAGAGCAAATTAGAAAGATTTTAGACTTATTAATCAAAGACTTAGAAAATAGACTTACGGAAAAGCACCTATCCCTTACCTTAACAGATAGCGCCAAAGATTATTTAATCGATAACGGCTACGACCCAGTTTATGGTGCAAGACCTTTAAAGAGATTTGTGCAAAGAAAGCTAGAAACATTAATTGCCAGAAGTATTTTGGAGGAAAAGGTAAAGCCGAACTCAGAAATAACGGTTGATTTTAACAAAACAGAACTAATTGTCAAATAAAAATGTATTCCATTTAAGCACATACGGAGTGAATTAGAAAAGCCGTGAAAGCTATGTTTACAGCAAAAAAAATTTTTATAAGGAGTGCGTCAGCCGGATTCCTTGTAAAAATTTTTGTATGCTGTACGAAGCTTTCACGTGTCTTTTCTTATGAGCGTAGTCCCGTGCAAAATGGAATACATTTTTTATTTGAAGTACTATATTTCTATTCTGTCATAAAAGCTTTGGTCTAATAAGGACGTTCCAGAGTTTAAGTTTCCCCTTCTTTTAAGATCTCTTCTGCTTCTTTTTTGGTAATCGTGTTAAACCTTACCATGCTATCTAATACTTGCTCTTGCCTTTGCTTTGCAAGCTCTAAATTTTTGGTTGGTGCATAAACACTTGGTGCATTAGGAATGCCGGCAAGCATCGTTGCTTCGTAATCTGTCATTTCATTTAATTCCTTTTTAAAATATCCTTTGCAAGCGTCTTTGATGTTGTAATACCCATCACCAAAATAGCAAGTATTAATGTATAATTCTAAGATATCGTCCTTTTCTAGTTCTTGTTCTAATGCCACCGCCATAAACGCCTCTGCTATTTTTCTAGTCATTTTCTTTTCTTGGGTAAAGTATATATTTTTGGCAAGCTGTTGGGTGATGGTGCTTCCTCCTTCTACTGGCGAAAGTGCCTGTATATCATGTACAACAGCCCTAATTACTGAAATAGGGTCAATGCCGTGTATGTGCATAAAAGCGGTTATCCTCTACTGCAATCACTGCTTTTTTATAGATTTCTGGTATCTCATCCAAATACGTATAATTGTTCTTTTCTTTGATACTGGCTACTTTTTCAGCAATGGGTGTTTCTAATATGGCCTCCATATATAGTTCATGCCCTCGCTGTACAAAAATAAGCACCGCAACGATTGCAACGAGAATTATGAATTTGATGATTCTTTTTACGATTTTCATAATGATCACTAATTCCTTTTTACTTAGTATGATTCAATTTTAAAGTTTTATCATTTAAAAAAATACTTGTACTAGCTCTACTAGTACAAGTATATCTCTTCATACTTCAAAAGTCAACCCTTTTCTACCCTATTGCCTGGTACACATACTTGATTACAAAGAATATAGCAAAGAAATAAATCATTGGTGAAACTTCCTTTTTCTTATCCGTTAACAAACTCGTAACACTATAGGCAATAAAGCCAAATTCAATCCCAGTAGTTATCGAATACGATAAAGGCATTAACACAATAATAAAGAAAGCTGGGATAGCAATCACGTAATCTTTAAAATCAATTTTTGCAATATTAGCAAGCATGGACAATCCAATCATGATAAGTACAGGAGCTACTGCTGCCATAGGTACACAGCTAATGATAGGTGCTAAAAATAGTGATAAGAAAAACAAAAGCGCCACCGTCACCGAAGTAAGTCCTGTTCTTCCACCAGCCTCAATGCCCGCACTTGATTCGATATAAGTGGTGATATTACTGGTTCCCAAAACAGAGGCAACAACCGTACTTACCGAATCAGCAATTAATGCTCTTTCTAAATTCTTTGGCATGTTTCCATTTTCATCAAGGTGAAAAATTCCACTCTTTTTTCCCGTGCCAATAAATACGCCAATCGTATCAAATAAGTCTGATACTGATAGTGTAAATATCGTCATCAATACCACTAACAAACCAGAACCCGCTGTAAAAATCCCCTCAAAATCCATTTGTAAAAAAGTTGGTGCAACGGATGGAAGATGCATGCCATTTGAGAAATCAGGAAGGCTTGTTACCCCCATCGGAATCCCAATCAAAGTAGTTAGGATAATACTCATAAGATACGCACCTTTTACTTTTTTGACTAATAACACCGTGGTAATTAGTAACCCGATAATGGCCAAAACGACGCCTGCACTCGTAAATCCAGATATTCTTGGCACCACATCATTGGCAATACCGCCTGTGATACTACTTGCGCCAAATTCAATGATTTTGGCATTTGTTAATCCAATATAAGTGATAAATAATCCTATTCCCACAGTAATTGCTTCTTGCATAAACCCAGGAATCGCTTTGATGATTCTTTTGCGAAGTGATGTAATCGTGACAATCACATTAATGACACCACACATAAAAATCATCGCTAAGGCTTGTTGCCACGTGTAACCTAGGTTACCACAAATGGTATAAGCAAATAAACTTGCCAGTGCCAACCCTGATGCTTGTGCATAAGGAACATTGGCATAGAGCCCCATAATTAAGGTTCCTACAATGGATGCAAAAATGGTAGCAGCATATACAGCATTATAATCCATTCCCGTTCCACTTAAAATGGAAGGAATGACAAAAATAATATAAGCCATGGCAAAAAAAGTGGTCAAGCCCGCCATGCACTCTTGGCCCACTGTCGTATTATTTTCTTTTAAATGAAATAGTTTTTCTAGCATATTCTTCTCCCCTTTGGTACTATCATACCATAAAAGCAAGTGACTTTTCAATCACTTGCTTTTGGCTTTTTATTTAGACTATTTTCTTTTGAATTTTCTCATACACTTCTTGGTATTGCTTAAGTGCTTCTTTAAACTCACTTGACTTTTCTACTCTCACAAAGCTTTCAAAAACAGGAATTTTCTCTTTTTCATCCTTGATGACAATCCCTAAAATCATTTGATGCTTCTGTTTCTTACTATCCTCGTACTCACAAAGTAAATGAACGCAGTCAGCTTTTAAAACTCCTTGTTCTTCTTTTTTGACAAAATATTTCACATCAAAATCAATTTCTAATTCTTGATTTGCTATGATTTTAAGATGTTTTGTGTTCTCTTTTTTCACATTTTCACACTGTTTACCATTGTGAAATGAATAAAAGGAAATGTTTTCGACTATTTCTTCTCCTTCATTTTTCAAAATCACTTTAAAAAATGCTTCAGAAGGTTTTATTTTTTTGCCAAGTCCCTTGATAACGTTTTGAGAAGAAACTGCAAATGCATTTTGAACTTCGTCTTGAGAAATAGTCGAAATTTGACTAAGTGCTAACACTTGCGGTTTTTCTTGGATGATTACAGTTTCTCTTTCTTTCGAAAGATACCAAATGAGAAGTGAACCTATCAAATTACCTAGTACACACACATAAATAGAAAGATGAAAGGTTCTAGCTGCCCCTAGCGTGATAATATTAGCAATACAGTGTTGAAATCCACAAAAAATAAATAATGGAATGCCATATAAAATTCCAAGAGGTGTTCCCTTTTTGTATAGTAATACTGCCACATACATAATAACGCCACACAAAATAGACCTAACGAAAAAAGCAATCGATACATCCCATGTTGCCACCTTGGCAATTGCATTTTTATATACATCATAATCGGTAATAGAAAACACAAGACCCATCATATATCCTGCTACCAAATTAACGATAAGTATCGTCAGCAAGTCTTCCCATTTGATTTTATCTGAAAACACAAAACCACATTTCCCTGTAAATAAGTTTAGATTCATGTAACAAACACCTAAAAGTCCCAGAGCAAAAATCACAGGACCAATTGGTGTTCCAAGCTTTAATAAAGCAAAGTCTCCCAAAGCGATTAATAAAGATGCTGCAATACTCTTGTTCACTAATTCTATGTTTGTTTTCATCCTTTTCTCCCCTTTTCACTCTAACATTATCATAGCAAAAGAATCTGTTCTGTCAAGAGTAATGTGCCTATCCATGACAAACACCAATCGTTTCTTCCTTCGTTAACTTGAAAAAATCATTTTTCTATGATATTCTATCTTAAGATAAAAATGGAGGGATGAATCATGAAAAAAATAACTCTTATTATCTTACTAGTCATCATGTTATTGGTGCTAACTGGTTGTCAAACTGCTAGGGAAAAGGAAACTAACAAACCCGTAGATACTGAAGCCACTACCGTAACTGAATTAGAAGAAAAAAATGAGGTTAAAAATGAGCCAAACTATACGGAAATCAAAGTTTCTACTCCTAAAGATTTATTAGAAAATATCAAACCATATACAAGATTCATCTTAACAGAAACTATGTATAACCTATCTTCTATTCCTTCTCCCATCACAAATGAATGGGTTGAAACCGATGATTGGTTTATTGGAAATGAATACACGATTCATGATGTGGATCATATAGAGATTGTGGCAGAAAAAGCACCGACAACACTGGTTGTTTCTTCTGGTCACGTCAATGTTCTCAATTTTAAAAAGTGTCACGATATCAAATTAAGCGGCCTTACCCTAGGTCACGAAGTGGAAAAGGGAACCTGCTTTGGTGGTGTCCTTCATTTAGAAGATTGTCAAAATATCACTGTAGATGATTGCCATTTATATGGCTGTGGTACTTATGGCATCATCGCAAATGACACTTCTCATGTTACTGTTACCAACTCTGAAATCTATGATTGCACAGAAGGTATTTTGGAGTTACATAGTTGCAATGATTTTAGTTTTGAAGATAGTTCTTTTCACAACAACCAAGAATACTCCGGTTTTGTGCTAGAAAACTGCCATAGATTTACTCTTAAAAACTGTGATGTGTATGAAAACTTATGCAAAGAGTATACTTCTTTGTTTTCCACTTATTCTTGCTCTGATATTATCTTGGAGCATTGTACTTTTAAAGATAACACTTACCCAGCGTTTGGCGATAAGGAAGCATATACGATGACAAATTGTACGGTGGAAGATGAAAACTTTGATGAACCTGTTTATTATGATGTAGAACCAGATTTTGAAGGAAACTAAAAATACACGTAAAAAAACCCCTATTGTGCCATCATCTTTTGGCTCAATAGGGGCTTTTATTGTTATTTTGCAAGTTACTTATTTTCTCACAAAGTGTACCTTAACCATTTGATTTCGTATTGTTTGATATGGCAATCAAAATCCTATTAACCATATCGCTTACCAGCTTTTTTTCTTCCTCAAATACTTTTCCCTCATGTCGATTACCGTAATCATCCACAAAATCAGCAAGCTCAAAAAATGCCTCTATGTAATTTTTCTCATTGATGCGATTAAGGACATTTTTTTGTGTGGCTTCTTGCCTTTTGCTTAGCATATATGTCGATGGATTACTTTTGATTTCATTTAGCACTTTTTTAATTTCGTTGATTTGCAATCCAATCATTTTTACTTGTTCTTCCAAAGATCTACTTCTAATGTCCTTTGGCAACACCATAACATTAAGTAATTGTTCTCTTTCTGATACCGTATTTTCTGTAGATGCTTCTTTTTTTATGTCATTCTTTGGTGACGCCGGTTCATTTGATGTTTGTTCTTGAAAGTTTGGATTGCCAAGTTTTAGCTCCATGCCACATTTTGGACACGTAAAATAAAATGTCTTTTGGGTTTTAGGAATCTGCGTGCCATCTATTTGAAATTTCGTATGACATGCAAAGCATTCCGCATTCATCATGCCATTTTGTGGTTCTTCTTTTTGGGGAACCTTTGTCTTTTCCGCGGTTTTATTCTCATATTGCCTTCTCGTATAATTGACAAATCCTTCAATTTCAATACTATCTAAATACCTATCATACACTTGCTCCCCCTCTTTTTCTATAAAGGGATCTTTGTATATTTTAACCAAACATTTATCCAGTTGATTCCATATCGTAAATGAAATATCCACTCCCCAAATACTTGAAGCACCGTAAATAGTAATAGAGCCACTTTCTCTTTGATAAAAAGGACATTCATGAATTTGAAAATGATGTTGTCTAATTTCTCCAACTACTGGTGTCTCTTTTCCATTAGAATCACTAACATATAAATCGTAAATATTTTCTTTAAAGTCACGCTGAATAATTGCATCAATCATACATACCAATTGTTCCCAAGAAACGCGAAATGTTAAAAGGCAATATAATTTCGTGCTAAATTCATCTTTTTCAATCTTTTGTACTCTCATCCATTCTCCTTCTCTATTTTTCTAAATACTTTGTATATAAGTCATTTCCCAAGTCTAACACATCATAAATTTCAAAAAATCTGCTTAGTTTTTCATACATCTTACGAAGAATGGCAGCTTCTTTTTTCTCATTTCTAAATACAGGAAGGGTTAAGTTTTTAATTTCTCGAATAGAAACTCCCTCTAAGCAAATTGCAAATCTTTTTCCTTCTTTAAAAACAATATACTTTTTACCCGCAAAGAGTTTGTCTAATTGATTGATTCTTTCCATAAGTCCCAGTGATAAAATATACCTTGCTTGAACCTCATCATCACAAAAAACTCTGTACTTTTTAGAAAACTCCAAATTTTCTAATTCTACTGGCACTCCGTGAAATTTGATATAACTCATGATTTTGCTTTGTAGTACGGTATCGTTAAAATTGTTGGGAATTAAATAGATTTGATTGGTATTCTTTTTATTTAAGGTGGCCCCAACATAAACGCCCTCAAAAAATGTCTTTTTCTTCCTTTTGCGAATGGTTCTAATATATTTCTTGCCTTTTTTATAGATTGTCTTTTTGGTTTCTACAATTTCAACCGTGTAGGTTTTCATATCTGCAAATACCATGTTATTCTTAAAAAATGGTGCTTTGATATAGTTTTTTCCCGTATACTTAACAACGTCCAAATTAAATAGCTCCATTTTTTCCAATGCTTCAGTGCTTATCATCAGTTTCGGCTCAAACATAACTTCGTCTTTATTCTTAGAACAAATAAAGGCAATGATGTCTTTGATCATTGTTTCACTTTGTTCTTGAAATAACTTTGCTAAAGATGTTTTAATGGCAAAAAAGGTTCCAAGCAAAATCAGTGCATACGCACAATATAAGAGCACACTATAACGGCTCCCCAAAATCTCTTTCAAATGAAGAGTCTCACAAAGTGTTGGGACTAAAAGGCATAGAATCACTCCAATGGCTACTCTTAATCCAATAATTTCTCCTTTTTTGCTTTTAATTCTTTCATAAAACTGAGATACAACCTCTTGATAGTTACTTTGATAGTATTTTTCAAAATCTTCTAAACTTTTTACGGTTACATCCATTTTTTACTCTCTCTTTCTTCATTGGTGATTTCAAATAGTTTATATGGTTTAAATCTGAATAAAAGCGCAAACAAATTCATTGGGATGATGCCAATTAAATTATTATAGTCTTCCACATGTGCATTATAGGTTCTTCTGGCAGCCGAAATTTGCTCTTCGATATCATTTAAAACTGCTTGCATATGCAAAAAGTTTTGATTTGCTTTTAAATCTGGGTATGCTTCAAACGATACTTTTAGTTTTCTCATATTGGCATCAATTTCGTTATTAAGATCTATATTTTCTTCTATAGAACTTGCACTTTGCGCTCTTTCTCTCAAGCTAGTTAGTTTGGTTAAAAGTTCACTTTCGTGCGTCATGTAGTTTTGAACCATCGATACTAAATTAGGCATCACATCATATCTTTTCTTCAGCATCACATCCAAACTTGAAAACGCAGTTTTTACCTTGTTTCTTTTTTTGAACATCATGTTATAAATGATGATGCAAATCATCACTACCGAAACCACAACAATCCAAACCTTATTTTGACTCCAAAACTCCATCTTATTATCCTCCTTCGTCATCCATTTAATCTAATATTATTGTATCGCAAAAAAAATGGCAATTCAACAAAAAATCGGACAAAAAAGGTTGTCCCTTTTTGGCCGAAAAAAAAAGCTCCCTTTTCAGGGAGCCTTCTTTTTTATTGAATTTGAATATGCTTTGCTTCTGGAAGTTCTTTCTTCTCTTCTTTCTTTGGAACACTAACCTTTAAGGTACCGTTCTTAAACTCAGCCTTAATGTCTTCCTCTGTGATTTGCTCACCTACATAAAAGCTTCTTGCACAATGTCCATAGAATCTTTCTTTGTGTACAAACTTTTCATTTTCATCGTTCTTTTCTTCTTTTTCAACTTTAGCCGATACATTTAGGTATCCATCCTTAAGTTCTAGGTTAATGTTTTCTTTTTCGTAGCCTGGAAGATCCATCTCGATGACATAGCTATCCTTCTTTTCCTTAATATCTGTCTTCATAATAGTGCTTTCTCTTCTCGTAAAGAAATCGTCGCCTCCGAAAAAATCATTAAATAAATCAAACTCGTTTCTTTTTCTTGGTACCATCAACATAAAAACCACTCCTTTTAAAATATATGATTACTTTAATAGGAAAGTTCATACATGTTGATACTCTTTTTGTAGGGTATGCATATATGTTTTTTCTTATTACAATTATAGTTATACCACTTTTATTAGCAAAGTCAAGTAGAGAGTGCTAAAAATACTGTGAATTTTATGTGAACGTCTTGACGAACATTTGGGCATTTTTTTCTTCATTTTACTCAGCAAGGGTATCATAATCATTATAGTCATCATAATCATTATAGTCATCATAATCATCATAATCATCACACTCTCTTGGGCTTTCTTGTGTCAATTCGCAGTAGGCATCGTAAGGAATCATTATCTTTTTCCCTCCAGGAGGGTTTAGTTCCTCAGCATAACCTCGCGAATAATTATCACCATCATCAAAGATTACCCATGTGGCTCTGCAAGTTTTTTCAGGGGTATTTGCACAGCCATCTGTAAAGACAATGCGATTATCCGCACTTTTCGAGAATGCATTCACTGCAGCATTAAAATCGGTCCCTCCTCGTCCTTCAAAAGTCATATTTTCAATATCTCTTTTGGAGCGAATTTCATGAAAACCATAAAACCTAGTATCAAAACAACCTACTTTTAAACGAGAAGTTTTTAAAACACCCATACATTCATTCAAAAAGTTTCTAAGAAGTACGTCGCTGATGGAGCCACTTGTATCAAGCAAAATCTCTGTGACAGGATGAGGAACTTTTTTTAGTTCATAAGGCACCACACCATTTCTCACACGATGGCTTAAACGCCAATCATATTGATTGCCTACTAGCGTTGCTTTTAAGATTTTTTTCCAATCTACTACCTTCTTTTTTTCTTCTTCCATTTCAACTTTAAATGTTTGACCAAAACTCTCCTGTCCAACTCCTTGGGTACTTTCTGCAATAATTTGTTTTCTCATGTCTTCTAGCTTTTTTTGTTTTTCTGCTTCGTTTTCTTCAAAAAATGCTTTTTCATCTTTGGCAGATGAAGGTACTTGATGGTGAGGAGCCTCTTTCCACTCTTCATGAGAGGCATGGCCTTTGCCATATTTTTCTTCCAATTCTTGAATTCTTTTGGCAAGTTTTTCTTGCTCCTTTGCATTCATAGTTTCTTGTTGCTTTTGAGTAGTTTCTTCTGGCTCCTGAGTGGATTCTTTTTGTTTCTGAGCAGTTTCTTCTTGCTCATTGGATGATGTTTCTTCATTTGACTGATCTTGTTTTTCTTGAGAAGCTTCTGCTTCTTTTAGTAGTGTATCATACATATCTTCTGCTCGCATTTGATAGGCATCAGGCATTTGGACACATCCTTCAATGGGCTCTAATCCAGCATGCTCTAAATAGGCATTAATCACCGCATCTGTTGCAATGTTCCATAATCTAGGGTTTTTATCCTTTCCTCGTTCCATGTGTTCTAGCTCCACATGGCATATTTCATGCGATAATAAAAACACTTTTTGACTTTCTGACAAACTATCAATGAAGTTAGGATTATAGTATAATACTTGTCCATTGGTACAAGCTGTTTGAATCAATGCATTTTCTTTGATTTGGATATTGGCAAGAGTATGTCCAAAAGACGGAAATTTCACTAGTATTTTTCGAATCACACTTTTTAAATTAGTATTCATAGGTACCAACTCCTTCTTGTTCTTCCTCTTCCATATGTATCTCTGCCACTTTTTCTAGTCTTTCATACTTTTCCTCTTTTGCACCAGAAATCCATAAGTTTTCAAATAAGGCTAGTGGTTCTTTTCCAGCTGTTTTGACAAAATTTCTTACTGTTTCAAATTCCTCTATCGTCACATCATTTAAGCTTCTTACCATCGCCATCTTCATGGCAATGTCCATATCATCAAACACATAACTATCCACATTTCCATTTATTATATCTTCTTTATCTATCGTCATCATATTGCAAAAAGCGATAAAATCCGTTGCTTGATAATCCCCAATCACTGGGAACAAATCTCTCACGTCATTAGTAGCATTTAGCATCTTAGAGGCTCTCTCCCACGTTCTTGGGGTAGTGTAAATTTCGCCTTCCTTTTTTTGGCTTCTTAAAGCACTTTCTCCCCTAAACGTAAGGTACGAAATAATAGCTGGATGAATCTCATTTTTTCCCGCCCAATCAAGCCATTCTTCTAGTGAAGTATGCACATTGATGTGAACAAAACGATCGCGAAGTGGCTCTGGCATTTCGGTAGCAGCAGCAGAATCTTCTACCTCGTTTCCTGTGGCAATAATTCCCACATTTGCTGGAAGTTTCCACTCGTTAGCAACGGTTCTCTTTAGCACAAGAGAATAGGCCAAACTTTGAATCGATTCCTCTGCATTCGTCAGTTCATCTAAAAATAAGATATGCGTTTGAAAAGGTTCTTTCTGACATTTTTGTTCTAATTCCACAAGCCACTCTGGCTTTCTTTTGATCAGCTTTCCATTTACATACTCATTCATCCCTGCCAAATCTTCCATGGGAGAAAGACATAGCTCTAGCATAGTGTAGTCTGGGTCAATTGCTTTGGCTCTTGCTGATTTTCCCTCTCCTGGTTTACCATGTAAAAAAACTGGGAGACCCGCCTCTAATGCATACTCCATTTTTTCTTCTGCCGAAAGATTTTTCTTTACTTCAAAGTGACAAGCAGATGCAAGGTCTTTTTGGTCATAACGCTCTGGTTGATACAATGAAATCTTTTCAACCGCCTGATTGATAATAGACTGTAAGCCTTCTAATTCAATATTATGTGGAAAAGTTAAAGCTCCCCTTTTATTTTGCTTTCTTTGCAAAGGTACTCCTAACACGGTGTCTTTACAAAAAAGAATCTGCTGTTTTGCATCATAGTCCCATTGGATACAATTTGAATTATAATACTCCTTATTCATGATAGCCTTATGAAGCAAACACATTTTCAAGTAATCATCTGCAAGTGCATCATGAGAAAGTGATAAAAGGTCTTCTTTTTTCTTCCCTATCAAAACACCATTTCCATACCATGAATGTTTCTCACAAAAATTGTGGTATTCTTGCTTCAAAACTTCATTCTTAAATGTCATTCTCATCGCGCCTAGTGTAATGGGAACTCTATAAGAATTGCAATTATTAATGATATACAGCAATTTTTTCTTTTCATCCTCTTCACATTCATTTAAACGAATAATAGGTTTCAAACCATAATCATAATTTTCATCAAACGCAACAAATCGATTTTTACATGGTTCAAATCCAAGAAGTCTCTTTTTTCCATCCTTTTTCTGACGAACAAGAAACCCTCTAATAAAATCTTGTCCATTTTTGGTGGCAAATTCTGTAGGATTAACTTCCTCAATTCTTCCAAACCTTGCAACTTCCTCCATCGTTGGAATATCTACCTTTATCATGTTATCCCTCCTAATCTACTCGATTCATTAAACACATCATCATATCCATCATCTTGTTTTCTTTTAAATAAGAATGCGTGACAAAAATAATGCAGTTTTCTGGCAATTTCATACGATTGATTTGTCCATATTTAATCATTTCTTTAAAGCGTAATTGCTTTTTATCCTCCACTTCATTTAAGTTTTGGATGACAAGCAAGCAATAACGATTTTTACTTTTCTGTTGTAATTCTTGATACCATTTAGGAAGAACTTTTTCTCCCCCTTCTTTGTAAGAGCACTTTAATTCTTCGTCACTACAATTAGCATCAATATACACCGCATTTCGATATCCTTTAAATGTTTCATTACTAATCAAAATAGGACAAGTATAATGCTCAATTAAATGATCAATGATTTCTACTTTACTTTTCATTTTCTTTCATCCTTTCTTTTATCTGCTCATAAGGTCATATGCTTTCTTTTTCTTCTCATATTTTCCTGGAGATTTTCTTAAACTTTTCACTGTTAAGTTAGGTCGAATAATGGCATTTTTTCCTTGCTTCCCCACCATATAGTCCCATTCTTCTGCAATATCTTCTCCCAAATAGTTTTCCTCTTCTTCGCTTGGTAGTATTTCTTCTTCCTCCTCAAAATCTATTCCTTTATGATAACGATATGGGTTGATGACTTGCATGTTTTCATTTAGTTGATATTCTTCACCATTTTCCAATAATGTGTAAGCTTTACTTGGCCTTATATCTTTTCTTACGTATCTATCTTTTTTTCTTAATTTTTCAATAATATGCTTTCTTTCATCTTTTTCGGGGGAACGATTGATCCATAAAGATTCAAACAAGTTCACAACCTGTGGGAAGTTTTCGCTCAAAAAATCTCTTACCTTTTCTACTTCAAAATCCTCTGTAGATAATAAGTTAGGGATTAATGCAAAAGGATGTGCCACTTGATGGATATCAAAAGTTCCATTATTGGATAGGATTTCTTCTTTACTCATGACTCTTGTCGAACAAAACTCTAAAAAGTCATTGGTAAAATTTTCACCAATAATTCCCGTAAGGGTATCCAAATTGTAAGAATACCATAATTGATTTGACGCTCTCTCCCATGTTCTTGGCGTTGTCACAATTTTTCCGTTTTCTTGGCATTTAAATGCCATCTCATGATTTTCTGCTAAATAACTCATAATAGCAGGATGGATATCATTTTTGGCAGCCCACTCTAACCACTGATGAATATCTGTTTCTACTTTGACGTGAGCAAATCGGTCCACAAGCGGTTCTGGTATTTCGGTAGCTGCAATCGAATCTTCTGTACTATTTCCCGCTGCCACAATACGCACATTTTGAGGTAGTTTCCACGTATTTCCCACCGTTCTATCTAGTACCAAAGAATAAGCAAGACCTTGCACAACCGGCATAGCATTGGTGAGTTCGTCCAAAAACAAAATATGGTTTTTATTTGGTTCTTTGGCACATGTTTCTTCTAAGCGTGTGAGCCACATTGGCTTTTTCTTTTCTAAAGTTCCATTGTCACATACCACCATTCCAGATAAGTCTTCTACAGGGAGTAAGTTTATTTCTAATACTTGTGCATTTGGGTCTAATGCCTCTACTCGACTTGATTTTCCTTCCCCAGGTTTTCCATGTAAGAATACAGGGATGTCCGCCTCAATACACGCTTTCATATGTCTTTCAGGTGTGTATATACTAATGTCTTCATAAGGAAAACCATCCAGCATATGATTCGTTACCATCGAAGAGACTGTACTAGCAGGAAGAATGCTAATTAAGTCACCAAAGCTTCCCGTTTGATAAAGCATCTTTGAAGCTCTTTCCCAAGTTCTTGGTGTTATTTTCCTATTTAGTCCTGTTAATTCATCATAATAGCTAAATCTTAATGAAGGGTTCTTATCTAGATAGCGTAAAATTTCTGGATGAATTCTATGATAATATGCCCACTCTCTCCACTCAGAATAATCATCTTCTACCGTAATATGTGCTACTCTATCTTTCATAGGTTCTAGTAATTCTGTTGCTACAATAGAGTCTTCCACTTCATTTCCAGCAGCAATGACTCTAACATTTTGAGGAAGTTTCCATTGGTTTCCTACTCTTCTATCCAGCACAATGGAATAGGCAAGTTTTTGAATACTTTCTGGCGCATTTGTAAATTCATCTAAAAATAAGATATGATTTTTGTGTGGCTCTTTTTCACATTTTTCTTTGAGTGAGCGAAGCCACTCTGGCATTACTTTTTTTATCTCGCCGTTTAGCACCACGTTCATTCCAGCAAAATCTTCAATCGGACTTAAATTCATTTCTATGGTGGTACAATCCGGATCTAATTCTTTTACTCTTTGCGATTTTCCAGTACCAGGTTTACCATGTAGGAATACCGAAATATTTGCTTTCATGCAGCTTTTGATTTTTGCTGTAGCACTTTTGTCCTCATATTCTTCTAATCCCTCTAAACCAAATACATTCTTTTTCATTTTTTTACTCCTTTAATCCTTAAAAAATCGGCGCAAAAAATACTTGAGAAAAAATCTCTTAAACTTAATCTCAAGTACTTGTTTTTTGCCCTACGGCTCAGATATTAACATAATTTGATTTTCTTGTAAAATTTATTATTCTTATGTTTTATATAAGTTGTACTTATAATGTTGATTTTTCAACACTTCAAACATGTTTTTCACGCAAAAAAAACCTCAAAATGAGACCATTTTGAGGTTTTTTCTTACATTAAATGAACCACTATTCAGCACCTTGTATTGCTTGTAATAATTGAACAGATTGTCTTACTTCATCTAAAGAGGTATCTTGATAAGCTTCCTCTTTGAAAACAACATGAAGTCGATTCCCCTCTATTGTAATTGATTCTGCTTGATCAGCCTCAACATCCGCTTCTGCTTCAGCTTTGGCAGCTGCTGCCAATTCTGGAGATTCGTAATCAATATATACTTCATACCCTGTTAATTTTTCTCCATCATGATAATAAATTGCTGTCATAATATCACTTTGCTTAAACACAATTTTATTGTCTTCTTCTGATACTTCTAACTCCTTTACATTTTCTTTAGCTTTATTTAAAGCTTCTTCTGGCAATTGTTCTACTAGTTCTTCGTAATTTTCATTACCCGTTTCTTCTGTGCTTGTTTTTGTCTCTTGCGTAGAAGTTTCTGGTGTTTCTGATGTTTCTGTGCCACTAGTTGTCGTTTCTGTAACCGTAGTTTCTGGAGTTTGTGTTGGTTCGTTTGTTTCCTTTCCTTTACAACCAGCAAGTGCAAAAACCGTAACTAATGCTAAAACGCCATACAATAGTTTTTTCATAATATTCTCTCCTTTGATATTTTTTGATACATTTAGATTAACATATTTCTTAACAAATGTCTATAAGCTCTTGATGATTTTGATTTCTTCTTTATCCTTTTCTTTATCTAACTCTTTAATAAGTTCTGCTGTTAGCTTTTTCATAGTTGCACTCTTTTTAGCACGTTTAGCACATACCTCTAGTAGAGCGTACCATGCCCCATAAATTGGATGCTCTCGTGTAATTCTCTTCTCTGAACGGACTAATTTTTGCTTTTCGAAGGCCATGTCATATAGCAAATAATCAAACGCCTCTTTCGATTTTGATGACTTCATAAGCCCCATATAAATAAGCTGAGGAACAAACCCAAGAGATGCCGAGGTATACCAATCCCCATTAAAGCGACTAATTTTTTCAATATCTTGCGCATCTGTCAATAAAGTGTTCTTTCTATTCGTCAAATAAACAAGCACCATTTGATTTTCAAAATCAATCATCGTTAGCGTACCTGTCCAGCCTTCATGACCGATGGCGTTACTTGGCGCATGTGATCCAAAATACCATACACGGTCATTATTACCAACACGCCACCAACCAATTCCCCATCCACTCACTGATGGTGTTTGAGGCGAAGTAAAATAATCAATGATATTTTGGTCAAAGAATTTTTGCGTTTCGATGCCACCTGTTAGCATCAAAGAGGAAAGAATCGCAAGATCTGTGGCACTGGCAAATAGCCCTGCATGCCCTGCAACACCACCCATTGTATAATACGCTTCTTCATCGTGAACTTCACCTTGTATCGTTTCTGTACGAATTTGCTCAAAGTGAATTTGCCCATCTCTCGTGTTGCCATTTAATTCTGTTGCTGCACAATCCTCTTTGGTAAAGCCGTGTTCCAATGGACAATAGGTAATATGTTCTAATCCAAGTGGATCCCAGAAGGTTTCCTTTAAGAAAGTATTTAAATCTTTTTTCGTCACCTTTTCAATAATAAATCCAAGTAGTTGATAATCAATATCAGAATATAATGTTTTACTTCTTGGTTTATACATAAGAGGTGTTTTACAAATTCCCTCTACCAAAGTTTTCTTTTTCGTTTCTTTTCCCTCATAAGGTACATACAAAACATTTTTTATCTTGCTACTTAGTTGTTGTTTTTTGGCATCATAGTATTCAATATGGTAATGTCCACTCTTTGGGAAACCAGCACGATGCATCAAAACATCTTTTAAAGTAATCCTCTTCTTCCACTCTTTGTTTTTTTCTAATGGAATTTTATCATATCCATCAAAAATGATTTCGATGGTCTTGTCTACGAATTCTTTGCCTACCAAATCGGCAATTCTGTCATCCATTCTTAAAACGCCATTTTGTACCAAATACTGAACGGCATATATTACCGAATACATCTTGGTAACCGACGCCAAATCGTACATTGTTTCATTCGTCACTTTTTTAGCTTTCGGATTTATACTACCATCTGGAAGATAAGTATTTACCTTACCCCATGCATTTTGATAAACCAAAGCTCCATTTTTAACAATGGCAAGTTGGCTACTAGTAAAACCATGGTTAATATCTTGCATAATGATATCATTTATAGTATCAAAAGCATCCTTATTGATTCCAGATTCTTTGATACTTCCCTCAATTACCGTAGGATAAGGAATGGATATCTTAATTCCATTTTTGATGGTACTCGGAACAATGCTATTAATCTGCAACACATTTTTGCCATCAACAGCAATGCTTGAAAAATCCACCAAAAACGTGCCATCTTGCATTTTTTTGGTATTGATTTTGCGATGATTGATGAGCATCACAAAACTCTTCACTTTTTTGGATACGGTGACATATAAAGTTCCTTGGTTATGATATGCCAAAAAACTATACATATTATTCATGGCAAGCGTATCATCTACATACCCTTTCCAATCTGGGAATTGAAGCTCCGCCTCAAAATCCCCCTTAGGAAGTTTTACTTTGCTTACCTCTACTCCATTTGCATCTACACTCATTATTACCAACTCCAAGCTCTTCACACTAATTTGTGTGGTTTTTAATATATTCCTCTACCAAAGGAATTCTTACTTTATCTTTTTCTCTTTCGCTTTTTAAAAGATGTTGGTAGTACTTGTTGATTCCTTGAAGTAATACGCCATCGCATTCTTCAATCTCGCTGTTTTCTTTTTCGTCAAGCACGTCTTCTACTGATTTGTTTACGATGAACCAACCATTCTCTTTATACTGTAGTGAATCATTCTGTGTTAACCCTGCTAAGCCTTTTTGTGTCACAGCAATATCTAAATCACCTGCATCGGGAAGAATTTCATTCTTTTCTCCAGAATTTTCCTCCTTTGGAGATTAGATTCTTTTTTCACTATTTTTCGTCAATTTTCACTATATCATAAAGATAGTAAAATGTAAAACGATTTAAGAGGTTTTCTGCAAAACTATCCAATTAATTCCATTTAAGCTATATATGATTCCTAAATTATGGAAAACAAGAACAAAAAGAGCCCCTCATCACTATTTTGGTAAATCATCCACCAAAATAGTGATGAGGGACCCAGTTGATTTAAAATCCAAGATATAATAGATAAAGTCCCAATAGTAAAATCACTGTACCCAACAAATATTGAATGAAAGTACTCAATTTTCCATATTGTTTGCTTTTGGTAATTTTCGAAGCAAGTCCCATCGATGTCCCCACCAAAATCACCAAAATACTATTTCCCACTGCGTAAAGAAATAGTAAAAGTGTTCCCCAGCCAACGCTACTATTCGAGACCATGGCTAAAATAACCACTAGTACAGGAGTAGCACACGGCGAAGAGAAAAATCCCGCTAAAACTCCCGCTATCAAAGCACCTAAATAACCTGTTTTCTTATTTTTCGACTGTAAATAAGTTGGCTTAATCAATGTAACTACTTCAAATGTTTGAAGTGCCATCAAAATCATGAGTGCTCCCAAGAATAAAAACCAATACCTCTGTCCTCTTATCAAGTATGCTCCTAAAAGAGAACTCATTAACCCTAACAAAGTAAATGTGATGGTCATTCCAATCGCAAATAAAACTGACATGCGAAAAGCTTTTTGGGCACTCTTTTCCCCATATCCACCAACAAAACCAATCACCAAGGGAACAGTAGATAACGAGCATGGAGTAAGCGAAGTGAGAACTCCCGCTAAAAAACACAAGATAGGAGCAAGCCATCCGCACATGAGAAATTGATGTTGCCATATCTAGTAGCATCCTATCCATTCATCCCCATCTCCTTTAACATTTGCTCCATTTGTTCAAACGAAAGAGCTCCTACATGCGTCGTTAAAATATGTTCATTGTTACTATTATAATGAAACTCTAAGCCTCTCTCCTTAGCATTTTGTGGCGCATAAGGAGTTCCATCGCTATTAAAAAACACTTGTGTCGGAATATATTGGGTAGGAAACTGCCTAGCCACCTGTGGTGCTTTATCTGTATCGGTATACTTAATAATCGCTTTCTTTTGATAAGTTTTATATATCTTTTCAAAATTGGGTTTCATTTGCCTACAAGGAGGACACCAATCTGCACCAAAATCTATGATAATAGGAAGATGAAATGATTTTAAGTAATCTAGATTCAATGATTTTTTTACCTCTAAAGTAAAGGCACTTTCCTCTACTTCATTATTCGTCGTAGATGTTTCTGCATTGCTAGAAGATGCCCCACCAGAAGAGTGCGTTGACGCATTTTTATAATTCCATACAGCAATCACCAGTAGAAAAATAGCGATCGTTATGAAGTACTGTTTCACGGTTTTCCCCCCTACTTTCCAAGATTATTTTTTCCTATTCTTGGCTTGTTTTTGACCATATTTCGACTTTTTTTGTGAAACGATTACAATGATAATAATGATCAACAATGCAGCCAGAATTGTTCCCCAAGAAAATCCCTCTTCATCACCTTCGTAAGTCCATTCAAGTTCTGGTTCTTTTAAGGTATCTTGTGATATCTTCTTAGCACTATCACTGGTGTTTTCTATGGTCGACGCTTGCTTAGAGGCCATATACTCCTCTGGTGTTTTTCCACTCCATACACCAAGCTTTTCTTTTTTAGCCTTTTGTTCTGCTTCTTTTAGCTCCTTGGCATATTTGTAATCATTTTGAAGCATATAGGTTTTGGCCATTCCTTGCTCTAATAGTTCTACTTCAAAAAGCTCATCATCCACCCAAATCCAAGCAAGTTTTCTTCCAAAACGATCTTCATGATCTGCCACATCATCAAATTCAATTTCAATCTTTTGAGCTTCATCTAAACGTTTTTGGGTATAAGCTAGGGCTTCATTTCCCCATGGTTCTTCTACTTTATTTTCTCCAGAAACTTCTGGCGTATTAATTCCCAAAAAGCGGATGCGGACATTTTCTCCGTCTATCACAGCCCTCATCGTATCACCATCAGATGTTTTTAGATACTTAACCTTTGTTCTTTCAGAACTTGCAAGACAAAGAGAACTCATGATAAAGCATCCCAAAAGCAACATGATTATTTTTTTCACGTTTCTTCCCCTTCTCTATCCTTTTATTAAAAGCGGTGTCCGCCACTACTACCTGAAGAATGGCCTCCCGAGAAGCCACCACCACCACCGCTAGAATGGTAGCCAGACGAACTACTACTACTTGGTGGTGAATATACCCTATGCTGCCCAATTTTAGTAGCAGTAATCGCACCTACGCTAAAGGCAACAGCGCAATTTTTCACAATCTCTTGTGAAGAAGCCCTCTTAATATCTGAATGTTTCCAAACAAATAAAAAGCTGATGAAAAATCCAAGTGTTAACGCAATGAGTGCATTGCTAATATATTTCATCGGCTCGCTAATTTTTTGGCCTTTTAATACCTTATCCACTTGTTGAAAAACTGAAGAAGCACAGGTATAATAATCCCCATTAGAAGCATAACGATACGCATTATCAGTGATACTATCCTCTTTATCTGCCGTCACTTGTTTTTCGACTTCCCCATCTGAAAATAGAATGATTTCTCGATTGTCCATATCAATCAAAAACAAAACACCGCTTGTTGATTGAAACTTATCGTGATAGGTATTTCGAGCCAAGGCATCTGCCGTTGATTCATTCTGATCAACCGATAAGAATACCACATTACCGTAACGAAGAAGTGGCATCATATCGCTCATGAGTAAGTCTTTTTCTGTATCAGAAAGCAAATTGGCATCATCTAAAATCAGCAAGGTGTGATTGGTTTCTTTATCAAAGTATTCTCCTTCTTTTGTCTCTATACTTGCAGGCAAAGAAACTTCACTTTCTTCGCTAGTTAATACTGACGTTTCAGTACCAATGTGAGTTTCTTCTAATTGTACCTCTGCTGCAAAGACTTGTGAAAATGTGAATACAAAAATGATTGTAATCATACCGATTAACTGTATTTTTTTAGCCACTGAAATCACCTCCACGTTTTTCAAACTGTGGTAGTTTATTAGAAACCATCAAATTATGTTCTTTTACCAAATCGCTAAAAGACAACACTACTAAAACAAGGGCTGTAATCGCTGCTACGTAATAGTATGTATCTTCCACCATATGCATACAAAGAACAATTGCCGAAATCAAGATTGCCAAGATTTCTTTAAACAAAAACTTACGACTAAGCTTTTTGTCTTCCTTTTGCTTTTGTTTTTTATCTTGAGCAGCTGCTTTCAACGCTGCATTCATCCCCATTTCTGAAGGTTTATCCCCTTTCAATGGCGCATTGCGATGCACACTGGTATACCCTATATCCGTAGAATGCTCCACTTTTTCTTTAATTCTACGAAGCTGAGCTTTAGAAAAGAAAAAGCTAATGATACTTGCCACCAAAGAAAAGACCAAAACAGTGGTAGGTTTTAGTGTTGTACTCATGTTGAGTAATACAAAAATAACCATCGCAATGATAACGGAAAGCAAAAAGTATTTTTTAAAATCGATTGGAATCTCAATGGCAACCTTTCCTGTTTGGCCATTCACAACTGCATAATGAATCGCATCATTTTTTTGATTACGAATTGCCAAGAAATAAACCGGAAACATTCCAACTTTAGGCTCTGTTTTAAGTATAATGTTAGGGGCGGTGCAGCCATATCTAGCATACTCCTTGTGGCTTTGAAAACGTTTTTGTAAATCTGGCATAACAATACTTTTGGCCATGTTATCATATACTTCTTTTTTGACATCTAAACAATCCGCATAGTACCCTGCTAAATAAGCAGGATTAAACGGAACCGCATCCTTAATTAAAAAAGGAATGGAGGTACTAAAATTATCATAGAACTTAGAAACCAAATCAAAAGAAACACCATGATAGGAAGTATTCACGTCTTCAGCAACGATACTATAATCATCATAATAATTATAATCCCCTCTGCGACAAGAATATTTTTGACCTATCGAAGTAGCACTTCCTTCATACTTTAAATCATAAATACCATACGGCATATAAATTCCCCTAAAGCGATCGACAACCGTATCCGATTTCATATAGCTAGGTGCAAAAACAAACTGAGAAACCTTTTGACGGTACGCTTCAATGCACTCTTCTTTTGTCTTTTGAAAAGGGATAACCACATCTGGATTATTTTGTGTTATCATTTTATCTTCTAGCATTGCTTGCGAGCCACAATAACTACAAAAAGTAATGGCGGTATCATCAAAATTTAATAGCGTTGCTCCACACTCCGTACACTGGTATTGCTTTCCCTCGTACGTATCCTCCTGCGCTTTAGATTCTTTCATATTCTTTTCTAGTTCTTGTGTATCAAATAAACTCCCACAATACTGACATTTTACTTTTTGATTTTTAGGGTCATATTGCATTTCACCGCCACAACTAGGGCATTTTATCATTATTCCTCACTCCTTGTCGTTACTTACTCTTGCATCAAGTATACTGTATTTACTTTATAAGGATACCACAAACCAGATGAATTTTCCACTATTTCTATCATCTTTTCTCCATAAAAAAGCACTTCAAACATAGGAATAATTCCTGCTGTTTGAAGTGCTTTTTCAACCTCTTATTTAATAGAATTTCCAACTAAAGTTAACATCTCAAATTCTGCTACGCCATTGGTTTCAATATCAAATTGAAATCTTCCCTGAGAGAAAGTAATAATGTATTTATCCTCATACTGTGAAATCAGCACATCGACGCCTTTGATTTTTGACATTTCCTTTGCAGAGTTAAAATGATAATCTCTTAGAGGATTTCCCTCTTTCGAAGCACTAATCTTAACACTTCCATCATTCACCTCATCAAAGAACAAAAGCACATAATCATGAAGAATATCATAGGCATCAGCAGATTGATTGCTCTTGGTATAATAAGCAGAAATACTACTTAAATTCATGTTTTCCCTAGTATATACACTTGCCAAATATCGAATATCACTTGGCAACTCACTACTTGTAATACTCTTGCTTTCTACCAAAAGTTTGGAGCTTGCAAAATCATCAATCTTGTTAATTTTAATAATATCTCCCGATTCTTCCTCCTGCTTGATATCATTCGGTTTGTTTTCTTCAGAAGTCGAAGAATTATCTTCTAAAGAAGTTCCCTTGGCAGGTTCTGATGGATTCTTAGAAGAATGACTTTTAATAACAATCAATCCACCAATGATTACCACTAAAACAACCGCCAAAATAATCAGTCTCTTTCCCATATCTTTTCTCCTTTCAAAAAATAAGTTCAAACTCATCTTATCATAATCTCACAAAAAATCAAGAAATTATGAAGATTCCTTATCATCCTTCATCACTTGATTATACTCATCAAAAGCAAGAAGCATCTCGTTTGCCACATTTCTACTAATCTCTTTATCACTATCTAAAAACTTTCTCACATGATCTTCATACTCATCTAAAGAAAGCCAATTCAACTGAAAGCCTTTCTTTTTCTCATCTTCTGTCAAATTCATTTTATCCAAATTAGGAGTTTTTTCAGTTAGAATCCTGTAGTAATAAATATTCGAAAGCCTATTTTTCTCGGAATTCTTGTAATTTTTCGTATAGTAAATAATTTCAAAAAATGGGCTGGTAATCATCTCGTCGGTAATATCAATGCCTGCTTCCTCTAACACCTCTCTTTTAATGGTATCCGTCATCTTTTCCCCAGCTTCCACATGACCACCAACTAGCTGAATACCACCACCAGAATAAGCTACCAAAACCTGCTTTTGCTCATTCACAAGAAACACCTTCACTCTGGTAACCTTTTCATCAATTTCACTTTCCTTCAAATTATCCTCATTAAAAATCTTCACTTTCATGTTAATCGCATCCTCCAACTAATGTTATATCAAAAGGAGTGACATTTGTCACTCCCCTTTTTTCAAATCCCTCACAATTAAACTCAAAAGATCCGTCCTCTTTTCAGGAATTGCATCGATATCAAAAAACTTAAGTTCAAGACTTTCCTCATCATTCACCTTCACTGTGCCTTCGAAGCCATCCACAATGTAGATAACATTCACATAGTAAACTTCATCACCATTAGGATATTTCACATAACCATCCTTACCACTATACAGTTTAAAAAACTTCGAATGCGTAATAGAAAGACCCGTTTCCTCAAAGATTTCCCTTTTTAGCGTCTCCTCAGCCGACTCACCTAAATCCATCGAACCACCAGGATTCCCCCAGAGACCATCATCGCTTCTTCTTTGCAAAAGCACCTGACCCTGATCATTCATAATGAGAGCACCCGCAGCACAGCACATCAGCGGTGCATGTCCCACCATCTTACGAATATCACTAATGTAGCCCATACCGACACCTCCTTAAAATAAAATCAAAGAAAGTATAACAAAAATACTCTAAAAAAGCAAGCAAGAAAAAGCTAGAGCATCAAGAGGTTTGGAAGGTCTGTCCCTTTTGGTCGGAAAGAGGGACCGGAAAGTGTTCTGAGAGAAGGAATTGAAAATTGGCTAGCGACCAAAAAGGAGCGTCCCTCTTGGTCGGCCTCTCTTGGTCGCTCTTGACCGTGAGGATGAATATGATATAATCGCCGTAAGGGGAAAGATGTTTTTGAAACATCTGCAGTGGGATTTCGTATATTACGTGTTATAGTCTGGCAGGTGGCTGTAATATATATGATCTTGTCGTAATCGATAAATCGATTCTCAATTTGTTCTTTCCCCTTTTTATGGAGGATGTATGATTTTAGAGGATATTGCGAGTAAAGAAAAATGGGATGAATTTTTAGCCTACAAAATGGAGAAAGATTTTGTTCCTCAAAAGGAAAAAAAAGAGTTAGAGGAGTTTATTCAAAAAAAAGAGTATGTGGATATTTGCGCGCAAATCGCCAATGAAACCTACTCTTTTTCTATTCCACAAAAGCACTTAATTTCTAAAGGACATTCTGGTAAAAAGCGCACTGTTTATACCTTTTCTAAAAACGAAATGATGGCTCTTAAGCTTCTTTCTTATTTGCTTTATGATTACGACTATTTATTTGCGCCAAATCTTTATTCTTTTCGTAAAAATAGCAGTGTGAAAACCGCAATTAGAAATATCAGTAATATTAAAAATATTTCTAAAATGCATGGCTATAAAGTGGATATTTCCAACTACTTTAATAGTATTGACACCTCTATTCTCATCGCACATTTACAATACGATATTACTGACCAGAAGCTCCTCAATCTATTTGTTTCCTTGCTTCAAAGTAATGTCGCTACCTATCATGGTGAGCTTTTAACGGAGCAAAAAGGTGTGATGGCAGGTACGCCTATTTCTGCATTTTTAGCCAATTACTATATTAAAGAAATGGATGAATACTTTTGGAATCAGCCTGTAGTATACGCCCGCTATGCTGATGATATTATTTTGTTTTGTCATAACGAAGAAGAATTAAAAAAGCACCAGCAAATGCTGATGCAATTTTTAGAAAAATATCACTTAAAGGTAAACCACGAAAAAGAATATTTCTTTGCTCCTACCGATGAATGGGAGTTTTTAGGCTTTTCGTTTCATGAGAAAACCATTGATTTATCTAAAAACTCTCTTCGAAAAATTAAAGGAAAAATTCGAAGAAGCGCTCGTGGCATCAGAAGGTGGATGTTAAAGAAAAACTCAACTCCTGAGATTGCCTTAAAAGCCATGAATCGTAAATATAATCGCAAGTTTTTTGGGAAAGCTGAAAAAGAAGAGCTTTCTTGGAAGTACTGGTTCTTCCCTACGATCACTACTGCTGAGAGTTTAAAAATCATCGACCAATACCTACAAGAACAAGAACGCTATTTAGTCACCGGAAAACACAACAAAAAAAATTATGAAAAAGTTCCTTATGACATGCTCAAAAAATGTGGGTATAGGTCACTAGTAAATGAATACTATGCACAAAATTCAAAATAGGAAACATGCAAAACATGTTTCCTATTTTTTTATGAATTCTTCAATAAAATCTCATCCACGCAATTAGCTATATCCTCACACATGTCTACACAAGACTCTAAGTTATTATAAATGGTATGCCACTTTGATATTTCAATGGCATTTTGTTCTGTCTGGTATAATTTACGAATGGCACTCGCATATAACCTATCCCCTGATTCCTCCATGGCATTAATATCCACAATAAGAGATTTGACATCCTCATATTTTTTAGCTGTTTTAAAAGAATCCATCATATCTTTTAGCTTTAAACTGGTCTGATAGATTAGCTCAATAAAATCTGGAAAGTCTTGTCGAAGCGTTGTCACATTTAAAATATCTAAATCAATCACTATTTCGTCAATTTCATCAATCGTATCATCCATTTTGTTAGCAAGCATCACAATATCCTCTCGTTCAAATGGTGGCAAAAAATCTTTGATTAAAAAGTTTAGGGTGCGATGTAAGTTTTTATCCGCATCGTTTTCTAGCTTATGCACCTTTTCTTCAATTTCAATTGACTTTTGATAATCAAAAGAAGCCGTGTACTCCTTTAAAATTCTCGCCATTTCTAGCGCAATCTCTGCATTTTTGATAAATTCATCATAATAATTTAGTCCTTCGTTTTTCATCGTTTTTCTCTCCTATATACTAAAAATTTTCATAAAACTACTCGTTAGTAAGAAGCTTAAGATTCCACATGCTGGGAAGGTAATCACCCATGCAAGTCCCATATTTTTTACAATGTCCCAATTTACATTAGAAAGCCTTTTAGAGGCTCCCACTCCCATAATTGCCGTTGTTTTCACTTGTGTGGTACTAACAGGAATACCAAACATTGTTGCAAACAATAAACATAGTGCACTTCCCAAATCGGCTGAAGTTCCTTCATACGGCTCTAGTTTTACCATTTTCATTCCCACAGTTTTGATGATTTTATAGCCTCCAATGGATGTACCAAGAGACATTACCACTGAGCATAAAAGCATTAACCAAAATGGAATTTCAACACTTCCTGCACTCATGCTTCCACCTGCAAGAGCTACTCCCAACAAAAAGATACCCATAAACTTTTGGCCATCCTGTGCTCCATGCATGAATGCCATCGCGCCACCACTGAATACTTGCAATTTTTTAAACACAGGAAGCGTTCTCCTGCGATCCATTCTTCTACATATCATTTGAATCACTCTCGTAATGATATATCCAAAAACGAATCCCAAAACAACGGATAAAACAAGTCCAAATAATACTTTTTTCCACTCCGCTATGCTAATGCCAGAAAAGCCATGCTGTAGTGCAATTGCTGCCCCCGAGATTCCTGCAATTAACGCATGACTTTCGCTGGTTGGAATTCCAAACAGCCAAGCAAGTACAGCCCAAATCACAATTGCAAAAAGTCCTGAGCAAAGCGCAATCAACGCACTTTGTGAGTTATTGCCAAAATTGGCAATACGAAATAGCGTTTCGGCAACATGGGCACTTAACAGCGTCATGACCAGTACCCCTAAGAAGTTGCAAATCGCTGCCATCATAATGGCTTTTTTCGGCTTGATACTTCTTGTGGATACGCATGTAGCAATCGCATTGGGCGCATCCGTCCAACCATTTACTAAAATCACTGCAATCATCAAAACAGAGATGATACAAAGCGGCAAACTATGTATCAATTGCACAATATAGTTTTGAAAGCTCAAATTCATTTTTATACCCCTTCATCAATAAGACGCTTTTATTTTTTAATATGAAATACTAAATTTAACTTTTGACTTGCTTCATGATAATCCACAATAATGTACGTATTATCTTTATCATAACGCACATTCGTACTTTGTATGTACCCTGCTTCCCAAATTTGGTTACGATAGTCTTTTATCTCTTGTTCTGTCACGCCGTAAAAATCCATCGTACATCTTTGATACTGAAAAGTCTTCTTCTCTTCCATGCTAGAATATGTTTTCATAAATTGAGGAAAACTCTCATATTTTTCTGGAAGAATTTTTGATTTTTCCACTTCTGCACGTCTGTTTTCCTCCATTTTAGATACTTCTCCTGCCACATCCTTTGAAATCGTTTGAAGCCCATCCAACACATCTTTTCCCAAATTTTTTAAATCATCCAATAATCCCATAAAAACCTCCTTCATTCTCCTATTTTAAAAGAACAACGCTCTCGTTCGTGCTAATAAAAGAATCACTAAAATCGCCATATAAAAGACAAATTTGATGATAGGAAATGCATTTACCTTTCCTTTTAATTTTACTGAAACAGAAGCAATTGAAAAAATGGTAAATCCTAACGCAATTCCGTAAAATGCCTTCGTCCCTGCTTTCAAAATAGCAAACGATGTAATCCCTTGAGCTACTCCCACAATAAACGTAACCAATCCCATTTTCTTGGTAAACGCTTTTTTCTTTTCTTCGTCTGATAACCTTTGCATAAAGCTATCAGATAACTCTATCGGATTTAGTTCTTTCTTTCCTGTCATATAGATAATACCAGTTACAATGCTAAAAATGCAAAGAACCGCATAAAAAATACCTGACAACAGTAGTAATATAGAAGTCATTTTTATCCCCTTTTTTCTTGTTTTTTCAATTTTCAAATAGTTCTCGCAGAAGCGTTTCACAACGTCTGTCCCTTTTGGTCGCTAACGTGTTTTGAAAGTCCTTGTGCGAGAAGGGGTTGCGTTAGGGTGGTGCGACCAAAATCGAGCGTCCCTCTCGGCCGCTCTTGGCCTCTTTACAAGCAGTCCCACTCAAGTTTTGCTTTGGTAAAGTTTCTCTTTTTGATGTCCTCTTCTGAGATGACGACAGAGATGATGCCGGCGTCTCCGATGTGTATTTTTTTCTCGTCCATTTGGCTATCGATTTTAACAAGGCACTCTTTGGGTGGATTTTGCATTTGATTTCTTGGATCTTCTTGGGTAAAGTCGGCATAACCTCCTATTAAGCCTGGTTGAATTTTGAGTGCTGCTAAGAATTCTTCAGAAGCGTTTTTGTCTCTTAAAATAGTATCTATATCCCAAATGCTACTAATATTGGTGCCATATCTGTCATTAAATATTTCTGAAAAGGTTTGTTCAAAGCGGTAGTCTCCCAGTGACATATAGGTTTGTGTTTCGTATAAGCGAAGTCTATATTCTCTTTGTACCACAAAGTATTCTAATTCTGTGATTTCTTGTAATTGATCATTACGAAGAAGTGGCACGTCCTCGTAATAACGGATTTTGTAATCGGTAGGATAATTAAGTTCTCGTCCCATGTAGATTTGTAGTAATCCTTTTTCTGGGTAATTTTCTAGATGGAATTGAGAAAAATTGATTTGAATTAATAGTGGCATTTCTCTCCCCAAATGGTCATGCGGATAGCTTTCTCTTCTCGGCAAACATGGTAACCCACCAAGTTTGGTATCTTCGATATCTGGTTTTCCCTCTTCTATTTCCATGGAAACGCAATTTTTTTTGGTCTCTTCTTGAAATCGATATAATACATCTTCTAACCTTTTTTCTAGCATATCAATGCCTCCTACCTATTTGTAATACTCTAAACTATCTCAACATTATTGTATCGATACTATGCGTTTTTTTCAATATTTTTTTGACAAATCGATGGAAAAGTGCTATCGTTTAAAGAGTGCAGTTTAAAATTAAGAGGAGGTTTTAAATATGAAAAAATTTGTAATTGGTATTTTGGCTGTTGTTTCTGTTTTTTCACTTGCTGCTTGTGGTAAGAAAGAGGTAAATGGTCCTACTCCAGCTCCTGTAGAAACAAACACACAAACAACTACAACCGAACAAACAGCTCCAGAAACAACTCCAGAGGAACAAGCAGAGGTGACTGAAGAAACTACTGAAACAACCGAAGAGCAGGTGGGCGTTGGCAACACCGATGAAGGTATGGTAGTTCTTGTTTTAGAGCAACACTTTAAAGATAATTTTCCAGGTGTTGTAGAAGAAGTGGTTCCAACCAACATCAAAGTATATACACAAGAAGAAATTGATGCCAACGAAGCCATCAAAGATCATCAAATTAATGAAGGCGACATTGTTTTTGAAGCAAGTTATGATTTAAGAATTGCAGAAGGAGTAGAGGATTTAAATCAATTCACCGCTGCTACTGGCGAAATTGATGGTCAATGGATTAGAAATAAATACAACCTTGGAATTGCCAGAACTGGTGAAAATGGCTATACATTAGATGCTTTTGGTACTGGTTGGTAATGATAAAGGCACAAAAAGGAGAGCTACTATGCTCTCCTTTTTTTACTCTTCACATTCTCCGGTTACTTCATATTCCTTTAAGATTAAATCTCACCATGTGTTCCATTTTTCTTTCACATCTTCTAGTGCCTTTTTTGCTTTCTTAATGGCGTGTTCTTCTGGGAATGGCACTTCTCGATTCTTTTCTTTTCCTATTACATGTTTTTGTTTCTCCGCTACCATATCTTTTATCAGCGATGCTAGAGCTTTATCTAGTTCTTTTTCGTCAGTATCAAGCCCCATATAGATGATTTGTGGTACAAAGCCTAAGGTAGAAGATGTGTAATATCTGCCACTAAAATCATTGGCAGTATCTATACTAGAGGTATCGGCAATTGGTGTGTTAATTGCATTTGTTAAGTATACCACCACCATGTTGTTTTCAAAATCTATCATTGTTAGTGTACCTGTCCAGCCTTGATGCCCCACCGTACTTTCTGGTGCCTGTGTGCCAAAATACCATACACGTTTATCATCCGCTTCTCGCCACCAACCAATGCCGTAACTAATTGCACTACTACTTTGTGGAGCGATGAATAAATCACGGATATTTTTGCTAAAGAATTTATGATTTCCATAGCCTCCTGTTAGCATGACAGAGGCAAGTTTTGCAAGGTCCGTTGCACTGGCAAATAGTCCTGCATGGCCGGAAATGCCTTCCATCATGTAATACGCTTCTTCATCATGTACCTCTCCTTGAATAGTATCTTTACGTATGTGTGGGAAATCCACTAAACCATCTCTCGTGTTGCCATTTAGCTCCGTTGCTGCACAGTCTTCTTTGGCAAAGCCATTTTGAAGTGGATTATAAGTAATATGCGTTAAGCCCATTGGCTCCCAATAAGTTTCTTTTAAGAAGGTGTTTAAATCTTTTTGGGTAATTTTTTCAATAACCATACCTAATAGCATATAATCTATATCGGAATAAAGCGTTTTTGTTCTTGGCTCATAAATCAGAGGTGTTTTAAAAATACCTTCGCTTAGTGTTTTTTCTTTCGTTGCATCTTCAACAAACAGCAAATTATCTATACTAGCATCTAATTTTTGATTTACCACATCAAATTTTTGGTTGTGGTAATGTCCGCTATCTGGGAAACCTGCTTGGTGCATTAGCACATCTTTGACGGTAATTTTAGATTTCCATTCTTTGATTTGTGAAAGTCCTGGATATTTTTCTCCCCACGATGAATACTTAATTTCTATGGTGTTATCCACAAATTCACTCCCCATAATATCTACAATGGTATCTTCTAGTTTCATTTTTCCTTGATCCATCAAATACTGTATCCCATAAGCCACTGCATACATTTTGGTGTTAGACGCTAAATCATAAAGCGTATCATTGGTTACTTTCGTGCCATTTTCTATTCTTTTCCCCTCTTTGGTATAGGCATTTACATTGCCCCATGCATTTTGATACACGAGCTTTCCGTCTTTCACCACTGCAAGTTGTGCACTTGTGAAACCATATTGAACGTCAGTAGTAATAATGTTATTAATTAATTCCAACGGCTTTTGGCTAAGCCCCACTTCTTCTAAGGTGCCTTCTTGAACAGTTGGATAAGGTACTTTTAATGTAATTGCTTTTTCTAGACTAGTTGGAGTAATATTGCTTACTTGCACCGTATTCATTCCTGTTTTTGTAAGCGCTTTCATGTCAATTTGAAAAGTGCCATCATTCATGTCCTTCGTATCTACCTTCACATGATTGATAAACAAATCAAAGCTTTCTACTTCAGGTTCCACAGTTAAATAAATGGTTCCCTGTCCTTTTCTTCCATCAAAACTATACATACTATTCATGGCAAGCGTATCATCCACATAACCTTTCCAATCTGGGAAAGTTACCTCACCTTGCCAAGTACCTTCCACTGGCGTAGTCATTTTTTCAACTTTCACTTGTTTCACAGATTCCTCTTCTTTTGAACGATGATTGCAGCCTACCAAAGTACCCATCAAAATGATAATTGCCAATACTACAAAAATTACTTTTGTTTTCACGACATTAATTCTCCCCCTCTTTATTTCTTTGAAAGCGTTAACATCACATCGCCATCCCCTAATACTACTGGCAATTCTGCAGAAGTTAAATTCGTAATTTTTCCAAGCTTAGTATAGTTCCAAGAATTTGATGCATAAAAAATGGAAATCTGATTTCCTTGATAAAGCACTACATCTCCTGCTTTCACATTCATTTGTTCATCACTTTGCGGAAGCGAGAAACCTAGCATTCCTACCTTTTCAAAACCACCATATTCACTTGCGCTGACAACCACATATCCATCTTCTAACTTTTTCATGAGTGCTTTGGTTGCTGCATTATCTTCTAGTTCTACATTTAAAATACGATTATTGACTTGAATCGTCATTTCATTCTTCTCCATTACTATGTTCTCCTTTTCTGCTGTTTCATCAGCCTGATGATTGCTATCTTCAATCGTGCCTAGACTTTCACTATCGTTTTCGTTTTTTGGCACGTGTGGCAACGCAACCGTGCAAATCAAAATAATCCCTACCAATACTAAAAACGCAATTACTTTGTTATCCATCTTATTCTTCTCCCTTCGTTTTTTTATACTGTTTTCTTTACCATACATGCGGAATCATCTTATATTTTACTTTTTGCTGATATTCTTTGTATCCCTCTAAATTCTTTTCTAATACCTCTTCTTCATTTTTGATGCGTTTTGCTATAATCAAAGGATAAACTAAAAAGATAAAAAAAGCTAGCCATGAACCCAAAATGAATGGCATGGATAAAAACAGTACCACCGTTGCCGCATACATCGGATGTCTTATCACACCATAAAGCCCAGTATCAATCACTGTTTGGTTTTCTTGTACTTCGATGGTACGCGATAAAAATTGGTTTTCGCGAATCACTTCTATGTACATGAGATAAGACAGTACAAATAAAACAGAAGCGATGATTATCACAATAGTTGGCATGGACGTCCATTGATAGCGATAGTTGAATCCAGCTACTATAAAACCTACGATAAACATGATTGCGCTTAATAAAATCACTACTTTTTGTTCTTTCTCTGTTTCTTTAGCATTTAAACGCTTTTTTAAAAGCGTTGGATTTTTAATCATCAAAAGAATGCCGAACCACCAACATTGGAAGAAATAATAGTCCTAATAATAGCCATGCATTCCAATACTTAAGCGTACCTGCTGGGACAAAAAGCATCGCTCCCATGCATAAAAATCCCAACCAAATTTTTGTCATTCCTTTCAAAAACAATTTAAAACTCACCTATTTTTCACCTACTTTTTGAATCTAACATGATTATATCATGCAGAAAGCCTTTTTTTCAATCATATTTACAAATTCGTTCTTTCGTAATATAATCAAGTCACTATATTGAAAGGAGATATGAAAATGAAAAAGTTATTATTTACTGTACTTGCTGTCAGTGCTTGCTTTGCACTTACTGCTTGTGGAAAACAAGAAGAAACAAAAGTACCAAATGTAATATCATCAGAAACAACTACACCATCTTCAGATAAAGTCCCTACTGAAACCACACCAACAGAAATGGAAACAACTACTTCTGAAACAGAAGAACCATCGGTAGGCATTCCCAACCCTGTAGTAGAATTTGATACGGTAGAAGATGCTGTGATTCATGTTGGTCATCTATGCACTTTGCCAGATATCTATGCAAGATATAGCCAAAAAGCAAGTGTAATTAACGATACTTTAATTCAAATCACCTATTTAGATGATCAAGGAGAAATTCTTACTATTCGTGAAAAAGCTGGAACAGAAGAAGATATCAGCGGAAATTACAACACCTATGCTTACACGGGAGAATTTGAATCTAATGGTAACATCGTAACTGTTAAAGGCGACGATGCAGATTCCATTAAACTTGCTATTTGGAATGACGGTGCTTATGCGCACTCTATCGACTACGTAAACGGTGCTTCTATGGAAGAAGTGCAAGCAGCCGTTGCAGAAATTCAATAAAAAATAACAAAAAAACTCATGCATGATTGCATGAGTTTTTTTGTTTAAGACCTAGTTATGGGAGTTCCAGCGGCTGAGAAGCAGCTGAACCTCCTTATGATTGAGAAATCCTTCCTGCTCCAAGGTTTCGTCAGCCTCGTCCGAGACAAGTGCTTCGTAAAGGCCAGCGAAAAAGCCTATAGAACTGCCACACGAAAGGCCCTCATTCGCACTGGTGTAGTCCCAGTCTGTCGCCCGAATGACAGAGACCTTTATCCCATTTCTGAGATGGAAGATGAACTGCTCGCCGACCCGATTTTCATCGAACCGCCAGTATGCGGTGGCATACTTGGCAAAGCCAAACCGGTTGTCGTAGGGAATTTCACTTCTATTGTATCCCATAATTCTACTGTACCCCATAGTTCCTCCCTTTGGAAATCTCTCTTCCTTTGGACGACTGACTATATATTGTGGACCTTGTAGGTCCTATTTTTCCGGCAAGTACACTGTGCCTCGAGGGCAACGCACAAGTCTTAGTGCGCAGCTAAACTCATCTAGCCAATAGTTTGACTAAATAAGATTAGCTCTTATACTGTGTCATCGCTTAACCTTTGCGCAAAGGTTAAGAAACGACTGTCGTCCTAAGACGAAAACACCAGTGGTAGTGTTCCTTTCCACCTTTTATGGAAAGCTTTCCTGAGCGTATTTCCTCTATATTCGTTGCCCGTTCGGGCACGCTCCATTTGGAGCGCCAAATACAAAGGAACCGTTTTCAGCCCATTTGTGTACTACAAGAAAAATAAACGCCCTCTAATAAGAAAACTTCTAGTAAGGGCGTCCCCCTACCAAAAATTATCTTTGTCTGCCCGTGGTGGCCATCCACATCAGAACTGGTAGAGTTACGCAATTTCTCTTGATGGTTTCAATAATAACACCTTATGTTGTATTTGTAAAATCATTATTGCTTATATTCAATATAAGTATTACTTATATTGCAAGCAAAATAATAGGCTAGTCATTCTAATAAGAAAGACTAGCCATATTTGTCAATTTTGAAAACTCCCTTCAAAAAGGACTTTTCCACAAATCTAAGACTTTATTTTTCAAACTTTTTGGCACTTCTTACACTCATTAATAACGCTTGCTCCCTCGTTGCATTTCCAGCAACACCAAATTGGTTATTGCCTACTCCTTTGATGATTTCAATGCTTGACATGTAGTAGATGGCTTCTCTACTCCACTCGTGCATTTTATCATCATCGGCATATTTACTTACGTTTTCTAGATTAATGGTAATGTCGATACCTGCTTTATTTAGTGTTCTTGCCATCATTGTTGCCATTTGCTCACGGGTAATTAGTTTATCTGGACTAAAAGTAGTATCTGAAGTTCCATTGGTAATGCCAATACCATATGCCTTTAATACCTCAATATCCGTCGTATCGGTAAATGGATTATCTTTGGCTTCCACTAATTTTTCATTCGTGATTTTCTCATACAACTTTACGGCAACATAAGCAAACTCTCTTCTAGTAATTTCTAGAGTCAAATCGGCATTTTCAAAAATCCATGGAATTAAATTCTGCTCGCTTGCCTTCTCTAATTCTTCTATAGCCCAATTAGAAGCTTTTGACCAATCCTTTTGTGTAGGCTGTTCTGCTGGTGCTATAATTGGTTGATTGGTAGGAATTATGGCTGAATCATCATCTGACGTTTCGGTTGGTTCTTCTGCCAAAATTACTTGTGGTTGCTCAAGTGGTGTTGCTTCAGTTGGTGTTGTTTCAATTGGTTCTTTTTCCTTGATTTCCAAAGTGATTTTAAAAGTATCTGCCTCATAAAATATATCGCCATTTCCCTTAATCTTAAGGGTTGCTGTTCCTTCGTACTTGCCAGCTTTTAGATTATTTCTTAATAGAACGGTATGCTTCAAACCCGTTCCAATAATACTAAAGAAATCACTTTCATAGTCAAACTTATGAGAAGTAATCTCATCCGTTCCCGTGTTAACTACTTCTACCTCTATCTTATGATTTTGATTACTATATCCTTCTTCAATAACTCCCATATCAATATCTTCTACTTTAGCAGACAAAGCAGAAGGTTTGTTTGGCTCCACAATCGTTATCTTAAGTATGGCGGTATCTACTTCTTGATAGGTACCATCCAATGTATCGCATACCAATAATTTTGCTGCATAAAGATAGGTGCCAGGTTGCATTCCTTCTGTCACAATCACTTGCTGAAGAGTATCAGAAGAATTTCCATAGCTTAATACTTTTGATGCTACTCTAAGCATTCCAACATGCTCTATATCATTTCCAGAAAGTTCAATGGTTGTATACTCAAAAGGTCTCGAGCCTGTATTTTCAATTTTAAAACCTGTTTTTTCAATTTTCTTATATCCTACTTCATAAGTGCCTAAATCTAAATCATATAGTTTGGCAGCATACGGCGTATCTTCATTCACAAAAAAAGCATAGTAAGTTGTATCTTGATAAATTGGATTTCTATCAATATTGACAAAGTTAGCATGCATACGATCTTTATACCAGCCTTTAAATACATATCCTGTTTTTTTAGGATTACTAGGTTTTATAGCAACTTGTCCATGTGATACTTTTTGTGGTGGTATCTGAGTTCCACCATCCGTATCAAAAGTAACATTATATGGCATTAGAAATTTATAAATCACTTGAATTCCCGTAGAAGTTGTTCTAATAGTAGTTGTATATCCCTCTTCAAAATTATAAAAACCAGCAGTAATATTTTGAATATCATCAAAATAATACTCACCAACTGGATCAAATGTTGCAACTAGTTCATAGCTTCTCCCAGACTCAAATGTTTCGTCTGATGTCATTTCTTGATAAGTACTGGTATATCTCCAATAAAAATTTTTCATGGAATATTTCTTTTCATCAAAGGTATGAACTGCCCATGAATAATTTGGCTTTTCTCCTTCTACTGGATACGCACCACCAGCTAGCTTTACCTCTGAAATCTTTAGGTTAGCTGTGAACATTTCTTTTGCTGCAAACACTGTTGAACTAAAGCATAGCATTGCCATTACACTTACTAATAAGCCTACAAGTTTCCATCTTCCTTGCACAAAAATCTCCCCTTTTTAAACGTTTTTAATTCTTGTTTGAAGTTCTCCTTTTAAAAACGTTAGTCTTTTTTCGTAAATTTTGCTTAAATCTTCTATTGTTTTGGTATCAAGTGAAGAAATCACTACTTCTCCATTTTCGTATTTGTCTAAAAGAACGAATAATTTTCTTTCATAATCTCTATCGCTTGTCATAGGAATTTGATTTGGCTCTTTGCCTACGTTTGTTTGAGAAAAACTAGTGCTATTGGTAATATTTGCTGTATTTTCATTTAAAGGGTTGCCAATTTGAATAACAGCATATTGCTTTTTTAATCCTAAAGCTTTTGTAAGCCATGCAAAAAATCTTTTAACGACACTTCTTTTTGCTACCATTAATCTACCACTTGCCATTATTCATCTCCCCTTCCTGTTTGTCCTTTATTTGGTTTAGCCCCTGGTTCAGGAGTTGGAACTGGTTTTGCAAGTCCCTCCGATTCAATTAGCAAATCTTCAGCTCTTCTGGTTCTACCCGCAAGCTCAGCAAAATGAGATACTTCTCTAGATGGAAGATAGGTTAATCTTTCTCTTGCTTCTGGAGATAGTACATCAATTCGTCCTCCCTTATCTTCCTCTTTGCTACATACCATCAAATTGCCATCGGATGTACTTAATCCAAATACGCGCCCTGGCATCGTGATAGAGCCACCATAGCCCTCTCGAGAAAATATAATAATGTGATTATCAAGTGCTAAATAGCCCATTCCCGTATCTAAATCGGTAGCAACAGCTTCGATAGAACCTAGCTGAATTGGAATACCCTTTTTCGATACGAGTTTTCCTTCACTATCAAATAATTTTAGCATGTTATCCAAACTGCCAAGCCCCATAAAGCCCAAATCAAATCCTGGAGTAGCAGCAAGTAGCATTTCATCACTGGCACTTAATTCATGGTGAGAATGTCCCCATCTTTCCTTCACATCTATGTCTTTCTCTGGCACTCTTACACCCGTTTTCTTATCAAAATACATAATTCTTCCGTTTTCCATATCAAAAGCAATCAAATACTGTTCATTGGTTGTCAATGATTGAATGCTCATAGACTTGCTATCCTCTTGTCCCATTGGAACAATATCTGTTTGCGATTGCTCTCCCCCTACCAAATTACCATGACAATCTACTTTCCATCTTCTTTGCATATCTGGTCCATAACATGCGATAAAGGAATGATTGGTATTATATGAGCCTACATAAACGCATTCTCCGTCGCACGCCATCGAAAGCTGAGCAGATGGTTCATCTGCCAATTCTGGTTCTGCAATCGTTCCCACAACCGTTCCATCCATTTTATAAATACGAAATCTTTGCGATTCACCTTTTTTAGCTAAGCTTTCTTCTTCATAGTAATGCGGTTGTATAATTGCCGTAGCAATTCCTTTCTCGCCACCTGGTAAATCAATAATATAGGCATGGTGAGGAGCTGTATATTCTGTATCGCTTACCGCCATATGAAATACTTCTCCTGACTGAACCATCAGTTCTAATTGTTCTTCTGGAGAATACTCTAAACTTGTAACCGGAATTAAGGAAGTAGACCTTGCAAAGAATTCATCAACACGCCCTCTATTTTCTTCTCCACAAGCACGATACACGCTCTCTAATTTTCCTCTCGTTGTCATATCCGCATAAATTTCTTGTGCTACCTTCTCACGAATAGCATCTACTCCCATCTTAGAGGATAAAGAAGCGCTTTTTAAATCTTCTTTCAATAAAGTCCAACTATAGAAATGCTCTTGGATTCCACGAGCATTTTTTCTAGGCTCCGGAAGCGCTTTCCCAATCTTTTTTCTAAGTTCTTCTTCCATCATTTGATTATAATATTTAATCATTGCTTCTAAGCGTTCCTCTTGATATTCTCCCAAAACAATGAACTTAATCAATTCTTCATTTGTGTACTTCATTTTTTCTCCTCCTTAGATAAGAGATTACTTTTCTTGTTTCTCTGACTGAGTGTCATTTTGACGAAGGGATGCTTGTTTTTCCGCTTGCAACGCCTTCACTTTGTCAAAATCAAAATAAGTGCTACTTTGATGAGTAGTATCATCACGAAGTCTTGGACTTATCCCTTGATAAAACTCGATAAAGTTTTGTATTCTAGATAACTCTGAAGCTGCTGAAGCTTGTTCTATATCACTTCGTAGACACTCCTCGAATACTTTCTCTAAGTTTTCGATTGATGCTACGATATCTGTTGTCTGTGTTAACTGGGCAACTTGTAAGCCTTCATCCAAATGCTTTGTTCTTTCTGTACTGTTATTTTTAGCACGATTCATATCTTCCACAAGCATTTTATCTTCTTCTATGCGTTCCCATATTGCATTTTCATCTAAACCTAATCCTTTTGCATTTTTCATTTGCATTGATAAATAAAGAATCTCTTCATTTAACTTATCTTTTACTGGATTTGAGCAATAGCTTACATCCCTTGTTTGCAAGGCATATCCAATATAGCTACCCATCATTTCACGTGTTCCATCAGGATTGGTTAAAAACTCATAATTAATCAGTGCGGATGAGATAGCTTTAAACAAATCATCTCCTAGTTTTTTACCTTTCTCTACGCCATACTTTTTAATGATACACTCTTTTGCTTTTTCTATATAATCCACAGAATAAGAAGCATCATTTTGCCATTTATCCATAAATGCTTCTCCTAAAAGGTAGCTTAATTTCACATAGATGGTATAGTTTAATCCGTTATCCGATAAACTAGGAAGAACAATGCTCTTTTTCCCCTCATTATCTAGCCTAATTTCACTTTGTCTTTCCTCATTTTTATCTGGTAAAAACTCAGTCGTAATAGCATTTCCTTCTGTAATAGCTCTTTGAAGCAAGCCTCCTCCAATGTGCTCTTTTAATACTTTAAATCCTTTTTGTTTACGATGTTGAAGCTCATGAAGAAGGGTAGAAATCTGCACTTCAATTGGTTTCGTTCCATTCACAAAAACGTTTCTACTTCCTTTTAAAGTGACACCACGATGATGCTTAACATTTAAATAAGCATTGTTATCTTGTATAATGCTAATATCACTGCATAAGCCCAATGCTTCTAGCGTTTCATTGATAAAATCAAATTTGTTTTTTCGACTTAGTTTTCGATAATCTGATGAATCATATGCTCGATCAATCGTGGCAAACATCATTTTGATGAGTGATGCTACTTCCTCCTTATAGCCGTTTTTGTGTAAGAAAGTCACTGACTTTCTTTGCAAGGTCTTGACTTTCTTTTAATTGATCAATTTCCATACAGCACCCCCTACTATAGTATTTAGTATATTCTTTCTTAAGGTTCCTGTCAATTGAAGTGCGCGTTTTTAGTAGGCTATTTAAGCAAAAAATCTCATGTGAACTCACATGAGATTTTTTGTTTTATTTAGCAAACTGATTGGCACTTCTTACACTAATGACAATCGATTGCTCTTTCGAAGCATCGCCAACAACACCAAAATTGTTATTGCCTACCCCCTTAATTAAATCAATGCTAGCCATGTAGTAAATAGCCTCTCTTCCCCAATCATGCATTTGGGCATCATCTGCAAACTTGGTTACATTTGCTAAATCTACCGTCGTATCAATTCCTGCTTTTTCTAAGGTTCTTGCAAGCATGGTTGCCATTTGCTCTCTAGTTATTTTGGCATCTGGTGAAAAGCTGTGCTCCGATACGCCTTTGGTGATTTCCAACTGGTATGCCTTAAGCACCTCTTCATCATCCGTATCGCTAAATGGGTTATCTGTGTTGGTTGGCACTTCCCTACCAGAAAGATTTTCATATAGTTTTACCACTACATGTGCAAATTCTCTTCTAGTAATATTGGTGGTTAAATCAACTTGCTCAAATACAGATGGAATTAATTCTTTTTCGTTTGCTTTGTTTAGCTCCTCCACTGCCCATTTAGAAGCTTTGGTCCAAGTAACTTTCTTTGGTGCCTCTGTTGTTTCTTCTACGTTTTCTTTTGTTGTGGTTGGAGTTGGGGTAGGTGTTGGAGTTGGAGTAGGGGTTGGAGTTGCCTCAGAAACTTTTCCAATGACAGGAATTACGGTACCGAAAGAAACAAAATCCTCATGGTGTCGTTCCCAGTCTACTTCTTCCCCATTGATGCTAGTTTTAAAATCCTCTGCTAATTCTGCTTTATAGGCTTTGATATTAAATTGAAACCCAAATTTATACTCTTGCTCGTTAAGAACATATCTTGTTTCTGGACTCCATTTGCAAACGGTACCTTCTTGCTTGCAAAATCGATAGGTGATATACTTCTCATCAAAATTGGTTTTAATTTGGTACGTGATAGGTAATTCTTCCCCTGATACAGGTTCCTCAATCTTTATTTTCATCCACTCTAAGAATCTTTGCGCTTCTTTTGGTTCTTCTTCCTCTTCTTCCTCTTGTTCTTCAGGCTCTTCTACTTCTTGTGTTACACTACCCTTCTCTACAGGGGTAAACACTTTAATAATCTTATACTGATTTGGCTCTGCAACCTTTTCTGCTTTAACCGATTCTCCATTCAAAATGACATTAGGCGTATCTTCAAAAGTACAGCCATCTGCAGGAACAAAAAATAATCTAAGCTCGTACTCTACTCCCTCTTCATACGTTTCAGTATCCACCATAAACCTGTGTTCTGAGCGGTTTACCCACGTAGAACCTGCATGCTTACCGCTATTTGAAATTTTAATCTCACCTGATTCAATTCTCGCGCCACCAATCGTAACAGGCGGAACGGTAACTTTGATTTGTCTAATCACTTTATCCGCTGCCAAGCAAACCGAAAATGCTGAAATAGCCATTACAAGTGTAAGTAGAAAAACAACTTTCTGTGCCATTTTCATAAAAAACTCCCCCTTTTTGTTTCGATTTCATTATACCAGTAATGGGTGCATACTACAAGAAAAAAGACAAGAAAGGTTACCCCTTCTTGTCTTTTTTTATCTGATTAAATGACATTTTCCTCACTTGTTTGTTCTGTAGTTTGCTGTCTATTTCCTTTCATTGGTTTTTGTCCATTAAACTCAGGTGGAAACTCTCCATTCAAGTTTTCCATATTTTCTTGACGAAAACCTCTACCTCCGCGCATGCCACCAAAATCACCACTCATATCCCTGGGAAATTCACCGCCTCCCAAATCATTTGGCATCGTAGTTCCATCAGCACCTTGCTGAAACATTTGGCCTCTACCACCACGCATACCACCACCCATCATCTGGTTAGGAATGGTATCCGTTTCTACTCCATTAATAATAATCGTTCCACCATTTTTTTCTGCTTTGCCGTCATAATCAAATGTGGAGTTTCCTGTTACTTCAATGGTTCCACCATTAACAATAATATCACCATTGGAATCAATACCATCAGTATCTCCTTGCCCCATATCAATTTTAATACTGCCACCATTGATTTCAACAGTTGGCGTATACGCAGTAGATTTTCTTGCTGCATTAATTCCATCATCGGTTGCTTTCATCGAGATAGTACCATCATTGATTTGAATATACGTTCCTTCCACGCCTTCTGCTGCCGTGATATCAATTGTTCCACCATCGATTTGTACCACTGATACCGCATGAATCGCATCGTCTGCTGCATTAATATTGATAGTGCCACTACCTACATAAATATAACCTTTGGTATCATCATCGTTGTTTTCGGCATGAAGTCCATCTGTGCCAGCTTTTAAGGTTAACGTTCCCTCTGCTATTGCAATCGAATCATTCGCACGAATCGCATTTTTGCTTGTGGTAATGTTGTAGGTTCCACCCGTAATTTTGACATCATCTTTTCCAACAATACCATTGTTCTCAGAATTAATCGTTAACGTGCTAGTTCCATTTAAGATTAAATCACTTCTTGAAAGAATGGCACCAGTTGCATTTTCAACATCGGTTGTCTTGTATGTTAAACTACTTTGCGCACTAGTGGTTACAAATACTTTGTCTGCGGTTTCTACATGAATGCATTCCTTATCTTGGTTTTCTATTGTTACATGATCTAGTACCAATTGCACTTTATCTTCCTCACCTGCCGTGACATTGATGGTAGCATTTTTTGCACTTCCAGAGATAACATATACACCCTCTTTGTTAATTTCAATATCCGTGTTATCGCTTACTGTATACTTAGTAGCACCCGTCAAATCTGCTTCTTGCTTTAAGTCTCTTGTTGTAAAAATATCTGATGCATTGATTTTGGCATTTGCCACTGTTGTAGTACTAATTGTAGTACTTTCCGTACTTCCATTTTTGCTAGTTGTGCCTGTATTATTTTGCACAGTTTCTGATGATGTGCTACTGCGAAAGCTTTCTGTTCCTGCTACTAATGCAATTAATATGGCAATCAGCACTACTGCCATAATGATTATTTTTTTCTTATCCATCTTTTTCACCTTCCTTATCGATTTCTAGGCCTTATCCTAATATCTGGGTTGTAACTTATTGAATAAAGGCCAATATATTCATGATTCACAAAGAGTTCTACTCTTTGATGATTATCCTCTTGCCTATTCATGGGACGATTACCCAAGTTTTCCCCCATATGAATGGCATTCAAAAAGTACTCATTACTTTGCCTCATATTAAGAAGCGAAATCACATTATCCCTTTCGTTATTGCCAGTGGTAGTCATCGTAAGCGAAAATCTGTAATTGGTGGTACCATCTTCCATCTCCACCATATTAAGAGTCCCATCAGAACGAGCAATTCGATTAATGCCATTATCTTGGTTATTAAATAAATACATGCTCATTGGAATATTAAAATTATCCGTCTTATCCTGCTCGCTATACACAATGTTTAACATAGGAAAACTCGTGCAGTATAAACGATAAATATGATATGCCTCTTCGTTATACAAAAGCACCTGGAATGCATGGTTGTTTTGAATTTTATCCTCCGTGATTTCGTCCTCTAAAATCGCCATTTTGGCATTAGCCGCACTTGCCAAGAAGCTAACCTGCGGTGTGAATTTATTTGGACTACTCTGCACTACCGAATAATATAATTTGCTATTGGTATCATCAATGACCAAATCATAATCGTTGAATTTTAGGCTACTAAACGAGATACCATTTTCGCTTCGGCTAGATATAATCTCATTCCACGTATCCTCAGAAATATTTAATTTACTAAACCCAGTTGCCTGATTAAACTTTAGCGTCATGAAGATTCCCATCGCTGTAAAACAAATAATGAATCCTAAAACTATTTTTCTATTCATATTAAACAATATCATCAGCATCATATTCGATAATCGAATATTTGCTAACCCTTTCGTTTTTAGATAATTCTTGGTTCAATTCTTTCACATCTTTGTAAGTAAACTCAACGGCATAATCAAAGCCTTTAGAAGTAAAGTTTCTTGATTTGAATCGATAACTAATCTTTTTCGCATCAAATAGTTTAGTAAGCTCTTCTTCGATATCTTTCTCGCTATGTAAAATAAGCACATAAGGCTTACGGCCAAATGCTACATTCTCAAGAAGTAAAAGCACAAGCGTTACTACAATGCTGGTTAAAATGCCTACTTCGTATAATTGGCATCCACAAATAATACCAATAAACACACTCCAAAGTAGATACATCATATCCACCGGATCCTTCACAGCCGTTCTAAAACGAATGATAGCAAGCGCACCAATCGTACCAAGCGTGATAACCACATTCGATTGCAAGCATAGAATAATGGCTGCAATAAAGAATGGCAAAACTGCCACCGTAATGTTAAATGATTTGTTGTAAAATGACCTGTGCGATACAAAACGATATACTAAAAATTCATACACTGCTAAAAAGCCTACCATCAAAAGCATGGTAACAATTGTAGTGGTAGTAATACTTTCACTGGAATAGGTACTCATTAAATTTTCTAAAAAGTTTGACATTTTTCTTTTTTCCTTTCTATCAGTTTTGTGAAATATGGCATCTTACTTCGTCACTACGAACTTTTCAAATCCTCAACGTGCACTAAGCACGCCTCCGGTTTGAAAGTTCTAGGTTCCTTGTCATATACCACATTTGACAAAACTTGGTTTTTATATATTCATATAATTGTTTAAAATTTTTCTTCCATACATGTACTTGGAAAATGACGTTTGCTTGTAGCCATATGACTCCACCAAATGCCTAATATGCGATGGCAAAATATCGTCAAATTTAACTTCTAATAAATTCATCCCACTTGGCATTACATAAAATTTTAAGTAATCACCCTCCAAGAATTTATCGAGTTCGTATGATGCAGAAATCTTGGTATCAAAGGTGATACGCACATTGGTAATGGGCTCTACATAAGCAATACGTTCGTAATCTATGATGATTTGTGGATGGTAATGATGCATAAGCATATCTGCCGCAAGTTCTTTTATCAGAGGCTTTTCCGTATCGTACGCGATATTTAAAACATTCCCAGAAGTAATTGCCGTATACTCATCAATCGTTAAGCGACACGATTTTTTATTGCCTCTGCCTTCTAGCTTTTCCTTCTTTTCCAAAACCATATAGCTTAAATCATCACCATAGTAGCGAATACGCCATTTAAAGCGCTTGGATAAACCAGAATTGGTTGTTTTTAATGATGTGTTTTGGTGGTCATCAAAATACAAGGAATGAATCAAATAGCTTCCATTTGGCGGGGTGTGTGGGTCAAGCTCTAGCACTTGTGACACCCTACTTTTTAGCTCCGACAGTTGTTGATTTGAAAGCAGGTATTTCCATTCATTTCGAAAAACTTTCTTCATAACTCCTCCTTTTATCGTAACACGAGGGACGTCACCTCATGTACTATTCTTAGTATACCTAGAAAATGTGGACGTTTTGTGAACGTTTCAAAGAAAAAAGGTAAAAAGTAAGACTTGGGGATTGCCCAAGTCTTACCATTCTTCAAAGTCTATAGTTTTCTTCCCTCTTCGAATGCTTTTCCCACTTTTTCGCCAACTACATAGTATTGGTTGTTATATGGATCAAATGAAAGAATTCCCATATCAGTTAAATTAATAGCACCATCAGCTCCCACATATTGTTCTTCTGCTGATACACCAACTACTTCTACTAAAGTACCATCATCTTCAAAGCCAAGCACCTTACACTCCATGCAAATTGGATATTCTTCAATGATAGGTGCCTCAACTTTACTTGATTTAGTAGCATGTAAATTTGTTTTGGCAAATTTATCTTTTACCGTATTTCCTGAAGTAATGCCAAAATAATCTGATTCAACCATTAAATCTTTGGTGCCAAGTGCTACCGTGCAAGCTTTGGTTCTTTTTAAATTTTCAAAAGTTTTATGTGTTTCCGATAAACAAAGTTTTAGTTGATTCATTTCTTGAGCCATTCCCCACGCTGCATTCATTACATTTACCGTACCATCCTCATTATATGTTGCAATAATTAACACTGGCATTGGAAAAATACCAGGCGCAATTTTTAATTCTTTTTTCATCATAATTCCTCCTTTGGCATGATTATATCACGAAACCATAAGAACGTCTATGATTTTGCGTTATTTGAACAAATCATAAACGTTCTTGCGGGCTTTCATTATTCTTTACTATTAATCATTTTAATAATCTCTTCTCCATGACATTTTATCTTAACATCATCTAATATTTTCAACTTTTTTAATTCTTCTATTGTTTTAGGTTTCAACTTAACAAGATTCTCCAATTCATCATTTTTAAAAATATAATAAGCAGGGATGTTTTTCTCTTTGCATCTAGCCTTACGAAATGCCATTAATTTTTGTCTTAGTGCTTCATCAGTATTACTTTTCTCATTTTTTTACCTCACATACTCCTCCACATTTTCATCCGTTAGCGGAATATCAATTCCTTCTATTTCTTTTCCGCCTAAATAATCAAAATACATTTGTTCAAATTCATCAAAAGTGGTAGTACCTTTTTCTTCCTTTTCTCCTTTGGTAATGGTATACTCTACCACTGGCTCTCCCTCTTCGTTTTCTAAAAGTATCCCTTGCTCATCACTCTCATTTGCTCTAAAATCTGCTAGTTGTACCATCGTATGATCTTTTATTTGATAAATGGTGTCATCATAATACCCCATATGCATATAGGCTGCCACAAATAGTTCATCTTCTGGAATAACACCAAATCCCATATGGCCAGGATGAGCAGGCTCTTCTACGCTTGGATTTCCATAGGTTACTACCTTACCATCTTGATATGTTAAAAGAGTGCAAGCTATCCCAAAAGCTTCGTCATATGCGTAGGCTTCTACAATCACCTTATCTTTGCCAACTTTTTTAAAGGTGATTGTTTGAGAATCATCTGCTACCTCTTCGCCAAAACAAGTTTTTTGAAGATACAAATTTTCTTTTACCCAAACTTCATCTTTTAACTTTTCTCTAATTGCTGATAGAGCAGTTTCGCTTGTTTCTTCTTCATTTGACGGAACTACTTCATTCATTTCTACTGGATTTCTTGCTACTGTTGGCTCAGCTTCTTTTTGAAAACACCCTGTAAGGGCAAGTATGCTGGTAAGTGCCACTATTCCAAAAATTATTTTTTTCATAGTCATTCTCCTTTTTTAATTTATGAGTTTTTGATGAAACAAATCATATCTTCACAAAGTTTTAATAATCCCTCTTCTGAATACCTATGCGTTTCATTTTCTAGTGGGATAAGGGTGGTATTAGGATTATTTTTTACAAACTCTTCGCTATCACTATAAGGAACGGTATCATCTTGTGTACCATGGAAAATCGTCATCGCGTCTTCATATATTCCTAACGTAGAAATAGAGTTATTTTCTAATTCTTGATACAGTTCATAATGAATAATCATCGGATTTTCTTTGTTTTGAAAAGTTCCATACCCTTGTGCTTTAAATGTTTCAAATGCATCACCTGCTAGTGTATTTTTAAACACCTCTGCCATATAAATGGCGGGAGATAATAACAACACTTTAAAATATGGTTGATGTGCTTCTTTTAATCGAAGAAGTGTTAAATACCCTCCAAAGCTTCTTCCAACGATGCCAATTTGTGTTTGAGGAAATGTTTCGCGCACGGCTTTTTCTACTAGATTACAATCTTCTAAGCAATTGGCCAAGGTAAAATCGTGGTCATCATGTCTTCGCTCTGCATGATACGGAAGCGAAAACTTGGCATAAGCAATGCCTTTTTCTAAAAGCTTATCCCCTATCGTGGTGTATGTTCCACCACTTTTTCCACTATTAAACCCATGATGTAAAATCATCATCTTTTGCTCATCCCAGTTTTCTGGAATACCTATGTCTATTTCGATATCATCGATTCTACTTGGTATGGTAAGTGTTTGTTTCATCATATTCACCCTTTCTTGGTGTTTTCAAAATCTCTCACTCACTGATTTTTGCTTTACTTTCTTGGTATTTGGTAAGTGCTTTGGCAATTTGGTCTGGGCAAGAAGTAGCTCTTCTGCCACATAAAATACCAGATAGTTTTGCAATGACATCTTCTACTTTCATGCCTTTTAACAGGTGACTAATGCCTTTTAAATTACCATTACACCCGCCAATGACTTGAAAATCTTGAATGATGTCATCTTCGTCTATTTCAAAAATCATTTCCTGTGAACATACTCCGTTTGGTGTGTATCGATATTCCATCTTTGATTCCTCCTTTCACCACTTCTATTTTAACGCCTTCTTCCAACCCCAAGTAAATACCACTAAATACGCAATTCCTAGCATAAACCCTGCCAACACATCGCTGGCATAGTGCACTCCCAAATATACTCTCGTGGTTCCTATGCACAAAATCAGTATGCTTAGCAACGCAATTGACACGCGTTTTACATGTTTGTTTTGCACGTTTTTGAAAATCAAATAAATTAAAAATCCATAAAACGCCATGCTAACCATGGAATGACCAGAAGGAAAGCTATATCCTCCCTCTTCCACCAATTGATATTCCATTGGTCTTGGTCTGTGCATGATAAGTTTTAAGATAAAATTGGTGAAAAATGATAATGCTAAATTGGTAAAAATGCTCATTCCAATCATTTTGTCTTTGATGCATAGTAGTAAAATAAGTGATAATCCTATTAAAAAGTAAGCATTAGCAAAATTGGTAATGCATTTGACTAGTTTCGTATTTCCTTCTGAAATATGACTTGATATAGCTTCATAACATGCTTTATCGAATGCCTCTACCGCATTTGTTTTTACCACTATGATGAGCAAGATTAAAACAAAAAGACAACTTCCTAAAATAATGCTTCTATGGTTCTTTTTCCAGAATTCTTTTATTGTTTCCATGTTTCTTCTCCTATTTTTCCTTGGCTAAATATGAGGCTATTATATCAAAGAAGTATCACTATTGCAATTATGCTAATCCTAAAAAAATGGAGCACTTTGTGCTCCATTTTTCCTATCACTATTCTTCCTCCTTGTTTTCTTGTGTTAAATGACGTTTTCCTCCTTTCTTTTTGAAGTACAAGGATATCATACCTTTTCTAAGTGAAAAAAAGATGTTTCTTTTTGAAACATCTTGAAAAATTCTTGTGAAGTTTTTGTGCACTCACTTGCCTATCTTGCAAACGATTTTGCAAATTCTTCTGCTTTTTTAAGATCAGCTTCACTTGGCGTGTTTTTGGCATAACAATTGCCTCTGCTAATAATTTGGTATTACCACTTCTCGAATAATATCTTACTTCTGTTTTCATCATGATTCTCCTCTCATCATGAGATTTTAAGGATATCTTTAAACGAGAACCCTAAATCAATTTTTTAATCTCTTCTTCCATATCTTCTGGCTTAAAGGTTGGTGAATAACGTGCTACCACGTTTCCTTCTCTATCTACCAAAAACTTGGTGAAGTTCCACTTAATATCCTTTGGCTCTTTGGCTGTGGTGCTAATTTTTTCAATGGCAGCCATGGCCATTTTGTTTTTTAACCCTTCCACAATATCTTCTTGCACAGCTTCTTTTAAGCAGGTATAAAGTGGATGAGCGTTTTCGCCATTGACATCGATTTTAGAAAATTGATCAAAAGTGGCGTTATATTTTAGGGTGCAAAAATGATGGATTTCTTCATCGGTACCAGGTGCTTGGCTACCAAATTGATTGCATGGAAAATCTAAGATTTCAAGCCCTTTTTCGTGGTACTCTTTGTATAGCTTTTCAAGCCCTTCGTATTGAGGTGTAAAACCACACCCTGTTGCAGTATTTACCACAATTAGTACCTTTCCTTTAAAATCTGCCATCGAAACATCTTCTCCGTTTCGATTTTTTACTGAATAATCATAAATTGACATCGCATTCTCCTCCTTTGGTATTAGTTTATTGGGAAATTAGCCATATCGCAATATAAATATTAATAAAATAGAAAAAACAGCCCTTCTTACCCATAATATGGTTAAAATAGGCTGCCTTTTTCTGTTTATTTCATTGTTTCTTATCCTTTGCTCCTTACTTATTTCATGAGACATCCCCTAGTTTAATTTGAATTTTTCAACACTTCTGAAACTAATGACGATAGCTTGTTCTCTAGAGGCATTTCCACTTGCTCCAAAATTGTTACCTCCTGTTCCTTTGATGATTCCTATCTCTGCCATAAAGTAAACAGATTCCTTGCCCCAAGAATGAAGCTGTTCATCATCTTCAAATAGGTTTGTCGTGTTCCTATTTACTGAGGTATTAATTCCTGCTTTTTGAAGTGCTCTTGTCATCATGGTAGCAACTTGTTCTCTTGTGATCAATGCATCAGGTGAAAAGGTGGTATCAGACGTTCCTTTGGTGATTTCAAGGCGATATGCTTTTAAAACCTCAATATCATCACAGTCTGTAAAAGGAGTATTTTTCACAGGAGACGCTGTTTTCCCTGTGATTGATTCCCATAATCTAACCGCTATGTGAGCAAATTCCTTTCTAGTAATGGCGGTTGTTAAATCTTCTTGCTTTAATATTTCTGGGATTAATTCCATATCATTTGCTCTGATTAATTCTTCCATAGCCCAGTTAGATGCTTTTGACCACGTCATGCTATTTAGTTTTCCTTCTAATACTGGGAAGGTGTATTCTGCACATAATGAATCATCTTGAAGAAATCCATCTTTTCTCCCTTGCTGAATGGCAACTTTATTATTGATAGTAGTTGGAATACTGTTTAACAAATAATACTTCTGTTCCAAGTCAAAAAATATTTCTACCTTATATTCTTTGCCAGGAATAAAAAAGCTATCAGCGGGAGTCCACACCACTTTGGTCACATGATATCCTTCATGCAAAGCTTTCGCATCTTTTTTAGGTTTTTCACCAGCTTTAGGCTCCTCAATTTGAAAGGCAAACGCCTCTATCCACCAATCTTCTCTTGCATCCTTTTTTTCCTCTTCAGATGGTATAGAAGAAATACTATCAGATTCAGCAAAAGTAATCGTCGATAAAGCCAATATCACACAAAAAACGAAAAACAATCTTCCAATTCTTTTTTTCATAAAATGCATTGAGTTCCTTTTTGAGTTGTTCATACCAAAACCTCCTCTATTAATCTTAAACTATAGAACACCACAATAAATAGGAGGTGTCTTACAACATAATTTTCACTAAAAATCCAAATCTTTTTCTTAAAACATTTTATACTAGCTTTTTGAAAAAAGCAATTTTTTTATAATGTCTGATTTATGACTGAACTTTTGATGGACGTCCCCAGGTCCGATCGTAAAAGCTAAAAAGAAATCTGACATTACGGAAGAAGCTTTAAAAGAAGCTATCACCATCAGCTATCCCGTCTATTTGGTTTACTTTCATGAACTTGAATAACAAGTTTATGACATAAAAAACCGAGAATTGTTTCAATGAGACAATTCTCGGTTTTCAATTTAGCTGTAAGGACACCCTTTAAACATCTATGCTAGTCCACCAAAACGGTATCCTTTAGCAATATCACATCTTCACAAACTGCATGAATTGCCTTAAGCACCCTTGGATCATCATCAATCATGATTAAAATACTTTCATCTCTCGGGAATGTTTTTAAATAATTTGCTTTTAATAGTTCTGATTTTTCCATGTTATTATCTTCTCTTGAAATAATAATGCGATGGTCTTTTTGAATGAAAGGAGCATATTCATCTAGCCAGTTTTGCTTTTGCTCAAAGCCTTCTGTAAGCCTTGTAATCGAAAAGATAAATAGTTCCACATTTTCCATATGAGAAATTTCTTCTAGTTTTTTGATACTATCATAAAGTGGGCGTTTTTTATCATAGTCTTTTGGCTTACCAAAATCATAATCAGCAATTACGCCATCCATATCCACCAATAGCTTTACCTTTTGATTTTCATACCTTTTTAGATACTCTTTTAAATACATTTATATTCTCCTTTTCTATCTCGATACTTTTTCAGTGATGACCTTACTTTGTACTATGAAAGCATGCTTACTCTTTGAAATTTCCACGTTTTGGTTGCCAAATCAATTAGCCCTGTATGACAATATGGACACGTTTTATGGCCAATTCCTTTGATTGGTGCTCCACAATTAGGGCAGTTTAGGCTAATGGCTTCGCCAGCTTTTAGTTTAGAATTATCATAAATATAGATAAATTCTGTGTTCATGCGCACTTCTTTGAAGTGCGAGGCATCTTTTATGTGCTCTTTAAACCCTAGTGCCGTTTGAAAAACTAATTTGCATGTAGAACTATTTTTAGAATATTGATTGATAACTGTTTTATGAAGGTTAATCTCAGAATAGGTTTTATCCTTTTGAGAGTGCAAATAGTCTATTAGTTTCTCTTCAGCTAGCTTCTTCATTTCTTCTACATTCATGTTGGGAAAATCTCTTGCTATTTGAGGCATAAATAAGCTATCCATTCCGTATGGTGTTTTTGGCTCAGTTTCTAAAGCTTCACGCTGCTGTTTCATCATTTTTAGTCCTTCGGTAATACTGCTACTACCAAACCAAGCTTCAAAAAGTTTGGATAGCTTTATTTTCACGTAAGCGAAAATTACGATGATTAAAATGAGTATTATTAATAAGATAATAAGTGCCGACATAGTATCTTCCTTTCCTTCTTTTTCATTTAATCAAAGAGAGCTCTTGGATTTTCTTCTTGTGGCGTATACCAGTCAATATCATACTTTTCCTTTAGTAATCTTTTTTCTATTGCCCAATATGAATGGCAATAGCCCATATATGGAGGCATTTTTTTGTAGCTTTCTACCATTTTTTCGCGAATTTCGTCATCCGATAAAGAAGAATAGTCTTCCTCTCCAGGTTTTGATGTCAAAAATGACTCTACTTTCTCCCTTCCCCAGTTTCTAAAATCTTGTTCCACAATCATCTTGATAATCTCTTCTTTAAAAGCTGGGTCCTCTTCAATCTTTTTTACTTTTTCCTTCACTTCTTCTGAATTCTTCTTTGTTTCCATTTCTTTGATACTTTTTATTTCGTCCATCATTTGTTTTTGCTCTTCTTCCTTTTTCTCTGGAGTATTCTCTTTACGAAGATTATTCATTCCCATGCTTCGTGGTGTTCCATACACCTTTTGGATGGATACTCTGTTTGGATCAAATTGATACCTGCGCTTTTCCATTCTTTCTTTAATCGGTACAAAACTGGCATAGATTCTGATAGGATCCGTTTCTGCTCCTTCCCTGTGCTCAGCAATCCACTTAGCATTAACACCATTAAACTCAATAGCGCCTTTCAAATCAAACGTTTTTTGCGATAAGCATTTTAAGAATTCGTTTTTGATTTCTTTATCAGAAGCAATCCTTACTAAATCTATCATGGTGAGATTTTCAAAGTCCTCTTTTGGCATACCTGGGAAAAAAATGTAATACTCCTCTATATGTCTCAATACAAGTTCCACAAAATATGGGTCTGGTCCAAACAATTCTTTCACTTTTTCTTTCATGTTACACATCCTCCTTATCAATCATTTTAATACAAAAATTTGGTCTACCTTCGTCAAAATTCCATGTGTGGAAAGAATCTCCCAAACAGTGTTTCCAGCTATCACACTTTTTACAAGTATCACAAGAAGTTCTATTTTCATTTCTAAAAAATTGAAATCTGTTTTCCCATACGTCTACGAAGTTATCTTCTTTGATATTTCCCTGGATAAACTCTTTTCGCCTCTCCACATTCGGGCATACAAAAATATCACCATTACTTAGAATGCTAGCAACAAAAAGCCCTGTGCCACAGAAGAAATAATTGTCTCTTAGTTCTTTTTCTAAGTCTAATCCTAAATAGTGAGAGCATCCATACTCTACATTCATGATTGCTTCTTCTCTTTTTTCCTTGATAAATTGGAACAAATACTGATATTCCTCTGGATTTAATAAAATATCTGAATTTCCTTTAGCTCTGCCTATCGGATCAACATTAATCACTCTCCAAGAAATCACATGCAAATCCTTCATTAACTGATAGATTGCTTCTAACTCATGTAAGTTCTTCTTATTCGCAACAGTGGTAACTTGAACAATCTTAATGCTTGGGACTTTTTGAAGTTTTTGAATGTTCTTAATAATGATATCATAAGAACCCGGCACTTTTCTAAAGCTTTCATGCGTTTCTCTTAAACCATCTAAACTAATCGAAATCGTTTCCATATGCGTTTGATTCATCTTTTCCAGTATTTCATCCGTAATTAGCATACCATTGGACGTCATGCCCCATCTAAATCCTAGTTGATCTGCATATTCCATCATCTCAAACAAATCTTTTCTCATTAAAGGCTCTCCGCCAGTAATGTTTAATAAGATATCGTTAGCGCAATACTTTTCCGCCACTTCTTTTAAGGCCTTTTTGATAAGCTCCGCCGAAATTTCATCTTCGGGAATATCATAGCCACAGTTACTCCCACAATGCTCGCATTTGGCATTGCACCTAGAAGTAACCTCCAAAAACAAATCTTTCAAAATAGGCTTTTGATATAATCCCTTAATGAACTCCGCCGACAAATCCATGTTTCTGCTTTTAATTTCTTTCATGATATCATTCGTCATTTCGTCCATATCTTTATTTACCTTTCTAAACTTAATCGCTAATATCAATATCCATATTGATACTAATATCGTAACCCGGATATTTTTTCTGTACTGCATCGTAAATTTCTTGGCAAACCTTTTCTCTATCTGGTACTTTGAAGTCCATCACAATATCAAAGCGAATCATTTTATCTTGCTCATCAAAATAAAAGCCGTGCATTTGCAAAATACCATCATGTTTGAAGACGATATCGTGCATTTCGGAAAGCACCTTTTTTAGTTTTTGATCTTTAGTATTGGCCGAATACACACCAACGGTATGTAACGTTACACCAAATTTTTCTTTAATATTTTTGGTAATACGTCTTGAAATTTTATCAATTTGTGCGACGTTTAGGGTATCTGGCACTTCGATATGGATGGAACCAGAATACTGGTCTGGACCGTAATCGTGAAGCGTTAAATCAAAAGCACCTTGCACATTTTCTTCTTTCATGACTTCCTTTTTAATTTGCTTTGCAAGGCCACTTTCAATGCGCACGCCAAGCAAATTATCGACAGATTCTCTAATTAATTCTATGCCCGCTTTGATAATAAAGATGCCCAAAATCGCACCCACAAAAGCTTCTAGGCTAATATGGAATAGTAAATAAATAATAGCAGATGCCAAAACGGAAATCGAAAGAATTGCATCGTTAAAGGCATCGGAACCACTGGCAACAAGCGAATCAGAATTGACTTCTTTGCCCTTTTTCTTCACATACAAGCCTAAAGCAAATTTTACTAAAATACCTGCTACAATAATTATTAGCGTGACGGTGCTGTAATCTGCCTCCTCTGGATGAATGATTTTCTTCACCGACTCCACTAGTGCGGTAATACCTGCATAAAGCACGATTCCCGAAACAATGAGTGATGTCATATATTCAATTCTGCCATAACCATAAGGATGCTTTTTATCTGGCTTCTTACCAGCAAGCTTAGTTCCTACAATCGTAATGATGCTCGAAAGTGCATCCGTTAAGTTATTTACCGCATCCGAAACAATCGCGATGGAATGGGCAAGTAACCCCACAAAAGCTTTAAAACTTGCCAAGATAATATTGGCAATAATACTAATAATACTTGTTTTAACAACTACTTTTTCTCTTTGATTATCCATTGGTTTCCTCCTAAATATTATTTCTATGGACATGAGGACGTCCATGTTTAACCTTTCAAATTCATTTGCTCCGTGTATTCTTTTTCATAGAATTTAACGCAGTCTTTTTTCGTTGCTTTGCTATTGTATTCTTCAATAATCGCATCAATATTAGCTTGGCTATCTTTATGAATAAAGATTTTATAATGAATTTTACCATCTACCAAAGATGCTTGTATTTTTAAAACATCTTGGCAATACTCTTTTAATGCTTTTTCGATTTCTTTCACATAGACATTTTCACCATTATCTCCAATGATGATATCCGTTCTTCTGCCCACAAGATATAGCTTATTATCTTTGATATAGCCATAATCTCCCGTGATGAAATAGCCATCTTCGGTGAAGACACTTTTGGTGAGTTCTTCATTATTGGCATAGCCAAGAAAAACATTATCGCCTTTAACGATGATTTCTCCTACTCCCTCTTCATCTTGATGGATAATCTTCACATCAATATCTTCAAAAATCGTTCCGGCACTTTCATAATCATCTTTGTTAGGATATTCAATGCTAAACGAAGAGGCAGTTTCTGTTAAAGCATAGGCTTCAAACATTGGTAAGCCACATAGTTTATATGCTTTGCGAATCTCAGGATCAAATCTTGTCCCTCCACAATACATATATTTAATTCTCGTACCAAATACCGTGTTTAAATTCTCTTTATGGTTCTCATAAATCCTTTTATAGATAAGCGGAACACCACAAAATATGGTTGGATTGACTTCTAGTAATTCTTCTTCAATCTTATCAATGCCACTACATAGATAAATACTTAAGCCAGATAATAGCGAATAAATAAAATTATAGATATTGGCATATGTATGATGAAGTGGCAAGAATAAATAAACTACATCTTTTTCGGTAAAAGGGGTTCTTCTTTGAAGGGATTCCCAACCAGAGAAAATATTTTTGATAGAAAGCATAATGCCTTTTGGGGTGGAAGTAGTTCCGCTAGAATAAATGATTTTGGCACATAGATTTTCGTCTCTTCCCTCTAAATCGAATGTCTCGTCATCCGTGCTTAAGCTTTCAATAAAAGACTGCATTCCAAGGTACTGTATCTCTCCTACTTCTTCTTTCATTTGGTCAAAAACAGCTTTTAATCTTTCATCATAGATAATAGCATCAATTTGAAGTGCTTTGACGATTTTGACTAACTCCTCTTTTTCGGTTTGACAGTTCACATTCACGCTCGTACCAACATACGAAAACACCGCCAAATCTGTCATCATATAATGAGTAGAATTTGGTCCAAAAACAATGATTCTTTTGTCTTGTAGCCCCCTTTTGATTAATTCGTGCGCGATGCTATTGACCTTCCTTAAAAAATCTCCCATCGTAATTGCTTGATATGCACCATTCTTTTTTTCAAAAATGTACTCTTTCTCAGCCCATTTTTCATAGGCATTTTTCATGATTTCATTCATCTTAATCATTTAAATTTTCCTCCAACAATACATATTCATATCTTTGCTCAATTAATTCTTCTGCATAGTTTTGCGTTACTTTGCCATCTCTGGCAAGTGCGCCAATGCTTGGTAATTTGCTTTTGATAAGCTCTGTCATAATGCTATACACAATCGCCTTTCCTAGTCCTCTATGATTTTGATCAACTCCCATATACAGCATTACGTATTCTTTTGGCTTCTTTTTTAATGACAATATTTTTATTAGTTTCGGCAAGTTCACATTGTCCACCAAATCATGATAATTTGGCACACTCACATAAAAGCCAACCATCTTGTTGTTAAAATAGGCAAACTTCGTCATTTCGGGATTCATGATCTTTTTGTAACTACGAAATACCAGAGAAAAATCTTCTTGAGAAACCGGCTTATAGATTGGAAAATCACTATATAGTTCACTGAGCAAGCGATATAATTCTTTTAGTTCATTTTCAAAATTATCCATATTCAAATTTTCAATGCGATATCCCTGCTCAATAAAAGTCTGATAACGACTAGAAAATAGTTCGTTTTGATAACTCTCGTCGATGCTTTTGTAACGATTGGAGGTGTAATGCTCTGCCACATGATAGCCATTATCTAAAAACATTTGATAGTAATACTCCTTGTTATACGGCTCACCCGTATAAGGTTCTAATTCGAACAGATTAATTTTTAAGCGATACTTTAGCCAAAACGACGCATTCACAGGACCTATCAGCTTTTGAAAGTGATGTTCTTTCGCAAATTTTCTAGCAGAATCAAAAATACACTTTGCCACTTCTTTTTGATTGATGCATTCAAAAAATCCAAAATAGGCGGTATCGTCCTCTGGATAAATAGTAATAGCAAATCTACCAACCACTTCGTTTTCTTCGTAAATTAAAAACTTATATAGCTTAAAATACTTACTAAGTGGATGGGTTCCTTGAAGTAAGCTTTTGATTTCTTTGGCATCTTCACAACAAGTTTTGCCATAGATTTTTTTAGAAAGCTTGATAAAATCCTTGACATATTTTTCTTCGTTTTCAAACTGCACACAGTTCATTTTTTCACTTCCTATTTATTTTTTTGAAGGATGGTGATGACTCCCGTAGAGCCATCCATTTCAATGATATCTCCATTTTGGATAGAAGATAGTGCGTGATTTACCCCCACGATAGAAGGAATTTTTAACTCTCTTGAAATAATAGCGGTATGTGATAATAGCGAGCCTTTTTCAGAGATAATTCCTTTGGCAGTGGCTAGCAAAAATACCCAGCCAGGATCCGTCATCTTCGTTACCAAAATTTTATCTTTTACACTCCCTATCTCATGGATATTCGTAATTAAGAGTGCCTCTCCTGTTACTTTTCCGTTCGAACAAGGAATTCCCCTTAATTCGTTTGTATGATGATAAAACGATTTGGTATTGACACTCGTATGATGCTTGTTAAACTCTTTGTCCATAAAAATAATTCTGGTATAGGCAGGAAGGCTTTTGTATAACCTATAATCTTCTTTTCGTTTTTGGATGATCTCCATTTTATTTTCTTTTTGCGTCACCATCTGCTTTATTTCTTCGATAGTTAAATAAAAAATATCTTTTTGGTTTTCAATCAAGCCTTGGCTTTGATAGATTTCGCCTAGTCTTAAAATCATGCTTCTTACCATACCAAAAATACGGCTTCGATTTAGCCTTGAAATCTCACGATTTTTAATGCCAAGCATACACTTTTTTAAAATTCTTTTGGTGGTAGCATCGAGTTTCCTATCAAACTGTTTTTCACTTGCATTCATATTTTGATAGATTTCTGAAAGTCTATTGAGGTCTTCCCTGTATTCCTCTATTTTCTTTAGCAAAATTTCAGGATTTGTTCGAAACGTTGGGCTTTCTAGTTTTAGTTCTTCTAAATTTCTGTCGCCATATTGCTGAATATATTCCTCCACTTTATGTTGAAAGTCTTCTGGAGAATGATTATCTTTTTCATACGCCAGTGTAATGAGTTCTCGAATTGGTTTCATACTTTCAATATTGGTAATCCCAGAAATTAATTGATTGGCCATTTCTTCATAGTTGTCATATTTTTTCTTTAATCTTTTTTTCAAAAGACCGGTATAAATAAACGCATAAGTATCATTAAGAAGCGTGATATCCCAACACGAAAGCACTTCTTTTTCTACTTGATTGTATAATTCGATAACTTCCTTTTCGTCTAAATCAGGACTAAATTTTTCGTAAAAATTATCAAAAATAGTGACAAATTTTTGATTCAACTTTTCCATGTTTTTCGGCACGCTAGCTAGTTCATAAAAAGAATAAATATAGGTCATCATGCGATTGAAAAAAGAAATCTCAACTTTTTCATGATCATATTTTTTGTTTTTTACCCCTAGCATTTCTTGCCATACCGGAATAATTTTTTTGCTAAATGGCAAGAATTTAATCAGCGTATACCAATTGCTGATTTTGTAGTAAAGCCTTCCATTAGAAGAGCCCACCATATTTAGAAATACATCGGTATGTTTGGATAGTTCTTTTTCGTTTTTCAAAATTCTTCTACTAACGCCTTCAAACACGCCACTATAAATAGAATGAACAAAGGATATCGTAAGAGGAAGGCTAATTCCTGGATAGCTTTCCACTATATTACTGTTATCTAAAATAAGAGGATTTGTATCCTCTATCGTTGTAATCGTTCTTGCTTGTAAGAGATATACTTGGCTATTCTCAATGCCAAATTCAATATCTAAGTACTTACCAAGTAAGTTAGTAACATCTTGCGAAATTTGAATTAATTCTTCAATTTGCTCCCTACTTAAATAATCCTTCTCACCTTCATAGTAATACACTTTATCAGTAAGATTGTAGTAGTAACTGGTGGTTTTAATTTTATCCGCTACCACATTTTCTCCTAGGCCTTCTCCTACCACAATCACACTTTCGTTCAAAATGCCTTGCGGATTTGCTGTAAAAATTACACCCGAATAGGTCGATAGAACCATCTTTTGCACAATCACGTTCATTTTTAAATCGGTGATAGCAATGTTTTTCTGCTGAGCATAGGTTAGTACATTTTCGTGATATAGAGACTGAAAGCACTTCATAATACTCTCATTTAAGTTTTCCTTAGAAACATTTAAAAACGTATCAAATTGCCCTGCAAAGCTATCAGTTTCACTATCTTCAATATTGCATGAAGAACGCACCGCATATTTTTCGAACGACAAAGTAAGAGCAAAATCTTTTTTGAGATTTTCCTCTAAAAAGCTTTTCAAAAGATTGCTTAATTCTTGCACAGTTTTTCCTTGATTTTCTTTTAAAATCTCCCCTATTTTTTCTGGATTTTCTAGGGCATCCTCAAAGCGAATGATTTCAAAATCAGCAACCTGAAAACCATTTTCTTTTAACTTTACCAAATTTTCATATTTGCTACCCAACATTAAATTTTACCTATTAAAAGATATGCCACAATGGTCAGTAACATGGTGCTTTCTTGTAGATAGGTATATCTTTCTACCTTTTCCACTAAAATAAATTTCTCTGGATCTTTCATAAATTCTATAAACTTATACGTCATCCAACTTACTAAGGTTAGTAAGATGACTACCGAGATTTTGTTTAAGTTCCACACCAAAATGATATTGGTAACAATATCAACAAGTGTTACAATGAGCACAAATCTGGTGGATTTTTGATAGCCAAATAATTTAGAGTAAGTGGTATAATCATTTTCATCTTTTGGTGCTTTAATCTTTCTAGATATTTCCCAAATTAAGGCTGGAAAATACAGCGTAAATAGTGCCATTGCTGTTGTAAGCGAGATTGCCGGCACTGAATATTTGATGCAAGTAAAAGAAATAATATATAAATTGACAATCATTTGCACAGGATTATGAGTAATTAAAGCCAGTGGTAAACTTGGCTGTATTTTGCTCTTTTGAAAGAACCACTTGCTCATTAAATAGCCGTAAACATACAAAATGACAAAGAACAAAATATTATTCATAAAAAGAATATTAAGAGCAACTGCTATTGATTCAAAAAAGATACCAATCACCATCACATCTTTTTTCGTGGTCTTTCCGCACGCCAAAGGTCTCTCTGGAAATAGCTTTTTATCTACTTCGTAATCTTTTAAATCATCTGCCAAACGAAGCCATAACAAAAAAGCAAAAACCGTGTAGGCTCCCACAAATTCTTGAATGCCAATTTGAAACTTAGTTACGCCATTATTTAATAAGACAATAAAATGAATTTCTAAAAAGATGATAAGCCCCAAGATAAGCCTTGGAATGATGGGATATCTTTCTTTTAAATAAACGTGTATTCTTTGAAACATCTTCATTCTCCTATTCTTCTATTAAGGTTACGATGCCACTGGTGCCATCAATCGTAATGGTTTGGCCATCTTTTATTTTTGTCATCACATCACGGCAACTCACAATAGCAGGAATGCCATATTCTCTCGATACAATTGCTGCATGGCATAAAATTCCTCCATATTCTGTTACAATTCCAGAAAGAATGGCAAACTTTGGTGTCCAACCGGTATCGGTAAATTTGGTTACCAAAATATCTCCTTTTTCTAGCCTGTTAATTTCATCAAAACTTTCGATTACCCTTGCCGTGCCGGTGATTTTTCCGTTATTGGCACCCAAGCCTTTGATTTGATTTTTATTTTCTATTTCAGCATCTACCGCTTCAATCGCCTGTCCAATTTCATTTTCACTTAAATAATTACGATAAGACTGATAATACAATTTGTTTTTAGCAAGGATTTCTTTAATATCTTTCTTGGTAAGTTTGCCATCTAGATAATCCCAAAGATTGCCCACTTTTATAAACCAAATATCCTCTGCATTTTCGATTAGTTTTTCTTTCACCAATTCTTTGGCAAGTTCGATCGTATACACTCTAATTAAATAATAAAATCTAGTGGAAACATCTCGAAATTCTTCTCTCCACCAAAGCATTTTACGCATATTTAGCACTTTTTTCTCAATTTTTTGATACTTCTTACGGCTCACAGTTTCTTCGATTTGCTTAAGTATTTTTTCGTATGCTTCTTTTCCTTTTTTCTTATCCTCTAACGGACTAAAAGTATCCTCTAGCGAGACCATTTCTTTTAGATTTGTCACGATTGGCGCAATATCTTCATAATAGCACGGATACGAAACATCCAATTCTTTATCCGAATGATAGCCATATTTTTCGATAATCTTTCGTACCTCAGTAAAGTCTTCTCTTTCTTGCCCTAACAAAATATCTTGTACGATTTCTTCTAAACTTTTTTGTTGCCAGTATGTTAAAAGGTTTTCATCATTTCTAATTTTTCTACTCGCATCCCACATCTCATAAAATGGTAGCAAATGCGAAATATCGTCGATACTTCCTAAAAGCGTTAAATAGTCACTTTCCGAAACATATTTTAATAATCCATCTTTATAAAGCGACTGATGTACGGTATTAATAAAAATTTGCCAAAAATATGTCGATTCGCTTTGCATATAATCGTCGTGTGTTAATTCATACCACGTTTTTTTGATATCTTTAATGGCGTGATTGTTGTACATTTTTCGGTAGTTTTCATATTTTTCTAATAAATCTGTTTTATACTTTTCAGCATTTTGATTTCTTGTTTTTAATATCTTTTTTTGTGCAATCGCCATGATAATAATATCTTTTAACGATTTTAAGGTAAGCTTGGTAACTTGGCCATCTCCTTCATAGTTCATCTTGATGCCATATTCGCTATCGAATTCACGTTCTTTATAGCCAACCACCCTGCTCATCACTTTTTTCACCATTGACAAATTCCAATAGCAACGAGCAAAAAACATTTCGCCCAATTTTCGATCCACTTCTTTTTCTTTCAAAAGCTTTGAATCGATCACATATTTTTTCAAAGAATACTCCCAAATATATTCGTACAAGCTCCACATATATGGCGTGCAGACACTTGCCGAAACGCCACCATCCTTAAAATCAGCGGTAGTCCAAATATCTCGGTAGGCTTTATACTGAATTTTGGTGATTTTTCTCGCTTGCAAAATATAGAGTTCATCCTTCACAATGGCAAATTCAATATCGCATGGATAGCCAAAGAACTGCATAATTTTGCTAAATTCTAAGGCTATTTTTTGAAGCATTTTTTTGGTTAAATAATGATTCCCCTCCGTGATTTCAAAAGTATTCTCATACCAGTTGTAATAGTACTGTTCAGGCTTGTTTCTGCCACTGACAATATTCTCGCCCAAGCCTTCGCCCACTTCTATAATCATCGTTTTATCGTTCCCAGAAACGGGATCGATGGTAAAGCAAATACCACTATATTCGCTCGGCACCATTTCTTGCACAATAACACTCATCTTTAAAAAATCGGTAGAAATATGATGATTTAAAAAATAGCTAAGCACCACTTCAGAAAATGCGGATTGGTAGCACTCAATTACTTTCTTTAAAACCTCTTCTTTAGGGGTGTTTAAAAAAGATTGATACTGGCCAGCAAAAGAATAATCCGCCATATCTTCTTTGGTGCCACTACTTCTTACGGCATATAACGTGTTATCTTTTAATCGTTCGCTTATTTCATTTTGGGTATCATCAGAAAATACAAAAGAATCAAATAGAGAGACAATTTCTTTGCTAATTTCTTGCGTGTTCTCCTTGTTTAACTTTGCTAAACATCCTTCGATTTTTTTGTCTAGTCCAGCATGCTTTATTTCTTCGCTATACGTATTACTACCAATCACAAAGCCATCTGGCACGTTGAAACCGTAGTTTTTCATCTCTATTAAATTCTTTGCTTTATTTCCAACTTGATCGGTTACTTGATCCGTTTTTAAACTAATTATCATTTTTTTTCGTCCTTTTAAAACATATTTTTTCTAAGGTGCAAAAAGTATAATAGCATATTAATCAACAAATGGGTGATTGACCCTATCAATACTAACAACATATAGTTTTTGATTCCTAGCGGGTAAAAAAGCCACACTACAAAGGCTAAGCCAAATACAGAATCTGCTTGGTCTAGAATAATAAAGAAACCCTTTTTAAAACCGCTGGTCGTTTGGCCTGGCTCAATACCTAGCCTTCTTTTTAAAAAGCTATTAGGAAGCTCAAATAGTGCATAGAAAAGCCCAAGCAAAAAGCCTGTTAGCAGATTATAAACAAGTGTATTTTCGTTGTTTAAGTAGAAAAAGTTTAAATGCTCTAACTTGGTAATCTTCCAAATCCAGCCAAATAATATTGCAAGCAAAATATTAAAAACAAGATAGCCTATAAACCCTTTCCACGTTTTGTTGTCGCCAAAAATTCTCTTTTTGTCGATAAAATTCTTACCAAAATCCATTGGTATTTTTAACCCTTGAGCAACCGGAAGCTTGCAAAAAATGGAATTGATAATTCCAGCTATGATTGCTCCTGTTAAGGTGATATAAAACATTAAAATAAGCATTTCTGCCTCCAAAATATGCCAATGGGGACGGACCTTTTTGGCACAAAATAAATCTCTTAGTATGACTTTACTTTATCATACTAAGAGACAGATTTCAAGGAAGATGTATGGACTTAAAGGCATACTTTGTTCGCCTATTTCTTTTTCAAATTAATTAAATCAATTTTCTTGTTCGCAATCTTTTGTATTTCGTTCATTCTGTAATCGTACTCATCTTTAAGTTCCATTAATTTCTGCTCGGTTTGTCTTTTGATTTTTTCTTGCTTTTGATTTAGCTCGTTTTTGGCTTCTCTAATATTTTTCTTAATTGCAATTCTCATAAGTCTTAAGCCGGGGAATGCTCTAGCAAGTCTTCTTTCACCCCATGTCATCGTAGCCACTACTTCGTTCCATACTATAGCAGACATCTCTTCGGTATTATCTTTATCAAATAGCTGAATATCTTTTCTAAAATGAAATAACGTGATTAAGGAAATAACACCATCTGTTGTAAATAAAAGTATCAATATACTACAAATACTTGTGATGGCGGGCATTGGGAGCATACGATAAATCCTTATAAAGAACGGATTTAAAACATACATAATTAAAATTCCTAAAAGACCAAAGAAGAATACAAAATCTAGGCACACCCTGCCATTTAAGTTGAATCGTTTAGTGCTGTAATCCCACCATCTCGCATGGAACACCTTCTCCATCACGTAGCTTGTTAAATACTCCAGAATGGAGCAGATGAGCATCGCAAATACGAATAATGCAAAAGGATCTTCCACATATTTTTCTAGAAGAAGTGTAATAAGTATGGCTCCACACCCGTAAACCGGGCAATACGGTCCAATTAAGAATCCACGGTTGATAAATCGATGATATTGTTTTAATTTTTCAAAAACTTCTAGGCACCATCCCATAAAAGCATACGAAAAAAATAGTAATACATATACTTCAAAAGTATTTAACATTTGATCATTCCTCCACATTTTTTACTTAGGTATAGCATAGACCAAGAAACGTTTTTTAACCTAATCTCTTATTTCTAGGAGCAACGAAAGCATTGCCTTCTCGTTTTTTCATCATTTTACATAGCTTTAAGAACACCTGATTCGTTAATACACAATCATTTAAGGCGCGGTGCTCGTTTCTTCTTTTTAAATGAAAATAATCTATTAAATCATCTAGTTTGTGATGTTTCATCTCAGGAAGTATTCTTCGTGAAAGCCTTAACGTATCCACAAAATCGTTGGTTAAGTACTCACCCAAATTTTCTTCCATGCTATCGTACAAATAATTAATATCAAAATTGACATTGTGGCCAACAATGATATCTTTGCCCACAAATCGATGAAAACTCTTTAAAACTTTGATTAAATCTTTTCCCTCTTTTTCTACCATTTCATTGGTAATGCCCGTTAGCTGGGTGGTGTAATAGCCCACTTCTTCACGAATTTTAATGATTTTGGAAAAATATTTTACTTCTTTTTTATCTCTTACGCGAATGGCACTAATCTCTAAAATCTCATCATCTCGAAAGTGGTCTAGGCTGGTAGTTTCAATATCAACTACCACGTAGTTTTCGAAATCTTCAATTAGGCTATTTCCTTTATAGATTCTATCTGGATAGTTCGACATTTTTCAACCACCTCCTACATGGAAATTATATCAAAATCAATGAAAAAAGACTAGAATTTTTTTATTCAAACTCTAGTCTTTCTTTTCTTATTCTATTTTGCAAATACTTCTACACTTCTAAGTACAATGGCGATGGCTTCTTCTACTTTAGCATTTCCTAAGCCATTAAATAAGTTATTGCCAATTCCTTTAATAATTTCTTCTTTTTCCATAAAGTAAACCGATGGTCTTCCCCAATCGCTTAAATCACTATCATCTGCAAATCTTGTGATATTGGTGATGTCAATTTCTGTGTTGATGCCTGCTTTTGCAAAGGCTCTTGTTAACATCGTTGCCATTTGTTCTCTCGTGATTTCTGTCTTTGGTGTAAAGGTGGTTTTGCTTGTTCCTTTGGTGATGCCAAGTGCATAGGCTTTTAATACATATTCATCACCCGTATCGGTAAATGGGTTTTCTTTTGCTGGTTCTGCTTTTTTACCTGTAAGTGCTTCATAAAGTTTAACTGCAACTGCTGCAAAGTCTAATCTAGTGATTGGCTTAGTGGCGTCTTTTTTCGAAAAAGTTTCTGGAACTAATCCCATTTCGATTGCTTTTTCCATCTCTTCTTTTGCCCAATCATCCACGTTATTAAATGCTTCTACTTTCGCTGTTTTTACTTCAATGGTATGTTTTTCTGTTACTTTTTCTAGCTTGTAGCTGGTAACTACTCCTACTGATTTGCCATCTACTAATACATCTGTAATTTCATAGCCGTCATCTACTTTAAAAGTAAATTCTTGATCTTCATTTTTCTCTACACTGATGTTTTCTGGGGTAATGGTTCCATTTTCTATCTTGGTGGTTATTTTGTAACTTGATGTTGAACTACTACCGCCACCTGTTGAAGTTCTTACTGTCCAAATAGCTTTTAGTTCCATATTTTCTGTAATTGGTGTTTTGAAATCAAATTTTGCTCCATCTTTTTGCCACTCTTTAAAGGTATAGCCTTTCTTGGTTGGATTCTTAGGTTTGGTCGCTTTTTCACCGCTTGCAACCTCTTGACTTGCCACTTCACTTCCACCATCGGAATTAAATGCAACAGTAAATACGGTGCTTTCTTCTTCTGGAATGGTTACTGGAACAATGGCACGGAATGCACCTGTTCCATCAGTAGATGCAGGTATATTTTCAGAATTTACTATCATCGTAACATCTTCTGAAATGATATATCCTTCATTTGGCTCAAACCAAAGATCTGCATAATATGTTTCACCTGCAAGCATTTCACCACTAAATAGCTCAGTTGCTTCGCTATCTACATACCAAAATGTTGCATCGGAAATATCTCCAAAATAGTCATATTGCGCAACGATATAATTTACATTACTTGGAACAGTTACACTAGGTTTAGGCGCTTGCGTAGACTTATATTCGCTACTATATTCACCTTCTACAGTTACTACTGTTCCTGCATTTGGTATTTCTAATGTAACATTAATTTCATCTACTGTTTGAATTTCTGCTTCGTACGCTTCTGTATTCCATGCAGCAATTAACGTATGATTGCTATTGGTAATACTACTTTCAGCAGTAACTAGGCCATGATATAGAGCAAATTCATTAATGGTATAGTCTACCTGGCCAGTCACTTCTACATCGATAAAATCAAGTACATAGCCATATTGATCTTCTGTAATCGTAGTATATCCTCTTACATTTTGTTTATCATCCGAAATGACATAGTCGCTTTCGCTTAGATAGTCGTCGTTGACATCAACTCTATCAATTTCTACTTCATTTTCTAATCCATCAATCGTAATATCAAATACTAATAAATCACCTGGCTTAAAATAATGAACCCCTGAATTATGATGATTCATATCTTCAGCAGGAGTTGCTCTCACTACCCATCCAGGAACCGTTGTATCATTAAAGCATCTTGTGTCATCATGCACTATTTTTTGTTGATACCAACCCAAGAAGGTTACGTCTTTTTCGTTGGTAGGTGTTGGTAATTCTCCATAGGTGCCATTTTCGGTAACTTCTTTAGAAGTTGGTGTCACTGTTCCACCATTGGCATCCAATGTTACAGTGTAGGTAGTTACTTTTTTTTCTGGAATGCTCACATAAAGAACTCCCGCATCTGTGCTATCTCCTGTATAAGTAATGGTTCCATCAGTTGCCATCGTAAACACAGTTTCTGAAGGAATCTCATAAACCTCCTCATTTGGTACCACAGTAACTCTTAACGTGTACTCTTCTCCTGTTAAAAATCCCTCAATGATATGATTGTCACTCGAAGATGACCATTCATCTACTACATTTCCTTCTGAATCTACCATCTGAACAGTAGCACCTGAAAGTGCTGAAAAGTCTGACGCATTGACTGTTAAGATTTCCACATGTGTCATGGCAAATTCAACAAGTAAAATCTTATCATCTCCATCAATTCTGATGCTTCCTGTAGAAGTAATCGTTCCAGCATCGTCAATGGCAACCGTAATTTCTGTTGGAATGGTGTAGCCATCTGGAGCGACTGTTACTTTAAGGGTATATTCTGCATCACCACTTAAGCCAGTAATTTCTTCTGCATCAAATGTTGAAACCCATTCCTTAATTACATTGTTTTCACTATCTAATAATTGTAAAGTTGCTCCTTCAATCTCTTCGCCATCTGCAATATCCACAGCAGCAATTTTAGCGGTATAGGTTTCTTCTTCTATGTCGCCGGTTTCTCCTACTTCAACCACAAGGAAAATACCACTTTCTGTTAGGTTGACATTACCATATCCTTCAAATAAAATATTGCCACTTTCACTCTTTAGCTTAAAATTTGCCTCACCTGGGTAACTTCCATGATTCCAATACAAATGATATACATGCCCCATCTCAAGATTTTCTGTGATTCCATTGTTTGAAGATCCACTCTCTATTGTCAATGTTTCCACAACTCTATCACCTGATGTATCGATAATTCTAATTTCATTTCCATTCCAGCCATCACCATAAGTATCAGAAAGCTCATAAACAAGTTGCCCAATAATAACAGCTTTATATTCTGCTGTTACTTCCACATTTTCTGTTCCCATCGTAAACGTGGTTTCTGCAGAATTTGCATCCTCTAATGCAATGTCACCACTAATAACGTTCCAACGATAAAATACTAAACCAGCAGGAGGCTCATCTGCTGTAATGGTAACGGTAGTATCTTCTTCTACCACTGTATCTGCATCTGATGTTCCGTTATTTACAACCAATTTTCTCATAATTGGTACTTCTAAAGATGGGTCTGCATAATAAACTAAATTATCATAATATGCTGTATAGCCATGCCCAGCTGTAATTGCCATTCTATCAATTCCAGAAGGAATCTCAAATGGGCCAAATTTTTCTCCATTAATGTATACAAAAACCATATTATTTTCTGGGAAAGCTTCAATTTTAATATGATACCACGTATTCTTTGTAAAGCTATCTTTTAGTGCAATCTCTTCTTTTGTAGCTTCACGAATAACCGTATCTTTGAAATGAACACCCATTTCTCTATTAGGGCTTCCATAATTTCCATTCGTCATGGTAAATCTTGCAAGCCAAGAACCTATTTCATCAGAAGAATAAGTGGTGCTCACATCTCCTTCAAAAACATATACTCCTGTTGTTGGCACCATACTATCCCATTTGATAATCTGGTCAGATGCCCAACTGCCACTACTACTTAGGCTTAACATTTTGCCATCTGTAATACTTGCGACTACTTTTTGATTTGCGCTTCCTGTACCATCATGAATCTGACTCATTGGTGAAAGAGCTCCACTACTAATATAGGAATCAATTGGATATGCTTCAAAATTTTCAAGATAATAGATATCATAAGGCATCTCCATGATAATCAAGTTACTGTCATTACCATTATCCACAAAAATATACACATATTGCATACCAGTAGATAATCCATCAAGAGAAATGGTATTGGTTCCTACAGTAGCACCATCATACCCACCAATTCCATCAATCGTTCCTGCCTTAATATCACTTTTGGAAGGAACAACACTACTATCCGTTACGCAAAAATAATAGGTGCCCGCTTTATTCGAATAAAACTTAACGGTTGCTTCCTCGCCTTGTCTATAAATGGAACTTCCTACAATGGTAGCAGGACCTTCCTCAAAATTAAATAAAACCGTTACATCTTTATTTGGCATAAAAAATCTTCTGCCGATTGAGCCAGTTTCCTCAATTTCAACATCCTCCGATGATGCCTCATCAAATAAGAACCCTTCACCTGCTCTAGCATACAATCTGACTTCTGTTCCTTCTGCAAATTCCAACGTATCTCCGCTAGCATAATTAGTTAAATTGTATTCGATTCGGCAAGTTGGCTCGTTAGATAATAATGTAAGGGTATGTGCCTCCACTCCATATACTGTCATTCCTAATAATATTGAAACCATTACCCCAATGATTCCTATCTTTGTTGTTTGTTTTAATAATTTGCTTAACATTATTTAAAGCTCCCCTCCTTTAAAATTTGCATGTAAATGAGATTATTTTATCTCACTTAAATGCATTTTCAAGAAACTTGCAATTGCTTACTTCCGTAAGCAAAACCTGTCGTGCTTACTATATCATAGGAGAGGCTTTTTGGCAAGGATTTTTCCCGTACTTGGGAGGCGAACTTGGGGACGCGCACAAGGGTGCACTGCGCTGCGCTATTTCACCCAGCTTTCCACTTTTCCTTTTGCGCTGGTTACTGTTGATCCAGTAATGGCAATGGCATCGTCAATGGTTGCTCCTTTACAAATGCTTTTTAACTGACTTGGAATACTAGAAAGCCCGGAACCTTCGTGGGTGACAAAAGGCTTAATTGTTTTTCCTGTAAAATCTAACTCTTTTAGTGCCGTGAATAATTCTTCTGGCATGCCTCCCCAGTATACTGGTGATCCAATATAAATTACCTCATAAGGGGTGATATCTGGCACTTCTTTTTTTATTGGTGCATTGTGAGTTTTGGTTCTTACTTTTGCTTCTTCAATGCATGTCATATAATTAGCAGAATAAGGCTCTAATGGCTCTACTTTAAACATATCTGCGTTTGTTAGCCCTTGAATATATTCTGCAATTACTTCGGTGTTTCCTTTTTCAATATATTTCATAGCACCACCAAAATAGTTTTCATCTGCTCTTGAAAAATAAATAATCATACTTTTACTCATCAATTTTTCCTCCTCTTTTATTTAGACTAAAAATGGATGTCCACGTACCTAAACATTACCCCAATTGATTATACTCTTCCTCCGTCACTGGCTCACACCATTCGTTAGAAGCTTCCTCCCCTGGAATTTCTACCGCAATATGACTAAACCATGTATCTTTTTTAGCCCCATGCCAATGCTTTACATTAGCTGGAATCACAACGATATCTCCTGCTTTTAGGCTACGTGCTTCCTTTTTCTCTTCTTGATACCATCCTTCTCCTTCTACACAAATTAATACCTGGCCACCACCCTTTTGGGCATGGTGAATGTGCCAGTTGTTTCGGCACCCTGGTTCAAAAGTAACATTGGCAAAGCCAATTCCTGACTCCGTTTTCGCTAGCATTTTAAGGTATGAATTTCCTTTAAAATACTGAGCGTAATTCACATTTGGTTCTCCCATACCAAAAGCTCCCCCATGAGTGCTATTTTTTTCTTCATATTCTGTATATTTTTCCACTCTCATTTTAAGCTCATACTCATTTCTAAGCTCGGCTATTTCTTTCATCATCTCAGATTTGTGATGCATGTCTAATGCTTCTTCATTTTTCCATTGATCCACTAGCATCACTGTTTCTTCATCCTCCATAGGAAAGAAATATTCATATCTTTCGTTTCCCTCTTCCGCTCTTACTCTATCCACGATTCCACTTGCTACCATTTCATGAGCAAACTTTTTAGCAGATCCATTTTTACCTGTATAATAGATATTCACAACTAAACTCATTTTTTACGCCTAGCCTTTCTTTAATACTTTAGAGAAGATACCCAATTTTCCACTTCTTCCTTAGAGGTGGTTAGCCTTTTTCCAGATATCCAATTAATACTACTATATTCTTTTAAAGTGCTTTCGCTTCCAGAAATACCGGAGCTACCTGATGTGCAAAACGGAATAACAGTTTTACCATTTAGTGTTCCTTTTTCTACAAAAGTTTGAATAAT
>DBWQ01000026.1 GCA_002308995.1 Clostridiales bacterium UBA1234 | reverse complement strand
GAAGGAATCATCTACAAGTTTGTAATGGCTCTGAAAATGGTTATTGCCAACGACTACAACTACACCGAGCCGGAGTCTGTTATACACGCAAGAATGATGTACAGATACGAGAACAATACCGTCATCGCTTTTTACCATGAGTGCATGCAGGAGCGTGAGGACGGAAAGATTATCGATCATTGTACTACCGGGAAAGTGTATGACGTCTACAAGGCATGGTGCGCTGACAACAATCACGGGTACTACAAGACCGCCAGAGAGTTCAGAAACACACTTGCTGAGCATCTTAATACCAGCTTCGCAGAAATGACCGTCAGCAGAGGTAAAGGTGGTACTTTTTACCGCTCAATTACGCTGAAGGATGAAGTCAAGGAACATTACCACAAGGCCTACGGCTATGACGGCACTGAGTTTCTGGCCGATTAAACGTAAAGAGGTGACAGTAAGTGATTGTTTAGTGACAGTATTCACGATGTACTGTCACCTCGATAAACCCATGTGGCATAAGGCTTTGCGTGATTTTAAAACTTTCACCTTACTGTCACCTGACTATCATGTACTGTCACCAAAATCACTAAAAGGAGGTGTGATTTGTAGAAATTTTAAACAATTCGATGCCCCAGGGGGGAGGCAAAATTTCCCGAGCTGCGTTCGCGACCTTCGGGCGCTTGCCTCCACGCAGAAAAACGCTAATTCAAACGGGGGTATATGCCCTGTGGAGCAAATCGAAATAAACAGCATTTAATACCAGATGTTTTATTTCTCCATTGACGATGAATGAAGATGGGAAGAGATGTATCTTTATTGGTTTTTTCAGTAATTGGATTGTTTGTATGAAAAACATGATTGATGTCAGCCAAAAATAATTGGTTTTATGTTAGCAACTTTTGGAAGTTAATGCCTGTTTGTCTTGAAGATGATGTGGGTTCTGCTACTAATGTTTAGGTGGTGACTATTTTATAAATGTCAATATATTTTCTAAGAAAACAATAAACAGTTATATAAAAACAAATACTTATCACAATGTTCGAATTAAAATTGGATGTTTGATATTTTTACTCTTAAAAAACTGATTAAGTGTGTTAATAATATAAATGCTACACGAGAGGCTGATTTGAATTGCTGGTGGAAAAAATCCTGTAATAATGATTAGGTTCGTGGTCATAAATTTTGGAAATTAATAAAATTATATGGAGGAATCGATGGAGATACCACTAATTAATGAGGCTTATCATGCTGGGGAATCTCTTATTTTTTCAAAATTAAACCAGTCTGACATCCAAGAAGAGATGGAGAAATACTATGCCCAATTTTTTGTGGATTTAAGCAGGAAGATTAAACAAGATGTTGATTATCAATTGCATGGTTCTATGGAAAACGGAAAAATTGTTAGCCCAGACATCCTTGAAGAATATTCATATGCCGCTATTGATAAAGCATTACGCGAATATGACATAAGCCCCTATACTGACGCTACAGTAGTTGAAGTTTCACTTCAGTTTTCTTTTCTAATGGGGTATTTGAGAAAACATGAAGTTGTTGATAAAGATGTTTTCTTTTTTGAATTACATAGAAGAGGAGGTCCTCAGCCCATATCAGATTGGATTTATTCATTCATAGGGCTTAAACATTCATCGATGACATTGGAACAAATGCTGGAGAATTACTTTAATTTGTACACTAGATATCCAGTCCATATCACATTTAGAAAAATAGATTTAACTGAAGATGCGTTTTATACAGGGCACAGAAAAGACGGAACTTCCTATGTTTATCATACAGATGATGATGTCTTTGGAAACAAAGAAATACTAGGAGGAAGCTATGAAGCTGTGAAGCATTTTTCTGATGGCAAAATACATGATGTGCACCACTTAATCCCAGTGAAATTACTTAATTTAACCGGAATTTTGAAAGAATGGGAAGGTCCCTGCATCAGGATGGAAAAAAAAGATCATTTGGTAACAGAATCATATGGAAATAAGTCTATGTTGAAGAATGATTATATTCTACTGCAGTTAGAGTACCTTAAAGCCAAAGACATTCGTTCAGCGGTTGAATTGGAAATTGCAGACATTAGAGCAAAATTCGGTTCCAAGTATGAAGATGCTATAAGAGATGTCATGAAGTATGTTTCTCAATTGGAAAAAAAATTTAATAAGTAAAAGGACGTTTCATATGAAAAAATTTATATTAACCCCGAATATTTCTGTTGGACCTTTTGTATTTGGCATGGAACGTGAAGAAGTTTGGAAAATGATGAAAGATGAATTTGGGACAGAACGAGAACTACCCACTTTTGAAAGAGAATACTATACAAATCCTAACGTACTTTTGGAATATATAGATAATAAGCTCGTATCAGTAAGTTTTGTCGATGATCGTTACGGACGTTACTGTGAAATATATTTAAATGGTGAGAAAATATGGCCACGAACTCAAAAGAAATTTTTTTCCATATTCGGAGAACATTCCTTTGTTGATGTGTATGGAGAATACATGTCTTCCGAGCTTTCAATAGCAACTGAATGGGAGCTTGATGGAAGGCATAATCTGCTTCTTGCTATAACAGGATACAGTAAAGAAATGATAGAGTGTTTTCAGTTTTTTGGAATTATACTGGAGCTGAAAAAAGGAATGGAGCGTGATAAAGTTCGTAAGCTTATAGGACGCACACCTAAAATTTCAAATGACGGAAGAACGGATTGCTATCCGCAAGGTTTTTACTCTCCGGAAGAAACATTTATAACTTTTGATGACAACAATAGACTCGTAAAAATAACAAAGAAATATTATATCAAAGGAAAAATACAGAACGTTTTGGAATAAAATTCATTCTTGGAAAGTCAACGTTACTTACGAGATTCTTGACGGTAAACTGATCCGCACCGAGGCGGTGAAGGTGCTCCGGATAAAGTAGCAGAGCACCGTTAGAACCGCTTTACTTATCGTAGCGGAATGCAGAATTGCCCGTGGTTTTTAAGGGCTCAATCATTAATTTTATGTGAT
>DBWQ01000014.1:18143-91081 GCA_002308995.1 Clostridiales bacterium UBA1234 | reverse complement strand
TTAAACCAAAATGAATAAATCTATTTTATGTTTTATTAGTATTGTCATGATTATTATCATTTTCACTTCCCATTGTTAAACCACCTCACTTTATATCTTGAATTTTACTTTACTCTAATTGATTATCTTTCATAACATAAGGGTTTCCTCCTTTCAAATACAAAAATACCTGTATCATCCTACAATAAGGACGAATACAGGTATCCGCGGTGCCACCTTATTTATTATTAAAGACACTGAATCTTTTTCTTTAATAATCACTTTTTATTCTGCTCCAACAAGCATAGCAATATGATGACGGATTGCTTCCGAACTAGTCTACTAAGCACGATTGCCTTTCGGTAGTTTGCTCAGAGGTGTTCTTTCACTAAACCTTTATAACTACTTCACACTATACGTAGCTCACTGGTATAAACTGTAAAGTTACTTTTCCTCTTCTTTGCATTTATGTATTCATTATAGCATGTTATTTTATTTTTGTCAAAAAAATGGAGGAAAAACATTTCCCCCATTTATATCCTACTCTTCAATATCTTCTGTCAAGCCATTAAAGACTAATTCATTATTGACAAAAATCCAGCAAACTACTTTAAATAAGCCTTTTACTCCTATGGCAACCTTTACTTCTTTTCCACTGGTTAGTTTGCCAGTAATATGTGCAGAGCCTGATATCATGGAATTTCCATATACATCTTGGCACTTGCCATTCACTAGTAGTTCAACTCGAGAAGTGTAACTAATGACTTCGATTTTTTCTCCATCCACTTCAGCTTTTCCAATTAATTCTTTCTCTTTAATTTCAATTTTCATATAAAATCTCCTTTCTATTCCACTTTTTTAATCAATAGATAGTATTATCCGAAACAGGAATATCAATGTCATTTTTTAATGAAAAAGCCTTTGTGTTTCTATCACAAAAGCTTTTTTATCATCATTTATTTTTTCTTTGCTTTATCTGCTGGTTTGTTTCCTAAGCTAGCAATAAATAGCACAACTAAAATGGCTACCATAAAAACGATGGTAAGCTTTACCATACCTTCTGGCACGGAAGCAGATTCCCCTAATACGTTTGCGAACCTTCCTGTAATTTTTCCAGTGCCTTCAATATCTTTACCGTATTTCACGTAATCTTCTATTAATGTCTTTTTGGCAAGAATCTTTTTGAAAAGGATGATAACTAAGCCAAAGATACCTGTTCCTATTAATATTTTTTTCCATTGATAAGTAATAAAATCTTTCATAAGTACCTCCTTCTGGCACATTTACTGCTATCATTATATATCAGATTACATAATTATGCAAGAATTAATCAGCATTTACCATATTTTTCTATTTTGCAAGTCTTAGCGCTTCTTTGGCAATGACTTCCTCTTCGTTGGTAGCGATAACATATACCTTTATTTTTGAATTTGGTGTGCTTACTAAGCCATCATATGTTTCTCCATCTACGTAATTAGGGCCCTCATCGTAACTTGGATCTAGCTCAATTCCTAAATTTTCCATATTTGTCAAGCATTTTCTAACAGTTCTTGGGTTATGTTCTGCTATTCCACCTTCAAAGGTGATGACATCTACTCTACCAAGTACGGCCATATAGGCACCAATATACTTCTTAATTCTGTAGCAAAGGATTTCTAGGGCAAGTTTGGCATTCTCGTCTCCTTCTCTACTAAGTGTTTTTAAATCTCTTACATCGCCTGTTTTACCTGAGATACCAAGTAATCCAGATTTTTTATTGAGAATATTAAGCATTTCTTCAATACTTAAGTGCTCTCTTGCCATAACAAATTCAAGGATGGCTGGGTCTAAATCACCACTTCTGGTTCCCATCGCTAAGCCCTCTAGTGGTGTAAAGCCCATTGAGGTATCTACGCATTTACCATTTTGAACAGCTGTAATACTAGATCCGTTACCAATATGACAAGAAATCAAATTGATTTGATCTAGTGGAATACCAGTAAGTTTAGCAGCTTCTTCGGTAACATATTGATGGCTCATACCATGAGCACCATAACGTCTTACACCATATTTCTCATAGTATTCTCTTGGAAGTGCATACATATATGCTTTTTCTGGCATGGTTTGGTGAAATGTCGTATCAAATACTAAAACTTCTGGAATGCCTTTCATCGTTTCTAAACAAGCTTCAATTCCTTGAAGTGCTCCTGGGTTATGAAGTGGCGCATATGGAATCGATTTTTCTTTAAAAAGCTTTAATACTTCATCAGTAATAAGTGTTGACTCTTTAAAGAAAGGACCTGCGTTGACGATTCTATGGCCGATGGCTGTAATTTCAGATAAATCTTTAATCGCACCATGTTCTGGGTCTGTTAAATATCTTACAACGGTTTCAAAAGCAACACGATGGTTTTCAAGAGGTAATTCTTCTTTGATTTTATCTCCTACTGGTCCTTTGTACTCGATAAATGGAGAGCCAATCTCGGTGGCTGCTCCACCAATTCTGTCACATCTTCCCTTTGCCAAAACTTTATCGGTGTCCATATCAATTAATTGGAATTTAAGAGATGAACTACCACAGTTAACTACTAATATTTTCATGTTATATTTCCTCCTATTCCCTTTATTATTGCTCTGTTGATGCTTGTAATGCAGTAATCGCAACTACTCCCACAATATCCTCTGCTTTGCATCCACGACTTAAGTCGTTAACTGGTTTGGCAATGCCTTGGGTAACAGGTCCATAAGCTTCTGCTTTAGCAAGCCTTTCCACTAATTTATAACCAATATTTCCTGCATTGATATCTGGGAAGATTAAAACGTTTGCTTTACCTGCTACCTTGCTTCCAGGAGCTTTTTTGCTACCTACTTCTGGAATAATGGCAGCATCTAATTGAATTTCTCCCTCTACTTGTAAATCAGGATTCTTTTCTTTCACAAGTTTGGTCGCATTGATTACTTTGCCATTCATGTTTTCTACAAGTGGCGCACTACCAAGTGTTGAGTAAGAAAGCATGGCAACTCTTGCCTCTTTTCCAGTTAAGCTTGTCCAGCTTTTAGCAGAAGAAAGGGCAATTTCGGATAATTCTTCTTCATTTGGTGCTACGTTTAATCCACAGTCAGAGAATAAAAACATTCCCTCTTCACCAAGTTCGCAGTTTGGTACGTTCACAATAAAGAAGGATGATACTAATTTAACACCTGGAGCGGTTTTAATAATTTGAAGGGATGGACGAAGGGTGTCTGCTGTAGAACAAATACTACCAGCTACTAATCCATCAGCCTCTCCCATTTTTACCATCATGGTACCAAAATAAATGTTATTTTTAAGTGTTTCATGAGCTTTTTCGATGGTCATTCCCTTTTCTTTTCTAAGTTCATATAAAGCATTGGCATATTCTTCAAAACGATCGAATTCGTTTGGATTAATAATGGTTAAATCTGAAATGTTGATGCCATTGGCATTGGCTTCCATTTCCCCTTTATCACCAATTAAAATGACTTTGGCAAACCCTTCATCGGTTACCTTTCTGGCAGCTTCAATTACCCTAATATCGGTACTTTCAGGTAGTACCACCGTTTTGATATTTTGTTTTGCTTTTTCCTTGATTACATCAATAAAGCTCATTCACACACATCTCCTTTTTAATCTTAAATCTTTAAAAATTATATATGAAAAAAGAGAATTTATCAAGGGATATAGAACAAATATAAGACGAAAAAATGAATCCCATGAAGTCACTTTCATGGGATTTATTTTTATCCTCCAATTGTTACAAACTTTAAATTTTGCGTATCGCAAAGCATACACCCTCCACCATTGTTGGTTAACAAAAGATAATCTGTCCCTACTCCACTTAAAATGCCAGTTTTTCTGGTGTTATTTCCTTGACCACAAAAATCACATGTTACTCTTCTTCCTAGGTAGTTTGTGAGTGCTCTTTGCATACTTCCCCCACTGGTAATGTTTTCTGGTGTGATACTAGTGCCACCGCCACAACCACAACCAGTTTGCACACTATTTTGCATGGGAAATCCTACAAATCCATTGAAATTATGATCCATCTATTTTTCCTCCTTTTAGCATAGTATATGTAAGAAAATGTGATTTTGACAACAACAAAGACCATGGAAGTTTCCATGGTCTTTGTCTTGGTCATCGTGTCACGATCGATGCCAAAGAGTAGTTCTTGTAGCAATCATCGTTGGTCACATCGGTCGCATTTTCGAAGAAATACGGAATCTCGTAGGCATTGGTGCCTTTGTTGGTTAACTGGATTTTTAAGACGGCATAGTCATCGGTGAAGGGGAACACATCCAGCTCGTAATAGCTGTTGTTAAAGGTGAAACAGTGACGCTCTTTCTTGAGTTCACGAACCGGGCCAATGGTATCACGCAAAATAGCGTCAAATTCCTTTTTGGTAATTTTGTATTCTACGTAGATACGATCGGCGTCTTCGATGTGTCTTCTTTCACTGTAGTAATAAGTTGCTTCGTCCCTTGTTACGCGCTCAGTGATGCTTCTTTCAATCTTGTCGTTTTTGCGCTGGTCCGGCAGATAGAAGCGGTGAATGGATACCTTTGTGTAAGCCTTTTGCCCCTCAATAAAGCTGATGTTCGGAAAGTCCACCCGATATTTTTTGTAGCTTTGAAGAGGGATGGGCTCTCCCAGATAAGCATATACAATATCACGGACCTTCTTCTTCTTCTCCTCGAAGGTGACTCCTACATTATCCACGATGTGGTAATTGGGATGCCCAATCCATGCATTTTGCGTTTTCTTATCCAAAGCACATGCTTCAGGGATGGTTTCCGTGCGGGCTTCATTGTTGTAATTGTAGTTGGATGCAGCACCATCGGCAGCTGTTACCATGTGGATAACCAAGTCATAGCTATCTCTTGCTTCTGCGGCAGTAAAGCCAAAGGTCTTTTGCAGGAGATGGTCAAACTCATTCGGATCGATATAGGCGGCGCCGTCCATCAGTCCTCTGTCACAGATGACAACGTAGTAGTCGTAATCTGTTTCTTCGATGAGCATTTCATAGTTGAGTTCGTTTTCTACTTGCGTGCGTGCAATCAGGTTTTGCATGGGAATTACGCCCATTTTTTTGGCGTTGACGCCAGAATTAATCACACGGGTGGCGGCTTCATCAATCAAAAGGACGTTGATACCACGGTTCTCTAGCTCTTGCTTCAGCTCAGAAAGAGAGGTGGATTTGCCAGAACAAGGGCCTCCTGTAAGGGCAATCCAGACGACTCTCTTCTTTTGCTTTCGGTATAAATACCGGCGAAGTCTTCTCTTTGCCATTTTGACAAAAATCCTTTCTTTGTAAATTGATTATGACACCTGCATTATACATACCTCACCTTTATTTGTCAATCATTTTGTGATATAATGCCATTTAAGAGGTGAAAGCAAAGTGCAACTAGTACATATGGTAACAAAAGAAGAAGAAAATCAAAAGGTGGGAAATCTACTTAAGAAAAGGTTTTCGATATCTTCTCGCCTATTAAATAAACTCAAAATGAATGGAAAAATCATGGTGAATGGTACAAGTGTGTTTTCTAGTTTCTTGGTGCATGAAAATGACCAGATTCTTGTGAATTTGGAGTTTGAAGAAACTGACTATATTCAGCCAGAACCTATTGCCTTAGAAATTGTGTATGAAGATGATTATTTTTTAGCGGTGAATAAAGGGGCAGGTATGGTGGTACATCCCTCTTCTTATCACCTATCGGGAACGCTTGCCAACGGTGTGAAGGCATACTTAAACAATCAAAAAAAGATTCGAGCGATCAATCGCTTAGATAAAGATACCTCTGGAATTGTACTGTTTGCTAAAAATGAGTATATTCAGGAATTAATGATTCAAAATAAGACTCTGCAAAAAGAGTATTTGGCGATTTGTCTTCGGCAAATTGCCAGAGACAAAAGGAACGATTAACGCCCCAATTTCTCGTGTTGAGGGTAGTATTATGGAAAGAAAGGTTTCTCTAGAGGGACAAAGAGCTGTAACGCACTATGAAGTGTTATATTATGATACGACGAAAGACATCTCTTATGTTAAGCTAAAACTTGAAACCGGTCGTACCCATCAAATTCGCGTGCATTTGGCGTATATTGGCAATCCTATTTTAGGTGACACGTTATACGGAACACCATCTAACATGATTTTAAGGCAAGCCTTGCACGCATGGAGGCTATCGTTTATGCACCCTATCACTCAGGAAAAAATCATGATAGAGGCTCCTATTCCAAAAGATATGCATGCAATTATGAAGAGAGAATCGATCAAGTAAGAGTATTCTTTAACTTTTATCATTTTTCTATTGATTTTTGTTTTCAGCACAATTGCGTAGTGAATTAATGAATCTGAAAAAGATTTGCTACAGTAGGTGAATTTTTAGCAAGGCCCTAGCTAAGAGGGTGGTGACACCCTTTGCAAAAATTCTACCTAATGTGCAAATCTTTTTTGTAGATTCTTTTATGAATGAAGCACTGTGCCAAAAACAAAAATCAATGGAAGTTTTTTTTAAGTTACAAGTTTTCATTTGGAATCATTGAAAGAAAGCACCCCATTTGCTATTTCGCAAATGGGGTGCATATTTATTAAAAGTAAGTCTGTAAGCCGGGTTCTGTATTCGATAATCATTTATCTAGGATATGTATCGCTACATACCTCAAGCCGTTCTACTTAAAAGATGGCGAGCAGCCTTAACCTTTTAAAACGTTGCTCCGGGTGGGGTTTACATAGCAAGTATGTCTCCATACTTCTGGTAGGCTCTTACCCTGCCTTTCCATCCTTACCTTAAGAAGGCGGTTTCTTTCTGTTGCACTATCCTTAGAGTTACCTCCACCAGCCGTTAGCTGGCACCCTGCTCTGTGGAGCCCGGACTTTCCTCTCGTGTTTTCACACCAGCGATTATCTGGCTTACTTCTAGTCTTATTTTACTCGGCATTTTTGGTTATGTCAAGCTTAAATTTGACGGGTGAAGTCTTCAATCAGCTTAAAGTAGTGCCTTAAATAAGCATCTAGGGCCTCATCCCCCGTGAGCTGAAAATCATCCGCATGATGAATCCATCCACTGGCAAGTTGCTCCATGGTGCAGTTTTGCAAGTACGCGATTTTGTTGATGGTAAAATCATTTAAAGTGTACTTGCCGTTTAAATCAAAAAGGATTCTCACGTGGTCACCAATCGCAAGAGGCACCTTGCAGATTTCCTCTATTTTAAGGTCTTCTCTATTTTGAGGATAGACAATCTTAATGCAGTGACTGGCAAGGCCAGCGGTAAACTCTAACACATTGGTCTTTTCATTGTATCCCGTAAAAGGCAGTGACCTCAGTTTTGGGTTTTTTTCTTCAGAGCTTTCGGGAGTATTTTCTTTCTTTGGAGTAAGATTGGTACTCTTCTTCTCTTTGGCAAGAGGAGGAAGATGTTTCTTAATCAGCGTATGGACCAGATTGTGAACAGGTTTATCTTCGATGACGATTTTGTCTACCGCCTCTTCTACTGGCAAATAGCTTTCGTAGATAATAGGTGATACTTTCATGTTGACGCCTTTGGTATCAATCACTTTGACATACAGAAGGTTCATGGTATAGTTAAGAGAAAACTTGATGCGCAAGATAGAAAAACCAGGATGCATAAAGACACGAGAGCCAAAGGAAAAATGCTTTAAGTTTTTGTCAAATACCATGAGGAAAATGCTTCCTCTTTCGGTATAAGGCTTACAATATACTCCGTCGGCGGCATGTACTGCCGGGAAATAAGTATGGTCTACCAAGAAGTGATCCAAGTCTTCTCGATAAGCTTTTAAAAGAGTGCTATAGCGCGCATCAGGAAACGTCGTTTGACTTAAATCTTCATCAAGAGAAAACTTTGCTTTGTATACAATATAGCCGTTTTCATCGGGCAAAGAGGGATTACGCATAACTACATGCTCCAGATGGAGCATGTTTTGCTTAACGTCTGCAGAGATGGTTATGATTTCATCTCCTGCCGCAATTGGAAGAGGGATATTGTAGTTTCGCTCACTATCCGTCTTACTTCCCTTTTTGTAAATGTAACGCCGACTGTAATAGCTTTCTCCCTCACGATCTAAAAAATACTGTCCTCCGATGAACTTTAACATGCCAGACATGTTTTTAAGCTGCTTACTATTGGCCTTTGGGTTAATCCATTCAGGGATGGCGGGTGCCTTCGTTTGGGTTTTTGTTAAAAAGATTTTGGGAATCTTAAACATATCTGCTTTAAATGCCATCACTTTATCTGCAGTAATAAGTCCAAGATCTTTTTGGTCAATGCAGTACTGCAGAATAGAATCATCAGCCAGCGCATACTTACTATCGATGAGAACTACCGAGAAGTGGTCTCGATCGGCTAGTGCACGTGAAAGTACATATCTGGCACCTTTAGAAGACTCCTGTTTGGCGATATCATTACTTTGCTGCAACTTATCAAATTCATTTAAGGAAATGGATGTGATAATGATGCGCATGTTTTGTTTCACGAGTTTGTTTAAAAGTTCTTTGAGACAGGGACAATCCGAAATGGAAGCGTCGATTAAAAATCCTTTAATGCGCCGATTGAATGGAGAAAACACGACTTCATTGGGTTCTTTAGTGATTAAAGCATCTTGACTAATAGGTTCCATGATTGTTACCTCCTTAAAAGTCTTTGATTGTGGACTTTCTTTGATAATGGATGAAGATGTCGCTATTTTATCAAAATCACCATGTTTTGTCAACCAAAACGCCATGGCGCTAGCGGATTGAAGAAAAAAAGGGGTCAAGATAAAATTATCTCGACCCCTTCGCTTCTAGCAAGCTAAGATACGTGGTTAAAAAGCTGTCAATTTCAGCATTCTCGGTATGCTGGAAGGTTTCTTCATTCACCCATCCAGTTGCAATTTGCTGTTTGATAGCATTATTGGTTTCGGCAATTTTCGTGATGGTATATTCGCTAAGCGTATAATTGCCACCTACTGAAACCAGCACTCTAAGGTGGTCACCAACTGCTAGCTTTACACGTCTTCCTGAGGAGGCAGGGTCACTTGCAGTTTCATCACCTAAAAGGACTGTTGCCGTATGAGAGGAAGCTCCCAAGTTGGCGTACAAAGCCCTTTCTTTGACGGAATAAACCGTTGACGGCATAGAGGCGATTTCGCCCTCAGAAGCTGTTTCGGGCGAAACAATGACCGTAGGCATTGTGATAGGTTGCTCAATTGCTTGAGACGTTTCCTTCTGGATTTCTTCTGCTTTCTTTAATGCTGCTCTTAAGGAAGCAATAATTTTAGCGTAGAAAGAAAGGTTGTTGATTTTATCTGCGCTTAAGTCAATGTCAAATTCCTTGTACAGGAAGCCATTTTGGATGTCGCGAATGGCTTTGACACCGTAAGGCAGAATTCTCCAGATATTGCCCTCTTGTTTCATGACATGGATGACAATGGAGCAAAGATCCACTTTGGCCTCTTCGCCGGTATCTACCAAATCGCCATTCAGGTTTAAGCAATCATACTCCGTGTTGTCCTCGAAAAGACCAATTTTGGTGTACAAATTGCCATTTCGCATGAAACATCCCGGAATGGTAATCCATTCTTCCAGAGGTGGTGCAAACGTTTTTAATGCTCGCTTTAAGTATTTGTCAGCGGTAGTATCATCTAAGACAATACTATGGTAAGCATCATCAAAAGAAATCCGATCGTATTGAACCAGCGATTCCACTTGAATGATTCTTCCTGACACCTCTGTGATTTTACCATAAAAGAGCTTGATGGTTCCCTCTTCAGCAAGTCGCAGGCGAAGCAGTTTATCTCCGACAGAAAGCTCAACTTTTTGGCCCAGCGGATATGCCTCGTCGTTTTCACTAAAAACGTATAAACGATAGTTTTCTGATTCTGTTGGCGTCACGCAGTGTTTCCCCATGCATACATGAGTTGCATAACTAGTATGGTTAAGCACCGCATTCATATCACTTTGATACTCAGCCAAAACAGGACGAACTGGTGCGGGAATGGAGTCCTCTTGAGTAAAATCCGTATCCATAGAATACTTTTTAGATTCTATGTAATACGCATTATACTCTTTTTTGTGATGCAGGTGGAACCGAAAATGCACAAAGCAAATATTATTATCTTTACGATGCAAATGAATGATTTCATCATAATCGACGAGAGGGACTTTGATGTCATGAGTCAAATCCACTTGCTCGCTAAAGTTTTGCCGAAATAGATATTTTCTATCGGTGACAGAAAACTTGGAAACGTCTATAAAGGCTTTATCGCCTTCCAGCGTGATAAAAGGAAGCTGATTACTTGTCTTCAAGACGTTATCCGCCTTTTTGGGGCTAGCTTTTGGTGCGGTCTCAGCTTTGGCTTGTTTTTCTTTGCTTGCGGTGGTTTCTTTTGCGAGCTTCTTGCTCGGACTTGCAAATGGAAGGTTCACAAATGTGAGATTGGTCTGCACAAAACAGCATGCAATCTCGTACAGTTTGGCTTCCAAAATCATCATCTCATTAGAAGAGACAATCCCACAATTTCTGTGTTGAATGCAATACGAAATAATGTTATCCGTGGCTGTTTCGTAAAGATCGGGAATGGGTTTTACCTCGACAAGGCTATCAAATTCTACCACTTTGCTAAGAAGTGTTTGAATATTCTTGGCAACTTCCGGATGCTCTGAATCCTTTAAGCCATCGCGAAAATCTTTTAGCGTTTGCGAGGTAATAATCATTTTTAGACCTTTTTGTGCAAGCTGAGTGATAAGATCTTTTAAGGCGCTAGATGTGATGATGGAAGCATCTAAGACGATGCTATCCACAATGGGTTTGGGTTCATAAGAATCCGGGAAAATGATTTCCTCATCTAGGATGGAATGACGCTTAGGTTTGTTTTCCATGATACCTCCATGTGTGCCCATAGTATAAGGCAGTTAAAGATAAGGGATATGCTTTTAAAAGGGATTTTATCAAATCTACTCCAAAAAGTAAATGTAAATTTATGGATAGTGACATCTTGGATTCTATCCAGTCAACCAAAAGAATAGTAGGGAGCGCTGATATCAAATATCTTTTTGAAACCCCATCCTCCCCGCTTTTGGACAAATTAAGCCCCTCTATGCCTAAGTCCACCCAATTATCGAGATACTCTTTATTTAAGATTGGTGTGTACTTATACGGCAAGAGGGGCTAATTTTTTCCAAAACCACCCAAGGTTTCAAAAAGATATATTGATATATCGCTCTTTACTGGTAAAGTGTTGACTGAATAGAAACCAAGATGTCACTTTAAAATTAAGGTGTTAGACGATTTGGTCCTCTAAATAGAAATTCTACTTCTTTAATGGTGTAGTCGGTTAAAATCATGGTAAGTCTATCCACACCTACCCCAAATCCACCATGTGGCGGGCAACCGTATTTAAAGAACTCTAGATAGAACTTTACATCTTCTCCTAATCCTTTTTCATCGGCTTGTGCTTTTAAGACATCGTAGCGATGTTCCCTTTGTGCACCAGTCGTAATTTCTACACCACCCCAAATTAAGTCGTAGCCTTGTGGTACGTCATCTTTTCTCATATGATAAAAAGCTCTCTTATCCTTTGGAAAATCTGTGACAAATAAAAACTCGTGACCATACTCTTCTTTGGCAAATTCTTTACACATTCTTTCTGCTTCTGTCGTTAAATCATTCATTTCAGATTCTGGAACGGTAAAGCCATATTTCTCTTTTAGTTTGGCATATAAGTCTTTTAAGGTAATACGTGGGAATGGAAGCGTTGGCACAATGATTTCTTTGCCAAATAACTCTTTTACTTTTTCACCATATTTATCGTGTACTTTTTGAAGAGCATAGGTAAGCATCTCTTCTTCTAGTTTCATCACATCTTCATACGATTCGATATAGCTAAACTCTAAGTCAAAACCAGTAAACTCGGTTGCATGTTTATTGGTGTAAGATTTTTCTGCTCTAAACACAGGTCCTGATTCAAAAATTCTTTCAAAGCCAGCAGCCATCGCCATTTGTTTATAAAATTGAGGGCTTTGTGCAAGATAAGCTTTGCCATCAAAATAATCTAAGGCAAACACATCTGCTCCACTTTCAGAGGCAGCTGCAATTAGCTTTGGCGTGTGGATTTCCACAAAATTTCTCTCTAATAAAAACTCACGAAAAGCTTTTACAAGTTCTGTTTGCATTTGAAACATTAAAGTGTTTTTCTCTGTTCTTAGATCAATCCAACGATAGTCTAACCTTGTATCAATATTGGCATCTGGGCCAAGTGGTAATGCTTCTGCTTTTGATTCTACGGTTAGCTTTTCTGGAAGCATTTCGATGCCACCCATTTTCACGTATTCATTGCTAACGACTGGTCCTTCTACTGTAATGACGGAATGTGGTAGAAGGCCAGAGATTGCCTCAGCAATTTCAGGGCATTTTTCTTTTTCAATGGTAAGTTGTAGTTTCCCGGTAATATCCTTGACTACTAAAAATGCCATGGTTTTCTTATCTCGAATATTTTCTAGAAAACCTTGTACTTTGTTTACCTCTCCTACTTTTACATCACTTATGTAAGTTCTTTTCATTTTAAAAACCTCCTATTCTTCATGGGACGATGGATAACAAAAACCCAAGGATACTCATTTGTATCCTTGGGACGAATCTCTCACCGTGGTGCCACCCAATTTGGTTCTTAATTCAAAAACGTAACGTGTTTACCCGGGTAAGCTTTATCACCTACCAGCTCCAAAGTGTCTTCGTATGGCTTTTATGAGGCTATTTTCACCGGGTATAGCCCTCTCTATCAAAAAAGAAACATACTACTCCTCTTTCTCATCGCTTTTCTATGGCTTATTTTATGTCATCTTAAGTGATTTGTCAATCATCTCACGTTTTTTTATGATAAATAAAATTAGTTTTAAAATTTAGTATTGGATGCCCCAAATAACCATATGTTTTGCTGGTTTTCCACAGCAAACGCAGGTATCACTAATGTGTTCTTGTTCTTCATCAAATGGAATACATCTTGATTTGGTGCCACGAATTTCTTTCATTTTAAGTTCGCACTCCGTATCACCACACCACATTGCTTTGACAAAGCCTGGTTGTGTTTCCATGATATGCTTCACATCATCCATGTTTTTAGCGGTAAAGGTTAACTCATCTCTTCTCTTGGTGGCTGTTTCTAATAGGTTATTTTGAATTTTCTCCATTAAGTCTTTGACATAGCTTGGCATATTGGTATCTAAGGTAACATCCATCTTTTCGCTCGTATCACGACGTGCCATGACTACTTTTCCTGCTTCTAAATCTTTTGGTCCAATTTCAATTCTTACTGGAATACCATTGGTTTCGTGTTCGGCAAATTTAAAGCCAGCGCTTTTATCAGAAGTATCGATAAATGCTGTAATACCAGCTTGTTTTAAGCTAGCCAAAATTTCATTTGCTTTATTAAGTACGGCTTCTTCATTTTTAATTGGCACAATGACCACTTGTCTTGGTGCAATTTTTGGTGGAAGTACTAAGCCGTTATCATCACTATGCACCATGATAAGAGCACCTATCATACGTGTAGTAACTCCCCAAGAAGTTTGATATGGGTTTTCTAGCACATTTTCACGGTTACTAAATTGAATATTAAATGGCTTACTGAACTTTTGTCCAAAATAGTGTGTGGTACCACTTTGAAGCGATACGCCATTATACATTAAAGCTTCTACCGTATAGGTAAACTCAGCGCCTGCAAACTTTTCTTTTTCGGTTTTTTGGCCAACAATTGCTGGAATGGCTAAATAATCCGTAAAGAATTTTTTATAAATCATTAGCATACGAAGTGTTTCTTCTTTTGCCTCTTCTGGTGTTTCATGTAGGGTGTGCCCTTCTTGCCATAAAAACTCTCTAGAACGTAAGAATGGTCTTGTTTCTTTCTCCCATCTTACGACATTTACCCATTGATTATATAATTTTGGCAAATCACGATAAGATTTGACGGTATTGGCATAATATTCGCTAAATAAAGTCTCTGAAGTAGGCCTAAAGCAAAGTCTTTCCTCTAGCTCTTTAGATCCTCCCATGGTTACCCAAGCAACTTCTGGGGCAAATCCCTCTACATGCTCTGCCTCTTTCTTAAGAAGGCTTTCTGGAATAAATACCGGCATATTCACATTTTGGTGCCCGGTTTCTTTAAACATGCCATCTAATACTTTTTGCATGTTCTCCCAGATAGCATAGCCGTTAGGCTCTATAATGACGCATCCTTTCACGCTAGAATACGTGGCAAGGTGTGCTGCTTTAATCACATCATCATACCACTTTGCAAAATCTTCATCACGACTGGTAATTGCCTTATTTTTCATGAAATTATCTCCTTTTTGATATAATATGGGGTTTTTCCCAAAACTTCGCTATCATTATACACTTTTAGAAGAGGGATAGCAAGAGGAAGATTTACTCTTATGGTTAACATAAGCATTGACAATATTTCCCTATTATGGTATAATGATAATTGTCGTGAATTACACTTCGCAAATACCCTTATCGTGTAATTAAGCGATAAATTCGCAGGCCTCATGTGCCTGTCTTTATGAAAGGAGAAGCCAAATGAAAAAGCTTCTCATCGCGACCCTTACCCTCGCCCTTACCCTTATCTCTTTCATCTCCTGCGGGAAGGCGGCAACCACCGAAGCACATCTGGAGATTGCGCCCCAGGTTGGGGAAACCTTCAACGTAACTGTCCAGAAGGACGGGTCGCTTGTGGAGGAAGAATACGTCTTTGGCGGGTTCATTCCCGCCGAGGCAACCATCTTCTCCAATCACTGGGCCCTCGTCCAGTACGAGGCGCAAAAGCCCAGGCTCATCCTCACGGAGTATGAAAGTGAGGACGGTGTTACCGTTCTCTGCCCGGCGACTCCCACGGGGAAATACGAAGGTGATACCTACTACGAATTCCAGTGGGAGATTTCTCACTGCAAGTATCCTTTGGAATTCGTTGAGGGCGAAGCCCTTGTCTATGAGGACGGGGTACGGATCATTCTCGGCAATGAGGCGGTTGTATCGGACTACGAGAGTCCGGACCATCACCTCGTTGAGGTATTCGCCAACGACCTCAACACCCGCAAGGTGTTCGAGATTGAAGGCAAGCCCTACGGCTTCGACCTGAAAACGGTCTACGTCGTAGGCGAGGACGGCCTTGCCCAGATGCCCCGGTATGAGGGTGAAGGTAAGCACAACTGGAAGCTCTCGAACGGTGTCGGCATCGTCGCCGACTACGTTCTGGAAGAAGCTCTCCAGGAGTATCTTGGCTAAAGGGTCTGGAAAGCCCCGTGCTATTTTAGCACGGGGCTTTCCCCGTTTTGCGCAAAAAGAGGAGTCTTTATGGCATGAATCTTATAATTAATTGTTTACAATTTATGAAAAGTAGTATATAATCTCTTTACCTTATCACTTTTAAAGGAGTTAAACTATGAAAAAACTCATTTCGCTGTTACTGGCAATCCTTCTGCTGGTTTCCTTTACCGCTTGTAATCCTGACAAGAAAAAAGAACCGGATGAGAAAGAGGGAACCACACTGGTCCTCCCAGACATTTATGTTCAGGAGATTGAGGCAGGGGTACCGCAAAGTATCATTCCCCATGATGCTCATTATGTGGAAAACCTTGAAGCTTACGCTATTGATCTTGCTAGCAAAGGAGATTTAGAAACAGGCATCTATATTGTTTACTTGAATGAGCTTGTATTCTTTATCAATATGATGGATGGTAAAATGATAAGTGTAACTCACACTGACAGAGTTGAATGAGTTTTCCTCCCTTTTGGGAGGAATTCCCCTTTTAGCTACTTACGAAAGGAGCCGCCATGGAAGATATTTTTGATGTGACCGATAGAATGCGGCGTACCATCCCCAGGATTATTCAGGAAGGCGATGAATACCTTGATACTATCAAGAAGAGATTTCTGCTAATGGAGAAACGGGATTTGGTCCATAGCGCAGTTTCTCATATTGAAGAGATAGTCAATATGATGCAAACGGCGGTAATAACGCTGTATATGTACTATCAGAACACGCATTCCGAAGAGGTTTTTCATAAACTTCAGGAATATATTGAAAAGTGCGAAAAGCTGAAAAGCTTTGCAGAAAGCCTTGAAGAAAATGGTCAAAATCTTGATAAAGTGCAGCTTGTTCGCTTGATTGAAGAACATGTCAAAGAAGAGCCTAAGATGCTTAATAACCTGTTAACGCTCGTGGAGCTCTATGCGATTACGGAAGAAGAAAACAATACGGATGATGACGAGGAATAACAAAACAGCCAGCATTTTGCTGGCTGTTTGCATATCATCAAAATAATGTGTGGATACACGATTCATTAAGTCTTCTGACGGTTTGACGGCGGCTTTTTTATACCTTTTGATAGGTAACGCCTTCTTTGGTATCTACGAGTTGAATTCCTTTTTCTAATAATTCATTTCGAATTTCATCTGCTTTAGCGTAGTCTTTGTTTTTCTTTGCCTCTGCTCTCTCCTCTATTTTTTGTAAAATATAAGTTTTAAGTTCAGCATCGATATTATCCTCGGTAGCTTCTTCTGGTTTTCCTATTTTATCTTTTAAATCTAAACCTAATACGGTATCAAAATCAGCAATTAAGTACGCCTTTTCGTCGTCTGTTAAGTTACTTTTTAATACATCAAATAAAACAGTAACCGCCATTGGTGTGTTTAAATCGTTTGCCAGTGCGTCAGCAAAATTTTGCTGAAATTCTTGAATGGTATCTGATGGCGTATGTACAGTGATGCTTTCTACGTTTAGGCTTCTTACTTTGGATGCTATCTTTTGATAGGCTTGTTTTGCCATATCCATACCTTCATAGCTAAATAATAGTTCTTTGCGGTAATTTGATTGCAAACAAAATAGTTTATAAATCTCTGGCTCATACCCCTTTTCTTTTAACGTGGTGACGGTTAAAAACTCACCCTTACTTTTACTCATTTTGCCATCGGCTAAATTAAGATATGCTACGTGGAACCAATAGTTGCACCATTTGTGACCTATATAGCTTTCGGATTGTGCAATTTCGTTGGTATGATGTGGAAACTTATTATCTACTCCTCCGCAATGAATATCTAAGTATTCTCCAAGGTATTTTAAGTTGATTCCAGAGCACTCAATATGCCAGCCAGGGTAACCTACTCCCCATGGGCTATCCCACACTAAAGCTTGATTTTCAAATTTAGACTTGGTAAACCAAAGGGCAAAGTCTTGGGCATTTCGTTTTCCCATATCGTCTTCTACCCCTTCTCTGGCACCTACTACCATCTCTTCTTTAGATTGGTTATTAAATACGTTATACTCTTTTAATTTGGAGATATCAAAGTACACATTGCCATGTGATTGATACGCAAAGCCTTTTTCTAATAGAGTACGTATCATCTCTATGTAAGTATCAATACAAGATGTGGCAGGTACCACAATTTCTGGCCATCTTAAATGAAGGGCTTCAAAATCTTTTTGGAATGCTTCGGTATAAAACTTAGCAATCTCCATGACGGTTTTGTGCTCTCTTTCTGCACCTTTTAGCATTTTGTCTTCCCCTGTATCGGTATCTCCTGCTAAGTGACCAACATCCGTAATATTCATCGCTCTTTTCACAGGGTAACCTAAGTACTCTAATGCTTTTACTAAAACGTCTTCAAAGATATAGGTCCTTAAGTTACCAATATGAGCATAATGATACACCGTTGGTCCACATGTATAGATTTTTACTTCTTTTTTATCATTTGGAATAAATTCTTCTTTCTTTCTGGATAAGGAATTATATAGAATCATTCATAAGCCTCCTTTTTTAAATGATAACACACTCTTATGCAAATACGTATTTGCCAAGAATTACATTTGTTATTTCGTATTTCGTGGCAGTATAATGTACTTAAGAGGTGTGTGTGAGATGAATCATTTTGTTGTGACACTTTTAAGTGCCAAACCATGTGAATTAAATCGTTTTTTAAGTCAGTTTTCAAATCAAAAAATACATACTGAAGAGGGAACTTTTCGTTGGTCAAGCCCGACACTTACAGCGCTTGATTGTAGCCTAATACTTTCCACTCTTTTAGATAATGATGAAAAATATCAAATTGAAGCTTATCTATCAATTAATCATCATCAGATTCAAGTGAATCAGCATAATATCGACGATATGATAAAACTTCTATGTTTGTCATAGCAGGTAGTTACATCATGGCAACCACTACGTTATATAAACAATAAGGAGCGACAAGGACGTCGCTCCATTTGTATTAAAATTCGCTTTTTCCCTCTCTCATCATTAAATCCTTCGTGACATCTAGCGGATTTTTACCATTATGGATGATTTCATACATCTCATCGATAATAGGCGTTCTAACGTTGTATTTTCTTGCAAGCTCGTACGCTCCATCAACAGCAACAGCGCCTTCCACCACCATGCCAACTTCTGCTTTGGCTTCTTCGAGCGTTTTTCCTTGCCCAATTAAAATGCCTGCTTTTCTGTTACGGCTATGTTTACTGCCACAAGTAACATATAAGTCACCTACGCCTGTTAACCCATAAAAAGTATCATGTTTTGCACCGGCTTCAACGCCTAAACGGGCAATTTCAGCAATACCACGAGTAATGATGGCAGCAATGGTATTATCACCATAGCCCATCCCAATAGCAATACCACAAGCAAGAGCAATGATATTTTTTAAAGAACCACCCATTTCGACGCCTAAAAGATCGTCGTTGGTATAGACACGTAATTTATCATTCATAAATACTTCTTGTAATTTAAGGGCATTCTCATGCGTTTCTGAGGCAATAACAATGGCTGTTGGAATCCCGATGGAAACTTCTTCTGCGTGACTTGGACCAGATAGGGCTGCCACGATATTATTTGGTAAGATTTCTTTGATAACTTCTGTATAGACTTTTTGTGTTCCAGGCTCCATTCCTTTAGAACATAGCACAAAAATTTGATTTGATGTTACAAAAGGTTTCATGTTATTGATAGTGGTACGAATGGCACTTGATGGTGTCACGATTAAAATAATCTCTGTATCTTTGATCGTTTCTTCTAGTGAGGTGTAACATCGTACCTCACCTGGGATTTCAATATCTGGTAGGAATTTGCACTTCCCTTGATTAATTAAATCTGCTTCTTCCTGCGAATAAGACCATATTTTAACTAGATGGCCATTTTTATGAAGAACAAGAGAAAGCGCAACACCCCAACTTCCACTACCGATAATAGCTATATGATTCATAAAAACCTCCTCTATGATTAATGCTTAACTTTCCAAATGCCAATAAAATCTGCTATCACGACACAAAGTGATACTAAGGTTGTTCTAAAGGTTGACTGATAGATGACTTGTGACATTTGCCATAAAGCTGGGTCTTTTTCTAAGCTAAGGCTAGCATTCATAACCTCTTGACTTGGTAGAATTCTTGATGCAACAAGTAAGGCGATGATTAATTTGATAAAACCAAGTAAGATAAAGATAGACATATTTAAAGGATCATAGTGTCTTCCATCACCATAGCTTTTAAAAACGATATTTTCTATTAAATTGATTCTTCCAATTACGAAACTAACTATCACAATGGAACTCAATACTATCATATTCGAAACCCCTTATATTATTATTTTTCTTGCGTTTGATCCTCGTTTTTCTTCTCTAGCTCTTTTTCTTTTTTCGTTTTCCATAATTTGTTTTCTGTTCCTGATAGCAATCGTTTGATGTTAGCACGATGTCTAAAGATAGCTAAACTTGCAATTAAGATAGCAAAAATAATATACGCAATTCGATTACTGGTTTCTGTTCCAAATATGTGGCCAATCGTGATGACTAGTACCGGATATAAGAAAGCAGCACAAACGGAACCAAGAGATACCATTCTAGAAGCAATGATTAATACTAAAGCAAAAATAAGACAAGTTAAACCAATTGGCCATTCTATCATTAAAATAGCGCCAAGTGATGTGGCAATACCTTTACCGCCTTTAAAGCCGTAATAGATAGGAAAGTTATGCCCTAAAATAGCTCCAAAAGCAGAAAGCAAAATACCTAATTCATAATGAAAGCTATAGGATTTCGTTATGGTATCCAATTCAGGAACACCACCAATCGTAAGAACTCCTCTTGCTACCCAAATAGCAAGGACTGCTTTACATACATCAAATAGTAAAACAAGAATGGCAGGCCCTTTGCCAAGAACTCTTAAGGTATTGGTGGTACCTGCATTACCACTGCCATAATTTCGAATATCTCCTTTGCCCATTAATTTTGCTAAAATGATAGATAGATTAATACTACCTATTAAGTAGCCTAGCATCATGATGACGATTAGTTGCCATATCATTTGTTTTTCCTCCTTTTTCTTTTGCGTTTACGATTCTTCTCTTTTCTTTTCTCTTACTAGTATTCTAACAGGAGTTCCTTTTAGACCTCCAAAATTTTTTCTGATTTGATTTTCAATATATCGTTGATATGAAAAATGAAATAGTTTTGCGCTATTACAGAAGACGGCAAAGGTAGGTGGTCTGGTAGACACTTGTGTGGCATAATAAATCTTTAATCTTCTCCCTTTATCGGATGGTGGTTGTACCATTGTGATGCTTTCTGCAATAACATCATTTAATTGCGATGTGGTGATGCGTCGATTATTTTCTTCGTTCACAGAATTAATCAATGGAAAAATCTTATCAATTCTTTGCCCTGTTAAAGCAGATACAAAAATGATAGGGGCATATGTCATGTAGGCTAATTCTTGATATACTTTTTGTGTGTAGGCTTCTAGGGTGCCGTTTTCTTTTTCGACTAAATCCCATTTGTTCACAAGAATGATAACACCTTTTCCAGCTTCATGAGCCTCCCCGGCAATTTTGGTATCTTGGTCCGTAACGCCTTCGGTTGCATCAATAGTTAAAATACATACATCGCTATGCTCAATGGCGGATTTTGCCCTAATAATACTGTATTTTTCGATTTCTTCTTCAATCTTACTGTGACGCCTAATTCCAGCGGTATCGATAAAAATATAACGTCCACATTCATTTTCAAATTTGGTATCAATTGAGTCTCTCGTTGTGCCAGCAATATTGGATACAATCAATCGATCTTCTCCTAAAATTTTGTTAATGAGAGAAGACTTGCCAGCATTAGGCTTGCCGATAACAGCCACTTTAATGTATTCGGATTCTTCTTCGGTTTCTTCTTGGTTTGGAAACGATTCGTAGACAGCATCTAATACCTCTCCCATACCTAGTTGATTAATGGATGAAACAGGATAAGGATCCCCTAGACCAAGGTTATAAAACTCATATAACTCTGGTGGTGGCTCTCCGATACTGTCTGCTTTATTACAAACTAGTACAATTGGTTTTTGTGTTTTACGTAGCATGGTAGCAACTTCATAATCATCCGCCGTGACGCCTTGTTTAATGTCGGTTAAAAAGATGATGACATCAGCTGTCTCAATGGCTATTTGTGCTTGTCTACGCATTTGAACTAATATTTCACTATTGGATTTGGGCTCGATTCCACCGGTATCAATGACAGTAAACACTCTTCCTCGCCACTCACTATCTGCATATATTCTATCTCTTGTGACACCAGGGGTATCTTGCACGATGGATTTTCTTTCGCCAATTAAATAATTAAAAAAAGTTGACTTCCCAACATTAGGCCTTCCAATAAGTGCCACAATCGGTTTTGACATACTTACACTCCTTTACTATACATTCCCTTGTATTATACTATATTACTATTTAAAAATAAAGAGAAAATTAAAATAAAATTCAGGACCATCCATTTTTCTTTGGAACAGTCCTGAATTTTATTTAAGCGAACATATTTTTCACTGCCATTACCTCGTGGGGCGTAGCGATTTCGGCAGGCTGGTAATAGCCTTTATTCTGCGCTACTTTAAACAAATCATACTGAAACGCTTCACAGCTATTTCGGATATCTTGAATTGTTTTCCTAAACTCTGGGCATGCTGCTTGTGTAATCACATTTGCGTAGTTTCCGATACTGCTATTGACCTGTGACAACACGTCATTGACCATAAATTTTTCTAGCATTCTTATCTCCTCCTTAATCCATTGTTAAAAAACCCATTAATTTTTGTTTGGTGGTTAAGGCATCTTGTGCCGATTTTTCAAACATTTGCTTAATTTGTGGGTCCATACAATCTTGAGCATAAGAAGATAATTTTTGATAAGACATATCGTGCTCACCAATTAAATGTCTTACATGTTGAAGTTCGACTTCATTTAGTTTTGGCATACTAATTCCTCCTTATTGTATTAAGATAAGAATAGTATTCGCCATATAATAGAAATTATACTTTTTTGTGATGTTTCTTGATGGAGTAAATGATAAAAACAATAGCAGCAACACAAACAGGAATATAAAAACTTATGCCTCTATGTAAAATCATGGCACTATTAATCAATTCTTCAGAATAAATGTGTTTGTATAGCGTTACGAAAGCGCCTTCACTCACACCAACAGCTCCAGGAAGTGGAATGCCTGATGTTGTACCAAAGGTAAGTGCTTGTAAACCTAGCATTTTTAAATAATTGATTCCCGGTAATCGTAGTGCATAGACTACCATAAAGGGAACAGAATAAAAAACACATTGTTCCACGATAGCACAAATAAAATGTTTGATAATATGCATGCGATTTTCACGGATGTATTTAGCACTGCCATTATATTTTTCCAAGCTTTCATACATAGAGATTTCTTTCTTTTCCACCTTTTTGTATTTGAAAAATTTTAAAACTTTAACAGCAAGCTCAACGAGAAGTGTGGAAAGCTTTTTAGAAAAAATGCCGATAATTAAAAGAATGAGACCAATCGAATTGATGATTAAGCTAATGACAAACATAACGATAATACCTGTATCCATGTATTGATGCAAAAATATGACACCGATAAGCTCCATGGCTATGGTAACACATTGGTAACTAAATAGATTTAATAACAGTGCTAAAGTAACGCTAGAACCACTGAGACCATCGCGTTTCATACAGAGAAACTGCATAGGCTGTCCTCCGGTAGCTGCTGGCGTAATAGAACTAAAGAAAAAGCCGATTAAGACATACTTGATGAGCATGGATAAACTACACTTCTCTCCGAGTGCTTTTAGCGTTCTTCTTAAATTTACGGCTTCTAAAATAAAATAAATTGAAACACACAGAAATCCTAAGAGAATAAATTCCGTGCGTGCAGTCTTAATGGTATAATATAGTTCTCTCATATTTTGATTCTTTAGTAAAATTTTAAATGTTAATAATATTAAGAGAACAAAGACAACAAAATTAATGATATATTGAATTGTTTTTTTATTCTTCTCTTCTATTCTCATGATAAACCCTTTCCTTAAGACTTCTATTTAATTGTAACTATGTCTTATTATTATATACCGATTCGTATCAAAAAACAATATTCTACGTAAAAAGACAACCAGAAAAAATCTAGTTGTCTTTTTGTTTGGATGATCGGAAGTCGTCTATTACTTTTTGTTATCAATTAATTGCTTGATTCAACTTTGTGACCTTTATTTGGAATTCAAAACTCCTTCGATTTGAGACAAGCCATTCTTCTCGCGAATGATGACTTTATCTTGAAGTCTGAGAGGAAGACCGGGTTTTAAGTAGTCCATCAGTTCACCGTTTTCGGTAGGGTTCTGGGAGTTTTCGTATTGAACAGTAACAAAATCTCCCTCGATGCTCAAAACAATAGCTTCTCTTTCCATAGGAACTCCTTATGTTGTAAATTTTGGGTTGCATGCATTATGTTAACACTTTTTTAAAAAAATTTCAAGATAAAAATATAAAAAAAATGAAAAAGCAACGGTGCAATCATATGTTTGCACCGTTGCTTAATAGCCTCCTTACTTTCGTTTTCAAATTGCTATATCTAACCTTGAAATAATTTAAATTTCCATGCTTTTTCTTGATTTTGTGAAACTTTGATGGAATCTCTTGGAGCGGAACTTCTAGTGGTTCGAAGCTATTGGGAATTATTTTATACGTATCAATCTTTTCTGTGGAAAGTTTGATTTTCATTTTGCGTTTTTGAAGATGGATATACATATATTCTCTTTCTTTTATTTGATTGTTTTCTAGATAATAACGTTTGAGTGTTCCTTTGTTCCAAACAAAAAAAGAGTTTTTCTTTTTTTCAACTTGATAATCTGTGATGATTTTAAAATTGGAAGTTGCTGCGTAAATATCGGCAATGACATCTGCATGATATATTTTTTCTCCCTGAGATTCAAAAATAGTTTCAATATTTGGTCTAAAAGGATTTTTTTCATCGAAACAAAAAGCTTCTTTTGACGAAAAGGCTTTTTTGTAATATGGTTCTTGGTTTATGTTTTGCATGAACATAGTATTATACTTTTCTTCGTTTTTGATTAAGGTAAAGTGCCCTAGAGAAAAAATCTTTGCACATTCAAAGGCTTCTTCAGGTAAATATTTTTCAATGTTTCCATAAATCACATCGATATCACAATATCCCCAATAATCATATCCTTCATTTAACTTAGCAAATAAATACCCATAGGCAGGTTTTAAATCACATAACTTATAAGGACTTTCTAAAGGAATGTTTGAATCTAATTTTGTATGAATTTGATTGACAAGGTTCTGGTAGGCCATTTCATGTTTTGTTACATTTGGGGGATATTGATAGGGTGTTGTATCATCTGTGATAATAGTCCAATGAATCTTAGGATTGTAGGCACAACTTGCCAAGAATAACGGAAAATAGTTTGGCAATTTTCCAAAATACGGAATAATCAAATTAATTTTATGATTCAAAACTATCCCTCTTTTCTCAACAATACTTCTTTCATTTCTTCCATGGTATTGGTTAAGTAAAACTTTTCTATACCATTTCTTGCATTCTCAGAAAATGTTTTTCTTATTTCAGGATGATAAAATAAATACTTGATTTTATCTTCTAAAGCAAGAATATCCTTTGCTCCAATTAAATACCCATTTTCATTATTTTTAATAATATCACGATGCCCTCGGTTATCACTGGCAATGACTGGCACCTTTTTCATTAAAGCTTCCACAAGATTAAGTCCTAATCCTTCACGAATACTCATGGAGATGTATAGATCGGTTATGGATAAAATCTGTGGAATATCTTTGCGATAGCCAATTAAATAGACAATGTCTTCTAAATGGTACTCGGCTATCTTTTCTCTCAAGAAAGTCTCCGAAGGGCCAGCTCCTGCAAGAAGTAATTTGATTTGTGGAATTGTTGTGACAAGGTCTTTCATAGCTTCAATCAGAATTATTTGATTTTTATTCTCATTTAACTCTCCTGCAAAAAAGATAACAAAATCATCTGCTTTAAGATGAAAACTATTTCGTATGTTTATTTTTTCTTCGTTGGTTATCTCTTTTAAAAACTGAGTAGCATCTACACCCATTCCATGAACATAATGATAATTCTTCGCTTTCAATTTTTTTTGCGCGAAAGCATAATCTTCTGTATTTATGGTAAGAATGTCATCCGTCATTCTAGAAGTCAATTTTTCGATTGGATAATAAATGAGCCAGTTTTTAAGTGGTGCTCCTTGATAAAAATGAAATCCGTGGGACATATAGATAACACGGGTTCCTTTCTTTCTTACTTTTCTTGCAGCAAATCGTGTCAAAATACTAGCAACAGGGGTATGACAAACAATCGTATCGTAGTTTTCATTTTGAATTAGTTTTTTTAATGCTTGATAGGCTTTGATGTTATTTAGCTTAAAAGGAGAACGTTCAAATGGAATTTGAATATGTTTATCACAATTTTCAATGAATTCTTCTCCATTACTTGCCACGTGAACTTCATAGTCATTTTCCTTAAAAAGCTTTAAATAGGGTAAGTGAAATTTTGTGATATGCCCTGTAATGGATGCTACATATAAAACTTTTTTTGAACTCATTCTACTTTCCCCCTTTTTATGAAATTAAAAACGTAATCCGCCTGCGACTTTTAGTGTACTTCCTGTCATCATCTTTGATTCATCTGACATGAGATAGATTAAGATTTCGATATAATCATAAGGTTCTTGCATTCGTCCCATTGGAATATATCCTGCCGCTCTACTGCGGAGTTGCTCTTCCGTTTCTCCATATTGACTTCTAAGTGCAAGTTCTCCTTCTGTTGGAAGCCATCCAAGAGTTAGATAATTACATCTAATTTGTTCATTTGCATAATTATTGGCAATGTGCTCCATTAATGTTAAAAGTGCTCCTTTTGAACATGCATAAGCGGCTCTATCCTTTTCTCCTCCCCACGCATGCATTGATCCAGTTAATACGATAGAACCACCACCAATTTTTCTCATTTGCAAAATGGCTTCTTGACAGCAAAAAAAGCTTGCCCTAAAATTGATATTCATGACATCATTAAAGGTGTCAACATCGCAAGAATCTAATGCTGAAATAGGAGTCACTCCTGCATAATTAAATAATCCATCTATCTTTCCATAGTGTTCTACTGTTTGTAGGATTAGTTTTTTACAGTCCTCAACATCGCGTAGTTCTGTATGAACAAATAGGGCATCTCCTCCCTTTTCTTTGATTTTTTGAATGGTTTCCTCTGCTTTTATGTGATCTCTGCCACCAATTACTACTTTGGCTCCTTCATTGGCAAATGCTTCTGCTGCAGCTTTTCCAACGCCTGATGTACCACCAGATATCGCAATTACTTTTCCTTCTAATCGTTTCATGTCAATCTCTCCAATTCTTCATATACTCAATTATTGTTACATTGTTTATCTTAAAACATGATTATTTCACAGCGTCAGGGCTTAACCAATCCACAATCATATCGTTATCGTTTTCGTCAAAGACTTTTATTTTTTCTTGATATTCTTTGATGGTACTTCGAAGTTCGTCTTTTGAATCGCACACCATATAGATTCTTGTCATGACTTGTCTTTCAGTACCGACCCATGCTTCTTCCACGGTATTTCCTTCATAAAGCCTTTGCATATTTGCTACGATACGTGGATCATTTTCAATGTTTTCAAGGCCAGCAATCTTTTTAATTTTCCCGGCTTTTAATAGTACCCAAAACGTTGCTGCGTGTTTTCCACGGAAGTTGCAATCATCTTGCTCTTTAAGATTAATGTCTCCTTCAGAACCCGTTAAAGCAAATCGAATTAACATCTCTCTTTGGTCAAATCCATTGATGGCTTTCATTAATAAATGAGGTGCTTCTCCTTGTAGTCTAAATCCTGGATCATACACATAGAATTCACCATTCTCATAAAAAGCAGATATAAGTAGGACCCCATTTTTAACTCCAATATCTTGAAATAATTTTACAGCTTTATCATGCATTTTTTGAAAGTAGTCTTCTGCATGAAAAGAAGGGTATATACTTCCTAAATTGACTCTTGAAAAGCCAGGTTGTTTTCTCGTCGTATTTCTATCAAGGACACAAGAAGCACTACAATAACCATCTTTAAATGTATAGTACACAGCGAAATCTTCGCATTCCATGTATCTTTCTACGATAAATTTTTTCTTTTTGGAAGCATTAAGCGCTTTTTCTACGGCACTTTTTAAATCTTCCTTTGAGTAGCATAAAGACATACCAACGCCACCGCCGTTGTCTACTGGTTTTACCATGACTGGAAATTGAATTTTTTCAATATCTTCGCTTTTAAGATTTTCATCCAATTGGTATTCTGGAATTCCATGAATGCCGTATTCTTCAAAAGTCTTTTTAAAAGTGTCCTTATAGGAAAACACATTGACGATTTGTTCTGTGGCGTAGCAAGGAAAATGAAGTGCCTCACACACTTTGCAGTAAGCAGGAACAAGAATATCAGCGACACCTACTAAAACCCCATCGACGTTTTCTTCTTTGGCCATTTTGACAATTCCTTCAACGTCCATCCCATCAATATCGTAGCTTTTCCATGCATATTTTTTGGCATCATCCGTTACTCTTGCACTCGTGACAATTGTTTGAATTCCCATATCATTTGCATATTTGACAAGTGGAGAAGTTTCTGGATTTCCTCCCATAATTAATAATTTCTTTCCTTTTAAATCATTCATAAATCATTATCCTTTCTGTTTTATATTTTTAGCACTTCTCCTTGTGTCATGATATAAAATGGATGTGTTTTTCCCATAAAATCAATAAACTTTTGTACACTACCACCATGAGAGGCAAACATGCCATAGTGACATGGAATTGTAAACTGTGGTTTGATGGCTTCACTTAGTTTAAAGCAATCTTCTTCATTTAAATTTCCATAGGCACCATTGATGGCTGCAATCATAATATCAAATGGACCTTTTTCTTTGATTTCATCTACCCAATCTAAACGTAAACAAGTATCCCCTGCAAAATATAATTTTTTATGATCAACGGTAACAACGATGCCAACAGCATCTGGTGCTAAGTTACCATGGTCACATTTAACAAAATCGATAGTAAAATCACCCGCCTCTGCTGTGTCTCCTGGTTTTACATAGGTAACGTTGTCTTCCTGAATTTGAAGTTCTTGTACATATTTTTGGCAATTAATAGAGGCAAATAGCTTTGTTTTACCATTCTTCATAAATCCGGCCATCGAATCATAATCAAAATGATCTAAATGTGGGTGTGTTGCTACCAATACATCCAATGTTAATTCCTCTGGTGCTAATATTTTAGGAAGAAGCCTTTTAAAGCCCACATGACCTTCATCTCTTTCAACACAGTCTGATAAATATAAATCTATTCCAAATAATTTACCAGATTTACTTTTAATAATATATCCAGCTTGTCCAACAGAAAACAAATAGGTTTCTCCTAGCTGTTGTTCTTCAACTAAACTTGCAAATGATTTCATTTTTTCCCCATCCTTTACTTTGATAATAAATATTGATTGAATAAACGTTTCTTTAGGTCATTGGTAAAATTAAAGGTACAAACTTGAGAAGGCTCTAGTCTGAGGCTTTCAATCGTGTTTTTGATATAAGTAGGACTTAAAGAAGCGATAATGAGTAGATCAAATGTATCTTTTTCGATTTCTTCTATTCTTTTAACCTCTAGCCCATCTTTTTGATAATCTAAAGCATCCTCATCATACCAAGAAACAAGTTGAGAAGTCGTTTGTTTTTTTAATTGATAAAAAAGCATTTGTCCAAATGTACCAGCACTATAGATAGCAATTTTTTTATTTTGAATCATATCATCCAATATAAAATGCATGCTTTCCCCTTTACGGATAAAAGCTCCTGTGCGTACCAAAAATAAAGAAAGAATGTAGTCATCTAATTGTTGAGGTAAATGATACTTTGGATTTGCTTTTTGAAAAATTGATAGTAGATGCTGGTATAATTGATTGAGATTAGTGACTTCTCTATTATAAGAATGAATTCCTTTTAACATCGAATCTGCTCTTTGTCTATAGTGATACTCTGTGTCGTGAATGACATGAATTCTTTGACAATCTAAAAGCATAGGATATATCACAGCAGCATCTTCACCAATAAAAATCGTATCATCGACGATGTTTTGCCATTTGAGTAATAGCTCTCTTCGAAATAATTTATTCCACAAATAAGTAGAAATTTTCGCATCATAGAATTCCCCATAGGAAAGCATTTCACAGTATAGATTCTTTATAGCTTCTCCCTCATACGTCTTTTCTGGTAATTTAGGAATAAAGGAGATACTATTTTGATAGTAATCTCGACAATATCCAGCAATGACTATGTCAGAAGAAGATGTAAGTATAGCATGCATCATTGTTTCATAATAGTGTGGTTCAATAAAGTCATCTCCATCTACATATGTGGCATATTCACCAGTAGCCACTTTTAAGCCTGCTTTTCTTGCAGAAACCAGTCCTCCATTTTCCTTATGAATCACGATAATTCTATCATCAATTTCTGCCATCTGGTCGCATATTTGAGGGCAATTATCTTTGGAACCATCATCCACCAAAATGATTTCTAAATTGGTGTATGTTTGCTTCATAATACTTTGAATACAATCTGTTAAATATGTTTCTATCATGTAGATAGGAACGATAACGCTAATTTTAGGTTGCGGATTCATCATGATTTCTTCCCTCACGATCTTCTATTAACGATTTCATAATCTGGTTATTGGAATCATTGATTCCTTCTTTTTTCAAAACAATCAAAAATGTTTTCAAAACAATTTTGATATCTGTTAAAAAGGATATCTTACTTACATATTCAACGTCCATTTTTAATTTTTCGTCCCAGGTTACAAGATTTCTGCCATGAATTTGTGCTAAGCCTGTTAGCCCAGGGAGAACATCATGGCGGCGATGTTCTTCTTTTGTATAATAAGGTAAATATGGCACTAAGAGAGGCCTTGGACCAACAAAACTCATATCTCCTTTTAAGATATTAATGAGCTCTGGTAATTCATCTAAACTAGTGCTACGAAGGACTTTCCCGAATTTGGTTAATCTCTTCTCGTCTGGTAATAAATTGCCATTTTCATCTTTTTCGTTGGTCATGCTACGAAACTTGTATAGTTGAAATATTTTCTCATGAAAGCCTGGTCGTTCTTGCTTAAAAATAGCAGGCGCCCCCAATTTGATTCTCACTAATATCCAAAGAATGATTAAAATGGGCCAGATAATTAAGAGAATCATTAAGGAAAATAGTACATCTAAAAGGCGTTTAATCCATTTTTTATACATGAGTTCCCTCCACTAAAATTACGTAAATAGATTTCGAATTTTTAAAATAACGCGATTTTGGTCCTCTATCGTCATTTTCGTGTCGCTTGGCAAACAAAGACCACGCTTAAAAATATCTTCTGCTACACTAGAGCTTTCACAAAGCGTAATAAAATCACTAGAATGATAAAAAGGTTGCAAATGCATTGGCTTCCAAATATGTCTTGATTCTATTTGGGATGCTTCAAGCGATTCAATGATTTGTAGTGGCGAGTAGGAACATGTTTGATCAAGAATCATAGCGGATAGCCAAAAGTTTGGAACGCTATCTGCTAGATAGGGCTGCATTTTGATTTCTTTGATATCTTGAAAAGCGTTTTGATATCGCTCATAAATGGCTTTTTTCTCGGCAATTCTTTCATCCAGCACTTTTAACTGTCCTCTACCAATGCCTGCACAAATATTACTTAAACGATAATTATAGCCGATTTCTTTATGTTCGTAGAATCGTTCTTTTTCTCGAGATTGTGTCGCCCAAAAATGCGCTTTTTGGATTCCTTCCTCGTTATTAGAAACAAGCATACCGCCACCACTTGTTGTGATGATTTTGTTCCCATTAAAAGAATAGACACCATAATCGCCAAAAGTCCCGGTCTGCTTTTTGTGATAAGTTGCACCTAAACTTTCCGCTGCATCTTCTAAAATAGGAACATGATGCTTATGGCATATCTCAATGATTTCGTCCATTTTGGCGGGTGTGCCATATAAATGGACTACTACAACAGCTTTCGGAGTGTATTTCTCAAAAGCTTTTTCTAGAGCTTTTGGATCCATATTCCATGTTTCATATTCACTATCTATAAATACTGGTGTTGCGCCTTCGTAAACAATGGGATTACAAGATGCTGAAAAAGTAAGAGACTGACAAAAAACAATATCTCCTTTTCCAACCCCTAATGCTTTTAACCCTAGATGAATGGCAGCTGTACCACTGGAAAGAGCGGTAGCACTTTTAATTCCAACATAACTACTTAGTTCTTTTTCAAATTGGTCCACATTTTCTCCGTAGAGGTGCAATCCAATTTTTGTCAAAAGCATCTTTTATAAAGGCTTGCTCATATCCTTCTTTTGACATATGAGGTGATGCAAGTAATATCTTGTCCAATTTATCACGACCTTTCTACAAGCATTTTATCATTTTTATCCCCAGATAACAAGTAAAAACCGACAAAAAAGCTTCCCTATTTGTCGGTTTTAGAGTCATTTTCAAGATGGTTTACGTGATTTTTATTCACTTCTTAGTTTCACATGGCATTCTGTTTGAACTTTGTCGATGATTTTATGAAATAAAGTGGTAATTTCTTCATCATTTAAGGTCTTTTCAGCATCATTAAAAATCAAATTGTAGGCGATGGACTTTTCATCTTCTGCCACATTTTCTCCTGTATAAACATCGAATACTTCTACCGATTTTAATAGTTTTCCTCCCGCTTTTAGAATCACGCTTTCTACTTCAATGGATGGTTTATCTTTCTTCATGACAAAAGCTAAATCCTTTTCTACATTTGGATATTTGGAAATTTCCTGATATTTCATTGGCTCAGCTTTCATATGGGATAGTTCTTCTAAGTTTAATTCCATGACAAAGATATTATCTTTGGATACATTTGGATGAAGTTTGCCGATGATTCCAAGCTTTTTACCATCTACAAAGATACTTGCTGCTTGACCTGGATGAAGTTCTTTTGGTAAATCCTCTACTTTAAGGACATAGCGATTTTCAAACCCTAAGAAGTTTAATAATTCTTCCATGATACCTTTAATGATATAAAAGTTCACCATTTCTTTATTAAGTCCTGTTTGATAGATGCCAGACATAAGGACAGCAAGGCTTAAAAACTCGCCATATTTTCCTTCTTTGTTGTAAAAACTTTTTCCAATTTCAAATAGTGAGATATCCTTTTGGTTTCTGGCTTTATTGTAATCGTAGGTCATTTTTAAAGATGGTAATAAGCTATAGCGAAGTGCATTTCTCTCTTCGGTCATTGGGTCTAATATTTTCACAGTTTGGAATGTATCTGTCGTATACTTTTGAACTTCTCCCTCTGGAATTAAAGCATAACTTAACGTTTCATTTAAGCCTAGTTCTACCATTTTATTTCTAGCCGCTCTTTTAAATTTATCGTAGTTACCAGGAGTTAAAGGTAATACTAATTTTTTTCCTTCCATTTTGTTCATGCCATAAAATCTACCTATATCGTGAATGATGTCTTCTTTGATATCCAAATCTAGTCTTCTGGTTGGAACGTTTACTTTTAGTAAATCTCCCTCCTCCTTATAGGATAAAGCAAGTCTATCTAAAATCGATTTTACTTCACTATGTGGAATTTCCATGCCAAGCACGTTTTGAATTTTAGTATAGGTAACTTCAATCACTTTATCGGTTCTCGTTTCATTATTATAAACACACTCTCCGCCAACAACGGTAGCTCCTGCGTATTTTTCAAGTAAATGACAACAACGATCGATGGCCATTTTCGTTTTCTTAGGATCTAGTCCTTTTTCAAAACGATTGCTTGCTTCACTACGTAAAATCTTTTTAGAGGTAAGTCTAACCTTCACCGGATTAAAGATAGCAGCTTCAATCACAATATTCTTGGTATCCATTTCAACTTCTGTGGATAGACCACCCATGACGCCAGCAAGGCCAATGGCTTTATCCTTATCGCTGATAACGATATCGTCTTTGGATAACACTCTTTCTTGTTCATCTAATGTGGTTAGTTTTTCTCCCTCTTTGGCCATTCTAACTGTTAAGGTATTGCCTAATCTATCTGCATCGTAAAAATGAAGAGGTTGTCCTACTTCTAACATTACGTAGTTACTAATATCCACGACATTGTTAATTGGTCTAATGCCTGATGCAATGAGTCTATTTCTCATCCACTTAGGACTTTCTTTGATTTGTACATTTTCCACCTTTTTGGCATAGAATAATGTACAGTTCTCAGTATCAACTTTCAAATTGAATTCTTTAGCAAAGTCTTCGTTAGAATCACTATGAGCTAAATCGATATCCTTCACTTTATTTCCATACAAAGCACCAATTTCATAAGCCATTCCTAGAATACTTAGTAAATCACCACGATTGGCAGTAAGTTCAAAATCAATGACTTCATCATCAAGTCCAAGGTATTTGATAGGATCTTCTCCAATCTTTGCATCTTCGCCAAGTTCGGCAATTCCTTCAATATCTTCTGGCTTTAAAAACTTGTGTTCTAAGCCTAATTCTTCGACAGAGCAAAGCATACCACAAGATTCTACTCCTCTTAGTTTTCCTTTTTTGATAGTTCCACCTGGAAGCACTGCTCCGATTGTTGCTACAATGACTTTCATACCAACTCTTGCATTAGGAGCTCCACAAACAATTTGAAGCACTTCACTACCAATATCTACTTTACATACATGTAAGTGGTCTGAATCAGGATGCATTTCGCATGCAATGATTTTACCGATGGTTAAACCGGATACTTCCACAAGTTTGGTGGCACTATCATATTCATTTCCAACGTTGGTCATATCTTCACCTAGTGTGACCATATCCACGGGTACCTCTACATAATCTTTTAGGAAATTTAAGCTAAGTTTCATATTAGTCTTCCTCCTTCCTGTTAAATTGCTTTAAGAATCGAATGTCGTTGGTATACATTAACCTAATATCAGGAATCGCATATTTAAACATCGCTAAACGATCTAAGCCTGTGCCAAATGCAAAACCAGTGAATTTATCGGGATCGTAACCACCCATTCTTAGCACGTTTGGATGAACCATACCAGCACCCAAAAGCTCAATCCAACCTGTTTTTTTACAAAGTGGGCATCCCTTACCACCACATTTAAAGCAGGTAACATCTACCTCACAAGAAGGGGAAGTAAATGGGAAATAACTTGGTCTAAATCTCACTTTGGTATTTTCTCCAAGAAGTTTTTTCGCAAAAGTTTCTAATGTGCCCTTTAAATCGGCAAGGGAAATGTTTTTATCAATTACTAAGCCTTCTACTTGCCCAAATTGATGAGAATGTGTGGCATCATCATCGCGACGATAAGTCTTACCTGGACAAATTACTCTAATCGGAGATTTTTCGGTATTTGCTTGCATGACCCTAGACTGTGAGGCAGAAGTTTGTGTTCTAAGTAAATATTCCTCATCAATATAGAAAGTATCTTGCGCATCACGAGCTGGATGACCAACTGTGTAATTTAAAAGTCTGAAACAATGCTCATCATCTTCCAGTTCTGGTCCGTCTACCACATCGTATCCCATAGAGACAAATAAATCTTCTACCTCTTCGATAATACGATTAAATGGATGTTTAGAACCCGTGATGTGTTTTTCACTTGGAAGGGAGATATCGATGGTTTCTTCTTTGAGTTTTTGATTGATTCTTTCTTCTTCTAACTTTTCTTTTTTCTCTTCAAAAGCGTCATTAAAGAAAGTTCTGGCACGATTAACCTCCATTCCATAGTCCTTTTTTTCAGAAGGTGGAACGTCTTTAATGCCGTTATTCAACTCTGTAATAACACCCTTTTTGCCTAGATAAAATACTTTTAAATCATTTAGTTCTTGCATCGAAGTACATGATTTGAATTTTTGCTCCATCTCCTTGATGAGTAAATCAATTTTTTCTTTCATGGTGAAACTCCTTTCTATGACGACTTAAAGTCGTTTTAATTATCAATAAAAAGTCCCAAGGAATTTCTTCCTTGGGACGAATTAACTTCGCGGTACCACCCAAATTCTAGCAGATGATGCTAGCACTTAGTTTAAGATTAACGCTCTTACACGGCACAACCTTGCGCATAGGCTCCTCTATTTGAAATTCATTATTTTGTTTATCTTTAAGGGCTCTCAGCCTTTAGGCCCTTTTCTCTTATCAAGAACTCAAAATAACTACTAAACATAGTATCATAACCTTTGCAATATATCTTATTATGAAAACTATAGAAAGTCAAGAAAAAGGTGCAGGATTTTTTTAATCCCACACCTTTTTTTTATCCCTCCAAAGAAATCGGAGGTAAATTCACCTCGGTGCTAGAAGCAGCCTTGGAAGGAGGCATATACTTTTTGAGCAATTCCTCCATTTCCTTAGACTCCTCATCCGATACATCAGACGAAACCTCTGCATCGAGGTAGAATTCTTTGTAATTAGGTTCTCTAAAGCGCGAATATCGATAGCGACGTTTACTAGAAGTATACCGAACGTCCTCTACTTCTGAGGCAGCAGCACGAATTTTGGATAGTTTTTCACGTTTTTCTTTGACTTTTTCTTCATCACCTTCTGCAATGGCTGTGATGAGGTCTTGCTTGATTTTGTCAAATGATTCTTGCTTTTTTTGCCAGAAACGTAGACCAACGTAGACATCCCCAACAAACAAAACCGCAGCAAAGATTCCGATTGGTTTAAAAAGGTAGTAATACCCATTGGGAACAAAGAAGCTGAGGATCATGAGTATCATCCACATTGTAAGCGTACCACCGAAAACCGCATAGGTGACCCAAGATTGTTTCATTATCGAATCCTCCAAAAGTAATAATTTCCAGCACATTATATAATGTTTAACTCATTATGTCAATAACAATGTTAAATTTACTAGATTTTCATTAAAATGAAAATAAGTCTCTTAAACGCCAAAACGGCCCGAAAGATCACCTCTTTCGAACCGTTTGGATTGGTTTACTTGCTTCCCTTTTTAAGATTCTTAATCTCTTCCGCTTGCGCAGCAAGAGCTTCCGCTTGCATAGCAAGAGTTTTCTGAATCTCTGCTAGAGCGGCGGCGTTTGCCACCTCTTGCTTTTCCTTAGCCTTGGCGGCGGCCTCGGCTTGAGCTTTTTCCCGTTCACGCTTCTTCCGGGCGTCATGGATTGCCTGCCCGAAGAAAAGGTATACCAGGATTATAACACCCATCACCAGGTCAACCTTGGCGCTTGTTGAAAGCACCTTGACGAACCCGGTGTTCGTAAACCACGTCTTCATGACATAGCTGGCCACGAACAGGATGCCGGAGAGGAAAAGCAGAACTTTGCCGACCCCCCATTCTCGAAGAGAATTCCGGAACTTTTCCATAAAAAAAGTCCCCCTTTCTTTGCATTTTTCATGTGTAATTATACACTATTTATGTCAACATGTCAACCCAATTTCGTAAAATTATGTAAAATAATAGCAAAAAAGTGCCTAAATTTGGAGTTTAGACACTTTTTAGGGGTTAACATTTGCCGAGCTCTTGAATTAAGCTCTTAAAGTCCTCATAAATTCTTAAGAACTTTTCTTCTTTGGCTTTGAACGCCTCATACTTGAGTTTTACCTCATCTGAGGTGTCACTGATGTAGCGCATATACTCTTCTCGTCTTTTGAGCGATTCTGAAGCGTTTTCAAAGCTTTTTCCAAGCTCCATGGCCTCTCTTTCGATGCTTCGTATAGTATCCTGTGAAAGATCTGTCATTGCAGTCATCGAATCGGCCCAAGCAATGGTCTGGTTGTTCATTGTTTCCCTCACATTTGATTAGATTTTGATTGGTGAGGAGTATTATACCAACTAATTATGCAAACGTCAAGCGTTTTCGATGCATTTTTTGATAAAATCATCTCCATGACAATTCGAAAATACAATGGGAATATGTAACTGATTTTTTACTTCTTCCACTGACATATCATCTAAAAATAGCTGTTCATCTTGTTTGATGATTTTTTCATCTAATAAAAGAAACTCTCCCAATTCTTTGTCCTGTAATCCTTTGATTAAATCTCCTCCCGTAATTAAGCCTGTAACGATGATTTCTGGACCAAAAAAGGTGTTTTCGATAGCATAGACATGTATGGTAAGGCCAGGAAATTTTTTTTGTAAAATATCAGCCTTTTCACGCATATAATCATAGGTGATTTTACCGGTAGCTATAGTAATCGTACGATGAATTTCTCTACTTTCAATTGTTTTTAAATACTCATCAAATTCTTTGGTAAAAAATGCCATTAATCCAATTCCATCCTCTAATTGACCAAAATCTTCATAAGTTTCATAAGGTGGAATGGGAATTCCTGCTTTCATATAAAACTCGTCTGCTACAAATACGGTATTGGAACCAGTTTGCTCTTTTAAAACTTTTTGCCAATCCTCCACTTGCTTTACGACTTTTTTGGCTCCTTCCTTATCATATGTGGTAAGGGGGTAAAGATTTTCTCGATATTTAGTTAGGCCGACTGGTACAATGGCAATACAAGAAATCATGGGGTAAAATTTTGAAAGATCTTCGATGGTTTTATCGAGGATTTTTCCATCATTAATCCCTGGACAGAGTACAATTTGAGCGTTAACTACGATGCCGTTTGTCGTTAAATAATCAATATATTCTAAGATTTTATCGGCATTTTTGTTTTGTAGCATCATTTTTCTTACTTCTCCATCGGTTGCATGAACGGAAATATTGATAGGACTTAGGTGGTATTTTACAATTCTTTCCAAATCACGATAACCAGAGTTAGTAAGAGTCACATAGTTACCAGAAATAAAGGAGAGCCTAAAATCATCGTCTTTGAATACTAGGGTTTCTCTCACATGAGGGGGTAATTGATCCATGAAACAAAAAATACATTTATTCGCGCAGTTTCTCGGTTTATCAATTAGTTCTTCTTCAAAAATCAGTCCTAAATCTTCGTTATCTTCTTTTTCTATCTCTAAATCCCATATTTCTCCGTCTTTTTTTTCAATTTGAACGGTGATAAAATCATCAAATATTTGAAACTTATAATCTAAGATATCCTTGATTTCTTGCTCGTTAATGGATAATAGATAGTCACCTGATTCTATCTCCATTTCTTCGGCAATCGAATTCTTTTGTATGTCTTTAATTGGTATTTTTTTCATGGATTCACCTCCTTTGTTTCATAACGTCACCTATCTTGTATGTTTACCAATTTAAGATAAAAAACAAAAAAAGCAACCTTTTTTAGTTGCTTTTTTATGCTTTATTTAGTCTCTTCTTTGCTTGCGACAGCAATAACCTCTTTACCATCGTAATATCCGCAATTTTTACATACTGTATGTGGTAATACTGGCTCATGGCAGTGTGAACATTCGCCAAAGTTTGGTTTATCTAGCTTCCAAGTAGATCTTCTAAGTGCTGTTCTCGCTTTTGACCATCTTCTTTTTGGTTGTGCCATTGAAATTCCCTCCCCTTTTTTATGCAATTTGTCTATGTATCATCTTAAAAACAACTTACACGCCGTTTCTAAGATTATTAGCTTTCGGCGTCAACTTGCTATAGTATACTATCATTTATTGGATTTGTCAAGCCCTAATCCAACGGATAAAACTTAATTGTTGCCTCTGGAATAGCTCCTTCATACCTTGGTTTTTCAACATTTAGATCGAAAGATGCCAGCGTTTTGTATGGATAGGTTGTGCATTTGACACTATTTTTAGTAACAACAACAGGCTCCTGTGCACTTGGCAAGAAAGAAAGATTACTTTTTTTATTTAAACCTAGTGAAATAGAGAGCTTTTCAAATAATCCCATATATGATTCCCCTTTTCTTTCGTACTTCGTATTTATAGTTTATCTATTTTGTCAAATAATTGCAAGATTTTTTATGAATTTTCTAAATTTAGTACTAATTCTTTAAATTTGTTGCCTCTTTCTTCAAAATTTTTAAACATATCAAAACTTGCACTTGCTGGTGAGAAAAAGACGGTATCTCCTTCCTTCGCAATTTCGCTTGCTTTCGTAACTGCTTCTTGCAATGTATCGCACTCGATAATTGGAAGTGGTTGACTGGTAACTCTTCTATCTAGTTCTTCTAGCGTTGCCGTTTTGATTTTTTCTTTTGTTTGCCCTAATAAGATTAATGCTTTCACATGATCGACAATATATTTTCCTAAATTGGTGTAATCTAAGTGTTTATCGTAACCGCCAGCAATTAAAATCACTTTTTCTTTAAAACTGATAAGTCCTGCAATAGTTCTTGTAGGACTACTTCCAATGGAATCATTATACCATTTTACACCACGAATGGAAGTAACAAATTCTGTGCGATGTTCTACGCCTCTAAACGTACTTAAAACAGAAACAATATCTTCTTTGGAAACAAAGTCTTTCACGGCTGCAATTGCGGTACATGCATTTTCAACATTATGCATGCCAAGAAGTAGAATATCTTCTATTGGCATAATGTCTTCTTCTTCACCATTCGTCATGATTTTAATGACATTATTGTCTAAAATGACACCGTTTTCTAAGTGCTCTGTTGTAGAAAAATATCTTAGCTCTCCCTTAACCTCCTCTGAAAATGTTTTGGTAATATCATTATCATAGTTGGTCACAAGAACGTCATCATCATTTTGATACAAAAAGATGTTTTTCTTAGCATCAATGTACTCTTCGTAGGATTTATGAATATCTAAATGATTTGGTGAAATATTGGTTACCACAGCAATGTGAGGACTCTTTTTTAAGGTCATTAATTGAAAACTACTAAGTTCTAATACAATGATATCTTCTGGCCTCATTTCATCGATCTTAGCAAACAACGGAATGCCAATGTTTCCACCCAAATAGCAATGGTGTTTTGCTTGCTCTAGCATCTTATAAATGAGAGTTGTAGTGGTAGTTTTTCCATCGCTACCGGTAACAGCAATGATTTTTCCAGGACATAGTTCAATGAGTTTCTCGATTTCAGACGTTAAAATGGCTCCTCTCTCCACTTCTTGTTGTAACTCTTTGGTATCAGGTCTCATACTTGGGGAGCGGAAAATCATGTCATACCCCACTAGATTATCTAGATAGTTTTCTCCTAAGGAAAACTTAACCCCTTGAATGGCATATTCTTCGATGACACCTTTATCTAATTCGTCCTCTGTCTTTTTGTCGAAAACGGTAATATTCGCATCTAAATCCATTAAATAGCGAATCAGAGGGGTATTACTTACCCCCATCCCCATAATCGCAATATTTTTATCTTTGACGTATGATTTAAATTCTTGTAAAGCTTGATTTGTATACATGAAAAACCTCCAATTATTGATCACCTAAGCAAATTCCCACACGACGAGCTGTTTTCACCCAGTCACAATCCATGGAAACGGTTTTGATATTAGATGATTGTGCTCCAATTTCAGTGTCTTTGCCTGCAACATCATCTAACGATACATGTGTTAATTTGCCATTAAGCAGAGTAACCATTTCATTAAATTGTCCATCAATGGCAAGCTGCATTGCGTAAGAACCATATTCGGTAGAAAGAATTCTATCATAAGCACCTGTATTGCCACCTCTTTGAATATAACCAAGAGAGGTACTTCTAGCCTCGTAGCCAGTTAATTTTTCTATTTCTTTGGCAACGAACTCTCCGGCGCCACCAAGTTTCACAACATCAAGTCCACTATTGGTTGCTTCTACAGACCTTACGGCTGCATTTCCACCAATTGGTTTAGCCCCTTCTGCCACCACAATAATACTATGATTCTTACCTTTTGCTCTTCTTTGGTTGATTTTATTGATAATAGCATTAAAATCATATGGAATTTCAGGAATTAAGACAGTATCTGCACCACCAGCAATTCCTGCAGCAAGGGCAATCCATCCTGCATATCTCCCCATCACTTCTAGTACTAAAATTCTTCCATGGGATTCAGCCGTTGTTTTAATACGATCAATGGCTTCAGTGGCTACTTCAACGGCAGTATAGAAACCAAATGTAGTATCCGTATTAGGAACATCATTATCGATTGTTTTCGGAACGCCAATCACATTGATACCTCTTCTGGTATAATCACGTGCTGATTTTAAAGATCCGTCGCCACCAATAATAATTAAACAATCATACCCTTCCTTGTGAAGTCTTTCTGCAATTTCAAATGATTTATCCACATGCTCAATATCGCCATTTTCATTCTTGACAGGAATAGAAAACGTGTTGGTGGCATTATTAGATTTTAATATCGTTCCACCTTTTGCAATAATATCACTAACTGTCCAGAAATCTAACTTCATGGTTCTGTTTTCTAGTAAACCTTTATAGCCTTCCATGAAGCCATAAGTCTCAACACCAGCATATTCTGCCGTTTTCACAATTCCTCTAATCACCGCATTAAGACCTGGGCAATCTCCTCCTGCTGTAATAATTCCAATTTTTTTAACCATAATTCTTCCTCCTTAGTTTTTATCTTCGCCTTTTTTCCTCTTGATTATCCCATGAATTGTATTCCGACTCATCCCCAATAATCATAATATCGTTTTTCTTTGTTGGACTTGGTGTTGGAGTTGGAGTAGGTTTCTTTTCGGTTTGTGTTTCTTGTTTAACGGTATTTTTATCCTCTTCTTTATTCTTTTTATCTTGTTTTTTGCTATCATCATCTTCTACGCTACCATCATATTCCACGACATCATTCCATAAATCCTCTGGAATATATGTTGTTGTCACAAAGTTTCCGTTTTCATCTACAGGACAATAATGGAATTCACAATAAACGGAAGGAATTTCATAAGGATAATCTCTTGGTGGTGGTGATGGTTCTTTCTTGTACTCACGATTAATGAAAACTCTTTTAATAGGAGTACAAGATCTCAAACAAACTGGATTTGGAAGTTGGAATGTTGCAGGACATACCTCCACAATTTGGTGAACATTACAATATGTTCCAGGAACGGTTCCACGTACAAACAATTCAGATTTTGTTCTATCCCCTCTAGGGTCTTGACGACAGGCATCGGTACATAGTAGACCTGAATCTGCACAAACAGAGGCAGAAACAATATTATTTGGTCTTTCAAATCCTGTGTTTTCAAGCCCTTCATGAATTTTTGACATAACAGCTTTCCAAATTTTAGCCGCAGGATTTCCAGACATATTCACTGTTTTTTGTTGGTCGTATCCAACCCATGTGGCTGCCACATAATAAGGAGAAAAACCTGCAAACCATCTGTCTTTTGAATCATTAGAAGTACCAGTTTTACCAGCAAGTGCCATACCAGAAAATCTTGCATCATAGCCTGTTGCTTCAGAACCGTTAATAACATCTTGTAACATGGAAGTTACGATATAGGCAGTAGAATCTTTAATGACGGTTCTAACGGTACTTTTATTTTCTAATAATACCTGCGAATTCATATCTAATACTTTTGTATAAAGCTTAGGAGAAACATAGATACCACTATTGGCAATGGTACCATAGGCAGCAGCATGTTCTAGTGGTGTAACACCACGCGTTAAGCCTCCTAATGCTAAAGCACCTGGACCTTTATCGGATGATTCTAACGTCGTATAACCAAAGTTTTCAAGGTATCTAAAAGAAGTCTCTGCTCCAAGTTGTAAGAATGCTCTGGAAGCGACTATATTACTTGAAATTTCAACACCTTTTCTGACAGAAGTAAGTCCTCGATATCCAGAGTATGCATTCTTAGGCGTCCAAACACTCCCATAAATTGAGTAATATAGTGGCGAATCATCAAAAGTAGTAGCTGCTGTAAATGTGCCAGTATCGATTCCTGGCGCATAAGTGGCAACAGGTTTAATTGTAGAACCTGGTGCTCTTGTCATCATGGTAGCACGATTGAAACTACGAAGCTCTGTTTTTTCACCTGCGCCGCCAACTAGTCCTACGACATTTCCCTTACGATAATCGATGACTACCATTGCTGATTGGATATCTGGGTCATATTTTCCGTTGGATTGTTTAAAATAATCTTGGTTTTGATAAACATCTTCAAGAATCGATTGTATTTTAGGATCTAAGGTAGTATAAATTTTAAGTCCACCAGAGTATAACATGGTTTGTGCCATAATCGGTGTTACCCCTTTTTGCTCTTGAATGTCTTCTTCAAGTTGATCAATGACGGCATCCACAAAGTATGAGTTAACGGCAGTTAATTCTTGCTCACCTTTTTGATAAACAAGTTCTTGTGCCATTGCTTCTTCATATTCTTCAGTGGTAATTTTACCTAATTCTTTCATTTTGCCAAGTACAAGTTTTTGTCTTTCTTTGGCAGCCTCCGGATGCTCGTATGGATTTCTACCCTCTGGAGATTGAGCAAGAGATGCAATTAAAGCACATTCCGCAACTGTTAAATCACTCGCACTTTTTGCAAAGTACGTATAAGCTGCCTTTTCAACTCCGTACGCACCTTCTCCAAGATAGATTAGATTCATATACATTTCGATAATTTCATCTTTGGTTAGCCATTTTTCCACTTGAATGGCTCTTACAATTTCACGCGCTTTTCTTTGCCAACTTCTATCTTCGTCTTTGGTCACTTTTTTAATCAATTGCTGTGTAATGGTACTGCCACCAAAGTCTGAGTTACCAGTTGTGACAAATTTAAGTACAGCAGCACCTGTACGCTTAAGATCTATGCCAAAATGACTCTCAAAACGCTCATCTTCAATTGCAATAAAAGCATCTTTTAAATGTGGTGATGTTTTATCAAGTGAGACATAAGTTCTATTCTCATTTCCATAAAGCTGAGAATAGACATTACCATCTTTATCATAAATGGTTGTTGTAAATTCACCTATTTTAAAGTCATCCTTGGATAGTGCTCCTGCCCCATTGACAACGGACTGAACAAAACCATAGGCAAGGCCAACGCCAGCTACGATTCCTATCACTAACAGAATGAAAAATGCTTTGATAAATCCTCGAAGAATAGGATGCTTTTTCTTTTTTTTCTTTTTATTTTTGGGTGGATTAGGCACTGCATTTTTAGAAACAGGCTTTGTAACCATATTACCCTTTTTTGGATTATTACGAACATCCTTAGTTGATTTTTGCATTATTTTATCCCTCCTAAAGACAAAATACCCATTTTTACATCTGTTCTATTATATCGTATAATTTTCAAAAAGTAAATTTATTGTCACAAAAATCTCAAAAAGACTGTTAAAAAATGTCTTCTAGTATCCATAATCTTCCAATATATCATTTGTTGAAGTGACTACTTTAGCACCTTCTTTTATGAGGTTATTACATCCTACACAAAGTGGGTTATCGATATTTCCAGGAATCACATATACAGTTTTTCCTTGTTCTAGAGCAAAATCAACGGTAATCAGTGCGCCACTTCTCTCTTTTGCTTCAACAACTAACACACCTTCCGAAAGCGCACTAATCATTCGATTACGCATAGGAAAATTAGAAGCTACTGGTTTGGTACCTAGAGGAAATTCCGTCATGATAAGACCGTTTCTTATGACTTCACGAGAGAGATTTTCGTTTTCTTTTGGATAAACAAGGTCAAGTCCTGTGCCAATGACAGCGATTGTCCCACCTATCCTTCTCATAGCACCTAAATGAGCCATTGAGTCAATACCAAGCGCTAGCCCACTTACCACACACACATCTTTATTTGAGATGTCTTTTGCCATTTCATAGGCTATCTTTTTACCATATTCATCTGCCAGGCGACTTCCCACAATTGCAATTGCTCTTTTTTGTAATAGCATCTCATTGCCTTTCATAAATAGGACTAATGGCGGATCATAAATGGATTTTAATTTTGTTGGATAATGACTATCCTCAATTGTGAGAAGCTTGATTTCATTTTTTTGCAAATAGGCTAAACTTTGATGTGCCTGAAACTTTTCTTTGGAAGACTCGAGCTCATAGATATCTAATAAATTAAAATCTTGTATGGTCAATAATTCCTCTCTACTTGCCTTATAAATGGCTTCAATCGATTTAAATTCTTGATACATTTGGTATTTTTTGCTTGGTATAAGATTGAGACTTGCCATCCATAAAGCATATTCTATTTGTGTCATTTCCATACCCTCTTTCTTTTCTTTCTAAGTAAAAAGGACCACATTATCATGCTAAAAACATGATAATAAGGTCCCTTAAATACTATCTTTCTCTATTTTCACACGCTTTGACAACATTACTCATCAGTGTCATAATCGTCATCGGTCCTACCCCTCCAGGAACCGGTGTGATATAACTACACTTTTCTTTGACATTATCAAAGTCAACATCCCCCACAATTTTTTTGCTATCTGGGATTCGGTTAATTCCAACATCCACTACTACAGCACCTTCTTGAATCATATCCTCTGTGATAAATTTAGGCTTTCCAATAGCAACAACCACAATATCAGCTGTTTTGACAATTTCTTTTAAATTCTCCGTTTTAGAGTGACAGATGGTTACTGTAGCATTGGCATTTAAAAGAAGTTCTGCCATAGGTCTTCCTACAATGTTACTTCTTCCAATAACAACCGCGTGCTTACCCTCAATTTGTACGTCATATTCTTGAAGCATTTTCATAATGCCAAGTGGCGTGCATGGAGCAAAAGAATCTTGTTTTTGTACTAGCTTTCCAACATTAATTGGGCTAAAACCATCTACATCTTTTTGGGGACTAATGGTTTGAAATGCCTCAAGAATATTTAAATGATAAGGAATGGGACTTTGTAGAAGAATGCCATCCACTGTATCATCCTCGTTTAATTCCTGAATTAATTTGATTAGCTCCTCCTGAGAAACAGTGTCTGGTAGATGATGCTCCGTAAAGTTAATCCCTAGTTCTTCACACATCTTGTGCTTTAATCGAACATAAATTTTGGAGGCTTCATCTTCCCCAACGCGAATCACTGCAAGCCCAGGCGTTTTAGAAAGACCTCTCATTTTAATTTTGATTTCTTCTTTGCACTTATCTGATACATATTTTCCATCGATAATTGTCATTTAGTAAATTCATCCTTTCTATTTTTATTTCATCAGAATAATTCTTAAAATAATGAACAAGCCAAAGGCCACACGGTAAATTGCAAATGGCTTAAAACTACCTTTTTCAAGATATTTCATCACCCAATGAATGACGCATAATCCCACTAAAAAACTAGTCAAAATTCCTAGCATAAAGGTAAGTGTTAATTCAAATTCGGTAATTTTTAAAGCGGTAGCTGCGAGTATAATAGGCGCTGATAACATAAAAGAATAACGTGCAGCTGTTTTACGCTCAACTCCTAAAGCTCTTGCGGTAGTAATGGTAACGCCACTTCTTGATACTCCTGGAATAAAAGCAAGCGCTTGTGACATACCAGTAATAAACGTTTGCTTAAATGTTAAATGCTCGTAATCTGTTTCTGATTTGCTTTTTTTATCGACAAAATATAAAACAATCCCCATCACCATAAGTGATATCGCAATCACCAAAGGTTTAGTAAGTGTCTCTTCAAATGTTTTATCTAAAATGTAACCAATGATGCCACTAGGAATGGTAGCAATTACTAAATACCAAAACATCGTTCCATGAACGTTTTTCTCTTTTTTGATTGTCTGTTTGTATGCTCCTACAATTAAGTTTATCCAATCTTTGAAAAAATAAATTCCAATGACAAATAATGTTCCTAGGTGAAGCGCCACCTCAAAAGAATCTGGGACATTATTCATTCCAAATAACCACTCAGCAATATACAAATGTCCAGAACTAGAAACAGGCAAAAACTCTGTTAAGCCTTGAATGATTCCTAAAAAGATTGCCTCTATTATGCTCATAAATATCCTCCCTTTGGGTTAAATGTCTTTATAGCGATCCATAAAATTAAATTCGATATCTTCTTCTTTTACATCATTATTAATTTTGATTTGTTGATATTCCTTTTCATATTTTTCTTTGACTTTTTCATCAATCTCTTGTTCTAACTTCATTTGTGCCTCTGAAACCATGTGCATTCCCATTAAGTATTCTTTAATTTTAGCAAATAATGGCTCAGATTCAGCTTTATAGCGATAAGTTGGGTCTATCTCCATCGCATATTCAATATAGCTTACGGCTTTAATTTCATCATTATCTAGCATATACGTTTTAGCAAGTTGATAATAAGCTTTTGCCGCGGTATCTGGATCTTCTGCTGCCTTTTTAAAGTTTTCTTCTGCCTTATCTAACTCACCTTTTAGTAAATTGATTTGACCTAAACTGTAATAGGCTTCGTATAAATCTTCTTTTCGCTCAATAGCTTGTTGATAGCACTTGGCAGCCTCATCAAAATCACGAAGCTCAGTTCTGACAATTCCCAAACTGTAATACAATTGATAATTATCCGGATCATATTTAATGGCATCTTTATATACATTAATGGCTTCATCATACTTATTTTGTGAGCAAAGTACAACGGCTAAAAGCTCAGAAGCAGGAGTATAATCAGGTTTAATACGAAGGGTATTATCTAGTACAATTTGTGCATCATTCTTTTTGCCAAGCTCATTAAAGATGATACCAATTTCATAGTAAGATTGATAATCGTTACGATCTAGTTCAATGGCTTTCGCAAATTTATCAAAAGCGGTTCTTCTATCGCCAATGGCGTTGTAATTTTGTCCTAATTTGACATATAGCTTATTGGTTTCCTTTCCATGATCGATTAGTTTTTGATAACAAGAAATCGCCTTTTCATATTCTTCATTTTTGGCATAATGGTCACCAATTCTTTCTAGGAAAAGTTTCGAAGCATCAATATGATTAAAATCAAGTACAAAGATAGCTCCTCCTATTAGAATATTGACAATAAAAATATAGGCAAACAAAAAGCTATTTGGATAGATATTGGTAACAAACGTAACAATCTCTACCATGAGCCCAATGAGCATTAACCCTAGCAGTAAGATGGACAAAGGTCGTTTCTCCTCTAAGCATTTTTTGGCCATATACACCACAAAGCTAATACATAATATACAATACACGAATCTTTCTACAAACATCTTTCAAAACCCTTCCTAACTTCAAACAACAATTATTGAAACTTCTCTTTATAATGTTGGATACATTTTTTGATACATTCCATTGCTTCTTCTCTGCCAACAATTTCTTTAATGGCAGTCTTTTTATTTTCTAATATTTTATAAACTTCAAAGAAATTAGATATTTCGTCAAACAAATGAGGAGGAAGCTCTGTAATATCGTGATACATGCACATCGATGGATCATGATAAGGAATCGCTAAAATTTTTTCATCGGCATAACCATCATCCGTCATATTAAGCATACCAATTGGGTAGCAATCCACTAAGGTTAGTGGTAAAATCTCCTCTTGGCATAAAACAAGTACATCTAATGGATCAAAATCATCCGCATACGTTCTTGGAATAAACCCATAGTTTGCAGGATACCTTGTTGACGTGTATAGGACTCTATCTAATCGTAATAGCCCTGTTTCTTTATCAAGTTCATATTTATTTTTGCATCCCCTAGGAATCTCGATTACCGCTGTAAAGCTTTGCTCGGTGATTCTATCGGGATGAATATCATGCCAAATATTCATACAAAATCTCCTTTCAAATTCTTTCAAATAGGCAAAATCACCCATACTGACTTATCAAAACTCATTTTATATAAAATAATTGAATTTGTCCATATTTTTGACAAAATATTGCAACATTAACATAAATCGGTTATAATACTGTTATTATGATAAAAATAACCGTTGAAAAAGATCAAAAACAGATCGTAAGCTATCTGAAAAACAAATTTCATAACTTAAGTAATGGCACTATCTATAAAGCGCTTCGTAATAAGGATATTCGAGTAAATGAGGTGAAGATATCCGAAAACTGCCCTATCTATGCTGGTGATGAAATTACTCTTTATATTAAAGATGAATTACTATATGGGATCCAAAAGCTAGATAAGACAAATATCATTTACGATGATGAAAATATTGCCATTGTATTTAAGAGCCAAGATATTTTGGTGCAAGGAGAAAAAGGAGAAGTTGGGCTGGAACAATTAGTCAATGAATATTATGAAACGACTCATATCGTTGCCTGCCACAGACTGGATAGAAATACTTCTGGCCTTGTGATTTTTGCCAAAAATCAAGAAGCAGAAAAAGCCATTTCCGAGATGATTCAAAACCATATGATTCGAAAGATTTATCGCTGTACTGTCGTAGGTCATCCTAAAAACAAAAAAATGACACTAAAGGCATTTTTATTTAAAGATGCTAAAGCTAGTAATGTCATTATCTCTAGTGAAAAGAAAAAAGGCTATGTAGAAATAATCACAAAATATGAAGTAATAACAGATAATCAAGATGGCACCTCTGAGCTAGAAGTCGAGCTTATCACTGGCAGAACTCACCAAATTAGAGCTCATTTAGCATATATTGGCTACCCTATCTTAGGTGATGGCAAATACGGTATCAATGAAGTCAATAAAAGATTTAAGAAGACGAAACAAGAATTAACAGCCTATAAGCTTATTTTTGATGATGCCATCGAGCCAATAGAGTATTTAAAAGGAAAAACTGTCAAAACAAAATCTTAGTCTTTGATAAAGATAAATGAATATAACTACAAAAAGACCTTTCTTTCGAAGAAAGGTCTTTGTATTTGATAGAGCAAACCAAAAAGGTTGTTCCTAAATGTACGAAAATTTCTCCCATATGCCTATCTTTTGAGGCTTACACTCAAATTTCATGATTTCATCCTTCGTAGGGTGCTTAAACTCTAACCTAAAAGCCCATAGTGCAATCTGACGATTTTGCTTATCTTTTCCATATTTTTGATCTCCATATAGAGCATGTCCTATATGAGAAAACTGCACACGAATTTGGTGGTGTCTTCCTGTTTCCAAATGAATTTGAACAAGAGATAAATTATCTTTTTCTTCTAGCACTTCATAGCTAAGCTTTGCAAGTTTTGCCCCATGCTTTTCTTTAGATACAACCATGCTTTTATTTAATGCTTCATCTTTCCACAAATAGTTTTCGAGCGTACCCTTTTTCTCTTCAAAACTTCCCTCTACAACAGCCAAATATGTTTTAGAAAACTGATTGGAACGAATTGCCTCTGATAAACGGCTCGCTGCTTTAGAGGTCCTTGCAAATACCATAATACCTCCAACAGGTCTATCTAATCGATGAACAAGCCCTAAATAAACTTCACCTGGCTTTTGGTATTTTTCTTTGATATATTGTTTGACCAACGTAAGCATATCTAAATCTTTAGTTGTATCCGCCTGCGAAGGAATATTACACGGTTTTTCTACTACAATGATATGGTTATCTTCGTAGATAACATTTAAAGTCATACAGATACCTCCATTTCTTTTAAAGGGGACACTCCTGCTACGCGAGGGGTGTCCCCACCGTATTCATCGGTATGTTTTGCTATGCAAAACCTTATTCCTCCCATCTACCATAAATACCGCAAGGAAGCACAAGTTTACTATCCTTCATTGGAAGCCCCACTTCTCCACAAGATACTTTTCCTTTTTGTTTGATAGACATCGTTAGAATATTGGCAAGTATCGTAGGAGAAAGCCCTGTAGTGTAGGAATTAATTAGAAAGAATAATGGCTTATCAGATAACACTTTGGTGCATAGTTCTACTAAGTGAAATAAGCTTTCTTCAATATTCCAAACCTCGCCATTAGCACCTCTTCCATAAGAAGGTGGATCCATCACAATGGCATCATAAGTGTTCCCTCTTCGAATCTCTCTTTCCACAAACTTAATCACATCATCAATGATAAAACGAACAGGCTTATCTTTGAGTCCAGAACTTGCTACATTCTCCTTCGCCCAAGTAGTCATTCCTTTAGAGGAATCTACATGGCAAACAGAAGCTCCGGCAGATAAACAAGCAACAGTTGCCCCACCAGTGTAGGCAAATAAATTCAGTACCTTAATTGGCCTTCCAGCACTCTTTATTTTCGATATCATAAAATCCCAATTCACTGCTTGCTCTGGAAAGAGTCCTGTATGCTTAAATCCCATTGGTTTTAAGTTGAATGTTAAGCCTTTATAGGATACACTCCAAACCTTAGGTACATTTTTGATAAACTCCCATTCACCACCACCAGATTTACTTCGATGGTAATGAGCATTGGCTTTTTTCCAAAGCTCTGGTTTCAATTTCTGTTTCCAAATGATTTGTGGATCTGGTCGAATTAAAAGGATGTTTCCCCATCGTTCCAATTTTTCACCATTTGCCATATCTAAAATTTCATAATCATTCCAATCCTTTGCAATAATCATATTTCATCCTTTCCACCATATACATGTTTTAGGTGATTTGTATGGTTTTTCTTTTTTTATTTCTTGGTTTCATTATTATCAAATTAAAGTATCAAACCATTTCCATTTATGCTTTGAAGATAAAAAGAAATTGGCTGTCTCTTTGCTTCCTTTTTATGATACTTGGGATTCTCTATGATGCTAAATCAACAATACTAGTTTCTATGAATAGTATCCTTCTTTGGGCAAATCATGTCCTTCCTTCTCTTTTTTGTTTTTTTATCTGTTTAGAGCTATTAAAGCAAACACGTATATTCCTGAGTTTAGGCAGAGCATTAACACCGCTAATGAAACCTATGTTTGGGGTAAATGGTAGTGGTGGCCTTGCCTTACTTTTAGGAATGACCTCTGGCTATCCAGTAGGAGCTATTGTAGCGACGGATTTGTACGAAAAAGGACTTTGCACAAAACTAGAGGCAGAAAAAATCCTCACTTTTGCCAATACCTCAGGTCCGCTATTTATCATCGGGGTTGTAGGAACAGGTATGTTTTATGATGAAAAAATTGGCATCTTGCTATTTACTTCGCATATCCTGTCCAGTATAGTAGTGGGAATTCTGTTTAGAAATTACCACGCCAGTTCTCAAACAAGTCCAATTATATCACAGGTTTCCATAAAATCCAATACTTCTCTGCAAATCACTCTCAATAATTTAGGAGAAAGCTTAAAAAATGCCGTTCATAAGAGTATTGCAACTCTCACCATGATACTAGGATTTATGGTGTTTTTTGGGGTTTTAGGCAATCTTTTAGGCAAAATGAACCTTCCCACCTATTTTGGATATCTTTTAAGTCCTATACTCTCGTATTTTCATCTATCGCAAAATTTAAGTCATTGCCTTTTTCAAGGTTTCATGGAAATGACGAGTGGAATCCATCTAATCGCCTCAGAAATTTGCATTCCTCTTGTGCAAAAACTTTGTGCCGCTTCTTTTCTATTAGGGTTTGGAGGACTATCGGTACATATGCAAGTATTAGGGATTGTTTCAAAAGTAAAACTATCACTTAGGCCCTATTTCCTTGGAAAAATGCTTCATGGTGTTTTAGCAAGTATTTTAACATATGCGCTTTTTGAAGTTATTTTAAATTAATTGATATTTCTTTTCTCATAAAAATATGTATTCCATTTTAAGCACATGCGGAGCGAGTTAGAAAAATGTAAAAGCTGAGTCTACAGCATAAAAAATTTTTATAAGGCGTGCGTCAGCCGGATTCCTTGTAAAAATTTTTGTATGCTGTACGAAGCTTTTACTTTTGTTTTTCTTACGAACGTAGCCCCGTGCCAAAATGGAATACATATTTTATATGAGAATACTTATGTTTTATCTTTTTTAGTTTTGATTTAATTTTTCTAAAATCTTTTCCGCTAAAGCCTCATTAATTCCCTCTACTAAGCAAAGCTCAGCGATAGAGGCATTTTTGATTTTTTCAATCGAATGAAATCGTTTAATGAGAGCGGCTTTCTTCTTTTCTCCAATTCCTTCTACTTCATCTAGTAAGGATTTTTTCATTTTAGTATCACGTAGTTTTCTGTGATATGTGATGGCCGTATCGTGTACTTCATCCTGAATAAATGTTAATAACTGAAATAATTCATCACTTTGTACAGGATACTCTTTGCCATTTTCATCTACGATAGCGCGCGTACGATGTTTATCATTTTTGACAAGCCCGTAAACAGGAATGGTAAGTCCATATTCCTTAACGACTTTCACAGCAACTCTTACCTCCGTGATTCCGCCATCCATTAGAATGAGATTTGGCATTGGCCCAAAAGGACTCTTTTCTCCCTCATAGGTTGGAAGAAGATATTTTAGCCTACGAAGAAGTGTTTCACGCATACAAGCCACATCATTTTGACCCTCAACCGTTTTAATTTTAATTCTACGATATTCTCCTCGTTTTGGTTTGGCATTTTCAAACACGATGATGCCAGCAACAGTATCAGTACCAGAAATATTTGAGATATCAAAGCTTTCAATACGCTTTGGTAGTTCTTTCAGATTGAGAAGCTTCATGAGTTCAACCAATAAACCTTCATTTTCAATACTATCCGTTTTATTTTGAAGACCAATGTGCGCATTTTGCTCGGCCATTTCAATCAAACGCATTTTTTCTCCAATCTTTGGTACCTTTATCTCAATGCTTTGTCGCTTACTTATTTGGCAAAGCCATTCTTTGATGAGTGCTTCTTCTGGCAAATGATATTTCATCATAATCTTTCCTGGCACATTATCCTCATGATAGTACTGCTTCATAAAGTCTTCTACCAATTCTTCTTCAGACAAATCTTCGATGTTTTTTAAAATAAAATTATCGCCACCAACCATCTTGCTACCACGGATGTGAAATACCTCGATAGATGCTTTATCTAGTAGTTTTTCAAGGCCAATGACATCCATTTCATTTTCTGCATAGTTATCGATTTTTTGCTTGGTAGAAATATTCTGTATGCTATATAATTTATCCCTTAGCTCAGCTGCCTTTTCAAAATTCATCTCATTGGATGCCTGAATCATCTGCTCTTCCATCATTTTTTGAATATGTTCTGTCTTACCATCTAACAGCATCATAACTTGCTTAATGATATCATCGTATTCTTTTTTAGAAACATGACCACTACATGGAGCCATGCATCTTTTAATATGATAGTTTAAGCATGGCGTTTCAAATTTTCCTTCTTTAAACACTTTTTTACAATGTTTTAAACGAAATGTTTTATTTAAAAAATCGACCGTTTCTTTGGCTGCATAGGCATTTGTGTATGGACCATAATATTTTGCACCATCATTTAGTTTCTTTCTCGTAATACGAACCGTAGGATAAAGCTCATTTAATGCCACTTTAATGTAAGGATACATCTTATCATCTTTTAAAAGAACATTATATTTTGGTCTATGTAGTTTAATGAGATTACATTCTAAAATGAGTGCTTCCATCTCAGAATCAACAACAATATACTCGAAATGATCAATTTGAGATACCATTTTTTTGATACGTTCTGTTTTATTTGTCTTTCGAAAATATTGTTTGACGCGATTCTTTAATACCACAGCCTTTCCCACGTATAGGATGGTATCATTCTTGTCTTTCATGATATAGACACCAGGTTTTTCTGGTAATTTTTTTAGTTCTTCCTCGATGTGAAACATAATGCTCCTTTCTAATCGTCTAACACACTTGGTTGATTACGTTTGGACGATTTTGATTTACCATTCTCTTTTGGTTTTTTAGGCCCTAAGGCTTTCACTTCTTCTTTTTTACTATTTAAAGGGCTTTGATTTGGATGATTACACCAGTGTAAATGCCTTAAATATTGAAAAATAGGAACTTTCTCATCTAGTGTTTTAACTGCTTCTGCAATGTATTGCTTAGCTCCTTTTGTAAAACGATGTGCAAGAGGAGTGGTCATAAAGTTAGCACCTATTTGTAAATCTTCTGGTCTTAAGAATAATGGGAATGTTTTTCCTGCAAAATATTTATCGATGGAAGCTTTCACTTTACTTTCGTTTCCATGAAACAACATTGGTGGTGTGCTTTCTAAATCAATCGCAATTAATGTTTGAGATTCTCCATATTCATTTTTCTTCTTTTGATCTTCTCTAATCATACCAAAATTAATTTTGTTTTTGTCAGCAAGACTTAGTGCTTTCATGAGAAATTCCAAAGAATTATCTTTAATCACATACAGTGCTTGCGTTGTGTTACGAACGCGAAATGCATAAATATAATCTTCTGCTAAACTATGGTCAGATTCTTTTAAATATACATCATAATATCTTTTGTACACATCACTATATTTTTTAGCTTTTGGGGCAGGTAATTGTCCCATTTTTTCTCTATCAAATTGTTCATTTAGTTTTCTAGCTTCTTCTTCTGATACTTGAATACCCGTTAATTCATAGAATCTTTGGAATTCTTCCTTCGATAAGTCAAGCGCAAAGTCAAGCTGTCTAGAAGCTCTTCCGAATTTGGTCCTGAGCTTTTACAGATATTTCACCATTTTCGATGCTATCATATAATGTACCAAGTTTGTCATGTAAAAAAGCACCTCGATAAATTCCACTTAAAATCTTTTCAAGACGATTCACAAAATGGGCCGAATACGCTGCTAGTTCAAGCATAGAAAAATCGGCATAATAAGCTTCATTTGTTAATTCTTCTACAGGAAAGCATATTTTTTCTAGTGATGCTAATGCTTGCTCTTTTGAAGATTTATTTTTCCAGTTCGGGTTTAATAACAGTCTTACTGTATCTGGTAAAGAATTAGGATCTGCATTCGGATGTTTTTTTAGTTCCTCTGGCAAAAGTGATTCGCAGTTATTTCCTTTACGTCCGACTAATAACGTCGGAAATAGTTTGAGCGTTTTTGCTCGCTGATTATTCTCCACAATCATATCATCTAAATATCCCGTTTCAGTGAGGATAATAATCGTATTAATAATACGATTGACAAGATCTTTTCTAATATTCTTCGTATAAGTGTTTTCTGTTATTTTTAATATTTCATTATATTGCGCTTCTACCTCACTGCGAACTGAAATATCGCTTTGATATAGTTCATCCAAAGCCTTAGCACATAGTTTATCTCTTTTTTTATCGGGAATAGATGAGGAATAAGATTCGTATTGTGTTGTTGGTAAAACACTTTCATTATTCTTCATTAATTCTAAAACTTCTTCTACATTATGAGTAGAAGTTGTTTTGGATGCTTGAGAAAGTTCAGGATAATGTTCTTGGACATATGATTCATATTTTCTTTGAAAGTGATTGCTTTTTTTACATAATGCTTTTGCCGTTTCTGATGCCATATAGCTATAAATCGTATCTTGGAACCTTTCCACTTCTGTTTCTTTCTCTTCTTCCATATGAGAAAAAGTCTCATGATGAGAAGCATAAGGATAGGACTTATCTTTTTTAATCATCTCCGCATCACGCTCTATATCTAAAACTGTGAGCATGTCCGTTATGGTAGGCTTATCAATTCCATCAAATTCATCATTTCCCATGACAAAATTGTAAAAAATATTGGCAACTGTTTGTGATAAATGAGCGTCTAAACTACCACTTAACGTTCCTCCACTAGCCAAAAATAAATTAGTTGCATATTTCATATTTCTTTTAATGCTATCATAATCCTTTGGAGTAATCTTTCTTCCAGGGACTCTTGCAAGTTCCGCTTCAAATTCACTTAATTCCATAGTATCCTCTCTTTTCATCTTTTAATATTTTTATTATATACAAAATAGGAAAACTGTACAAGATTCTTGCATATTTCTCTTGTAAACATTCTGATTTCCATAGTTCTTCTTAGAATTATGTTGACTAGAATGCGTTTTTTTGATATAATAACGCCTAATATCATACTAAAAAGGAGTCTTATTTATGGAAGACAACAAAAGAACGGACTTATTTACGGAACTTATGAATCACATCAACACCGCGCTAGCAACACTCAAACACCGGCAATATTTCATCATTACGTATGCCGGTGATGGCCATTTAACTTTTGCCTCTAGCAAGATGAGCCTCAATAAAAAATATGAGAATGTGGACCAGTTCACCGCCAATGCCGTCTATATGGAGTGCATTTCCAAACACATTTTTACTGTCAATACCCCATTTCGATGTGCCCCTAATACAACGTTCCACCTCATCTACAAACGACCGTAAAAAAGGAGAATCAAATGAGTCTAAAATCACTTCGACTGTATGACCGAACCGAATATCTGATTTCACTCAGAGAAAAAACTCAAAAGCCTATCATCATTAAGGGCGATATCAAAGGAAATAAGCTACTCATGATTGTTGGGCGGAAAACCATTTTCTATGTTCCCAAATTTGAGGCTCCTCAGTACTACATCCGTGACTACCTAAATTACTTAAAAATGCATGATTTTGTTGTGGAAGAAGAAATAAAGGGTGTGCTGATTACAAGATTTAAAGCGAAATTAAAGTCTACCCCTAATTTTGATGAAAAAGAAATCTGCTTGAGAGAAACTATCTCTTCTGAAGAAATAGAGCGATAATTGATTGATAATCAAAAAACCCCACATTAAGTTAATTAATGCGGGGTTTTCTCTTATTACCAAGGTCTATTGCGGAATAACACTTTTTTCTCGAATGGATCTTCCCTAAATGTATCTTTGGTTATTTTTTCTTTTTTAGGTTTTGTTGATTCTATTTGTTTCTTTTTCGCATCCCTTAAATAAATGGTGGCACTAATATAGGTGGTTAGTGGAATGGTTGCAAAAATACCTAAACTACCTACTAAAGCTTGTAATAACTCTGTAACAATCATTTCTCTATTTAATAAATTAGTTAACGTTCCACTATAAACAATGGAAAGTAGTGTACAAGATAAAGAGCCTCCAATATAGGCAAGCACTAGCGTATTTGACATAGTTCCTATAATATCTCTACCAATTTCAAATCCAGATTCAATGACTCTTTTTCGGTTCGGTTTTTCGAGAGCCTTCACTACTTCATTTAAAGAAGAGGCAATATCGATAGCAACATCCATAATCGCTCCAATAGCACCCACAATAATCGCACCAAAAATGATAGCCCTTAAATCAATTGGATGCTCTTCGTTTAAGGAATATAAATAAAATGACTCCTCTTCAAGCATACCTGTAAGGGAAAGCACTTTTGACATGATAAGTGTTAAAATACCAGAAACAGCTGTGCCAGAAAGAGTTCCTACAATCGCTACGATGCTTTTCTTCGTAGTTCCTTGAACAATCAGTAACGTATTATAACAAATAAAGATACACGTTATAATTGACCAAAAGTAAATATTATATCCTTTCAAAATAGCAGGAATATATACCATAAAAATAGCCATACAAGTAAAAATAAGAGCTACAATGGTATTAACACCTTTTCGCTTTCCAAATAATACAATAAAAACAACAAATAACAGAGCTAAAATGGTAAGACCAGAGATTCTATCATAGGAATCGAAATACCATGTTACCGTTGTATTACTTGCATCTTCATGTTTATGTAGGTACAGTTTATCATTCACTTTTAGCTGTCGTTGATTGACACTTAGATACGCATCCAATTGCTGCACAGCATTTACAATTTTTCCTTGATACTCTCCTTTTAAAATCTCTGCTTTAAAAGGAGTTTCTTGATCACCATAAGGAGATTTTTGTGTTTCACCTACAGAAAGTACTTTGGCATAGAATAAACTTGCAGTGTCTCCTTCATGAAAAAAGCTTTCACCTTTTAATATTAGCTTATTTGCGATAAAAATATATAGTAACGAAAGAAATATCGTTACTATATAGATAAGTGTATTCTTTTTTACTCTCATATAATCACCCTTATATAATAAGAATATTACCGTTTCTCTTTAGCCATTTGTCAATTTCTCTATAGTTTGGAATATATTTTTCTACAAGTTCATAAAACTTGCTACTATGATTTGCTTGTTCAATATGACAAAGTTCGTGCACAATAATAGCATCTACTTTATCCTCTGGAAGCATAATAAGCCTTGATGTAAAATTTAGTGACTTTTTGGATTTCACACAACTGCCATATCTAGAGGTAGCATCGTGAACACGAAACTTTTGGTAGTCAATCCCCGTTAGTTCACTCCAATAAGGAAGTCTTTGTGCAAGCATTGCTTCTGTATTCGTTTTAAATAAGCTCTTGATTAGCTTAAGAACTAGCTCAACTCTAGCTTCTTCTTCCATGCCCCATGGTGTGTTAATATAGAAAAACTTATTTTTGTCATCTACTTTGATTTCTGCTACATTTTCTGTATTTCTACAAGCAAAAATGGAGTAATCTTTGCCTTTATAACAAATATGTTCCCCTGTTTTCCATTTTTTTACACCTGTATTCTTTTCAGATTTAATTTTACGATATTCATCATATAAAAAGTCTTCATATTTTTTGATGAAACTCTCTATTTCTCGTTTTGATACATATTTTGGTTTGCTAATATAAAGTACATTTCCCTTGTAATATGCTTTGATATTGCGACTCGTCTTATAACTCCTAACGACCATAGGTACGCTCTCGTTTCGTAAGGTAATGATTTTTTCACCCATTTTAAGCCCTCCTATCGAGTTGTACTATATCACAATTTACCTCTTCTAACAAGTAGAAAAGGTAAAAAATCAACAACTTAACATAAAGGGAATGCGCTAGCATCCCCTTTTTAAAATTTACAGAAATTGGTATTATAACTTAAAACGCTCTATAAACTCTTTGTTACTCTTTGTGGCAACAATAGATTTAATAAAGTTTTCCGTAAGTACTTGGACATTTCCCTCATTTAAAGCAGTACGAATTTTCCATGCGGTATCTAATTCTTTTTTATCTTGTAATAAATCCTCTTTACGAGTTCCTGATTTATTAATGTCAATAGCAGGGAAAATACGTTTTTCAGACAGTTTACGATCTAGATAAACCTCCATATTACCTGTTCCTTTAAACTCTTCAAAAATGACATCATCCATTCTGCTACCCGTTTCAATAAGACCTGTTGCTAAAATGGTAAGGCTACCTCCCTCTTCGATATTACGAGCAGCGCCGAAGAACCTTTTAGGTTTATGAAGCGCAGCTGGATCAAATCCACCAGATAGGGTTCTCCCTGAAGAGGGAATTACAAGGTTATAGGCTCTCGCAAGCCTTGTAATACTATCTAATAAAATGACAACGTCTTTTTTCTGCTCAACCAATCTTTTGGCGCGTTCTAGCACAATTTCAGCCACCTTAACATGATGCTCTGGAAGCTCGTCAAACGTAGAATAAATCACATCACCTCTGATAGAGCGTTTCATATCTGTAACTTCTTCAGGACGTTCATCGATTAGTAACACAATTAATTCCGTATTAGGATGATTGGTAGTGATACTATTGGCAAGCTTTTTTAATAGGGTGGTCTTACCAACTTTAGGAGCTGCTACAATCATACCTCTTTGCCCAAAACCAATTGGTGCCATTAAGTCTATGATACGCATAGAATATTCTTTTTCTGTTGTTTCTAAGTGAATGCGTCGGTTAGGATAAATCGGTGTTAAATCATCAAAACTTTTACGTTTAATGGCTTGCTCTGGGGTACCTCCATTAATAGAGCTTAAATAGATTAAAGCAGAAAACTTATCTCCATCCTTAGGAGAGCGTGCGATACCATTAATTTTATCGCCTGTGCCCAAACGAAACCTTTTAATTTGAACAGGAGAAACATAGATATCCTTTGGGGTTGAAAGATAGTTTTCTCCACGTAAGAATCCAAAACCATCTGGAAGTACTTCTAGAACACCCTCAACGGTATAATCCCCTGGTTGTAATGGTTCAGCCTGATTTTGTGCTAAATGCGCATCTCTTACCTCTACTGTTTCCTTTTTAGGCTTTGAGATGGCGAGAATAGCTTCTATTAACTCTTCTTTATTCATTTTACTAATACTTTTGATTTCCTTTTGTTTAGCCAAATCGCGTAAATCAGCCAAAGTGAGTGATTTTAATTCTTCTCCCATAATGACTCCTTTCTATATAAAACCCCTGGAAATACTAACGAAAACCGTTAAAGAAACAAAAAAATTCTGAAAATAAGATAAAACTATAGATATGTTTAGAATCCCATTATCTTAAGTATGATGATTCTACCTTATTTAGAATCAATAGTCAATAGGTTTAAGTGAAAAAATGTTTGTTTTTTATGAAAGAAAAAAGACAGGAAACCCTGTCTTTAAATACTAGCATCTACAAAAATTGTCTCATAAGGCATCACTAAGCCAAGTTTTTCACGAGCCACTTCCTCAATATAACTGTCAGAATGAAGCTTTTCTTTTGTTTCTAACAATTGTTCATGTTTCATCTCTTCATTCTCACACATGGTTACATATTTATCTTTTTCACTCTTAAGGGCATTAATTTCAACTTGCTGCTCAGCAAGTGTATAAAAACCATACCCAAAAAGACCAACAAAAATCATGGTATAGAATAACTTTTTTAAGAAAGACTTCATATTCTCATCATCCTTTTATCTTTTGTATCTTCTACTCTAATAATTAAATTCTACAAGCATGTTTAAAATCCTGCTTGATTTTGATTATTTTTCTTGGATTTTTTTAGCTTTTTCCATAATATTTTGATACGTTGGCCAACAGTTTTAATTTTTCCTTCAAGAGTATCAAGCAACCAACATCCTTTATGATAGAATAAATGACTAAAAAATAATAGATAAAGGATTCCTCCTAAAAAATATCCAATTACCATATAGCCCCTAAGTTCACCATGGTTCATCATAAATGTACTGATGATAATCATCATAGCAATAATTCCTACATAAAGGACATCTTGAAGGTATACTATTCCATCACGCGTTTTCTTTTTTCTTCTCATTAGGCGAAATATATCAAATAGAAGGATATACAAGGCACCAAGCCCTATGGAGTATAAAAACACCTTTACTTGTTCTGCAATCACTATTTTTTATCACTTCCTATTTAAAAATTCTCGATAAAACACTCTCTTTGTTTTTCCCTTGGTGAGATCGATCGTCATATACCATGGAGTTTATCTCACCCTCCACATTTAGCTGTGTGTTTTCTAAATTAAATTGATTGAGTCTTAAATCTTCCCCTTTTACAATTAAAATACCGAAGTTCTGTATCTAAAGTGACCATCTGCTCATCAAAATTTAAAACATCCAAAACGCCTGATACTTTTAAAAGATTTCGATTTTCTAAAAAAACATTTTGCATTTTCGTGGTACTATTTTCCTCATACGCCATGAAAAACATCCTCCTTTAACAGTAATATATATATGAAATCCAGAAAAAAATATGAAGGTTAAGGATTAAGAGATAACAAGTTTTAGTTTTTGTAGGGCCCTTTTCTCAATTCTAGACACTTGAACTTGTGATATTCCAATCATTTTAGCAATCTTTGCTTGTGTTAGTTCTTTATAGTAACGATAAATCATAATCTTTCTTTCTCTGTCATTTAATACCTTAAGTGCCTTTTGAATTGTCATTTGGTTTATAAGTGCTTCATAATCATTTCTTTTTTCTGCTATGGTATCTTGTAAAGAAAAAGAACTATTTTCTGTATCAGAAACCCTTTCTAATGAATCTACCACTGATGTCGCTTCTAACGCTAAAATAATATCTTCATAACTAATATTCAGCATTTGAGATAGCATAGTGTTGGAGAGTTCTATACCATACTGCTTGAAATGATACTCTTTGGTTTCCTTAATTTTGGTACTAATCTCCTTTAGACTTCTACTTACTTTTATCATGCCATCATCACGTAGATATCGCTTAAGCTCCCCCATCATCATTGACACAGCATAGGTGGACAACTGTAGTTTTAGATGAATATCAAAGCGTTTAATTGCTTTGATAAAGCCAAGAACGCCAATTTGAAATAAATCTTCAGTTTCAACTCCTCTTCCAATAAATCTTTTAACAATGTTCCAAATTAATCTTGAATTTTGATGGATTAATTCAGCCATTTCTTTCGCATCACCGATTTTGAGCTTTTAGAATTTGCTCGTACATTTACCCCTCCTTAAGAGTTTTTTTCATGAGTACTTTTGTCCCCATACCTAAAATAGATTCCACTTTCATTTCATCCATAAAATTCTCCATAATCGTAAAACCCATCCCACTACGATCTGAATTCGGGCAGGACGTAAAAAGAGGTTGTTTTGCCATTTCTACGTTTTCAATTCCTTTTCCATAATCAATTACTTCTATTTCAATATCTCTACCAGAAAGTATGCAATGAATATGAATGAATCCATCTTGATTTTCATAACCATGAATAATACTGTTTGTTACCGCTTCTGATACAGCGGTTTTCACATCAGCGATTTCTTCTAGAGTTGGATCAAGCTGAGAAACAAAAGCTGCAACTGCAATTCTTGCAAAGGCTTCATTACAAGATTTACTCTTTATTTCAAGCTTCATTTCATTATCCATAAAAATATACCTCCTCCTGCAATGGGATAATCTTAAAAATTCCAGACATTCCAAGAATCTTTTCGATGTCTTCGCTAATATTCTGTATGGTAGCAGTAGCACCAATGCGTAGAAGCTTTTTGTATCTTCCAAGAAGCATACCAATCCCTGAACTATCCATAAACGAAACTTTCGCAAAATCAAAAATCACTGTACTAGGAAGATATTTATGGATAGCATCATCTACTCTTTTTGCCATTTCTAAACATGTATGATGATCTATTTCTCCCTCAAAGCCAATACAGAGTAATCGTTTTTTTTCATCATAAGTAATATTCACTTTATTTCCTCCTTTGAACAATTTATTGATAGTATAATCAAAAACACATTCAAAAAATGTTGAACTCTGTCAATGAAATAGAAAAAAATTCTCGCAAAAAAAGTTGACCGCTTATGTATATCGTGCTATAATATGGCCTAAATCGCTATTAATCTAAGAAATCATATTATGGAGGTTTCAAGATGAATCTTTATTTTGGTCAGTCCAGCGCTCTTACCCAAGTAATCGGTTATAGGATTTTGCAGTTTTCATTCCCCAACGGCTATACGGCAAAGATAGCAAGAAACTGTCAATATCCAAATTCTGACAGTTGGAAAGCTTCTCTCATGCACAAAGGCCATGACATCAGGGACACCGCGGTAACGTTTAACGGCCACTACCTGGCAACCGGAGAAACTTCTCCTAATCTCACCAGCGAAGAGATTGAAGCCTATTTAAAGGCCGTAAAAGCCCTTCCTTTAAGATTACACTAATCTACAGGCCCTTTTTTAACAAAAAAACTCCCACAAAAAGGGAGTTTTTTGTTAAAAAGCCTTTACATTTTATGTAAACTATGATATAATTATAATTAGCACCAGGTGATGCCTCGTTCCTTAGTCGAAAGGCTGGGAAATGGAGGCAGCAGGCTGGGGCTGTAGGTAAAGAAAACTTACGAAATAGCCCAACAGAGCATGCGGCGGGTAAAAAAGTAAGGAAAAAGACCTACAAGGAAGAAGAAAACCAAAAAAGGTTTTCTAAAGGTACATACCAAAAAATCATTACTAACATTAAAATAACAAAAATGATAGTAAAGAAACTAAAAAGTATGTACCAAGCCCCGATGGGGTTATTTTTTTTGCCGTAATTCTTGTATTTCTTACCCTTATGGTATATAATTTGAAGTAATTTTATTCGAGGAGGATTTTTATGGTTACCGTAAAAGAACTATATAGAAATACCAAAACTTATGCAGGAAAAGAAATCCATTTAGCTGGTTGGGTTAGAACCGCTAGAGATTCTAAAACATTTGGGTTTATCGAATTAAACGATGGTTCTTTCTTTAAAAATATACAAATAGTCTATGATGACACGCTTTCCAATTTTAGTGAGCTAACAAAAATAACGATTAGCTCTTCCCTACGTGTTACTGGCACTTTAGTAGAAACACCAGAAGCCAAACAACCATTTGAAGTAAAAGCCACCAATATTAATATCGAGTGCAAGTCTCCGCAAGACTATCCTCTACAAAAAAAGGGACAAAGCGTAGAATTTTTAAGAGAATATGCTTATCTAAGGCCTAGAACCAATTTATTTAATGCCGTATTTAGAGTTAGAAGTGCTGCAGCAATTGCCATTCACAATTATTTTCAATCAAAAGGGTATATCTATTTCCATGCACCTTTAATCACCGCAAATGATGGCGAAGGCGCTGGAGAGATGTTCCAAGTAACCACGCTAGACTTAGACAAAGTAGCAGAACTTGGCAAAGTAGATTATTCTAAAGACTTCTTTGGTAAACATGTTGGCTTAACCGTAACTGGCCAATTAGAAGGTGAAGCTTTTGCTATGGCCTATGGTAAAATTTATACATTTGGTCCTTCTTTTAGAGCAGAAAACTCTAATACCAAGACACATGCTTCTGAGTTTTGGATGATCGAACCAGAGATTGCTTTTTGTGATTTAGAAGAATTAATGAATATCGAAGAAGATATGCTAAAGTATATTGTCAAAGATGTTTTAGAAAAATGTCCAGAAGAAATGGAATTTTTAAATAAATTTGTTGCTCCTGGTCTTATTGAAAAACTAGAAAAATTACTAGATAGCAAATTTACAAGAGTTACCCATGAAGAAGTCATTACCATTTTAAAAGAAGCAAAAGTAGACTGGGAATTTCAGCCTGAATACGGTGAAGATATCGCCAAAGAACATGAAAAATATATTACCGAACATTTTGGTGGACCAGTATTCATCACGAACTGGCCAAAAGATATTAAAGCCTTCTACATGAAACAAAACCCAGATGGCAAAACTGTGGCAGCTGTTGACTTAGAAGTACCTGGTGCTGGAGAACTTATGGGTGGAAGCCAAAGAGAAGAAAATTATGATAAGCTAATTACCCGTATGAAGGAACTTGGTATGCACACTGAAGAACTTGACTGGTACTTAAATCTTAGAAAATATGGTGGATGCGTACACTCAGGTTTCGGCATGGGATTTGAAAGATTATTAATTTACTTAACCGGAGTGGAAAACATTCGAGATGTGATTCCATTTTACAGAACCCCAGGAAACTGTGATTTCTAATATAGCAAAAAAACACGCGATTGATGCGTGTTTTTTTTGTGTTAATTTTGATGAAAAAAGTTTTCAATCTCTTCTGAGGAAAGTGTTTCTTTGCTAAGAAGTAACTCTGCTAAAGAAGCTATTTGTTCCTTTCTATTTCGTATGGTTTCTTTGGCAATACGGTAATGCTCTTCCATTAACTTTTGAATCATGTCAAACTTATTATCCAAAAGTTTTTGGTTAAAACTTAAATCATCTGTCTTAACCAAAAGAGAATCCTCATGATGCAGTTGATAACCATACCTTAAAAACAAGTCTTTGGCAATAGAAGATGCTCTTCTTAAATCATCAGAAGCACCAATACTGACGAAACTATCATAGAATAGCTCTTCAGCAGCTCTCCCTCCTAAAAGAATCTTCATTTCTTTTAAAAGTTCTGCAAACGTATCATTTTGAACATCTTCCAAGCTTCGTAAATTGTAGCCTGCAGCATTTCCTCTTGCAATAATCGATATTTCAGATACCGTTCTGCCATAGTAATAGGAAAGCACTGCATGTCCAGCCTCATGTATGGCAATCATTCTTAGCTTTTCTTTGGGAATGGGACTAGAAGTATGCGTAGAACCTAATGCCACTTTGCGAAATGCTTCCAGTAGGATTTCCTCCGTAATCGAATCGTTATTCAGACGAACCGAAAGGAGTGCTGCTTCATTCATGATGGTTTTAATATCTGCTCCCGTAAGCCCTGCAGAAACACTTAAAAACTTTTCCATATCAATAGAAGGAGAAAGCTTCTTTCCCTTCGCATAATAAGAAATCAGTTTTTGTCTTGCCTCTTTATCGGGCATATGAATGAGGATTTTTCTATCAAAACGTCCTGAACGAAGAATCGCACTATCAAGCGATTCAATATGATTGGTAGAAGCAATTACCATTACATTCGTATCCTTTGAGAATCCATCCATACAAGCCAGTAACTGGTTAATCACACCAATCATATTGTGATTACTACTTTCTGAAAATCGTTCAACTGCAATCGAATCTAGTTCATCAATATAAATAACAGAAGGAGCGTGTTTTTTAGCGGTTTTAAAGAGCCTACGAATATTAGCCTCACTCTCGCCTACCCACTTTGATTGGAGCTCGGATGCAGAAACATGAAAGAATGGGACATTTGCTTCCCCTGCAATCGCTCGTGCGATATGCGTTTTACCAACCCCAGGAGGTCCATATAGTAAAATACCTTTAGGAAGAGTTGCTCCCATTTCCCTGTATTTTTCTGGTTCTTTCAAAAACTTCACGACATCTAAGATATCTTCAATTTGTTTTTCTAGCCCAATGACATCTGCAAAAGTTACCTTAATTTCATCTTTTTTACTTTTTCGATATTTCGGACTTGTTTCTTTTTGTTCTAAACTTCTCTCCACTGCATAAGAAACCCAATACACGATAAATGAAAAAGAAAATCCAAGCAAAATGAACTGAAGCCAATCGAAGTGAAAAGAATCATTTCCTACCACAAACTGAAATTTTTCATGACTATCCGCATAATCTCGAAGTTTTTCTAAAAAAGAATCCTCGCTTACTACAATGTACTTAAACGCTTTTTCATACGGAACAATGTGAACAAGAGCAAAGCCCTTGTCTTTCAGATAGATAACACGATCCACCTTATCTTCTGATAAGGATTCTTCTAAAACGGGTTCATGAATTACCTCATAATGAGGAACTTTAGGGTACATAACGATAAATAAAATGAGCCAAGTCAAAAGGATTAATGTGAACCGGATAATACGAGAATTAGGTCGCATAAAAACCTCCCAAAATTTGCCACCCATTTCTTACTTCTAACTGTAGAAATAGAGCCTCTAGAATCATTTTTCTCGTCATTATATCATCATTTTCAAGCAATGACAAGTTCCTCGCATGAGAAAATCATTCTGCTTTTTTAATAACTACCTAAACTCCATGCTTGTTTTATCACTTCTCCTAAAAACACATTCCATTTTTTGGAATCCACTTTTTCGCTTGTTACCAAGTGTACCTCTCCCAATAAATGATTCCCTAAATAGCATCTTTTTACCCCGACCTCTTCTAGATATGCTAAGGGGGCTTTTACATCCTCTTTCCAAATGATTTCTTCCGAGATTTTCTTTTCTTCTCCCTTCATGATTAAAACTTTTAAACTATCTTGTGCTATCACATCAACAGTCTCTCTTTTTGCTTTCGAAATATGGATCGAATCTATCAAATCTCCACGATTCACAATCACTTGATTTGTAAAATTAGCAAAGCCATAATCTAAAAGCTTTTTAGCATCATCAAATCGATTTTGGCTTGTGGAACCCTTCATGACAACAGCGATTAAATTCAAATTGTTTCTACTTGCCGTTGCAGATAGATTAAACAAAGCAAGAGAGGTAGACCCTGTTTTTAAACCCGTGCAACCAGAATAGAATCTTACCAATTTGTTTGTATTCACTAACTCCGATTTTCCATCACGAAGGGTATCCATCCATATGGTTGTATAATCATGAATTTGAGGATGATTTTTGCTAAGTTCTCTACTCATAAGAGCAATATCAAAAGCGGAGGTTACGTGCCCTTCTTCATCGATACCATGACAGTTTTTAAAAGTTGTATCCTTCATGCCAAGCTCTTTTGCCCTATTATTCATTTTTTGAACAAAACTTTCTTCTGTGCCCGCTAAAAACTCTGCCATAGCAACACAGCAATCATTGGCAGATACAACGCAAATTGCCTTCAACATTTCATCGACTGTTAATTCTTCTGTTACATCAAGCCATATCTGAGAACCACCCATTTTACTGGCGTTATCACTACAGGATACTTTGTCTGTCAATTTAATTTCTCCTTTATCTAGCGCCTCCATAATCAGTAAAATCGTCATCACTTTTGTAACACTAGCAGGACGAAGTTTTTCATGTTCATTTTTTGCATACAAAATAGTGGCCGAATCCTCATCCATTAAAATAGCACCTTCACAATCAAGTTTTAGTTCAACTTGGTTTTCTATTTTCGCCATCGTTTCTACCACGTCATCCCAAATAAAATTTTCTTCTATCATGGCTAAAACAGGAGAATTCCAAAATATCATTTCCATTGCTAATACTATGGCAAGCATTTTACATTTCACAAGCATCCCTCCCATTTCATCATATGAAGATGATTGTTATAAATATGAAAAAACTTCAATACTAGAAAGTAAAGAACTCGGGTGAGTTCCCGAGTTCTTTACAAAAACTTAGTCCAGTAAAATCATGGACTGATACACAATATAGGAAGGATGAGATTTCTCGATGAATATCCCTCCAGAGGGAATATATCCTTCTTTTGTTTTGTCACTTACACTCTGTTGAAGCTTTTGAATTGCCTCTTCTCTTGATGTTGCACACTCTTTTATCACGATATAGTTAGGTTTAATATCGAGGCCAACCACTTTTCTAGATTTGACAGGTTTATCAAGATGCTTCTTCGGTTGATAGGTTTCTTCGTCAATGGTGATCCCAATTTCACGAAGAAGATAAGCTTCCTCAAATGAAACCTTTTTCCAGCCATTTTTAAGATTTCGAAGAACCCTGCCGAGCGGAATGCCAGATTTACTAACATAACCAAGCGGAACATCGCAGTTGCCATTTTTAGCTTTATATAGAACAAGAAGCCGATATATCTCCGAAAAGGAGTAATCGTATCTTACTTTCCATATAAAGCCGATGTCGTTAAGCATTTGCCTTTCATCATCATTTAGACGTGCAAGCCCCCGACGCACAGCATGGATTTTGTCCCCCAAGCGGTAGCCGTCAACGGAATACAACGCTGGTACAAAGAGATGCCCATTTTCCCTCTTATACCGCAAACAAGCCTCGTAGAACTGCTGAAAATTGCGCATATTTACCTCCATAAATTCAATTTCTAGCGAATTATATCACAATTTCAGAATTATGTCAATTGGTATCCAGTTTATGGAAAACTATTTGTATTCTCTAAAAAGCTGTCAAAAGCTTATTTAGAACTTTTAATATGATATTTAACATTTTATTATCCTAATCAAAGGGCAACAAAAAAGCAACCATATTTCAGGTTGCTTTATGTATATATTAGCCGTTAATTTGTTTCATAACTTCTTCAGCAAAGTTCTCTTCTTTCTTTTCGATTCCTTCGCCTCTCTCGAATCTAACAAATCTTCTAATAGAAATGTTTTCACCGATACTTGCAATCTTTTCAGTAAGAACTTGTTGAACCGTCTTATCTGGATCTTTAATGAACTCTTGCTCTAATAAGCATGATTCACCATAGAATTTTCCAATTCTACCTTCACAAATTTTTGCAATTGCAGCTTCTGGCTTACCTTCATTAAGAGCTTGCGCTTTGATAACTTCCATTTCCTTTTCAACAACAGAGGCAGGAACATCTTCACGTCTAACGTATTCTGGTTTTGAGGCAGCAATTTGCATTGCAACATCCTTTACAAACTCTCTAAACTCTGGGTTCTTAGCAGCAAAGTCTGTTTCAATATTTACTTCTACTAAAACACCGATTCTGCCATCTCCATGAATATAGCTTTCAACTAAACCTTCAGCCGCAATTCTTCCAGCTTTTTTAGCAGCTTTCACAACGCCTCTTTCTCTCAAAAGATCTGCAGCCTTTTCTTTATCACCATTAGCTTCTTCTAGTACCTTTTTGCATTCCATCATACCAGCACCAGTCATTTCTCTAAGTTCTTTTACTTGTTCAGCAGAAATCATTTTTATATCCTCCTTAAATAATATATTTATATAGATTATTCCTTTGAAGCTTCGATTTCTTCCATAGTAGCTTCTTCTTCGTTTGACTCTGTTACCATAGATTCACCTTGCTTAGATTCGATAACTGCATTTGCCATTGCTTCAACGATTAATTTAATCGCACGAATCGCATCATCATTACCAGGAATAACATAGTCAACATCTTCTGGGTTACAGTTGGTATCAACTAAACCGATAACTGGAATACCAAGTTTTCTAGCCTCTAGAATAGCAATTCTTTCTTTTTTAGGATCTACAACAAACATAGCACCTGGAACTTCAGTCATATCTTTAATTCCACCTAGGTTTGTTTCTAACTTTTCCATTTCTTTCTTAAGATTGATTACTTCTTTTTTAGGAAGCATCTCAAATGTACCATTTTGCTCCATAGCTTCCAATTCTTTTAGTCTGTTAACTCTAGCTCTAATGGTTTTAAAATTAGTAAGCATACCACCAAGCCATCTTTGGTTAACATAGTACATGCCGCATCTCTCTGCTTCTTCTTTGACACACTCTTGTGCTTGTTTTTTGGTACCAACAAAGATAACTGTCTTACCCTCATCGATAATACCTTTTAATACAGCATAAGCCTCATCGATTTTTTTAGCAGTTTTTTGTAAATCGATGATATAAATACCATTTCTGGCAGTGAAGATATATGGAGCCATTCTTGGATCCCATCTTCTTGTTTGATGTCCAAAATGAACACCAGCTTCCAATAATTGTTTCATAGCAACTACTGACATAAAATTTCCTCCTTGATTTTTGTTATTTTTCCTCTGAAACACCTAGAAATACCACCTCTTAGAGAGGCACCCGGCACTTCCAATAATGCTCATGTGGATTTTGTGGTTTACACACTCGCTTATTTTACCATTAAAACCCTTTTTTGGCAAGTATTTTGTGATAAAAAATTGTCGTATGATTGACAGAGAATCCATATTATGTTAATATATTCGATGAAATTCAAAGAACTTGGTACTAGAAGGGAGCGCGAACTTTTCATAAATCCCTATACAGAGCCATACATAAAGAATAAACCATCAAAAATATCACAAAAGAAAGGAACACCATGAATATTGGACATAATTCATTCATCAGCGTTCTTACCATCACTTGCATCCTTGTCTTAGCAATCGATTTTTACGTAACAATAACGGGGAAAATCACGATTGCAAGAAAAAAATATGTGCACATGACACTATGGGCTATCATTGTGGTACCATTTTCTGCCATTTTCGCAACAGTACTGATTCAAAAAGGGTTTAACATCTTGGGAATGCTTCTTTGGTTTTTTGGTATTATCATGAATTTAATCCTTAATATTATCGCTTTAAAAACCAAAAGAAAAATCGACCAAGAAATCAATATTCCAGAATTAAATTTCATTTTAGAAGTTGCTATTACCCTTTCTAGGTATATCAACAAAAACCTGGATGAAACCGAAAAGCAGATAACCACACAATACGAAAAAGATTGCCAAATCGCTCGAATTCAAAGAACTCTCGAGTACTTGAAGATGATTCGAACTTTAGCCAATAACTATATTAATGCCCGCGAAAACCAAGAAAAAGAAAGCATAGAAACCTATCATAATCTTATTCTGATAGAAAAAGCAAGGCTCAATCACCATGGAATTGATTATGGCACTGATGGCAAAATCAAAAATGTGGAGAAAGTGTTAGAGTTAATTTAATGGCCACTCCAAAACAAAAGCAACCACCTTATGGTGNNTGCTTTATTTTGGTGACCCATACGGGTTTAAGGAACTCCCCGCGTCCTAAAAACAGCCCGCAGGGCTGTTTTTGCCTTCGCGTTGCTTCGGCTCGTCCTTTTCGATTCCCGAATGTCTCATCTAAAACAAAAGCAACCACCTTATGGTG
>DBWQ01000014.1:422-18112 GCA_002308995.1 Clostridiales bacterium UBA1234 | reverse complement strand
TGCTTTATTTTGGTGACCCATACGGGAATCGAACCCATGATTCAGCCTTGAGAGGGCTGCGTCTTAACCGCTTGACCAATGGGCCAAAGTACTTTGTCATTATAGCATTATACTCTATAAAAAGCAAGTACTATTTTACATTATCGATAAAATTTCGAATCATAAATCACCTGTTCATGCATTCTTTTGATTCCTTGTTTAATATTCTTGGCTCTTACTTCACCAATGCCTTCCACATCGTCTAGTTCTTCAATACTTGCACGAATAATGTGCTGAAAATCGCCTAATAGCTTATTCATGTTATCAATAATATTGATTGGCGTTTTAGGGATTTTACTTAATTGACGATATCCTTTTGGAGATACCTCTATCTCATCTAAATTGCCACTAACATCATAGCCAAGTAACTTACATACTTGTTTAGAATCCATTAATTCACTACGAGAAAAGCCCGATAATTTTTCAATAATGGTATCCACAGCTTCATCTGCTTTTAAATAATCCTTGATTAATAAGTTTTCTTCAATGTCTAAATTCTTGGTAAGCTCCGTAAGTTGAAGCTCAATTAGTCTTCCTTCATCGCCTAGCTCAATAATATAACGGTTCACTTCATTTACAAAGCGAATGCAATACTCCGCACGTTGTACAGTTAATACGACGCTTTCTAGGCTTACGACATCATCAAATTCAAATTCATTTAGCATAGAAATTGTTTCATCAAAGTTAATTTTATATTTTTCTACAGTTTGTAGCGCCTGATTTGCTCTAGAAAGTACATCGGCACTATCTTTAATGACATAGCGTAAATCACCTTTAAAAATAGTAATCAAATTTCTTCTTTGCGAAATAGAAATAACCATTTCATTGGTTTGTTTTGCCATCCTTTCACCGGTTCTATGACGAGTACCAGTTTCTATTGTTGGAATAGAAGCATCCGGAATGAGTTGCGTATTAGCAAGTAATATTTTTTTGGCATCCTTACTTAAAACAATCGCGCCATCCATTTTGGCAAGTTCATAAATTTTGGCAGGTGAATACTCTTCGTTAATCTTAAAACCACCATTGGTTAACTTCATAATTTCGTCAGAATCACCAATGACAATTAAAGCACCTGTTCTGGCTTTTAAGATATTTTCTAAGCCTTCTCTTAGATCTGTGCCAGGGGCAACCAACTTTAAGATTTGGCATAATTCTTGTTCTTTTTCATTTTCAATTCTCATTTATTTCATTCCTTTAATTATATATTTCATGGCGATTGATGATCGCCGCTACGGTTATAACCCCACTGCATTTAATGCTTCTCTAATATCTTTTACGCCTATAATTTTGATATTTCCTTTGTAATTTAATTGACGTTTGCTACTTTCAGGTATGACACATTCCTTAAAGCCCAGTTTTTCTGCTTCTTTGATTCGTTTTTCTGCAGAGTTCACCGCACGAATTTCACCCGTTAGTCCTATCTCACCAAAAGCAACCACACCTTTTTCAATTGGTGTATTTTTAAAGCTGGAAGCAACCGTTAGAGCAATTCCCAAATCCGCGGCCGGCTCATTAATTTTAATGCCAGATACTACATTTACATAGGCATCTTGATTGGAAAGCGATAATCCCGCTTTCTTTTCAAGAACAGCCATAAGAAGCGCTAAACGATTATAATCAATACCAATGCCTGTCCTTTTTGGTAGGCCAAACGGCGTAGTAGCAAGAAGTGCTTGAATCTCGATGAGCATTGGTCTTGTCCCTTCCATCGTGGCAATAATCACACTACCTGATGGATTTCCTTCTCTTTCTGAAATGAGTATTTCAGATGGGTTAGTCACTTCTACCATTCCTTCTTCCCTCATCTCAAAAAGTCCAACTTCATTCGTAGAGCCAAAACGATTTTTTACCCCTCTTAAAATGCGATAGGTAAAATATCTCTCGCCTTCTAAATATAAAACAGTATCTACCATATGTTCTAAAACACGAGGACCTGCAATCGCACCATCTTTAGTAACATGCCCAATAATAATCGTAGTAATATTTTGTTTCTTGCATACTTGCATGATTCTTGCGGTAATCTCTCTTACTTGGCTGACACTACCAGGAGCCGCCGTCAAGTCATCACTATACATCGTTTGAATAGAATCGATAATCATAAGCGACGGTTTTTCTTTTTGAATTGCTTCTTCAATGAGTTCAATACTCGTTTCACCCAAAAAGGAGATGTTATCATTATGGATGTTTAGACGATCCGCACGCATCTTAATTTGACTTGCCGATTCCTCACCAGAAACATAAAGCACCATGCCATCTGTCTTTACCTGATTGCAAATTTGCAAAATTAACGTAGACTTACCAATACCAGGCTCACCACCAAGAAGAACCAAAGAGCCTTGTACTAAACCACCACCAAGCACTCTATCCAGCTCATTAGATCCTGTTGGAAAGCGATGATATTTTGTGGTTTCCACACTATCTAGTTTAATCATAGAAGCCGATTCACTTCGTTTAACACTACCACCTTTTTTATCATTCGTAATCTTTTCCTCGTAAAATGTATTCCAACTATTACACGCTGGACATTTTCCGAAGCCATTTCGAAGATTCGTTTCCGCACTCACTACATACGAAAACCGTTTGCGTTTTAGCCATATGAAACCTCTTTCTTTGTTTCCAAAAGATTCATACAGTAAGCACATAAGATGAAATATACTTTTAAAGGGCGAGTTCTGATTTCGAAAAAAGCATTACTTTTCGAAATCAGCATGTTTGAGCCACTAAAAATATATTTCATCAAAGTGCTTACATCATATTGCATCAATTTGATTGTTTTAATAATTTTTCTTTTACGATAACATACATTGCATGCGACCATGAAAGCTGACATACCCAAGCTGTTCTACTACCATTTCTTTCGATTTGCTCAGGTAAAAAGTTTAAGTTATCTGCATGATCCGTTACCCAATCAAATAATTCTTTTGCTCTATCTAAATTACCAGCTTCTATATAATACATTGCAAGCCATAGAGAAGAAATAATCCATGCATTACCACCAATATAATGGTCATTTTCATATCTTAAATACCCACCATTTTGAAGTCTTAAACGTTCCTCTATCAAATTAACTGTATTTCGAGAAATTTCAGCATCAGGAGAAATAATGCCAAAAGGCACCACAGCACATAATAAAGAAATATCTACTTCTTTACTGTCCGTACTTCTCATCAAGCGATTCTCTTTGACAAAGATATCTAAAATGGCTTTTTTGATTTCTATGACATTATTTTCAATCACCGTAGAAATCTTTTTATATTTTAAGTAATTAATCTCTAAAAGCATTTTACTGGCAAGTTTTAACGCGTAATAAATAGAAGCAGAAGAATATAAATGCTTTCCCTTACGTTCTTCCCATAAGTCAAAACATTGTTTTGAAATATACTCTTCATTTAAGAAATTAATGAGTCCCATGGTTGCCTTATATATAAGCTGTTCATGCCTCCTAAAGCTACCATTTTCATATATGCCGATAATAATTGATGCCGTTTCATCTATTTGAACACCCCACGATGGAGCAAGCTCACCATTGGCATAATAGCGTTGTTCAAAAATGCCATTATCAAATTGCGCACGTTTTGCCCATACATGATAAAATTTTTCTGTTAAATCTTTCATACCTAATATATTTAATGCTTTATTAATGTATAGTGCATCTCGAGGCCAACAATAGCCATATCTTCCACACTTTTCAAACTTTTCATCCACATCCGGGCTTGCAAGCACCGCACCCGTTTTAGGATTACTAAGAAGTGCATACATTAAAATCGTTCTTTCAATTATCTCTTTTTCTTTAATTTTATTAAGATTTTTCAAAATTGCATTGTTACTATATTTTTTTAAATAATTGTCCCAATACTTTTTGGTCGTGCCATAAAATAAAGTCTCACTTTGGTTGCGGACCCAATTAGTGGTTTCTAGCACACTTTTTAGTTCGCTCTCTAAAACAATATATAACGTAATATCCGTAACTTTGCTATATAAAATAGCAGAATCATCCGACATGCCAATGTAGTCTTCTGGATTTAAATTGCCACGTTCTAAGGTAAAAATAGAATTATTCACTTGGTAATTGGAAATCTTATGATCTGCAAATATAGACATATACATATCTGGGCAGTATTGAATTAAAGAATCATTCGCACACATCCCAGAGACTTTTTTATTCACATCAGAGTTTAGTTTAGAATACAAAAACAAATTGACTTCTCTATTAAATTTCAGTTTTCGAATCATAATATTTTTATTAGGCAAAACGTAATCGCGTTGTAAAATATCTGTTCCATCCAAATTAAGCTCCGTATACACAATATTTCCTTCATAATACTGTTTTTTCACCTCAGCATCATGAAGCCATGTCATTTTTTCTTCTGTCATCAAGCCTAACTGAAATTTATCAATGTTTTGAAAATAATCAATATGAGGATAATACAAGCGAAGAAGCTCGCCCTTCTCGGAAAGGCAAGCTAACATATTAGAATTTCCAATGATTGCTCGGTTAAAATATTTACTCATCGTTTCCTCCGTTTTATTGGGGACACTCTTGCTTTGCAAAGGATGTTCCCCATTTTTCAGTGGAATGTTTTACCTTTGGCAAAACCGTTTTCCTCAAATTTTCCCTAAAAGCCTAAACATTTCTTTCTTATAATCCTCTACCCCTGGTTGATTAAATGGATTCACGCCAAGCATATAAGCGCTCATTCCACAAGCTTTTTCAAAAAAGTATAATAATTCACCAATTGTATATTCATTAATTTCTTCGATTTCCAAAACCAAATTAGGCACATTTCCTCTTGTATGGGCAATTATCGTACCTTGCAGTGCATTTAAATTGACATCGCTCATCTTTTTTCCGTTAAGATAGTCTAGATGATCAATCGAATCCTCTGGAATAGTAAATGTAATATCACGATATGGTTTATTAATTTTGATAACCGTTTCAAACAAATGCCTTTCACCACTTTGAATGTATTGCCCCATCGAGTGAAGGTCAGTGGTGTTATCTACTCCAGCCGGAAATAATCCCTTACCATCTTTTCCTTCGCTCTCGCCAAAAAGCTGCTTCCACCATTCCGTTAGATAATGAAGCTTTGGTTCATAATTGACTAAAAGCTCTATTTTTTTGCCACTACGATATAGTAAATTACGTGCAGCAGCATACTCATAACAATCATTGTTCTCTATACTCTCATACAAATCGATGGCATCATAAACACCACTTAGTAACTTATCAATGTCAATTCCACTACAAGCAATAGGAAGAAGGCCTACAGGAGTAAAAACAGAATAGCGCCCTCCAATATCATCAGGAACAATCCATGTTTCGTATCCATTGTGGCTTGCAATTTCTTTTAAGACCCCTTTTTGCTTATCTGTTGTCACAAAAATACGAGTTCTAGCTTCTTCTAAGCCATAGCGATTTTCCATCCACTCTCTAAGCACTTTAAACGTAACAGCGGGCTCAATCGTTGTCCCAGATTTAGAAATCACGTTTAAAAAGACATTTTTATCTTGCAAAAAGTCTAATAAATCGTTTAAATAATCCGGACTAGCATTATTGCCAGCAAATAAGACTTTCTTTTCTGCAAATGGGCTAGAAAGCGCCTCAATCACAGCTCGTGCACCTAAATAAGACCCTCCAATACCAATCACAACTAATACGCCAGAAGAATCTGTGACACGTTTGGCAGCTTCTTTGATTCTTCTTAATTCTTCCTCATCATTTTTCAAATTCAGCCACCCTAAAAAATCGGATCCCTCTCCCGTTTTGTCATGCAATAAATGATGGCATGTTAGAATTTCATCTTTCATCGCTTCTAATTCAGATTCTTTTAAAAAAGAATGGTCTAAATGAAGTTTCATGTTTTCCTCCCTTCGTAAGTTATCATAACTTACAAAATCTTTTGTAACTTTACTTTGCTTTCATGGATGCAAACACTTCTGCTAAGTATTTCATCGCGTTTTTAGCTTCCTCTAAAGTATTTCCCGTTCCACCTACTTCTATAATTAAAGCACCCGATGATAACTGTTGATTATATCTGGAATTACTCAACGTAATTTCTCGAAAAAACCCCGGGTACATTTCTTCTGCCTTATTTTGAATCATAATGGCAAGTTTTAAGTTATCAAGCCATCGTTCATGCGTAAGTCCTGAACCATTGCTGCCAACAACAAACATAAGCTTTGCGACTTCTTCGCCATTAATCGTTGTACTTAAACGATAATGCGGATTACTCGAAATGGCATCACGATGTAAATCAAACACAAAATCAAAGGATTCCTTTTGTAAAATTTGTTCCACCGTATGATAAGAGGCTTTATAGGAGCCATTATAACTTGGATAATCATGAATTGTACAATCATGCATAGCAATAAATTGATTTTTAGAGAGTTCTTCTTTAAGTGCTTCACCAACCGCAATCATATTATACTCTGGATTTTGTGTTCGAAAATGGTCTGTATAAATATTTTCAGGTATCTCATAGGTTTCAGAAGTATGCGTATGAAATAACAAAAACTTACTATGACTCGTAAATATCGCATCTGACGGTTTCTGGAATAAAGCTGGATCAAGGCGAATGCTACTACTGTTTTTGATGATGGCACGGCCAACTTGCAAGTTACCATTTTCTAAATAGCAAGTATCATAAATCATAGGTTTCTCCCATTCTACTAGTCCAAAATCCACTTCACTTTCAGAATTCTCTTTCAATGGAATTGTTTGTAACAAATCTTCTTTCATTGGTTGCATAGTATCATTAGAAATCATCTCATGAGGAATTTCTTGCGACTCAAATCTAACCGGCAAACGATTTTGCACGATGACGAGTGGAAGAGGTAAATTCATCTCCTCATTACCATATTCCATAAAAGAAACCATCTTTTCAATGAAAGTTTCTCTTTTATCAACAACAAAAAGAACCATTAACACTACGATAAGAATAAATATTATCTGTACTAATAAAAGTTCTGTTCTTTCAATAATTTTTTTAAGAGGAATCACTTGTATCCTAATCATCGTACTCACCTAAACAATATATAGTTTGTACAGGTTACAATTAGAACACAAAGAAGATATATGTCTATTGTAAATTGGTAATATCATCTGTGAATTTTGCCATCACATCTTTTGCTTTATCCTTTAGCATGGCAAGTTCAATTTTCGCATCAATTAATTTTTCTTTTTCCGCTTCAATTTGTGCATCAATTTCCTGTCTTTCTTCTATTGCTTTTGCTTTTGCATCTTCTAAAATTTGTTTTGCTTGTTGTTCTGCTTTAAATAGCACATCAGATATATTCTTTTTCGCATCTTCAATCTCTCTACGATCTGCTAAAAAAGAATTTAATCTTTCATTTAATTTCGCATTTTCACTTTTCATGTTCAATAATTCTTGATTTTGTCTTTTCAGTTCAGCTTCATAGTCTCTTTTTAAATCTGCGATGTAGTTTTCCACATCATTACGTTTTAATCCAAATAGTCCTTTTGAAATGTTTTCATCCATCAATATCAATCCTTTCTAACTACTAAAATGGATAATCATTGTGCCTACCTGCCCATTTGTTTTTTAGCTGCCAAAATACCATTATAAATGGCTTCTGCTGCTTCATCTTGGAAGTCCTCATCGATTAATCGCTGAACTTCTTTATCATTTGAAATAAACACAACCTCGCATAAAATTGATGGCAAATTAGATCTTGCAAGTACCCATAAATCACTTCTTTCTACAACACCCAAATTTTTCGTCCCAAGCGTAGAAGAAAGCTTATTCACAACAATTTGTGCAAACTCTTTACTGGTAATTCCAAACGCTTCTTCACAAGGTTTATTGTAATACAACACCATCGTTCCATTCGCATCTTTACTCTTAGCTGCATTATTATGTACCGATACAAATAAATCAGCCTCTCCTGTATGAGATAAAATAAAGTCTAATCTATCTTGCCCTTCCATATACGTATCATTATCTTTTCTGTCAATATATGCTCTCATACCATCTGTTTGATTGACTTTTTCATATACCTTTTTGGCAATGGCCAAATTATAGATTTTTTCATAATACTCGCCATTACATGCACCAGGGTCATTACCGCCATGTCCTGCATCGACTAATACCACAAATTCATCTTTATTACTGGTGTTAGATGGTTTGTCACTACTTACTTCTGTCTTAGATGAAGGCTTTATGGTTACTACCACATCACTACCTTCTTGTTTTAAGCTATATGCCATAGAAGCTGCATATGTCACAACTATCGATGAAGATTTAATTCGAATGGATTTGACAAATTCATCATCTGGAGCAATTTTCCCATAGCCAGGATCAAAAGAAGATGAATAAGAAAGGGTTAGTATATTGTCTTCTTCTGTCGTATTAAATACATTCTTTTTTACTTGAGAAAGCGTTAGTTCTGCATAGTCACTATATGCCTTATAAGAAATATTGCGATAGCTTGGCTCATAAAGCTCAATTTGTAGATAATTTGCTTTATCTGTTATTTGATAATCTACCAAACTACTTACTTCATAAACAATTCTAACAATATCTTTTTCATACTGTGAAAAGCGTATTGCTGTCACATTTTTATTTTTAGGGGTCAATACCTCTGGTCCATCATAGTCAAGTTTTGCATTTTTAATATCCACAACCACACGATTAGGGTTTGTTAACGTAAATGCTTCATAATCATAATCACCCGTAATCATAACTTTCGTTAAATCCGTGTTAGAGGAATACTTAATGGCTGAAATGACTGCCAAGTCTTCTTCAACAATATAAAGCTCTTCTTTAGCATCTTTTGGATTCTCTTCTTTTGTTATCTCTGGTTCTTGCGTATTTTCCTGTTTCTCGTTTACTTCGGAAGCTTCAGTTTCCTGAGTTCCTGATGTATCATCTTGTGGAACGCTTTCTGTCTCGCCAGATGTTGTACCAAGCGAAGGAGCATTTGCCTCAGGCTCATTAAGATTTGTTTCACCAGATATTACTTGTCCTTCTGGCGTTGGTAAATATAATTTATTATCATTTGAGGCAACTCTCGTATCATTTCCTGCTTGCTGCTCAGCAAGCTTAAAATTCTCATTAAGCGCTAAATACGTTAAATCCTTACCGTTATTTTGAACTACCGTATAGGTTAATTTGTCTAACCCCTTTACATCAAGTACTACACGACAAACATCATTGTCTTGTATTCCAAAACGTATCTGTTCTATTACATCGTAGTTAATTCTTTGAGTTTTGGTATCCATATCAAAATAAGTATTATCTAAATCAATCACCAAACGATCTGGATCATCTAAAGCAAAATAATGATAACTTTGAAGTGGACCAGAAGTAGTAATCTCTGTGGTTAAAGTTTCATCTAACACTTTTACAACAACATCTTTAATAGCCACTAAGCTAGATTCTTGTGCAGAAGTAATTGCGTTAGCGTCTTCGCCGTTTTGGGAAGAAATCAAAACTCTTTTGTTTTCTCCATCCCACTCAACAACTTTGCCAAGAGCTTCTGATACCGCTCTAACAGGGAGATAGGTTGTACCCTCAATTAAAAATGGTTCTACCACATTGCCATTCACATCTTTTGGCACCACTAATTGTTGATTAATATATAGTTTAATATCACGATAATGAAGCGTCTTCGTATCATCCGAGATATATTTTTCCACTTCTTGAGCACTCTCTTGCACCTTAGGTGTCTCAGAATCAGTTATGAGTACAGAACTTGTTTCCCCATCCCAATCAACTGATTTTCCAAGGGCTTCAGCGATGGCTCTTACGGGAAGATAGGTTGTGCCATTAATAGAAAATGGATTTACCACTTTATGATTCACATCCATTGGAATTACCCTCTGTTGATCAATGAATAATTCCACACCCATGTAATGTAAAACTTCTTCCTTCGAAGTAGTTTGGGCAAGCACTGTACTTGTTAGTATAACCATTAAAACTGCAACAATATATATGATTTTTTTCATTTCATCACCTCATCATTAGTTTCTCTAAAATATCATACCATAAAATGCCTCAAATCAACAACTTTTTTTCGATTTTTTTGTATTTTTTTCTGAGTTTTTGGAAACATTATTTTTATCAGCCTAAAAAGATACAAAGAAAGGAAGAAAAGCCATGAAACCTATTGAAACGAAAGTTGACTATCAAAAATTTGTGGACGAAAAAACACCAAACTCCCCCATAGGCATTAATCTATTGAAAGCCTTTACCATTGGAGGTACCATATGCTTAATTGGACAATTCATCAATGACTTTTGGAGTGGCAGAGGATTAAGTCAAGAAGCATCTGCAACCGCTACGAGTATTACACTAATTGGATTAGGAATCTTTTTAACCGCTATCAATGTCTATCACAAAATTGGGAAATTTGCAGGTGCTGGTTCTATTGTTCCTATCACGGGATTTGCCAACTCTATTGCTTCACCTGCCATTGAGTTTAAAAGTGAAGGTTTTATTCTAGGTGTTGGCGCAAAGCTATTTCAAATCGCCGGTCCAGTGTTGGTATATGGTATTAGTACCTCTATAGTAATAGGCATTATATACTTTATGTTTACAGCAAACGGATAAGGAGGCTTCATGATGGCAAATAAAAAAATAGGAAAGCAAACTATTAAACTATCTTCACCACCTACCATTTCATCTGTCTATTCCATTGTTGGGAAAAAAGAAGGAGAAGGTCCACTTGCTAAGTATTTTGACATGATTTTAGAAGATGAAGAATGGGGCGAAAAAACGTGGGAAAAGACAGAAAGTAAAATGGTTAAAGAATGTGTGGCAGGTTGTTTAGGAAAAGAAAAGCTAAGTAATGAAGATGTGGATTATTTATTATCGGGAGATTTAATCAATCAATGCGTTCCTTCTTCCTTTGGCATACGTGAAAGACAAATTCCCTACTTTGGCTTATTTGGTGCATGTTCTACCTTTGTAGAAGGTTTATCTTTGGGGGCGATGCTCATCGATGGTGGGATGGCAGATAATATTATTTGCTCCACTTCTAGTCACTTTTGTAGTGCAGAAAAACAATTTCGTTTTCCTTTAGAACTTGGCACGCAAAGACCACCATCATCCCAGTGGACAGTCACAGGAAGTGCAGCGGCCTTATTAAAATCTTCCGGAAATGGCCCTTTTATTACTCATGTAACTACCGGTAAAATTATCGATATGGGAATCAAAGATGCTAATAATATGGGAGCTGCCATGGCTCCTGCTGCTGTGGATACTCTATGGCAACATTTTGAGGATACCAGAAGAGATTCTAACTACTACGATTTAATTATCACCGGTGATTTAGGCCAAATTGGCAAAGAAATTGTACTAGAACTCATGGAAAGCAGAGGATTTCATTTAAAAAACAACTACAATGATTGTGGTTGTCTCATTTTTGATAGTAAAAAACAAGATACCCATGCAGGTGGAAGCGGGTGCGGTTGTTGTGCTACTACCTTTTCACGGATATCTCTATCATCAATTAAAAAATAAAGAACTATCAAAAATTCTATTTTGTGCCACAGGAGCGCTCATGAGCCCTACCACAGCCCAACAAAAAGAAAGTATCTTAGGCATTGCACATGCGGTAAGTATTGAAACGTAAAAAATTGGAGGACGATTCTTTCGCCCCCCAATTTAAACAGTTTAAAATCTTTCATACTGTCTTTCCTTGTAAAGCCCAATAAAATAAATACAAAACGTGATTATTTCATAAAGAATTGCCACTATCATAATCGTGCAAAATGAGATAATCAAAACCATTATCCCCATATATGCATTCACATCTGCTTTTAGTTTTTCGTGGAATTCCTCTTTACTAAGTTTATGCGATTCTTGATGCGTAACAATGCTATCTTTTGAAACATCTAAAGTTACTGAAATCTCCTGTAAAAAATCTATGTAGAGGATGACACTCATGCTACCTGACTTATCATATGTCATGTCACAAAAAACATCTGAAGGAAGTAGCGTTACATCAAGCTTTTGATTTCGAAGAGAGAGCATATCTGCTATCGTACTTTCCAAATAGCTATATTGTTTTTCGTAATAGGAATAATAGTCATCTGTCTTTTTTTCTTCTGCCACAATCAAATAATTAGGCATAACCTTTTGGCAAAAAGCAAACATTAAGGCAACGATGATAAACATTCCCAAAAGCTTAACCCAAGTAAAAAAACGTTCCAAAGGGCCTCTATGTGCCCATTCATTATCGGACATAAACGCTCCTTTCCTATAACGTCATCTTGAAAAATAGGGACAATCTTTCTTGTGATAATTGATTCACCAAGAAAGCTTGTCCCTAAAAGTCAACAATTAGAATTTCCCTGTTGCAACATTATTAATGAAATTTCTAAGATAGTCTACGGTGATACCACAAGCCGTGGAGTAAAATCCTTCTTCCAAATGCAAAAACTCTGTATCACAAAGATTAATGCCAGCACATTTAGAAAGAGGATTTGTCTCTGCCAAATAATGATCTATTTCTTGTTCGGAAATGTTATCCATACTCATACGTGCGATATTCGAGTTATTAAACCTATGAACAATCTCCATTTTGTCAACAAGCAAAATAGCATTTCCAACGTAAGAAAAGATCTGGTCACTGCCTCGCATTGAAAGAATTGTTTGCTTTGCCTCTTCTATCGTTTTTGGCTTACCAAAGACACTACCCTGAAACACAATCACTTGATCGGCAGCAACCACAATGCGCTTGCCACGGTCTTTTGTTTGATTCACAGCCCCCATTGCTTTTCTAAGAGCTATATCTCGAAGTTGTTCCAACAAGTTCTTTTTCAAATCCGGTGTCGTATCGGCACCACATTCCATCATCTCAAAAGGGATTTGGAACTCTTCAATGAGTTTTCTCCGATAAGGAGATTCTGATGCCAAGATAATATCCATCATTTTTCTCCTTTCTTATGGATTCTTTTATGATAGTCTCGAATGGCTTGCTGAATCTTTTGCTCTCTGGTCACGTACGGGTTTTTCTTAGCTTCCTTGTAGGTTTGCTCTGCTTTATTTTGAAGATCTGTTAGGTACTCTCCAAAAGAATCTCGTCCTTCTGTATCAAAGTATTCTTGAATCAACTCAAAATCTTCAATGGCAGTATGCGGTTTGACAAAGAACGTTTTGTTAAGCCAAAAATCTTGATAACTATTACTAAGGCGAATAAGCTTACCAGAGGCAAGTTCTTTGCCATAAAAAGGATTCCACGTACGTTGAAAATAAATATCAGGCTTAATCGATTGATAGTTAAATGTCTCCTTCAAATTCCAACGTTTGGTATGACCCTTAAAGAACCGAAAATCATCTCTCAGCACATAAATGGTTCCTCTATAAACCGTTTTCCCATGGATAAGCCCAGGAAAAATAGCCGAAAGAACAATGTAGAGTAAGATGAGTCCCAAAATGGGATAACCAATAAACGGAGCAAAATAGCAAAGAAGAATGAAAGCAATTAAAAACAGCATGACAAAAGGAGCTAAAATCATGATTAACTCTTCCATTAAAACCTCCTAAATCTATTTAATACACATCCACCTGAAGACTACGCATTACCTCAAGGGCAGCTTCATGCTTCTGAGGCGTGACACCAGCACAAGCCTTAGAATCCACGATAATCTTCACCTCAGGGCAAAGAGTCTTCAGGATTACCACGTTGGCAATCACACAAATATCTGTGCAAAGGCCACAGAACTCCACTTCTTTGATTTCATTTTCTTCGATGGCTTTTCTCACAGCTTCCATCGCTCTCAGCGAGCCAAAAGAAAACTTCCACCATGTTTCTGTCCGTTCCACCAGTGCTTGCACCTCATCTACGAGGTCCCATCCCCATGTATTGTAGATACAATGAAGGACAGGAAGATAATCCCCTTCTTGAGTATCAAAATAGGCTTTATGGAACCCATCTTCAATCTCAAAATGCGTGTCCATTGTAGCAAAAACCTTGTCTTTGTTTGCTTTTGCCTTCTTGATTTTTTCTTCCACTACAGGGACGATAGCTTTTGCTTCGTTTGTGCCAAGGGAACCGGTCACAAAATCGTTTTGCATGTCGATGACCACGAGAATCTTATTCATTGTAAACTCCTTTTTTTGTCAGAGATTTCGAATGCTTTTTAAGGATATGTGCGAAAGATAATTATCCTCACTTTCTACCAAGATAAAATTTATGTGGATTATATCATAGAGCTAAGATTATGTCAAATATAGTTCAAGCAAAAAAAGAGGACGCAAGTGTTTAACTTGCGCCCTTTTCAGGGGTATTACTGAGAGAATCAGCTTTAACCCCAAATTGAACGGAAATATACTCCTTTCTATCGTTATCGGACATGCCTCCTGAACACTGGCAATAGAATAAACGAGCATAAGGCGCTATTGCCTCATCAATCACTTCATCGTAACCACACTGATTGCAATGGAAGTGAATCGACGCAACATTCCCCGGCGCTCCGTTTACAATTACTGGAGTATTCATGGCATGTTCTTGTCTGTCGGAATCCCAGTAGTAGTTGAAGCCATGATAGGCTTTTTCTACCAAAGATTCGCCATCAGCCGTGGTAATCTCGACGAAAGCATAGTCCGTATCTTCTTTAAAGGACAGCTCCTCACAAGAAGACAAAGCCCCGACGAGAATCGAAATGACGACGAAAACGGAAAGAATTCTGAAGATGTTTTTTTTCAAGGGTGATAATTCTCCTTGCCAATAGATGGCATCACTCAAAGCGGACGACGATATATGTAAGACTTTGAAACTAGAGCAATCTCTAATTCCAGAGTGAGAAAGGATTTAAGATACATAATACCTCCTATCAGTGCGAGATTGTATCATCTTTTTAATATTATGTCAACACCATTTTAAAAATTTAGATAGCAATAGTTATACTAATTTAACAAAATCCCATCATTTATGTAATTATTGACTATTTATGTAATCCATAGTATAATACTTCCAAACTATCATTTTGAAAGGAATAACTATGAATATTTCCTAAAATTTCCAATTGTTTCTCAAACCCAGCTACAAAACATCATACACAAGAGGAGGTACCTATGGCAAAGAATCGCATCACCTACATCGACTTAAAGCGAGAAGAAGTTTTGTGGGAAGGACGGCAGTACGAGCTTTCTTTTCTTACGGGTCCGCAATTTGACGATATCAAAAAAAACATTGAAAAAAAGCTTAATGATGTCCGTGAACAGATGACAGAGCTTTACCCACAAACCAACGAAATGTGTGTCATCAATGACTGGCTTAAAGAGCAGGCATATCTTTTATCCGTAGCATTTTGGAATGATGTTCGCGAGCATGAAGAACATTATATCTGGAATACTGTGATCAATCATATCACCTACTATGTCGCTGAGTCCACTACAGAGGACACAAGCATTGTCCCCCATCGCCATTACCCTACTGGTGGTTTTTGCATCTATGAGGCAGAGCCTTGGGCAGATGATGACCGTGCTCGCTTGGTTTGTGAAACGAAAGATGTTCCCGTCATCAATCCTCAAAAGCTTTATTCACACCACAAAGAGTATGATGGCTATTCGTCTGTCGTATACACCGAATTTCAAAAAGAATATGCATGGAAGTTTACTGCCTACTTCTTTAGGGCACTTCGCCAAAATAACATTAAGTATCGAGATAAGTTCAAAGTCATCACCGACCGTATGACGTTCCATCTGGAACTCTTTTAAATGGGCCAGTACACATTTCCCATTGCCTATTATTTCATCTAAAGGAGTAAAGACTATGAAAGACGTTGACTTACTTTCCTGCAAATGGGTACTTGTGAATAAGCGCAAATGGTTAAGCCAGCCTGTAACCCAGACCTCATGCTATCAAACCATCATGGATGAATATGTCTACACCAATTACTACGCAAAAGAAGACATCATGCACTATGTTGATTCCCTCTTCCAAGAAATCGCACGAAAGCTTGTGGTTCCTTATGAAGAGATTGAGCCCATTTTGAAAGAACAAAACGAGTTCTTCTATTATCGGCTTGAGCAGGAAACCCTCAACAATACCTTGATCACGAAAGTGACACTCAAGGACCTGTGGAGGCATCTCATTGTTCCCGACGTAAGAAAACTTTGCAGAAAGCAAAAATCCATCTTTCCTTTCTTCCATAGAGAAAAGAAATGAAGCTCATCTTTCTTGACTATGATGGTGTTATCAACACCTTGATGTTTGAAAAAGGGAATTTAACCCCACGGTTTTATTTCCCAGAAGACAACCAAGTAAATAACTTTCAAGCTGTGATGTGGCTTAACAAGCTTTGCCTCGAGACAGGTGCTAAAATTGTGGTCACAAGCTCTTGGAGGCTGTGGGATAACTACATCGAGGTACTTTATCAAAGTGGACTTATGGAAGGCATTGAGGTTATCGGGAAAACTGAAAACCTTGGAGACAGAGATGTCGAAATTCGTGAGTATTTGAGTAAGCAAACTGAACCTATTGAAAGCTACGTAGTGCTTGATGATGACCGCATCATTGGATTTGAAAAGCATCAAGTAAAATGCGACATCTATATTGGCTTTAACTTTCGAGAATATCGAAAGGCGCTGAAGATTTTAGCTTAAGACCAAACAAAAAGAGAGAGTCAAAACTTGACTCTCTCTTTTCATGGTTATTTTTTTCTCTGTTCCCTTTCTTCTTCGCGCTTGTTAAGCTTTCCTGCGGAAGTTGCAAAAACAAGCATGACGATGGCGATAATTACGAGCCCTCCGATCATTACGTAAACCATATTAGACTCCTTTCAATGAACCGTTGCTTTAAGAAACCACCAATCTTGTTTTAAAATCATAGAGCTTTCCGTCGTAGCCTAGCAAAAACCACACTTTGTTTTTGGCGCCATCCTTCTCTACCAATAAAAGTACTCTTGCAATGAAGCTTTCACTATTGGATTCCTCCTCCATTTGACAAAACCATACATCAGAAAGAAAGCTTCCATCTTTTTTAACGTAGTTTACAAGGTGGTCAGAAGGTCTTTTTACAAACGCATAGCCGTCATCCCGGAAAGGATGTGCCTCTTCCATCCATTCGTCAAGAAGCAAATTTCCATTTTGATTGATGTAGTTCCACCATACATGCTTGGCAATTGAATTCATCTGTTTTTGCATCACTCTGCCAAAATTATTTTTGAAGTCAACTACACGATAGAAATTAACATCACTGATTAATTCACCCTGACGATTAAGAAAATTCCATTCTTCCTTTTTCATTTGAACGCTGGCAAAATCTTCTACAAAAGGCTCTGCGTAATAAAAATAATTTTTGAAAAGGAGTGAACCATCTTTTCTCACAAAGGTGTATTCATTTTCAGAAATCCGCACACGACCATTTTGACCATCAAAATCGTCAGCATCCTCCACATAGTTAAAGATTCCATCAAATGTCATCAGAGAATTATCATGCCTCAGATAAGTGACACATTTTTTCCCATCACTTGGAAGCTGTACCACAGCGAGTTCATGAGAAAATGGTCTGGCATCAAAATAATACCTATTTCCAAGAAACAATCCATCTCTTCCTAAAAACTGAAATCCTTTTTCGGTTTCCACCACAGCATATCCTTCACTAAAATACTTGGAAGCCGAAATGAATCCCTTTTTGTTTAAGAAATGCCCTTCTCGGTTAATGTAAAAATACCCTTTACG
>DBWQ01000014.1:0-338 GCA_002308995.1 Clostridiales bacterium UBA1234 | reverse complement strand
GATTTACTACCATCAGGCATCTTAATATACGTTGCTTTGCTCATGATGGCAAAATTGCAGCCTTTTCTGGTAGCATAAAGCCTAAACTCCTCTTCGCCCTCATCACTTGAGTTTTCAGTAGATGAAGAATCGTACTCTTCTGGAACCGTATAGGTAGGCTTTTTTTGAGCAAAGTCGAGAAATCCATCCATGTTGTGGTCAGAAGTAGCAGTTTCGTTAGAAACATCCTCTGCTTCCTCATTGGCTTTTTCTGCGGAAGGAGCCAAACGAAGGTCGTCACCTGTAGAAAACTTACCTAAGTTTGCAACCAGCTCCTGCATTTTCTTTTCTGCATCAGC
>DBWQ01000019.1:35710-46691 GCA_002308995.1 Clostridiales bacterium UBA1234 | reverse complement strand
TTGGTTTGTGTTTTCCTTTTAATAATCTAGCAACCTCTGTGGCAAGTCTACCTAAAACTTTACCATCAGCATCGATTACATACCATTTTCTTTCAATTTCGCTAGCTTTAACGCTATATGTAGTATTATTCATGGTAATACTTAAACCTCCGTTTCAATTATTCTCTTAAATAATGGTACTTAGACCTTCCGGGGTAGCCTAAAGTTACCATGCGTACTAATTGTAATACGAAAGGGGTATTTTGTCAAGAAAAAGAAAGAAAAGTCTTGACATTTTTCATAAATCAAGTTAGAATAAGATACGGTTCAAGAAGAAGTCATCCACTTCTCACCCTAGGCCGAAGGCTACTAGGGTTAGCAAATTTCATATATTATATCAATAATATCCATTATTTGGTAAATATAAGGAAGGATTGTGGAATGGCTTAAGGATTGACCTTAAGTCTATTTTTTTATCTTAGGAGGGATTCATATCAAACAAGAATTATCCATTAATGAGGAAATCGTTGCGAAAGAAGTTTCTGTTATTTCTGAAGAAGGCGAGCAACTTGGTGTTATGCCAATTAGCCAGGCTCTTCAAATTGCAGAAGAACATGAACTTGATTTAGTAGAGGTTGCACCTAATGCAAGTCCAGTTGTTTGCAAAATTATGAACTACGGTAAGTACAAATATGAGCAAGCAAGAAAAGAAAAGGAATCCAAAAAGAAGCAAAAAGTTGTTGAGGTTAAAGAGATTCGTTTATCATCTACCATTGATACGCACGATTTTGACTTTAAATCTAAAAACGCTAGAAAGTTTTTAGAGGATGGCAATAAGGTAAAAGCCACAATCAAATTTAAAGGTAGAGAAGTTAATAATACAAGCTTTGGAGCTAATGTATTAAATAAATTCGCAGAATCTTTAGAGGATGTTGGTACGGCCGATAAAGAACCTAAATTGGAAGGCAGAAACATGATGCTAATGATTGTTCCAAAAAATTAGTTAAAAAGAGGAAGGAGTTTTTAAAATGCCTAAAATGAAAACGCATAGAGCTATTGCCAAAAGGGTTAGCTTTACAGGAACAGGAAAAATTAAAAGAAACAAAATGAACAGAAGACACTTACTTAACGTAAAAACCGCTAAGAGAAAGGCTCATTTAAGAAGACCTACAACGGTGGATGAAACACAAGTAAAAACCGTTAAGAAAATGTTGCCTTACGGAAACTAATAGAGAGAAAGGAGAAAAGAGAAAATGGCAAGAGTTAAAACTGCAATTGTTACAAGAAAAAAACATAAAAAGATCTTAAAAAGAGCCAAGGGTTACTTTGGAGCAAAGAGCATTCGATTCAGAATGGCAAAACAAGCTGTGATGAAATCTTTAAATTATGCATATGTTGGTAGAAGACTTAAAAAGAGAGATTTTAGAAAATTATGGATTGCTAGAATCAATGCTGCTGCAAGAGCAAATGGTGTTAATTATAGCACTTTAATTAGCGGAATGAAAAAAGCTAATATTAATGTTAATAGAAAGATGCTTGCAGAGATGGCAGTATCTGATCCTAAAGCATTTTCAGAGTTAGTAGCTGCTGCTACCAAATAAAGATTGAGAATAACAAAACCATGTATCCATGAAACGATACATGGTTTTTCTTTTTAAAAAAACTTCTTCTTATTTTGCAAAGGACGACATATCTTTTTAGTAAAGATATGGAGGAATGGTTGATGAAAAGACTTCTAGAATTAAGTGCATTTTTGTTGATTTGTTTTTGCATACCGTTATTATTTTATCATTCAGAAAATTCGATGACAGAGAAAGAAATATCTAAAAACGAAAATGATATCATCAGTTCTTTGGAGAAAACAATGATTCGTCTTTTACGTACACAGCAAAACGAAGTAATAGAATTGCCCTTAGAGGAATATGTAAAAGGAGTTCTTGCAGCGGAAATGCCTGCTTCCTTTGAACTAGAGGCACTGAAAGCACAGGCGATTGTGGCAAGAACCTATACGATGTACCAAATGGAGCACCATTTAGATAAACATGAAAATGCGGATATTTGTGATGATATTTTTTGTTGCCAAGCGTATAAAACAAAAGAGGATGCCTTTTCTTCTGGCAATGAGGAAGAAGAAAGAAAATGGAGGAAGATTCATGAAGCGGTTAATCAGACTAGCGGAAAATATATTACTTACGAGGGTGAAGTCATTGAAGCTTTTTTTCATGCCCATAGTGGGGGAAAAACAGAGGATGTCAAATATGTATGGAATGGAGAGAAAATTCCGTATTTGCAAAGTGTTGAAGGAATGGAAGAAGAAGCGTTTTTAGATGAAAAATGTATAGAAAAAACAAAATTAAAAGAATTGATTGCTTCATTAGTTCCAAGTTACGATGCCAATAAAGATACCATAACCATCATCGATAAGACACCAAGCGGCAGGGTATATCATCTTAAAATAGGAGATGTTATTGTAAAAGCGGAAAAGCTTCGAAGGTGTATTGACATCCGTTCTACGTATTTTACCATAGAGGAAGATGAGAAAACTATCACTTTTCACACAAATGGTTATGGACATGGAGTGGGGATGAGCCAATATGGAGCAAACCAAATGGCAAAGGAGGGAAAGACGGCTGAGGATATCATTTGTCATTATTTTAACAATGTTACCATTGTTTCTTCCAGTCATTAAGTTACTGTATTTTTTTGACGAAAGTGGAAATAATACCTCTAAAAGATAATGTTGGAGGTGCCAAATGCAAAAGAAGAAAAAAGAGAAAGAAAATCATTTTTTGTGGATAGTTGTTGGAATCATTGCTGTTATGTGTGGAATTACTTCCTTTGCGATTACAGTTCATTTCTATGATGATGAGATCTCTCAAAAAGTACTCGTTCAAAATGATGCTAATAACAGGCTAAAAGAAGTGTTAGAAGAACCTATACAGCAGCTAGCAAGAGAACACTTTGCTGTACCAGATAAGCTAGTGGAAGAAGAGAAAGTGGTCTTACGAGAAAACAACCAGGAAGAAAAGCCTATGATAGTGGAAATGGAATATCCGAGTTTTCAAACGGATACGCCATTATCGGTGTCATCAGAAGAGGAAGTAATAGAGACCATCAGCCAAAATAACCAAGAAAAAGAGAACTTACTCATTCTAGAGGAACCATATGAATTGCCAATCAGTGGAAAGGTGGGATTACCTTTTGCAAAGGAGGAATTGGTATATTCTAAAACATTGAAAGAGTGGAAAACACATACAGGGGTAGATTTACTTGCAAAAGAGCTTTCACCAGTGAAAGCAATAGGGGATGGAATGATTGAAAGCGTTAAAACGGATCCCAGGTATGGAAACACTATTGTGGTGGTTCATCCTAATGGAGATAAAAGTGTGTATGCGAATTTGTCAACATTAGAATTAGTTTATGTGGGAAAAGAAGTTAAAAAGGGAGAGATTATTTCTGGTGTAGGAAAAGCAGCAGGCTATGAGGCAGAGGAAGAACCACATATTCATTTGGAAATCATCCAAAATGGGGAGTATACAGATCCTTTGCTGCTACTAAAATGAAAGAATGAGTGAATCAAAAAACATGTACGACTAAAAAGTACATGTTTTTTTATTGGAGGATTTGTTCTGCAACCGGAATATGCTGGCATTTCGAAGTTCCGTAGTTACAGTAATCACATGCCATGATATAATCTTTTTGATATAACTTTTTCATTTTTTCTTTTTTATCTTCAATTGATAAAGTTTGATCCAATAAATCAAGGTAATCTTCTTCATTGTTTTGAATCATGCCTAAATCGGTTGCATGTCCTGAGCGAGGACACAAGTGAAAACTGCCATTAACGATACTTTTGCAGATATGATTGCATTTCTTGTATTGTTTTTTTAATTCTTTGATGGATTTATTTTGCTTCTGTGGCGAACCATACTGGTACCAGAAATCCATAGCATTAATAGAATAACGAATATGATTTTGAGTTAGCATATTTTCTAATTTTGCAGTAGATACAATGGAATAATGACTAATAGAAATTGCTACTTTAGGATGGCAGAGTAATTGTATGAGGTTTTTATCTGTGGGAAGAACTGTCCCATTGGTGACGATTTCGATTCTTTGAATTTTACTGCTGTGAATGGTTTTGCTAAGAATGGTTCCTAAGTGTGGAGACAAAAATGGCTCTCCACCAAGAATACGAAAATAAACAACGTTTTGAATACATTGCAAATAAGTATCAATTGCTTGTAATGTCTTCTCAAGATCCATGTCATATGGTGTTTGATAATAAGGAATTAAATTCGAACATTCTTTACACCTTAGAGAACATCTTGTAGTAATCGGAAGCTCAATATATTCATAAAATCCAGAATTTCTTTGGAAAATTTTGGAAGCTTTTGCAATAGCATGAAAAGTTTTTTGAATAGTACCTTCTTTACGGATATTATCTTGCATAAAGAATTGAGTAGAACGGCAAAAAAAACCAATTTTATGTAAGGGATAATTGTGCTTTTTTAGAGATGAATTTATCATATGATTTCCTCACTTTTTAGTGTACTCTTCTTTGATTATCATATATAATAGAATAAAAATCAAGAGAATTCTAAAAAAGCGTGATGAGGTGATAATCATGATGGTTAATATTCTATCAAGTATTTGTATTTGGTGGATTTTGTTTGATACATTAAAATCTTTCTTCTTCCCTAAGGAATCTGATACAACAGCTAAATCCAAAGAAGAAAAAAATCCTTTTTTTACTGCAAAGATAAAAAGAGTTATGATATTTGCTTTGCTCATAAGGCTATTGTTTTTTATATATGGATTCGTCATGACCATTAGCTGGTATTCTAACCAAGGTGATAGTGAAATCAAAGCGCTAGAAGTCTTTTCTACGGGTGATGGGATAAGGTACGAAATGATTGCAAAATCAGGGTATTCTGCCTATATGCCAGGGGAAACAGAACTGAGAAATCTTTGTTTTTATCCGTTATATCCATTCTTGATGAGAATTGTAAACGTATTTGTAGGAAATATGCAGCTTGCGGGCATACTAATTTCTGTGATTTGCTTTTGTGTTGCAATGACTCTTTTATATAAAATTGTGGAAGAGGACTATGGAGAAAAAATAGCACAAACTGCTGTGATACTCATATCACTTGCGCCTCATTCATTTTTCTATGGATACGTGATGACAGAAAGCCTCTTTTTAATGTTGACACTTTTAGCTTGGCTTTTTATTAAAAAAAGGCGTTGGGGAATCGCTGCATTTTGTGGAATGCTTTCTGCTTTAACTAGAAATTTTGGCGTTTTAATTGTCATTCCTTATTGCTTAGCACTATGGAAGGAATATCGAGAAATATGGAAGCAGAAAGAGTATCGAAAAGCGATTCAAGGCTTCATTTTCAATGGAATGTGGTTGGGACTGATTCTAATAGCAGTTGGTGTATATTTAGGGATTAACTACTATTATGGGGGAAGCTGTTTTAAATTTATGGAATTTCAAACAGGATTTTGGAGACACAGGCCATGTTATTTTGGCAGTGGTATCCAAGGAATGCTTCAGGAATTGTTTAGCGAAGATATGCCTAAAAGAATGCTCTATGTTTCTCGCATTCCCAATGTTCTTAATATTTTCTTTTTTTTAGGTCTATTATTGGTTTCTTTTAAGGAACATAAAGAGGACTACGTGTTATATGCGACGATATACTTTATGATTTGTACTTCTGACCTTTCGCAAATGAGTCTTTCTCGTTTTATGGTGGTTTTGTTTCCGATATTTATTTTTCTGGCCAAAAAAGTATCTCACAATAAAGTGTATTTTTATAGCGTGATAGCAGTAGAGATTATTTTTGGAATGTATCTTTATTCACTGAAACTATTAGGTTTTAAAATTTTCTAAAAAGGTAGATATCTTATTTTTCATGATTGGATGAGAAAAAAGGTGAGAGTAAAAAAGATTAGTTGCATATTCTGGATTTTGAGATATAATATATAGAGAGAAAGTATAAGTCTGTGATACGAAAGGATGAAAACTATGTGTGGCATTGTTGGATATGTAGGCAGTAAAAAGGCAAGTGAAATATTAATTGATGGACTTAAAAGACTTGAATATAGAGGGTATGACTCTTGTGGTCTAGCAACCATTACTGACGGAAGCTTAAAAGTTGTGAAATCTATTAACAGAATAGAGAGTTTGGAAAACGATGCAAATCACTTAGAAGGATGCATTGGCATAGGTCATACAAGATGGGCAACACATGGCGAAGTATCCATCGAAAATGCGCATCCTCACGTGAGTCAAGATGGAAAATTTGCAGTAGTACATAATGGAATTATTGAGAATTACACAGAATTAAAAAAGATGCTACTTGAAAAAGGATTTACTTTTTATTCGGAAACAGATTCCGAAGTGATTCCTAATTTGATTAGCTTATATTACGAGGGAAATTTATTAAAAGCGGTCAAACGTGCCACAGATGATTTAATAGGAAGTTATGCTTTAGGTATTATGTGTGTAGAACAACCAGATGTCCTAGTGGCCACCAAGAATAATAGTCCGTTGGTTGTTGGAAAAGGAGAGGGAGAAAACTTTATCGCCTCTGATTTCGGTGCTATCTTAAAGTATACAAATGATTTTGCAATCTTAGAAGATAGAGAGTTTGCAGTGATTTCTAAGGATGAAGTTTCGTTTTATACCAAAGGATTAGAAAGTGCTTTTTATTCCTTTATTAAGTTAGATACCAATGTAGACGATATGGAAAAGAGTGGCTTTGCACACTATATGTTAAAAGAAATTCATGAAGAACCGAATACGGTTCAAAAAATCATCAAAGAGTATCTTCATAGTAGTAAAGGCAGTATGAAGTTTCAAATTGAAAAACATGACATTAAAAAAGTAGAACATCTTTATATAGTGGCATGTGGTACGGCAATGCATGCAGGTTTATATGCTAAGTGCTTATTTGAAAAATTAGCGAGAATTCCGGTTACTGTAGAAGTGGCATCAGAATTTCGTTATCAAAATCCAATTCTAAGAAAAGAAGATATGGTTATCTTTATCAGTCAATCAGGAGAAACAGCAGATACACTTGCGTCACTTGCACTTGTAAAAGATAAGAATATTCCTTTTATTTCTATTGTGAATGTAAAGGAAAGCACGATGGATCGACTAAGTGATAATGTTTTATATACCAAAGCGGGGACAGAAGTGGCCGTGGCATCTACCAAAGCTTATATTGCACAAACAACACTTTTAGCGCTACTTGCTATTTATTTTGCTACGATTAAAAAATCATATGATGAAGATGAATTAAAGACTTTAGTTGAAGAAATTGAAATGCTTCCAAGCAAGCTAGAAAGAATTTTAGACAATGAAGAAAAGGCAATTCCGTATGCACAAATGCTGTTACAAGATCAGAGTATTTATTATGTAGGAAGAGGAATGGATTATTATTTGGCATTAGAAGCGGCATTAAAGTTAAAAGAAATCTCCTATATTCATGCAGAGGCTATGCCATTTGGAGAACTAAAACATGGAACAATTGCATTAATTGAAAAAGGGACAGATGTTGTTGTTTTTGCAAATTCTCCAGCATTATGGGAAAAGACGCTAAGTAATATTAAAGAGGTTGAGGCGAGAGGAGCAAGAGTATTTATCGTTACCACCATGCGAGATTTGCAAGATGTAGAGAATTATGATATACTTGTGTTGCCAGAGGTGCATGAATTATTGGCACCAATTCTTGCGATTGTTCCATTACAACTTTTAAGTTACCATATTGCTTGCATGAAGAATTTGGATGTGGATAAACCAAGAAATTTGGCAAAATCAGTTACAGTGGAGTAAGAAATGAGGGATTTTTATGAGCAAAATTCATACAAAGGAGTTGTTAGATACTGATAAAACCATTGCGAAAAGAATATTTGATGATAAGGAATTTCCGTGGAATGTGCTTCCTGATATTAAAGATTTTATTTTAGAGTTGGGCAAAACACTTCCAGAAACAGAATATGATCATCCAAAAGAAGATGTTTGGATTGCCAAATCAGCTAAAGTTTATCCAACGGCTTATATTGGAGGTCCATGTATTATTGATGAAGAGGCAGAAGTAAGGCATTGTGCTTTTATCCGTGGTAGTGCGATTGTTGGAAAGAATGCAGTGGTAGGTAATTCTACAGAAATCAAAAATGCGATTTTGTTCGATAAGGTGCAAGTGCCACATTATAACTATGTGGGGGATTCCATTTTAGGCTATCATGCTCATATGGGAGCAGGTTCCATTACTTGTAATTTAAAAGTGGACCAAAAAAATGTGAATATTAAAGACCCAGAAGAAGAAATTGAAACTGGTATGAGAAAAGTGGGAGCGATTGTGGGAGATAATGTTGAAATTGGCTGCAATACGGTTTTATGTCCAGGAACGATTGTAGGAAGAGAGAGTATTGTGTATCCATCGAATACGGTTCGTGGTGTAGTACCAGAAAAGAAGATTTACAAAGATAGAGAAAATGTTGTCGATAAATTAGAAGAATAATTTTATAAAAGCTAATTTGCTTGATAAAAATATGCATTTGGTCGCGGAGAACAGCTGGCTTCGGAAAGCGACGCTTTCACGAAGCCAGAACTCGCTTAGTAAAATGATATTTTTATCAAGCAGTAAAATGGAGTTTCGCCTTTTTGAAGGGAGAGTATCTACATAAAAAAAGAAAGGAAAGGTTTTTATGGGAAGATTGTTTGGAACGGATGGTGTTCGTGGAATTGCCAACTCAGAGCTTACCGCTGAGATGGCAATGAAGCTAGGAAGAGCTGCTGCAGAAGTACTATCCAATAATGCAAGACGTAGACCACTTTTTGTGATAGGCATGGATACGAGAATTTCATCAGAAATGCTTTGCTCATCATTAACAGCTGGTTTATGTAGTGTAGGAGCAGATGTGCTACTATTAGGAGTTGTGCCAACACCAGCTGTTGCTTATTTAATTGGAAAGTATAAAGCAGATGCCGGTGTGATGATTTCAGCATCCCACAATAGTGCAGAGTTTAATGGAATTAAGATGTTTAGTGGCGATGGCTATAAGCTACCAGAAGCATTAGAAGATCAAATTGAAGCATTACTAGAAGGAATGGGAGCGTTAGAAACTCCAGTTACTGGAGCTGATGTAGGAAAAGTATCGTATGCTACCAATGCCATAAAGGATTACATAGAACATTTAAAAAGTACCATTCCAACATCTCTTGACGGGCTAAACATTGCCGTAGACTGCGCCAATGGTAGTGCTAGCGTTTCTGCACCAACATTGTTTGCAGAGTTAGGCGCAAACGCCACTATTTTGTTTGCAGAGCCTGATGGCACCAATATTAACGAAAACTGTGGTTCTACACATATTGAAGCATTATCAAAATATGTAGTTGAAAACAAACTAGATTTAGGAATTGCTTTTGATGGGGATGCCGACCGATGCCTTTGCGTAGACGAAAAAGGAAAGCTTGTCGATGGTGACCAGATTATGGCTATCTGCTCGAAAGATATGATGGAGCGTGGAAAACTTGCCAAAAATACAGTTATTGGAACCATTTTAACGAATATGGGATTTGTCAAATACTGTGAAGCAAGTAAAATTCATTTTATTCCCACCAAAGTTGGTGATAAGTATGTACTTGAAGAGATGCTTTTAGAAGAATACAATTTTGGCGGAGAGCAATCTGGACATGTGATTTTTAGAGATTTTGCTACTACTGGAGATGGCGAATTAACAGCTATTCAGCTTTTAAGTTTAGTTAAGCGCTCTGGTGAAAAGCTTTCTAAACTAGCCAAAGTCATGAAAAAGTATCCACAGGTAGCGATTAATGTGCCTGTTACAGCAGAAGGAAAAGTAAAATTCTACACGAATAAAGCGATTAAAGAGGTGACGGAAAAGGCAAAAAAAGAATTGGGAGAAATTGGAAGAATTGTCGTAAGACCATCTGGTACGGAACCAAAGCTTAGGGTAATGGTAGAGTGTGAGGATGAAAAGTTGATGGATAAGGTTGCAAAAGAGGTTGCCAAGGTGGTGACGGCGGAAATTGGAGCGTAGTTATTGCATTTTACATAAAACTGTGTTATAATAACCTTGTTCGGTCCGAAAGGAGGAACCATCTATGGAATATGCTTGTTGTCAAAATTGTAAAGAGTTTCGAGGGTATTCCAATACCGGGTACTTTTGCAATATCGATAAGCAAGATGTGGATGAATATTATTACTGTAAATGTTATAAGGATGAAGAGGAATAGATTTAAAGGAGGGGTAGAAGATGGCAGAGGAATATGATTGCAGAAATTGTAAGTATTACAATAAAAAGGAAGATGAATGTGAGAAGTTTGGACCAGTAAATGAAAGTGTTGATGCAAATAATTGTAGCTATTATTGTTAATCGTAACTTTTCATTTTTTCTCATAAGAGCAAACTTAAAAGCACTTGAAAAAGTGCTTTTTTTATGTTAATATAAAAACAATTGAAATCCGATGATGACAAAGGAGAATGCTTATGGAGAAGAATAGAGTAGAGCCTAAAACCATTGCTGGTTTTATGGAGCTTTTACCAAATGAACAAATACTATTTAACCAAATGATGGATACCATCAAAAAGTCATACGAAAGTTTTGGCTTTTTGCCACTAGATACGCCAATCATAGAGTATTCAGAGGTGCTTCTTGCCAAAGCGGGAGGCGAAACTGAAAAACAAATTTACCGTTTTGAAAAGGGCGAAAATGATTTATCCCTTCGCTTTGATTTAACGGTGCCACTTGCCAAATATGTTTCCCAGTATTATGGACAGCTTAGCTTTCCATTTAGAAGATATCAAATTGGCAAAGTGTATCGTGGAGAAAAGCCACAAAGAGGTAGATATAGAGAGTTTTATCAATGTGATATTGATATTATTGGAGATGGCGAGTTAAGCTTAGTTAACGAAGCGGAGATGCCAGCGGTTATCTATACCACATTTAGAAATCTAGGCTTTGACAACTT
>DBWQ01000019.1:0-35655 GCA_002308995.1 Clostridiales bacterium UBA1234 | reverse complement strand
GCAGTCGATGTCATGAGAATGATTGATAAATTCGATAAAATTGGCAAAGATGGAGTAACGAAAGAACTACAAGAAATAGCGGTATCAGATGAGGCCATCACAAAAATACTAAGCTTTATCCAAATAGAAGGTACGAACGAGCAAAAGTTAGAAGCCCTAAATCAAATGGGAATTGAGAACGAATTATTTAGACAAGGAACCTTAGAGCTTGCTTCAGTAGTATCGTATATCAAAATGTTTGGCGTGCCAGAAGGATATTTTGCAATCGATTTAAAAATTGCAAGAGGCTTAGATTATTACACTGGTACGGTTTATGAGACGCTATTAAATGAGTATAAGAGTTTGGGAAGCATTTGCTCGGGTGGACGCTATGATAATTTGGCAGAGTTCTATACTGATAAAAAGCTTCCTGGAGTAGGCATTTCGATTGGCTTAACGAGATTATTCTTTCAGTTAAATGAGGCTAAATTAATTAAAGCGAATAAGGCATCAGTTGCAGATGTACTTGTAGTTTCGATGGATGAAGAAATCAAAGATGCCATTGAAATATCTACTAAACTAAGAGAAGCAGGCATCATCACGGAGGTTTATGTAGAAGATAAAAAGCCAAAGCAAAAGATGAAATATGCCGATAAACTTCAAATTCCGTATATGTTAATTATTGGCGAAGAAGAGAGAAATACTAAGAAATATACCCTAAAAAATATGCAAACAGGGGAACAAGAGAGCTTAGCAATCGAAAAAATTGTTGAAAAGTTAACATAAATGTGATACAATGGTTGGGCAATCACAATTTTGGAGGATTTTATGGAGAATCACTTAGGGCTTGTTTGGCAGAGAACTTCGAATGTTCTGTGCATGAATGTGGATGGTTTCCAGAATATGGAACAGTTCATTTCGCAAGAACTCAAAACCAACAAAGACATCAAGGGAAAACATTTAGAGTCCGTAACGTATAGCAAGAAGTATCATCAACTTCGGTTGTATTTTACAACGGATTCTACGCGTCTGAAGGTTAACAATTATGTCAAACAAGTTTCCAAAAAGAAGCATCCTGATTTGGCCAAGTTTTTGGAAGAACAGAAGGACTGCCTTGATGTAGAGGCAATTTTGGCAACGGTAGAAATGCCGAGGGTGTATTTACTGTTTTTTAGTGAATATGCTAAATAAACAAATAAGCAAAACGGGTTCTGGTGTTAAAACCATGGACCCGTTTTTGTTGTTAAAGTGAAATGCAAAATTATGTTGATAAATAGGCTTTTCTATGATATACTTTGGGGAGTATGAGGTGAGTAATATGACATATTTAGAGTCGCGAAATCCAAAGGTAGAGGAATTACATAAAGTGTATTGCAAAGAAGTTCCTGATTATATCAAAGATATTCTAGATTTTCCTGAACTTATTAGGTTGAATGGTATTGATGTGAATGCTGGGATTTCGCTTAGTGGTTTTCATGTATATAATTATCATTATTCAGAGCTAGACCATAGTCTTGGGGTAGCCCTTATTTTAAATGAATTTGTTACCAACAAACCACAAGTATTGGCAGCGCTATTTCACGATATCGCTGTTCCTGCCTTCTCATATGCAACAACGTATATTGCAGAAGAAAATTTTGATAAAGACGATGTATCCCTTAGCAACTATGATGTGCTAGTGGGAAGTGATAAATTATTTGAATATATTTTTAAAAATGAAGTGAAAATTGATGATTTATGTGACTACACGGTTTACCCACTTGCCTATAACGTAAGACCAACTTTGTGTGCTCACTCACTAGAGTATTTTTTACATACGGCGTATATGTCAGACATGTGCACATTAGAAGAAATCAAAGAAATGTATGAAGACCTAGTCATTGTACCAAATGAGGATAATATGCCTGAATTTGCTTTTAATACCCCTAAGATTGGTGAAAAGTTTACTTTGATAGCATTAGAATGCGGCAAAAAATATCGCTCTTATGAATCTAAAATGGCAATGAAGTTTATTTCAGATACACTTGCTCCCATGATTCGTAGAGGTGTGATTAAAAGAAAAGATTTATATACTTCTAATGATAAAACAATTATGGATATTGGATTAAGTTGCAGTGATAAGCGTATTAGTGATCGATGGCGTTATTTACCGGAGCTTAATAAAGTATATACTAAGTTTAATAAGGATGAAAACAAATATTGTACAAAGATTGGGAGAGATTTAAGATACGTAGATCCTTTAGTATCGGCAAAAGTTGGATACTCTAGAATGAGTAAGGCATCGGAAGAAGTCGAACATAAAATTAACGAGTTTTTAAACTCTGATACGGATCTATACATGTACATCGATTATGAAGACTAAATAGGAGATGAAAAAATGGAAAATAAAAAAAGATTATTAACTGGTCTTAAACCGACTGGTGATTTAACACTTGGCAATTACATTGGCGCCATTATGCAAATGGTAAAAAGACAAGAAGAATTTGACTCTTATTTATTTGTAGCAGATTTACACGCTATTACCATTCATCAACCACCAGAGGAGTTAAGACGTAGAATTAAAGAATTTATTGCACTCTATATTGCGTGTGGTATCGATCCAAAAAAGAATACGATCTATTTACAATCCGATAATGAGTTCATTCCCTCTATATCATGGCTTTTAGAATGTAGCACGTATTATGGTGAGGCATCCAGAATGATTCAGTTTAAAGAAAAAAGTAAACAAAATGCTAACTTTACACTTGGTCTATTAACCTATCCAGTTTTAATGGCAGCCGACATCTTATATGTGGATTCAGATTATGTGCCAGTTGGCATCGATCAAAAACAACATGTGGAACTTGCCAGAGACATTGCAGAAAGATTTAACAAAATGTATGGAGAAACATTTAAGCTTCCAGAACCTTTAATTACTGAAAGTGGAGTGAAGATTAAAGATTTAAAAGACCCATCCAAAAAAATGAGTAAATCAGAGGAAAATCCAAATGGTGTCATTTGTCTATTAGATACCAAGGAACAAATCACCAAAAAGATTATGTCGGCAACGACCGATTCTGAAATGCAAGTGAAATATGATCCAGAAAACAAACCTGGAATTTCTAATTTAATTAATATTTGTATTTCTTTAACGAATGATACGATTCAACAAGTAGAAGAAAAATTTGTAGGGAAAAACTACGGAGAGTTTAAAAAATATGTGGCAGAACTTGTTTGTGATAGAATTGGGAAAATTCAAGAGAGATATGAAGAATTAATTAATAGCAAAGAGTTAGAGGATATCTTAAATGAAGGAGCAGCTAAAACAAAACAACTTGCTAAAGATAAATATGAAGCCATGAGGCAAAAGATGGGCTTAGTAAGATAAAAAATACAGATGCTATAGAAAAATGAAAATTTTGTGAATTTTATCACTCTCACTTGACAAGTGCTAAAGGTAGTGATATGCTAAAAACGGTCTTAAAAAGAGGCCGTTTTATTTAACTTCAATTTAGCACTCTTTCGAATCAAGTGCTAAACATAATCAGTAAAGAAGGTGAGGTAGAATGCCTTTAGATGAGCGTAAAAAGCGAATTCTAGAAGCGATTATTGAAGAATATAACAAAACAGCAGAGCCAGTCGGTTCTAGTAAAATTGCAAGTGACTATAACCTAGGTTTTAGCTCTGCCACCATTCGAAACGATATGGCAGCTTTAGAGGAGATGGGGTATTTAGATAAGCCTCATACTTCGGCAGGACGTGTTCCTTCTAGTAAAGGATACCGTTTTTATGTGGATACAATCATGAAGGAATATCAATTAACGCCAAGAGAAAAAGCATTAATTGATGATAATTTAAAAGAAGATGTTCTTAGATTTGATGAATTAATCAAAGAAGCTTCTAGTATTTTGTCAAGAATTACCAATTATGCTTCATTGGTAGCGGGTCCTCAAAATGATGCTTGCAGTGTAGAAGAAATTAAATTAGTTAAATTGGGGCAAGATAGGCTGATGATTGTTCTTTTAGCAGATAATGGTATCATCAAAGAAAGTGTCGTGAGATACAACGGAGAGATTTCAGAAGAGAATATTCAGATTTTTAATAGCTTATTAAACTATAAATTTAAAGGAATGAACTTTAAAGAAGTGTATGACAATATTAATAGTAACATTCAGGATGAACTATATAATATCAACAATACGGTGGTTCCACTCGTGATGGAATTAAACCATATGCTGACTGAAGGTGATTCTGAGATTTATTTGGATGGTACGAGAAATATGCTGGAGCTTCCAGAACTCAAAAAAGAAACAACACTGAAAAATTTCTTAAATATTATCGAAACACAAGATGCCATTAAAGAACTTGTAAAAAACGGATATAATGGTAATATTAATGTCTATATTGGTCAAGAAACAGCGTTTGAAGATTTAAAAGACTTTACCATTATTACGTATAAACAAGTAATTAACGATAAAGAAATTGGTACGATTGGTGTTATTGGACCAAAACGAATGGATTATAAAAAAGTGATTCCAGTGATTAAGTATATAGGAGATAAAGTGCAAGAAAAAATAAAACAAGGGGGAGAAGAGGATGGCGGAAAACCTGGAGAACAATGAGGAAGAGGTTTTAGAAAACGAAGAAACAAAAGAAACTTCCGTAAAAGATTTAATGGAAGAGATTGAAAAACTAAAGAAAGAAAATGAAAAGTATTATGAACATTTGCAACGAACAGCAGCCGAGTTTGACAACTATAAAAAGCGTGTTTCAAAAGAGAAAGAAAAAATTTATTCACTGGCGGTTGGCGATGTGGTAACCAAGTACATTGCAGTACTAGATAACCTAGACAAAGCAGTTAGCACAGAGGTGGATCCAAAAGTGAAGGAAGGAGTAGAATTAATACAAAAACAAGTACAAGACATCATGAAAGAATTAAATGTGGAAAAGATTGCAACCGAAAAAGAAACATTTAATCCAGAGTATCATGATGCAGTCATGCACATCGAAAACAAAGACTATGGCGAGCAAGAAGTAGTAGAAGAACTTCGATGTGGATATAAGATGGGCGACAGGGTACTTCGTCACGCTATGGTAAAGGTAGCTAACTAATTGTTTTCACCAAAATCAGCATCTTGCGAATTATTTTAGTCTGGCTTGGTGCTCGACGTATCCACATACGACTGCGCGCCGCGCTCAGCCTAAAAAATCCGCAATCTACTAATTTTGATGAAAACCTAATGAATAGTACTTTATGAATATGCAAAATAAAAAAGAAAGAAAATGAAAAAAGCGACGAAAAGCCGTTTAAAGAAAGGAAATGATGATTATGTCAAAGATTATTGGTATCGATTTAGGTACAACAAATTCATGTGTAGCAGTTATGGAAGGTGGAGAGCCAGTGGTTATTCCAAATGCGGAAGGAAATAGAACCACTCCATCAGTTGTAGCATTTACTAAAACTGGTGAAAGATTAGTTGGTCAAATTGCTAAAAGACAAGCGGTTACCAACCATGATAGAACCATTTCTTCTATTAAGAGAGATATGGGTACAGATAGAAAAGTCAAAATTGATGATGCAACTTATACCCCACAAGAGATTTCTGCTATGATTCTTCAAAAGTTAAAAACAGATGCAGAAAATTATTTAGGCCAAAAGGTAACACAAGCTGTTATCACAGTTCCTGCTTACTTTAGCGATTCACAAAGACAAGCAACGAAAGATGCTGGTAGAATTGCAGGACTTGAAGTATTAAGAATTATCAACGAGCCAACTGCTGCATCTCTTGCTTATGGTCTTGATAAAGGTGATGAGCAAAAAATCATGGTATACGATTTAGGTGGTGGTACATTCGATGTATCTATTCTTGAAATCGGCGATGGTGTATTCGAAGTATTAGCAACCAGTGGTAACAATAGACTTGGTGGCGATGACTTTGATGAAAGAATTATGAAATACTTAGTAGAAGAATTTAAGAAAGACCAAGGTATTGATTTATCTACAGATCCAGCAGTTATGCAACGTTTAAAAGAAGCTGCAGAAAAGGCTAAAATTGAACTTTCTTCTATGATGCAAACAGATATTAATTTACCATATATCACAGCAGATAGCACAGGACCAAAACATATGAACATTACTTTAACAAGAGCTAAATTTGAAGACTTAATTAGAGATTTAGTAGATTCTACAGTTGGCCCAATGAATCAAGCATTGAAAGATGCTAACTTAACGACAGATAAGCTAGATAAAATTTTACTAGTTGGTGGTTCTTCAAGAGTACCTCTAGTTCAAGAAACTGTTAAGAAAGTAACTGGTAAAGAACCTCACAAAGGTATTAACCCAGATGAATGTGTTGCCATTGGTGCCGCTATTCAAGCAGGTGTTTTATCTGGTGATGTCAAAGATTTAGTACTTTTAGATGTTACGCCACTTTCACTTGGTATTGAAACCTTTGGTGGTGTATTTACCAAATTAATTGAAAGAAATACAACCATCCCAACAAAGAAATCACAAGTGTTCTCTACCGCTGCTGATGGTCAAACCAGTGTAGAAGTTCATGTACTTCAAGGTGAAAGAGAAATGGCTGCTTACAACAAAACACTTGGTAGATTCCAACTTACAGGTATTCCTGCAGCACCAAGAGGTGTACCTCAAATTGAAGTAACATTTGATATTGATGCAAACGGTATTGTTCACGTATCTGCTAAAGATATGGGTACAGGCAATGAACAAAAGATTGTCATCACAGCAAGCACCAATTTAACAGAAAATGAAATTGAGCAAGCTGTCAAAGAAGCAGAAGCTCATGCTGAAGAAGATAGAAAGAATAAAGAAGCAGTAGAGGTTAGAAATAACGCAGAGTCATTAGTATATAATACAGAGAAAACATTAAATGATTTAGGGGATAAGATTGGCGCTGAAGAAAAAGCAAAAGTACAATCTGAATTGGATAATGTTAAGAAAACACTTGAAGGCACTGACACAAATGCTATCAAAGATGCTACCGAAAAACTAACGCAAGAATTCTATAAGATTTCTGAAAAATTATATGCGAATGCAGCCGCTCAAAATGCAGCAAACCAAAATGCAGAAGGTACTACGACAGAAGCTTCTGGTAATACAGATGCTACCAATAATGATGGCACGGTGTATGATGCCGATTATAAAGTAGAGTAAAATAATTTTAGGTGTTTGATCAAAATCAAATAGGTTCGTAAAGGACGACCACTGGTCGTCCTTGTCGGCTATATATTAATCCGAAAGGAGAAACATGAAATGGCAGAGCAAAAAAGGGACTACTATGAAGTGCTAGGTGTTTCTAAAACGGCTACAGATGATGAAATCAAAAAAGCATTTCGAAAATTAGCAAAACAATACCATCCAGATGCCAATCCCAACAATAAAGAAGAAGCAGAAGCAAAATTTAAAGAAGTAAACGAAGCTTATGAAGTGCTTTCAGATCCGCAAAAAAGAAGTATGTATGATCAGTTTGGTCATAGTGCAGGAGCAAATGGATATTCCAATGATTTTAGTGGCTTTAGTGGATTTGAAGGTTTTGGTGGTGCTTCTGGTTTTGGTGGAATGGACTTTGATTTAAATGATATTTTTTCCTCTTTCTTTGGAGGAGGTTCATCAAGACGTCAAAATCGTAATGGCCCTGTTCGTGGAAGAGATTTAAAGGTTAGAATAGATATTTCTTTTGAAGAAGCGGCGTTTGGTGTAGAAAAAACAATCACGCTAAATCGTGAGGAAGAATGTGATACTTGCCATGGTAGTGGTGCAAAACCAGGAACTAAGAAAGAAACATGTAAAGTATGCGGAGGCTCAGGACAAGTAAGAACTACTCAAAATACTATTTTGGGTTCCTTTGCGAGTGTAAGAACATGTGATAATTGTGGGGGAACTGGTAGTGTGATAAGCTCTCCTTGTGAGACATGCCGTGGAAGAGGTACCGTAAAGAAACAAAGAAAGATTAAAATTAATATTCCGGCAGGGATTGATAATGGACAAGTCATTTCTTTAAATGGAGAAGGTGAGCCGGGACTTAGAGGTGGGCCTTCTGGAAATTTATATGTGACGGTAGGAGTTAAGAGCCATGCTATCTTTACTAGAAAAGGGGATAGTATCTTTTGTAATGTTCATATTTCGTTTGCTGAAGCTGCGCTCGGAGCTATTATTAAAGTGCCAACACTAACGGGAGAGGAGTCTTACGATTTAGCAGAAGGTACTCAGACGGGTTCTATCTTTACACTCAAAGGAAAAGGTATCAAGAACATTAATGGAAGAGGGACAGGAGATTTATATTTTACTGTCGTTGTTGATGTTCCTAAAAAGCTTAACAATGAGCAACGCGAAATTTTAAAACAATTTGCCGCTGCTGGTGGAGAAAGCTTTGAAACTGGAAAACGTAAAAGATTTTTTTAGAAGATAGGAGAAGAAAATGACCACATTCTACATTGAGAGCCACCAAATAGAAAACGATACGATTCATCTATTGGGAGATGATGTGAACCATATCAAAAATGTGCTTCGTTATCAAGTTGGGGATGAGGTATTTGTTTGCGATGAAAGTCAAAAAAGATATGCTTGTAAAATAATGGATTTTGAAAAAGAGACGATTATTTTACATATAGAGACTATCATCCCAGAATCAACAGAAACGGAAATAGAGATTGATTTATACCAAGGGTTACCAAAATCTGACAAGTTTGAATGGATTATTCAAAAAGGGACAGAAATTGGAATCAAAGGGTTTATTCCGGTCATTACAGAACGTGTGATTGTCAAACTAGAGGAAAAGAATGAAGCCAAAAAGGTAGAAAGATGGAAAAAAATTGCAAAAGAAGCAGCCGTGCAAAGTGGAAGACAAGCCATTCCTATCGTTGAAAATGCAAGGAAATTGCAAAATATCATTGAAAATCTTGCAAAATATGATATAGTTATAGTGCCATATGAATGCGAAAAAACAAGTACCCTTAAAGGGACTTTGAGAAGCATCGATGGAGAGGTAAAAAAAGTTGCTATTGTGATTGGCCCGGAAGGTGGATTTTCCGATAAGGATATTTCCATTCTAAAGGAGTTAAATAATATGCAATTAGTGACATTAGGAAAACGCATATTACGCACAGAAACGGCGGGAATCGTAACAGCCGCTAATGTGATATATGAGCTAGAGGGATAGTTTTTTGTAAGAAGGTTAGGAGAGATAGAAATGAATTATACAGAAAGAAATAAATTGATTGATGCACTTTGTGGTGTAGGATTAATGCTATTGCTAGTAGAAGTATTTTATGGAATTGTAGATAGTGCCTACACACTTTATGGACATCGCATTTCTAATGTAACACTTGCTGTGCAAATCACGGGTGCAGTATTCTTGGCAGTGGCCATCTATTTGTTCCTGAGAGCTTATAAAAAAGATAATATGACATTAACAGTTTATGGCATTGAGTTTTTGGTGCTTGCTGTTTTATCAGCGCTTTTGCCAGGGGCCTATATTAGTTTTCCAAAGCCATATAGTACTATCTTGTCAAAAGGTTTTCCTTTTATGTTCCTTGCTTATTATCTTATTAAGGCAATCGTAATTCTTATCAAAACATTTAGAAAGAAGAAAGGAAATAGATAGAATCATGATTAAAAGTATGACAGGGTTTGGCCGCGGTGTATATGAAGCCGAGGGAAAAACTTATACGGTAGATATCAAAACAATTAATCATAAGTATAATGATATTCAAATCAAAATGCCTAGATATTTAATCTCACTTGAGGATAGGATTCGTAAGTTTATCACACAGAATATTTCTAGGGGTAAGATTGATGTTTTTATTAATGTGGTGAATACAAGTCGCGAAGGTAGAGGAATTAGTGTGGATAGAGGACTTGCTTCATGCTATATAGAAGAAATGAGGAAACTTGTAAGCGAGTATGGTATTCAAGATGATATTTCTGCCACCGCTGTTATGAGGATGCCAGATATCATTACTGTAGATAGTGAAATCGACGAGGATGAGATTTATACAGAAATTCAAAACGCATTGACAGGGGCAATTCAAAATTTGGCTGAAGCTAGAAGAGTGGAAGGCGAAAGACTTTCTGCAGATATCCAAAAAAGACTTACTACGGTAAGTGAGTATGTGAATCAAGTTGAGAAACGATCCGCTAACTTGTTAGAAGAATATAGAGCCAAATTAATGAATCGTGTCAATGAACTGAAAATCAATGATATTATTGATGAAACCAGATTAGGAATGGAAGTTGTATTTTTTGCGGATAAGTCAAGTATCTGTGAAGAGGTAACAAGACTTAGAAGTCATTTAGATTCTTTCCGTAAAATGCTTTCAGCAGAAGGTCCAATTGGAAAGAAATTAGATTTTTTACTTCAAGAAATGAATCGTGAAACTAATACAATTGGTTCAAAGGCAAATTGTTTAGATATCACGAATTCAGTTGTTGAAATGAAGAATGAAATTGAAAATATTAGAGAGCAAATTCAAAACATCGAATAAAAAGGAGAGATGAAAATGATTATTAAGCCAACGATGACAGAGCTACTAAAGAAAGCACCTGGAAAGTATTCATTAGTAATTGGTACAGCGAAGAGAGCAAGACAAATTGCCCAAGGAAGTCCAAAACTTACTGATAAAAAAATGGAGTCTGATGTTACTACCGCTGCCATTGAAATCAGTGAGGGCAAGATTAATATCGATAGTGAAGAAGAAGCGTAATTTTAACAAAGAAATTATGTATGAGAGGTGAGCATTGTGAATTACTCACCTCTCATCTCTCGTATCTAAGGAAAGGGGACAAAAGATGGGATTCATTAAAAATCTTTTTGGAACATATAGTGAAAAAGAAATTAGAAAAATTCAGCATTACGTAGATGAAATCAATAGCTTAGAACCAACGATGCAAAGTTTATCCGATGAAGAATTAAAACATAAAACAGTAGAGTTTAAAGAACGCTTAAGCAAGGGAGAAACGTTAGATGATATTTTAGTAGAAGCTTATGCCGTTGCCAGAGAAGGATCTGTGCGTGTTTTTGGTAAAAGACCATTTGATGTACAGCTTTTAGGTGCGATTGTGCTTCATCAAGGAAGAATTGCTGAGATGAAAACGGGTGAAGGAAAAACTCTTACAGCGTCACTTGCCTTGTATTTAAATGGACTTTCAGGGAAGGGAGCGCATTTAGTAACGGTCAATGATTATTTGGCTCGTTCGCAAGGGGAAGAAATGGGGAAATTATATAATTTCCTTGGACTTAGCGTTGGAATGATTGTTCATGAATTAACACCAGAAGAAAGAAGAAAAGCATATAATGCCGATATTACTTATGGAACTAATAATGAATATGGGTTTGATTACTTAAAGGATAATATGGTCATTCAGAAAGAGCAAATGGTGCAAAGAGAATTAAATTATGCTATCGTTGATGAAATTGATAGTATCTTAATCGATGAAGCGCGTACACCACTAATTATTTCTGGACCTGCTGATAAAGCAAATGACTTATACAAACAAGCAGATCGATTTGTCAAAGGACTTAAATCAAAAACAATCACCGAAGACGATGCCAAACAACAAGAAACAGAAGAAGATGCAAAATATGATTATATTGTCGATTTAAAATCAAGAAGAGCAACCTTAACAAGTACAGGTACCAAAAAGGCAGAAAAATACTTTGGTGTAGAAAACTTATCTGATTTGGATAACATGACATTATTACATCATATCAATAAAGCATTGGCTGCTAACGGTGTCATGAAAGTTGATGTCGATTACATCGTCAAAGATGGAGAAGTATTAATTGTTGACGAGCATACAGGAAGAATTATGTATGGTAGACGTTACAATGAAGGACTACATCAAGCAATCGAAGCAAAAGAAAATGTGAAAATTGCAAATGAGAATAGAACACTTGCTACCATCACCTTCCAAAACTATTTTAAGCTATATCATAAGTTATGTGGTATGACAGGTACAGCGATGACAGAGCAAGATGAGTTTCGACAAATCTATAATTTGGATGTTGTGGAAATCCCAACCAATATGCCAATGATTAGAATTGATCATAACGATTTGGTTTATCGTACGAGAAGAGCTAAACTTCGTCATGTAGTAGAAGACATTAAAGCTTCTCATGCCAAAGGTCAACCGGTATTGGTAGGTACCACTAATATTGAAAAATCAGAGGAACTAAGTGAACTTCTAAAAAAAGAAGGCGTTCCACACGAAGTATTAAATGCCAAATATCACGAAAAAGAAGCCGAGATTGTAGCACAAGCTGGTAAATTTGGTGCGGTAACCATTGCCACTAACATGGCAGGTCGTGGTACCGATATTATGCTAGGTGGTAACACGGAGGCCTTAGCCAAACGTGAACTAAAAAAGCTAGGGTATGATGAAGATTTAATCATGAGTGCGGCAAGCCTTAATGAAACGGATGATGAAGAAGTTTTAAAAGCAAGAAAAGAATATCAAAAGTTTTATGATAAAGTAGATGGAGAAGTTCAAGAAGAAAGAAAAAAAGTAATTGCTGCAGGGGGATTAAAAATCATTGGTACGGAGCGTCATGACTCCAGAAGAATTGATAATCAGCTTAGAGGACGTAGTGGTCGTCAAGGAGATATTGGTGAATCAATTTTCTATCTATCATTAGAAGATGACTTAATGAAACTATTTGGTGGAGATAGAATTCAAAATATCGCAGCCATGATTAACATGCCAGAAGATGTGCCTATCGAAATGAAAATGCTAACCAATTCTATCGAGAGAGCACAGCAAACAGTGCAATCGCTTCACTTCCAAGCAAGAAAGAATGTCCTTCAGTATGATAATGTCATGAATGATCAAAGACATATCATCTATGAAGAAAGAAGAAAAGTGTTAGATGGCGAAAATTTAAGAGATACTATTTTACACATGTTAAAGAAGGCTGTCGACAATGCAGTAGAATCTACCTTTAATGTGTATGATACAGCAACAATTGATAAAGAAGAATTTGAAAATTATTTAAAAACTACTTTTGATATTGAATATCATTTGGATGGCGAATTGGATGAGGATGCTGTGAAAGAAAAGGTACTAGCACTTGCCACCAAACGATATGAAGAAAAAGAAAAAGAACTTGGAGAAGATGTTAGAGAACTAGAGAGAGTTGTACTTCTTAGAACAGTAGATGAAAAATGGATTGACCACTTAGATGCCATGGAACAATTAAAAGAAGCTGTCCGCCTTCAAGGATATGCGCAAAAAGATCCAGTTGTTGAGTATCGAATTGAAAGCTATGATGTCTTCAATGAGATGACTGCCAGCATCGAAGAAACCGTTGTTAAAACAATGCTTCATTTAATACCAAGACAAAATGTGCAAAGAATTAATATGGTAAAACAAATGATGACGAATTTTAATGCGGCACAACAAGCCGGAGGACCTGAGAAAGCAGCACCAAAGGTAAATAAAAAAGGCGAAAAAGTAGGCAGAAATGATCCATGTCCATGTGGCAGTGGTAAGAAGTACAAACACTGCTGTGGCAAGAATTAGTAAAGACATATTTGAAATATGGGGACAGATGTTGAATATTTGTCCCTATTATTATATAATAAAGGAAGATTATAAACAGGAATTTAAGGAGAAATTGTTTATGGAAAGAAAGTTTAATCAGGGAGATATTGTTAAACATTTTAAGAGAGAAAAAATGACGGAAGAACAATTAAAAGAAGAACCTAATTTATATTTATATGAAATTATTGGTACTGCAAGACATACTGAAAATAAGGAAGAATTAATGATTTATAAACCTCTATATTCTACTGAATGTACAAATGGAGTTGATTTTGCGGCAAGGCCATTAGAAATGTTTATGTCAGAAGTAGATCACGAAAAGTATCCAGAGATTTCTCAAAAATACCGTTTTGAATTATGTTGATTGTGGAACACCCCTTTTTGACGTAACATAATGATTATTTTAAAGAACTAAGAAAAGGCAGAATTATCTAAAGAGATAATTTTGTCTTTTTTTAAAAAATGTTGTATTATATAATATGTGAGGAGATTATGAAATAGAATTGAGGCTATCAAATGAAGAATGTATTGAAATTAATGAGAGTGAAACATTGGCTGAAAAATGGATTGGTATTTATTCCTATGTTTTTTAATCTGACTTTTTTAAATATAGATTTTTTAAAAAGAGGAATAGTGGCGTTTTTTGTTTTTTCTTTTGTATCCTCGATTGTGTACATTATGAATGATATTTGTGATGTCGAAGAGGATAAAAAGCATCCTATTAAAAAGAATAGACCGCTTGCATCTGGTGCAATTAGCATTTCAAAGGCAATCGGTATTATGTGTTTTTTTATCGTGATATCATTGCTACTTATCAGGTATTTGTATCAACTATCCCATTATGCATGGATTATTGAAATTCCACTTTTTTATATTATCTTAAACATTTTATATAGTTACTATTTTAAAAATGTGCCTATTTTAGATGTTTCTGTGATTGTTTTTGGCTTCGTACTAAGAGTGATTTATGGAGCAGCAGCTACTTCTATTGTTGTTTCTAAGTACTTATACTTGATGATAATTTTTGGCGGATTTTATTTGGGCTTTGGTAAAAGAAGAAATGAAATGATGAAAGTTGGCGCTGAGAGTCGTAAGGTTTTAAATAACTATACGGTTGAGTTTTTAGATAAGAATATGTATGTGTCTTATGCACTGTCGATGGTGGCATATACATTATGGTCTGTGGATGAAACAGTAACTATACGTAGTGCCAACGATTATCGCTTTTGGACGATTCCGCTTGTTATGCTAATTTTACAATTATATAGTTTTGATATTGAAAATAATTCTTATGGAGATCCTATTGATGTATTATTATCAGATAAAAAACTATTGATACTAGTAGTAGTTTATATTTTGACGATGTTATTATTATTGTACATAGTCTAGATTATTTTTGAATTTGAGTGAAATGGAGGATATTGATTTGAAAAAAATAGATCTTTCAGAAAGAAAAATCACAAGAATTGTTTTCTTTTCTTCTCTTATGTTTTACATGGTACTGGGACTATTTTTATCGTATAATTATGACTTTAGCAACAATAATAATTTGCTATTTGAAGCAGATAGTAAAAGGGTAATCACAGATATGACTACTATTTTTGCCAGTCATTATCGTATTAAGGTTCATCCATTGTTTATTTTGCTAGTGCAACCTGTTTATTTTTTGGTGAAAGGTATTGTGCTAGATAAAATGTTAGCTTGTATAGTGATATCTTCTGTGGTAACCTCGCTTTCAGCAAGCTTTCTCTATTTAATAATGACTTCTTTTTCTCAGGATAAAAAGCTTCCTTTATGTTTAACTGCTTGCTATGTGTTTAGCTTTTCTAATATTGTTTTTACGGCAGGAATTGAAGTATTTAACATTGCTGCATTTTTCTTGTTATTATTATGGTACTATGTTATTAAAAAAAGAGATGAAGAACAATTATCTTACAAATCAATTGTGATTTTGATGATATTGGGCGTTCTATCGTATTCTGTTACAATTACGAATTTAATCATTTTTTGGATTGTATTGTTTTATCTTTTTATTTCTAAAAAGGCAAGCCTTAATACGACACTTTTTATGTGTATTGCTGTTATTGTTTTTTCTGGTTTTTTAGGGAAAGCTCAAAAATATGTATGGCCTAATATCCCTGAGATGGATTTTAGAGAGGAAGAAAACTATATTAACTATACAGTCGATAAAGAGGAACTTAAAACTGTTCTTCAAGAAGACTATTATCATTCAATCATTGGTGCAGATGTTAAAGCGGTATCAATTGATGGGAAAGAATATAATGGTAGTAACTATAAAATTGTTTTTTCTGATATGGGTATCATCTGTAGCGTTTTTATGACGTTGTTTTATTTGCTAATGGGCTTTTTCATAGTTAGAAATTTCAAAAAAAACAAATATCTTAATATTGTTTTAATACTTGCTTTGCTTTTTAATAGTTTGTTACACATCTTTTATGGGAATAGCTATTGTTTTTTGTATTCGCTTCATTTTCTTTATCTCATTTTTATTGTAATGGGGATGAATGTATTAGCAGAGGAAAATGAAAAAATTAAGAAATATGCTTTTTTGTTTTTGTTTTGTTTTGGACTAGTTCAATATGTTTATAATCACATTGCTTTTTGGAAAGTAATTCATCTTGCTTGTGAGTATTTGCCTAGCTATAATCATTTGGTAACTCATTTTGGCTTGCCAGACATATTCCTTTGTTCTATTATTCTTGTCATGTTTGTTATTCTTTTGATGAATTTGCTACTGGATGTTTTTCACAAATTTCAAAAAGAAAACGATTCTGAAAAAAAGATTCTTTATTTAGTTCTAGAATTGGTTATGTTTTTTTCAATTTCCTTTGTTTTTATTTGGATTGAAAAAATGAATTGTAGTTATCCTTATTTTGCAAATGTAATGACACAAAGTACAGTTGAAGATTCTGCCGTTCACATGAGCGATTTTTCTGAGGAATCTGGAGAAAAAAACCCAAGTAAATAGTTTCTTATATAGGATGTCTAAAATGATCCGATATTTTGGAAAATTGACTGAAATAGAGGGATAAAGCGCTTTTTTTGTCGAATCTGATAATTGACAAAAGAAGATTTCGTTACTATAATAATAAAGAGTGTAAACCAATTAAGCAAATAAAAGAGGAGAGTAACATGAAAATCACTAGTTTACTATTTTATTTCATTGTTCTAATACTACTAATATTGGGAATATCTATGATTGTGGGGTATAACCGTATTGTGGAAAAAGCGGAGATGACGGAAATTGCACTTGCTGATATTGATGCAATCATTCAAAGGAAGGCTGAATTACTACCAAATTTTGTCACTCAAGTGAAAACGTACGTATCTGGCGAGGAAAGTTTGTCAGAAAAGGTAAAAGAAGCGAAAGACTTGGTTATCGTATCGAATAGTATCGAAGAAAAATCAAGTGCAAATGCCAATTTGTCACTGCTTTTAAATGATATTACGAAACAGCTAGATGAGTGGTACGTTGCGTCAGGAGATGTTTTTTCTGGAGAAGAGGTATATCCTTTTATTCATGATTTAGAGTATGTAGAAGAGAAATTACAAGAAAATAAAGAGACTTATAATCAGTATGTGAAAGAGTATAATATTACCATGCACAAGTTTCCTAATAACTTAATCTCTAATTTCTTTAGTTTTGAAGAAAAGAAATATTTTGAAACAACATCTTATTTTAAAGAGCAATTAGAGAAGACCTTGAAACATATGGAAGTGGAGGAAGAATTGAATCCTCAAGAGATAGAAGGATAAAGGACGTGAAATAATGATTGAATTAGAAGAAGCGATGTTTTCTTTAAAAGAATATGAGAGACGTTTAAAAGAATTAAGGGATTCTCTTTGACATAGCTCATAAAAAAGAAGAAATCCAAGTTTTAGAGGAAAAAACGAAGGAAAATGATTTCTGGCAGGATATGGAGAATTCAACGAAGATACTTCAAAAAATAAAAATGTTAAAACAGCAAGTGGGAAACTTTGAGATAATTCAAGGTTTGCTTGAGGATACAAAAGTATTAATTGAACTTGGCAATGAAATGGGGGAAGAAAGTGTCATACCAGAAGTAAAAGTCAATGTAAAAACAATTGAAAAAAAGATTGATGCATTAGAAATTCAAAATTTACTTTCTGGTCCTCACGATGGTGCTAATGCCATTGTGACGATTCACCCAGGGGCAGGAGGAACCGAGGCACAAGATTGGGCTGAAATGTTATATCGTATGTATTCGATGTGGGCAGAAAAAAATGGTTACAAATTAGAGGAACTAGATTACTTAGAGGGGGATGGCGCAGGATTAAAAAGTGTTACCTTTAGTGTTTCTGGAAATTACAGTTATGGCTATTTAAAGGGAGAAAGTGGCGTTCATCGTTTGGTAAGGATTTCTCCTTTTGATGCAGCGGGACGACGTCATACTTCATTTGCCTCTGTTGAGGTAATTCCCGAGATTGATGATACCGTGAGTGTGGAGATTAATCCAGAGGATTTAAGAGTCGATACCTACCGTTCCAGTGGTGCGGGAGGTCAGCACATTAATAAAACTGAATCAGCCATTCGTATTACGCACATTCCAACTAATATTGTGGTTTCTTGCCAAACACAACGTTCTCAAATCCAAAATAGAGAAACAGCCATGAAAATGTTAATTTCAAAACTAATGGAATTAAAAGAAAGAGAAAATAAAGAAAAAATAGAGGATTTAAAGGGAATTCAACGCGAAATTGCATGGGGAAGTCAAATTCGTTCTTATGTTTTTTGCCCCTATACGATGGTAAAAGATCATCGCACAAGCTTTGAAACGGGAAATGTGGAAGCGGTGATGAATGGGGAAATTAGTGATTTTATAGACGAATATTTAAAATCCTTGATACAAGAAAAAAAGTCATAAAAATAGAATGCACGTACCACCGTTAAACGGGTACGTGCATTCTATAAAGTTGCTTCCATACAAAGCTCCTTCCTAATAGATTAATACATCAGATAAGATACCTAAAACCATCGCCTTTTACCTAAACATCATCGGAGTTTTCTCCTCCGTTGGAGTTGCGATAAACACCTTGATATCTGTGGGGAAGCGCCCATCAGTACCAGATTAACAATACCTTACGTGATATATTAAGTTAATTATACCATAAAAAGGAAGCAAAGTCAATAATTATGTAAACTTTTTATATCTTGAAAATAAAGAGAATGATTGGTAAAATAAAGATAATAGAAAAGAGAAAAGAGAGGAAGATAAAAATGGGAAATTATGTTTTTCGAGCACAAAATAATGATATTCCAGTACAAAATGGTGAAGATATTTGGAGCAAGAATCCTAATGACCCAAGAGGACTATCATATCATATTTCCAAAGGTACAGGAGAAGGTACAAGGTTTTTGTCCACTACCAAGTCGATTGCTATTGCTGCTAATTTTTATGGGACAGGAAATAGGAGATTCAATGATGATATGAAACCTCCTATATCGGAAGAACAGAAAAAGGAAAATGATAAAAATGCCAAAAAGAAGATTCAAGCGCCACTAGTTCCTAGAGAAAGAAAAAATATTATTTTAATTGATTGGGATAAGCTAAAAGAAAATAATGCTACTGTCTATGATTGTTCTAGTGATGAGGCTTGGAAAGAGCTTAAAAGCAATGGAACTGTTAAAGGAATAAGCACCACAGCAATGAATTTTGCGAAAGCATCTCAAGAAATGATAATAGAAGGTAAGATTCCTGCAGATTGTTTTCGTGTGATTCCACCAATTTTAGTAGATGTCATAGATACCTTAAACAGAATGCATTTAGATGCCTACTCTCAGCAGATATGTGATATGATTATGGAAGACAAAACCCAAGAATTAATGACGGTTATTAATGATGTAAATTGGTCCCTTATGGAAAGAGTTTTTATCAAAGAGCATTATCAAAATATGAATAACTTGCATCAAGTTTCAAAAGAGTTTGAAAAATATGCCCAAAATCCACTTCCAAGATTAAATTGCTCTTTCAAAGAATACCCACTTTTAACTGTTGTACAGGGAATTAAGTCACAAGTAATGATGGATATTTTATCGAATAGCCAGTTTCAAGAGCTACTTGAAAGTAAAGATACGACAATACCTCAAGGAACCATTCAAAAAAAGATCAATTGCTATCGTCAATTTCAAAAAGAGGGGTTTCCTGATAGGCCAACCAAAGAAGCAATCAGTGCCAAAAAAGATATTTACTATGCGCTTCCAGAAGGCCAGATTATGCCAACAACGAGAGATAACCTTGGTAAGCCATTCGTTGTAGAGCAAGGTTTGGCATTACCGAAAGAGTACGATTTGGGGATAGGAGTACAAGAGATTGCGAAAAATGGTAAGCTTGTTTATGTGGGCAATCAAGCATGCATGAGCGCTTCAACCATTCATCTTTTAGAGACAAGTGTAGATGAACAACTTTCAGAAGAACCCTATGCTTGCAGAAAAAAGAAACTATCTTTTGACTTTTATGATTATTTAAGACAACCAAATGTCAAATTAGGGGATAAAAAGGTAGAGTTAGGCTATCATAGCAGAGAATAAATAGTTGACATAAATAAGTTTTAGTGGTATAATTGTTCAGCACGAATATGAATTTATATGGCTGTAGCCAAAGAAAGGAGATCATATCATGGCAATTGACAAACTTAAAGAAGTACTGTGGAGTGATGTTGGAATACTCGCATATGCGAGAAGCGGTAATTCTCTTTCTGAAGAGGATAGGGCATTGCTGACTGCATTTACGAAGGAAATTAACCAAAAGTTAAAGGATGGTAACTGTCCTGTAAGTGAACTTCTTCTGTTAGTTGATACCATTGAACATCTTCAGATGTATCCAGCTACAAAGCATGATGGCAGTATCTTTTATGAGATGATGATGGATGGCGTAGAGTTTTAAGGAGGAGAATATGGCCACAAGACCTGCATGGACGGTAGATGAGAGAAATTACGTTTTGAGACGTGATTTTGAGTTTAAGTTCAATCCTGGCTTTGCAGCTTCCCAAAAAAAGAAGAATGTGGAAGCTTTGCATGAAAGTATTGGCAAAAAAGCGTTGGAAATTTCTTCCAAATCAGAAGAAGAATTGGGGAGAATGCTCAGCGCTTTCAATCTGAAGCTTCATGGAATTCCCTTTGAATGTGTCTTTCAGGGCTCCAAAAAGTACAATTTAGGGGGGCCCTATACCGATCTTTTTCACGTTTCACCAAAAGAAGCCAAAAGAGATGAGAGGCATCATACTTCGGGTAATCTGATTGCCTTTGAGTATGAAGGAGAAGAATATCCGCTTAAGCCACTCACCTTCTTTTACGACTATATGTATATCCAGGCCGTCAAAGAGAGTATCCCAGAAGAGGAACTGTTGGGAATACTCGTGTATGATTTTTTTACCGACATTGAGTTTAACCCCAATAAGTCGATTAACTGTCAGGCGAAAAGTGTCGCAATTCTCAAAGCGATGCTGAAGCGTTTTGGCAGAATCCCCGATATGAATCGAGAAGATTTTCTCTTTTTCTATCAAGAGATTAAAGCATAGTTAAGAAAAGCACTCCGTAAGGGGTGCTTTTCTTGTATGGGTTAAAAAAATTTTAGTGATTTCTCTTCACCTTATTTTTATCTTGTGATAAGATTTTAGTAGTAATTTTTTGGGGGTAAAAAAATGGAAAACAATGAAGTAAATTGGGGGGAAGTCATTGATTTCTTTTCCAAAAAATATATATCGTTAAAAGCTGGGTTAAATGGTAGTACAGCAGTGGTAAATGGAAACGAAGTACAGGTACAATTAAAATCTAAAAGTAAGTTTCTATTAGAACAAAAGAATGCCAATAAAACCATTAGCGATTTTTTGCAAAATACCACAGGAAAAACTTTTTCAGTTTCTTTTATCGAACCAGAAAAAGTAGAAGTTGTTCAAAATAAAGAAGAAGCTATTGTGAAAACCATGATAGAAGAAAATGAAAAAAGAGCGCAAGAACTTGCAAATAAGCCAAAACAAGAAACAGTATCTCCCAACATGAAAATGGGATTTGCACCAAAATCTTTGCCAAGTGGTGGCCCAAGTGGCATTGTGAGTAGCCCAGTTGAGAATAGTTCTTTTGTACCAGAAAAAAGGGCACCGAGAAAGCACTCTATGGAGCATATCAAAAATCAAGAGATGCTCATTTACAAAGGGTATCGTGATACCCAAGATCCGAAAGAAGTCAAAATTGTGAATCTTTCTCCAGAACAACCAGGCGTTATTATCGAAGGAAAAGTAAGTAATTACGATAGCCGTGAAACAAAAAATGGAGGCTATTTAATCTCTTTCGATATTTATGATGGTACCAGTTCTATTAATGTGAAAGCTTTTTTAAAAGCCAATGAATACGAAGAAGTACATCCTAAAATGAAATCGGTAAAGGCTGTTCGTTTAGTAGGTACTTATGAATATAATACTTTTTCAAAAGAATTTGGCGTAATTGCAGATTCTTTAGAAGAAACAACGATAGAAGAACATGTAAGAATGGATAAAGCTGAGGAAAAAAGAGTAGAACTACACCTTCATACCCAAATGAGTATGATGGATGCGGTTACTTCAGCAACCGATTTGGTAAAGCGTGCGATTAAATGGGGGCATAAAGCGATTGCTATTACCGACCATGGTGTGGTACAAAGCTTTCCAGAGGCAAAAAAAGCAGCCAAAGATGTAGCAAAAAAAGCATCGGAAGCAGCCTCTAAAAAAGCCATGGAAGCAGCGCTAAATGAAGGATTATCAGAAGAAGAAGCCAAAGAAAAAGCAGAAGCTGCAGGCATTGATGCCGCCAAGAAAAATGATATCAAAATTCTATATGGGGTAGAAGCCTATTTGGTACCAGATAGGTTAATTTCGGTAAATGATTCGCAAAATCAATCATTAGAAGATACCACCTATTGTGTGTTAGATATTGAAACGACTGGGCTTTCTAGGCAAACGGAAAAGATTACCGAATTTGGCATTATGAAAGTGAAAAAGGGAGAAGTGATTGATACCTTTGAGTGTTTTGTCAATCCTGAAAAGCCAATTCCACCAAAGGTAGTGGAAGTGACGAATATTACCGACGATATGGTCAAAGATGCGGAAACGATTGATAAGGTATTACCAAAGGTAATTGAATTTACCAAAGATACAGTCATTGTTGCCCATAATGCGGATTTTGATGTAGGGTTTATTAAATACAATGCACAAAAGCTAGGACTCGAGTTTAACAATACTTACATTGATACACTTGCGATGGCTAAAGAATTATTCCCTGATTTTAAAAAATATAAATTAGGGTTAATTGCGGAAAAATTAGATATTAAAGTTGATGTGGCTCACAGAGCACTTGCCGATGTAGATACACTTGTTAAAGTGTTTAATGTGATGCTTAAAATGCTTTCTGAAAAAGAAGTCAAAACGCTTGATGAAGTGGATAATAAACTATCAGAAGATATTAATTTTAAAAATTTGCCATCATATCATGCCATTATTTTGGCAACCAATAAGGTAGGATTAAAAAATTTATATAAATTAATTTCTTTATCTCACTTAAAATATTTTTATAAAAAGCCAAGAATTTTAAAAAGTTTGTATCAAAAATATTCTGACGGATTAATCATTGGCAGTGCTTGTGAGCAAGGAGAACTTTATAGAGCAATTGCCGATGGCAAGCCAGAAGATGAAATAGAAGCGATTGCAGAGTTTTATGATTATTTAGAAATTCAGCCTCTTGGCAATAACCAGTTTATGGTTAGAGAGGGATTAGTAGAAAGCGAAGAAGTTTTAAAAGATTATAATCGTAAAATTGTGGAGCTTGCGGATAAACAAGGAAAACTTTGTGTAGCAACTTGTGATGTGCATTTTATGGACCCTGAAGATGAAATTTATCGAAGAATTTTGCAAGCAGGACAAGGTTTTGAAGATGCCGATAATCAACCACCTCTATACTTTAGAACGACCGAAGAAATGCTAAAAGAATTCGAATATTTGGGAAAAGAAAAAGCCTATGAGGTTGTGGTTACCAATACTAATAAAGTAGCGGATATGTGCGAAAAATTTAGCCCAATTGCCGATTATAAAGCAGCCCCACACATTGAGGGATGTGAAGAAACCATTCGTACCATTACCATGACGAGAGCAAAAGAATTATATGGTGATCCACTTCCTGAAATTGTACAAAAAAGAATTGATAAAGAACTAGATTCCATTATTAAAAATGGATTCTCGGTTATGTACATTATTGCGCAAAAGCTAGTAGCCAAATCCAATGAAGATGGCTACTTAGTAGGCTCTAGAGGAAGTGTTGGTTCCTCATTTGTGGCCAATATGACGGGAATTACAGAAGTAAATTCTCTTCCACCACACTACAGGTGTCCTAAGTGTAAATATTCCGATTTTAGTGATTATGGCGTAAAAAATGGTTTTGACTTACCAGATAAAATTTGTCCTAAGTGTGGCGAGAAATTAGCTAAAGATGGCATGGATATTCCATTTGAAACGTTCCTTGGGTTTGATGGTGATAAAGAGCCTGATATCGACTTAAACTTCTCAGGGGAATACCAAGCAAAAGCTCATCGTTATACCGAAGTTATCTTTGGAAAAGGCACCACTTTTAAAGCAGGAACGATTGGTACCATTGCGGATAAAACCGCATTTGGTTATGTGAAAAAATATTTCGAAGAAAGACATATTCCAGTGAATAATGCAGAAATAGCACGCTTGGCAATTGGTTGTACAGGAGTTAAAAGAACCACTGGTCAGCATCCAGGGGGTATTATCGTTGTGCCAAAAGGCTATGAAATCTATGAGTTTTGTCCAGTTCAGCACCCAGCAGATGATACAGAAACGGACATTCAAACGACCCATTTTGATTATCACTCCATTGACCAAAACCTACTAAAACTAGATATTCTAGGCCATGATGATCCCACCATGATTCGTATGCTTCAAGATATTACAGGGGTAGACCCTAAAAAGATTCCACTTGATGATAAAGAAACCATGTCAATTTTCTGTTCTACCGATGCGCTTGGCGTCACCCAAGATCAAATTCATTCAGAGGTAGGAACTTATGGGGTTCCAGAGTTTGGAACTAAATTTGTACGTGGTATGTTAGTCGATACGAAGCCAACTAAGTTTGAAGAGCTTCTTCGTATTTCTGGGCTTTCTCATGGTACGGATGTATGGCTTAATAATGCACAAACCTTAATTAATGAAGGTACTATCAAACTAGAAGATGCCATCTGTACCAGAGATGATATTATGCTATATTTAATCAAACAAGGGCTTCCACCAAAGCCATCGTTTAAAATTATGGAGTCGGTTCGTAAAGGAAAAGGCTTATCGGAAGAACAAGAAAAATTGATGAAAGAAAACAATGTGCCAGATTGGTATATTGCTTCTTGTAAAAAAATTAAATACATGTTCCCTAAAGCGCATGCAGCAGCCTATGTGACCATGGCCTTTCGTATTGCATGGTTTAAGGTGCATATTCCACTTGCGTATTATGCAGCATTTTTCTCCATTAGAGCAGATGAATTTGATAGCGACTCTATGATTTATGGTAAAGAAAAAGTCATTAACAAAATGCGTGAAATTGATATTCAAGGAAATGCAGCATCCACCAAAGATAAAAATATGTATTCGATTTTAGAAATTTGTTTAGAGATGTATGAAAGAGGATTTAAATTCCTACCAATCGATTTATATAAATCGGACGCGAAAAAGTTTTTAATTGAAGATGGTGCCATCCGTCCACCGCTTAATAGTATTGGTGGCTTGGGAACCGTTGCAGCAGAAAATATTCAAAGGGCAAGAGAAGTGGGCGGAAACTTTATGTCAGTAGAAGAATTAAAACTTCGCTGTGGCCTTGGAAAATCTACTGCAGAACTACTTCAAAATGCAGGTTGCTTAAAGGGCATGATGCTTAGTAATCAAATGAGCTTGTTTACGATGTAAAATGGCAAATGATATCTTTTTAAGAAAAACAGTTGGCAACTCGATTTTTTATGATATAATAAAAATGAGCTTATAATAAGAAAGGCGGTGTATTGGTTTTGACAGATAATGAAATGATTGATAAAGCAGTCTCTGCTGTGTTTGCTCCCATTTTGGTGTTTTTAAAAATGGTAGTAGGTTTCATTTTTTCGAATGGTATTATTACCTTTTTATTCTACTTCATCTTTATTAATTTCATAGCGATTATTTTAATGAAGCGAGATAAGACATATGCAGAAAACGAGCAAAGAAGAATCAAAGAATCCACATTAATGTTAGTAGCTTTGGTTGGTGGCTCGCTAGGAATGTATTATGCAATGTTTAAGTATAAACATAAAACACTTCATACAAAGTTTGTTGTGGGAGTTCCAGCAATTATTTGTTTTCAAAGTGCTTTCATTTCATGTATGTTAGTGACAAAAATAATAGCAGTTTAAGGTTTTTGTTAGATTGGGGAGGTTGATTTATATGAACATTAAAGTAACAGGCAAAAATATTGAGATTACAGATGCAATTAGAGAATATATTGAGAAAAAGTGCGAAAGATTAGAAAAATTTGAAGGAAAAAATACAGAAGTAAATGCTACATGTAGTGTAGAAAGAGAAGACCAAATCGTGGAAATTCGCATCAAAACGGATGGCGGATTTATGCGCGTAGAGGAAAAAAATCCAGATTTATATGCTTCTATCGATTTAGCCATTGATAGAGCAGAAAGACAACTTAGAAAAGATAAAGAAAAGAAATCTGGTAGAAATAGAAATGAATCATTAAAAGAAAGATTAATGAGCATGTTTTCCGATGAAAATGTAGAGCAAAAAGGTCAAATTACCATGATTCGTTCCTATGAAATTAAACCAATTTCAGTAGAAGATGCCAAATTAAAAGTGGAAGGAACACCAGATATGTTTTTGCCATTTGTCAACATTGAAACCAATGAAGTGAACGTGATTTATCAAAGAGGAGATGGCACTTTTGGTGTGGTTGTACCAGAATAACGAATAGTTAAGGAGTGTGGCATTTTGTTTTCTACTCAAAATGTTATTACTAATATTCATAACCAATTATCCAAGATAGGATTAATTGTTACGAAAATGGGATATGTAGTCGTCTTATTGGCTTCTTTGATTGTGGTGCGGTCTTTGCATGTTGGAGCCTTATGTATCTCACTTTGTCATAGTTCTACTCGCACTAGTAGGAGCAGTAATATCTTTACAACTAGTATATGGTGTTCGCTATGCTGTCAAAACAATGATAGAACAGGATACGGATCTTAGGACAAATGATTGTCTTGTACTATGTTTTGATTATTTTTCCAAAGTATTTGTCAAAAATATTGTCTTGATACTTATAGAAGTGCTACTTTACTTTGTTATTTTCGCGCTATTGAGAAAAACAGAGTATGAATCGACTGTTCAAATTGTACTAGCTTTATATATTTGGTTCAAATTTCTTATGACAGATTATATTTTCATCGATGATGAAAATATCACCATCATGGGAGCGATTGCTAAGTCATTTCAACTAATGTCTCTTGCCATGATAGGACGATATCTCAAGATATTCTTGCATTTTCGTTCAGAATGGCTTCCTATGGTTCTTTGCGCATTTGTCTGTGTATTAGCAGTGGTGGGAGGTGTTTCTATCCTTTTTTCGGAGGTTGGGTATGGTGTTGTCATATTGATAGTAATCTTGATTGCTTTCTTAGTATGGAACAATGCCTCTGAAGCAGGAATGTATTTTTCCGTAACAAGGTTTATACCGTTTTTATATATGTTAAGTGCTTGCTTTTATATAGAATTAAAAGCCAAAGACGGAAGTAACATCGAAGAGCAACCATCTCAAGAATTAATAGAAGAATCATAACAAAACTCCGCCGAGAAAAAAATCTCGGCGGAGTTTTATGCTTTATCCGGCTTGTAAGGGTAGAGAATGTTCAAAACTTGGTCAATCTTGCGAATGGCCTCTTTTTTCTCGTGCGGCGGAAGCTTAGAAGAGTTGATTTCCTCCACCACTGTGCGGTAATCAGAAACCTTGTCAAACAGCTTCACTCTGTCATCCACGTACCGCTGGAACCTAGGGGTGAGCTCGAAATTTTCGGGATACACCGAATACAAGATGCTCAAAAGACGTTTCATATTTTCCTCGAACGTCTCATAGAGCCTGTACTGCCATGTAAACGGATAGTCCGAAATGAAATCAGTATCAATGACCTCAATCGTCCCATCATCGTTAACATAAGGCATGTCAATCCGATAGCGAATATCACGTGCCATGGGAAACCTCCAAAAATAAAAATGATTACTCCTATTATAGAAATAAGTTAGCGAAAAGTCAAGACCGACCAAGAGGGACGCTCCATTTTGGTCGCAACTCGTTTTTCAAACAGCTCTCGCACAAGGCTTTCAGAACACACTTAGCGACCAAAAGGGACAGACCTTTTAGGAGGCTATTGATTTAGCGATAATTAGCATATTTTCAGGTTTGACAGAATTGATTAACATGCGATTATTTGACAATTTCTGATACTTGCATTATTCGACACTTTTCGCTATAATAAACCTTAGTTACACTGGAAAAATGAAAGAGGGATAAGAATGAGTAATACATTACATATTGGCTTAGACGTAGGTTCCACTACCGTGAAAGTGGTAGTATTGGATGAAAAATACCAAATTGTGCATACATCTTATGAAAGACACTTTTCAGATACCAAAAATACCGTATGCAATTGTTTATATAGCTTAATAGAAAAATTTCCAAAAAATAGTTTTCAAATTGCCTTAACAGGTTCTGGTGCAATGTTTGTTTCAAAAGCACTAGATTTACCATTTATTCAAGAGGTTATTTCTTGCAAAAGAGCAGTCGAAAAATATATTCCTAAAACGGATGTTGTGATTGAACTTGGCGGAGAAGATGCCAAGATTATTTATTTTGATAAATCCATTGAGCAACGTATGAATGGTACTTGCGCAGGTGGAACGGGTGCATTTTTAGACCAAATGGCACTTTTACTTGATACCGATACGGAAGGCTTAAATGAACTTGCCAAAAATTCTCATACGATATATCCCATTGCTTCACGTTGTGGTGTGTTTGCAAAATCAGATATACAGCCGCTTTTAAATGAAGGCGCTGCCAAAGAAGATATTGCAGTATCGGTGCTTCAAGCGGTAGTGAACCAAACAATTAGTGGTCTTGCTTGTGGAAGACCAATTCGTGGTAACGTTGCTTTTTTAGGTGGACCTTTAAATTATTTATCAGAACTTAGAAAACGTTTTATTGAAACATTAAAGCTTACTGATGATCAAATCATTTTACCAGAGGATGCGCATTTGTTTGTGGCAAAAGGTGCTGCCTTAGATAGTTTTAACTATCATGAAATTACACCAGAAAAATTAAGAGCAAAATTGGAGATGTTAAAACATACCCATGATGATACGACAAATCCTCTAAATCCATTGTTTACGATTGATAAAGAGTATGAAGAGTTTAAGAAAAGACATAGTGAGGCAAAGCTTCCTAGAAAAAATCTGAAAAATTTCAAGGGCGATTGCTTTTTGGGAATAGATGCTGGTTCCACTACAACCAAACTTGTGCTGATTAGTAGTGATGGTAAGCTTCTATATGATGATTATGGTAGCAACGAAGGTAAGCCACTTCAAAGTGTGGTTAGAATGATGCAAGAGATGTACAAAAATCTTCCTGCTAAAGCTACCATTAAGTATTCAGGGGTTACAGGATATGGTGAAAAGTTAATTCAAGCAGCCATTAATATTGAGTTAAATGAAATTGAAACCATTGCCCACTATACGGCTGCTAAAAAGTTTATGCCAAATGTCACAAGTATTGTGGATATTGGCGGACAAGATATGAAATATATTAGCATCAAAGATGGTGCCATTAATAACATTATGCTAAATGAAGCGTGTTCTTCTGGCTGTGGCTCATTTATTGAAACGTTTGCTAAGAGCTTGAATTTAAGCATTTCAGAATTTGTGGAAGAAGCCATCAAGGCAAGAAAGCCGGTAGATTTAGGATCTCGTTGCACGGTGTTTATGAATTCGAAAATTAAACAAGCGCAAAAGGAAGGCTATAGTGTTGGCGATATTTCTGCAGGTCTTTCGTATTCGGTTATTAAAAATGCGATTCAAAAAGTAATGAAAGTAAGAGATACCGAAACACTTGGTGACCATATTGTTGTGCAAGGTGGTACATTCTATAATGATGCAGTGCTTCGTGCCTTTGAACTAATTGTGGGTAAAAATGTAGTAAGACCAGATATCGCAGGACTTATGGGAGCCTATGGTGCAGCCATTTTAGCACAAGAAAAATATGAATCATTAAAAGATAAAAAATATGTATCGAAAGTGTTTAAACCAGCGGAACTTGAAAACTTAACCGTGAATGTGCTTCACACAAGATGTAATGGTTGTGAAAACCATTGCTTGCTTACGATTAACCAATTCTCTAATGGGAAAAAATTTGTGTCTGGTAATCGTTGTGAGCGTGGCGCTGGGAGAGAAAACGATGCCAAAGATTTACCAAACGTATATAAGTATAAATATCAAAGGATTTTTAATTACACGCCTTTAGAAGAAGATAAGGCACCGCGTGGAACCATTGGTATTCCAAGAGTTTTAAATATGTACGAGGATTATCCATTCTGGTTTACGTTCTTAACAAACTTAGGATTTAGAGTTATCATTTCTGAAAAGAGTAATCGTAAAACATACGAAAAAGGAATGGAATCGATGCCATCGGAATCGGTTTGCTATCCTGCCAAGCTTAGTCATGGTCATATCATGAGCTTAATTGATAGTGGCGTTCAAACGATTTTTTATCCATGCGTTCCATACTCTAGAAAAGAATATCAAGATTCGGATAATCATTATAACTGTCCAATCGTCATTTCATATCCTGAAGTGTTAAAGAATAATGTGGAAGAATTAAAAAAGATTAAATTTATCAACTGTTTCTTACCATTTGATGCCAAACGTTTAGCGAAAACGATGATGGGATTAAAAGAATTTGAAGAATATCATTTTACCAAAAATGAACTAATCGAAGCAGCAGAAAAGGCAGAAGAAGAATATCAACAATGTAAAAAAGATATTTTAGAAAAAGGGAGAGAAACGATAAAGTATATCGAAGAAAACAACTTAAGAGGTATTGTACTTGCAGGACGCCCATACCATGTAGATCCAGAAATTAATCATGGCATTGACACCATGATTACAAGCCTTGGTTTATGTGTTTTATCGGAAGATAGTGTGGCAGGTTTAGTAAAACCAAAGCGACCACTAAGAGTTGTTGATCAATGGACGTATCATGCACGTCTTTATGCAGCTGCAGATTATGTAGGTAAAAATGATAAGTTAGAACTTGTGCAATTAAACTCGTTTGGTTGTGGCGTGGATGCCATTACGACAGATCAAGTAGAAGAAATCTTAAAGAGCTTTGGAAAGATGTATACGCTTATCAAAATTGATGAAGTGAACAATTTGGGCGCAGTAAGAATTAGAATTCGTTCGCTTCTTGCCAGTATGAATAAACGTGAAACTTGTGAAAGAATTATGCCAGAAGATGCAGGAGAGTACGAGATTCATAAGCGTTTATTTGAAAGAGGAATGAAAAATGACTATACCATTTTAGTGCCACAAATGGCTCCAATTCATTTTGAGTTATTACAAGAAGTACTTAAAAAATATGGCTACCACGTGAAACTTCTTCGTGAATGTACAGAGCATACCGTAGAAGTGGGTCTAAAATATGTCAATAATGATGCATGCTATCCATCGATTTTAACCACAGGCCAAATGATTGAGGCACTAGAGTCTGGTGAATACGATATTAATAAAACAGCACTCATCATGTCACAAACAGGTGGTGGTTGTAGAGCGACGAACTATATTGCCTTTATTCGTAAAGCCCTTCGCGATGCAGGTTTTGCAAATGTTCCAGTTATCTCGTTTAATTTTGCTGGAATGGAAAAAATGCCAGGATTTAAAATTACACTTCCGATGGCTGATAAGCTTTTAAAATCGGTTGTGTATGGAGATTTACTGCAAAAGCTTCTTCTTAAAAATAGGGCATATGAAGTACACAAAGGCGATAGCGAATCACTTTATCAAGTATGGCTTGAAAAATCCAAAAAGATTATCATGAATGGCACCATGAAAGAATTTAGACGTGGTATTTTTGATATGGTAGAAGACTTTGAAAAAATTGAAGTCAACATGCACGAGAAAAAGCCTCGCGTGGGTATCGTAGGTGAAATTTTAATTAAGTATCATCCATTTGGCAATAATCATATTATTGAAAAGCTAGAAGCAGAAGGTGCTGAAGTAACCATGCCAGATTTAATGGGATTTGTGAAATATGACTGCACTGGTAATATTACTTGGAGTAAATTAATTAGTAGTAGCAAGAGCAAAGCACAAATCTTTAAGATGGCCTTGGTTGTCATCAATCGTTTTGAAAAAGATGCGAAGCAGGCACTTTCCAAATCGAAAAAAGGATATTTACTTCCAATCGAAATTTGGGAGCTTTCTGAAAAAGTGGATAAAGTACTATCTCTTGGCAATCAAACTGGTGAAGGTTGGTTCTTAACAGCAGAAATGATTGAATACATTGAACATGGTATTCCAAATGTGGTATGTGTACAGCCATTTGCGTGTCTTCCAAACCATGTTGTTGGAAAAGGAATGATTAAAAAGATTCGAGAAAAATATCCAGAAGCCAATATTGTACCAGTGGACTATGATCCAGGTGCTAGTGAAGCTAATCAAACGAATCGATTAAAGCTTATGATGACGGTGGCAAAGGATAATTTAAAAAGTAAAAAAGAAACGGCAGATATTCGTTAACACAACATGTGAACATAATTTACATAACGTTTTTATCAAATTATTTTTATGATGGAAAAGTTGACAAGTTCCTAGAATGAGCATATAATGTGCCTAATCTAGGAACTTGTTTTTATCTCCTTAGGCAACATAGAACAAGCATCTTAGGAGAAAATAATTTTAAAGGAGCAGCGTATGAAGTATAGCATTTTTCGCAGCCTTGATGTAGACGACAAGAAAGCCATGAAGAAACTGGTTGAAGATGCTTTACAAGGAAAGACTGCTTCTATCCCTATCAAAGGGTTAGAAGATAATTTTCTTGCTGGCATCAAGACATTTCTCATGGAACGTGAGTATCAGTCAGGTCCCAAACCAGTAAAAGTTGAGTTCGATAGGGACTACAAAGGCGAAATCAATTTCGAAACGGATTCCTGCGGGTACATTAATCTCAAAGGAAATCTGTACTATGCATGGGGAAAGGGGTATCTTCAGGAAACGGAAGATGAGATTTTACTCATCTTAAATGTTTCTTGGGATGAAACATACGCACAGTAATAGGAGATGTTTTATGGACATGACATATTTAACACCCGAGCAGCGTCAGCGGGACTATTTAAAGGAATTAATGGAGTCCACGATGCAAGAGCTTGCTGTGCAAGACAATATTCAGTCAGATCTGATTAATGCCATTATCAGAGTTCAGCTGAAGCGTCTTGCTCCTCTTACGGCAAAATACGCTGACTATGAACAAATTGAGACCATAGCAAAACGAATTGTGGATGTTGCCGAAGGTGCTTGCGAAGTTGTCGTTTCCGATTACGACATCCTAGCACAAGTACTGCTTGATCAACCTGGTGAAGTCATTCGAATTGGTAGAGCTAAGAAAAATGAGTATTTCGCCATTGTTGACATAAGTGGAGCCATCGCAGGCGTATACATTCCCAAGGCACCTAGGCAAATCATGATTGAAAAAAGAGTAGAGGATGCCATTTGCAAACTAGAGGAATTCTTGGCTAGCTATGGCAGAAAACTTTTTCCAGAAGTGCGTAATGTACTGGTGAACTATCTTTACGATGTTAAGTATCCGCCTCACATTCCGCATATCAAGATTTTTGCGTGCAATCGTCCCATCGAAGGCGCTGATGAAGTATCGCTTAGCCATGGTAGGGTACTTCAGCTGAAATACGAATTGCAAGATGAGTCAAGAGCTATTCTTTGGTTTTTCATGACGAAAGACAGCTAAATACTTGCTTTCGGCACAGGTTTTTCAGTCATTGCTTCAAAAGGCAGTTAACATTTTTTGTTAACTGCCTTTTGTGTAGATTTCACTATTGAAAAATAGCATAAAATGTGGTATAAAGGTAGAAGCAGTGCGAAATTAACAAAGAGGATGTGTATAAAATGAGTAAAGAATTAGCCGATTTAATATTTCCCAATATTACCAAAACACCAGAAGACTATGAAAAAATGTATCCTGCAAGAAATCTTCCTGAGGGCGCCATGGTAACTAGATTTGCGCCAAGCCCAACTGGATTTATTCATGTAGGTTCTCTTTTTGGTGCTAATTTAGATAGAAGGCTTGCTAGCCAAACGGGAGGCATTTGCTACCTAAGAATTGAAGATACCGATGGTAAAAGAGAAGTTGACGATGGCATCAATTTAATTATCAACGGCTTAAAAGTATTTAATATCGAATTTGATGAAGGTCCTACCTCCGAGACAGAGCAAAAAGGTAATTATGGTCCTTATATCCAAAGTGAAAGAAAAGATATTTATCAATGCTATGCTAAATCACTGATTGAAAAGGGACTAGCCTATCCATGTTTTTGCACGGCAGAGGAACTAAATGCTATTCGTGAACGTCAAGAAAAATTAAAGATTGTTCCTGGCTATTATGGCGAATTTGCTGTATGTAGAAACTTAAGCGAAAGCCAAATGATTGAAAGAGTGAAAAAAGGAGACCCTTACATCATTCGTTTAAAATCACCTGGTAGCATGAGCAAAAAAATCAAGTTTAAAGATATGATTCGAGGGCAAATCGAGTTCCCAGAAAACGTACAAGATATTGTGTTAATCAAATCGGATGGCCTTCCAACCTACCACTTTGCTCATGCGGTAGATGATCATTTAATGCGTACTACGCATGTGATTCGTGGGGAAGAATGGATTTCATCAATTCCGCTTCATGTACAGTTGTTTGAAGTATTAGGATTTCAAATGCCACAGTATATTCATACACCAACCATTATGAAAGATGACGAAGGTAGTAAGCGTAAAATTAGTAAAAGAAAAGATCCAGAAGCATCTGCTTCCTATTATAAAGATAATGGTATTCCTAAAGAGGCCGTTATCGATTACCTAATGAACATCTTAAATTCTAATTTTGAAAATTGGAGAAAACAAAATCCACATGCAGATTTGTCAGAATTTAAAGTTGACCCTCATAAGATTAGTTCCAGTGGAGCTTTGTTTGATTTAGTGAAACTAAATGATGTATCCAAAAACACGATTGCAACGTTTACAGCCGAAAAGATATTTGAGGATGGCTTAGCTTGGGCAAAAGAGTATGATAAAGATTTGGCTGATTTAATGGAAAAGCACAAAGACTTTACCATCAATATTTTAAATATCGAAAGAACTGGCAATAAAGTGAGAAAAGATATTGCCAAATGGTCTGAACTAAGAGAAAATTTGGCATATTTGTACGATGAGGTATACTTTGAAAATGAAGTGACTTATGAGTGGCAGTTGGTTACCGATAAAACGGAGATTAAAGCTATTTTAGATGAGTACATGAAAGTATACGACGAAAATGATGATAAGGATACTTGGTTTAATAAAATGAAAGATGTTGCCGAAAAATTTGGCTTTGCCAGAGAAGTCAAGGAATATAAGGCAAATCCGGAAGGATTTAAAGGGCATGTAGGTGACATTAGTACGGTCATTAGAGTAGCTCTTACTGGAAGAAGAAATACTCCAGATTTGTACGAAATCCTTAAAAACCTTGGAAAAGCTAGGATAGAGGAAAGATTTGCAAAAATCTAAAAGTTTTTGTTGACACGAAGCCAAAATTAGAGTACAATAAAAAACGTGGTGAAGATGTCGATGTGGTCACACCTGTTCCCATCCCGAACACAGAAGTTAAGCACATCTCCGCCGACGATACTTGCCGGGTGACTGGCCGGGAAAATAGGTAACGCCAACATCATACAGAACCCCCCTTGCGGATCTCCGCAAGGGGGCTTTTCTGTGAGTGAAGAGATCAGAGAGAA
>DBWQ01000023.1:129706-129882 GCA_002308995.1 Clostridiales bacterium UBA1234 | reverse complement strand
GGAAGCTATGACGAAGTCGTATACTGTTCAGTATGTAGTGCAGAAATATCAAGAGAAGGACAAACTATTCCAGCAACAGGCCATACTCCATTAGAAGCAGTAGAAGAAAATAGAATAGAAGCAACATGTACAGAGGCAGGAAGCTATGATGAAGTCGTATACTGCTCAGTATGTAG
>DBWQ01000023.1:120815-129653 GCA_002308995.1 Clostridiales bacterium UBA1234 | reverse complement strand
AAGAAAATAGAATAGAAGCAACATGCACAGATGCAGGAAGCTATGACGAAGTCGTATACTGCTCAGTATGTAGTGCGGAAATATCAAGAGAAGGACAAACCATTCCAGCAACAGGCCATACCCCAGGCGATGTTGCAATTGAAAATGTTGTTACTTCAACTTGTATCGAAAATGGTTCCCATGATGAAGTAACATATTGTAGTGTTTGTGGTTTGGAGTTATCTAGAGACAACGTGGAAGATCCATTAGGAGATCATACGTGGGGTAATTGGGTTGTTACCAAAAAGGCAACTACCAAAGAAACAGGTCTAAAAGAAAGAGTATGTACCATATGTGACGAAAAAGAAGAAGAAGTAATTCCAAAGAAAAAATCTGGTGGATCATCAAGCGGCGGTAGCTCTTCAAGTGCAGCACCAACTCCAACTCCAACACCAGCTCCAGAAGAGCATATGTGGGAAACTGCTGACACTTGGGCAGAAGAAGAATTAGCAAAAGCAGAAGAAAAAGAATTAATTCCAGAGACAATTGCAGAAAAAGACTATACCAAAGTAATTACCAGAAAAGATTTTGCAGCAGTAGTTGTAAAACTGTACGAAGCAATTACCCAAAAAGTAGTAGAGAAAGCTACAGAAAATCCATTCACGGATACGGATGATGAATATGTACTAAAAGCATATGCGTTAGGTATTACAAATGGAACATCGAAAACAACTTTCTCACCAAATGCGGAGATTACACGTGAGCAAATGGCAACCATGTTAACTAGAGCACTTACCAAAGCAGGAATTGATACAAAAGTAAATATGGATAATACCACTTTATTTGTAGATGATGAAAGCTTACATGATTGGGGAAGAGAAGCTGTATACTTTATGGCAAAAGATGAAATCATTAAGGGTGTTGGTAATAACGTATTTAATGCACTAGGAAGCGCTAAAATAGAAGAAGCAATTCTAATTGCATTAAGAAGTGTAGAAGTATTTGGTAGTACCATTGGTGAATAGATTGGACGATGAAGTATAAACTAGGCAACTAGAGTGAATATGTGATAATTGATATCACAAGCTAAATCAATATTTTATCAAAATCAAAAAAAGAGTTGAAAATTTCTTCAACTCTTTTTATTTATGATTGAAAACACATTTTAGTTTGATATAATAGAAGTAAAGATAAAACGAAGGGAGACGTTGTTTGAATGAAAAAAATAGTGGGAGTATTAGTAATTTGTTTCATGGTGCTAGCCTCGACTGTACTTGCTGCAACAGAGCCAACCGATAATGATTTGCGCACGGCACCAATCATTTCAAAACTTGAAATTCATGATGATGGTGAGAATAATGTTTGGCTAGAGGTTACCGTTAGTACACCAGAAAATGTTCGAAATGCGATTGATTATTTTGAAAACCATGAATTAGGCTATAATCAAGCAGGGTATATTGGAGGAATCACTTTGCAGTATGCGCTTGATAGTGAAAGTGACTGGCTAGAATCAGGGCTAGGTTATTCACCAAATTATGACCAAGATGATGATTGTTGGAATGGTATTTTTGAAACCGAGTATTTAAGTGAGCTTCATGTGGATTCTTATGTAAAGGCTCGTGCTTATTATACCGGAGCAACTGCTACTGGAATTATCAGAGTGAGTGATCCATCGAATGAAATTGTTTTAAACGAGAAAGCAAATTTTGAAGCCTCCAATTGGGCACAAAAAGAACTAGCAGAAGCAAACACTTTAAATCTAATTCCAGACTGTCTAAAAGAGGCAGATTTAACCAAAGCCATTACCAGAGAGGAGTTTGCGGCAGTATCTGTGAAAGCGTATGAAGCATTAACAGGAAAAGTGGCAACACCAGTGGCAACGAATCCATTTACAGATACCCAAAATGAAGAAGTATTAAAAGCATATGCCTTAGGAATTACCACAGGTACATCAGCAACAACATTTACACCAAATGCAGTGCTAAATCGTGAGCAAGCAGCCACTATGCTAACAAGAACTTATAAAAAGGCAACAATTGATGGTTGGACGATTCAAACAGATGCTAATTTTCCATTAAGCTATACCAAAACAAATACGTTTGCTGATGACGATAAGATTTCTTCTTGGGCAAAAGATAGCGTATACTTTATGAATGCAAATGAAATTATTAAAGGCGTTGGCGATAACAAATTTGCACCAAAGAACACGACTTCTGCAGAAGAAGCAGTGGGCTATGCCAATGCCACAAGAGAGCAAGCAATTATCATTGCGACAAGAATGGTAAAGAATTTAAAGTAGTTTTGATCTTACAAAAGATATTTTAAGAGGAGGAAGAGTTGAATGAATCAAACTGCAAAAAGAGTATTTAGCTTTTTAATTGCAATGTCGATGTTATTAGGGATGTTTCCTGTAACGGTATTGGCAGATGATACACGAATAGTAGTATCAGCAATTGTTGCCACAACCGATGTAGCACCTGAGACAATTCCTGTTCATGGTGGAAGTTTTACAATCCCTAACTTTACAATGGCAGATAGTAGTAAGCCTGCGTATTTTTGGCCAAATAGTACTAAATGGCAAAAATACGTAGATGGCATTTGGACCAATGTTCCAAGTAGTGATAAATTTACATCAGGAACATGGCGTTTATCTGCTGCAGCTATGATAGATAGTGATAGTTTGACTTTTGCATTAATTGATGGCAATCCAACTGGTGACCATACAGACCATAGATTTGATCCGGATAATTTGACGGTAACGATTAATGAAGAAGCATGGGAGATAGAAAGTGTTTCTGTATCAGAAACACGTAGTACGGCATTTGTGCACTCTGCTACTTTTGATATACCAGTTCCTGTTGAATTTTTCTTTAATGATTCTGAGACATTTGATATTCCAGAAAATTATGCCAATGCACCTATTGATTCGGTATCACTTGCTAATGCCGTAGAAGGTGGAACAGCGCCATATTCCTTTGCATGGGTATCTGGTCCAGAATGGATTCAAGTATCTGAAAGTGGTGTTATTACTGGAACACCAACAGAAGCTGGTATCAACGATAACCTAGTGGTGAGAGCAACAGATAGTGCTGAGCCACCTGTCAGCAAAGAAATTACCATTAATGTTGGTCGAACAAAAGCAGATCCAAACAGTAGAATCATCGTCAATCGTATTGTGGCAACTACCAGTGGGGATTATGCTACCATTGCAACCTATGGTGGTGCCACTACATTGCCAGAGTTTATTGTTTCAGAAGGAAAGCCAGCCTACTTTTGGCCAAATAGTACCAAATGGCAAAAGCTAGTAGATACCAACTGGGTCAACTATAATGAAGAAACCTTTGAAGAGGGAACTTATCGTTTGCAAGGTGCCAGTATGATTGATAGTGATAGTTTAACCTTTGCTTTAGAAGGTGGAGTTCCTACAGGCGATAACACAACGCACATGTTTGATAGTGGCGAGAATATGACGATTATCATTAATGGAAAAGAATGGACTCATGAAGAGCCAACCGTTTCTGCCAATCGTTCTACGGTATATGTTTTTTCTGAGTCGATTGATGTTACAGAAGAAGATGACACGGAAACGATTTTAACTGCAGATAAAGGCGCAGTTGATTTTGGCGATTTGACAGTCAATTTCTCAGGCACAGAAGCGGATGAGGTAAGTGAAGTTGTTAGATTTACCAATGCGGGAACAACCACCATCAAACTTAGCAATACCAATCCATCAGCTGCAGGTCCATTTGGTTGTTACAACTATTCTGATGCAGCTATTGCACCTGGTGAATATATAGATGTTACTTTAAGGCCAGCAGATGGTTCTCCATTTTGTTCTATTGCCGGAGACTATGAAGGCACGTATGTCTTTACTGCAACAAATGTTGATGATGCAGAAGATACGGCAACCATTGAAATTATTGCTACCGTTACCTTAAATGAAATTGTCACGCACACGGTTTCCTTTAATACGAATGGGGGAGGCGAAATTCCATCGCAAGAAGTTGTCGATGGTGAAACTGCTACCCAGCCTACTCCTAATCCATCCAGAGAAGATATGATTTTTGGGTATTGGTGTAGTGATGAAGAGTTAAATGATTATTTTAATTTTAGTACACAGATTTTTAGCGATATGACTTTGTATGCGAAGTATTACTATAATGTATACAAAAAAACAATTGATATTGGGCAGGGAATGGTGACTGAGGAGTGTGGAACCATCACGCAAGGCGCTTTTTCATTTAGCGGATCAAGTGCTGGTAATGCTTATCCGGGAAATTCACTTACTTTAACAGCAGCACCTAAGACAGGATATCATTTTGTAGAATGGAGAGTAGGTAGTTCTCAGCTACAATCCTCACCAAACTATACAACGTTATCTACTTATTCAACAGAAAATACGATTACTGTTACAATTACAAATAATACAGCCATCTATGCATTGTTTGAGCCAGATGCACCAACAGCATATACGGTAACCATTGTGGCTGGTAATGGCATGGAAAATTCTGAAGGAGAAATGACACAGGAAGTTGAAGTAAATGATGCTATGGAAAATGTTATATTGGTTCCAACAGAAGGATATTGTTTTGCAGAAGATTACAGTGTAGATTCTATAGAGGGAGTCATTGTGACAAGAAGTTCAGCAACAGAACTTGTTGTTTCAGGAACACCAACAGGAAATGTAACCATCACCTTAAATGATGCAACAGCACACGTAGGAGCTGGCGCTGTAATAGAGAATGTAGTGCCATCTACTTGTGAAGAAGCAGGACACAATGATGAAGTGGTGTACTGCACAGTTTGTGGAGCAGAGATTTCTAGAGAAACCATAACGGATATACCATTGGGACATGATTGGAGTATCGAGTATACATGGAGCGGAGATAACAGTGCATGTACAGCAACAGCAATCTGTCAAAGAGTTTCTTCTCATATAGAGACAGAAACCGTGGCATCCACAAGTGAGGTTACTCTAGAGCCAACAGCAGAACAAGATGGAGTAAGAACGTATACAGCAGCATTTACCAATGAACTATTTACCACACAAACTACAACAGCAGTAGAAGAGTACGTTCCAACAACTTGCACCGTTTCTTTTGACTTAGGAACAAGATATACACTAGATGATGTAGTAGTCAATATTGGAGAATCGATTGCACAGCCAACCGTACCAAATACCAATGGCTGGTACGTCAGTGGTTGGTGTACAGATGCAGAATTAACAACGGCATATTCTTTTGGAACAAGTGTGAATACAGATATGACAATCTATGCAAAGTGGGTAACTAACTTACCTATCACTCTTAATACCGGTGGGAAATACAATTTTGTTGGTGGCGGATTCAATGTAACTAACAGAGCTAACAACGGTGCATATGGATGCAATGAGGGTGCAGAAATTACCATTACAGCCATTCCAAATGAAGGATATGAATTTGTTGCATGGAAAGTGGCAAGTGCTGAAGGCACTGTGGCATCTACTAATGCAGAATATACTTTTACAGTAAGTGACGAAACGAAAACAGGCTTTTATGCAGAATTTGCAGAAGTACCAGTCATCAGTACTATCACAACAATTACTTTTGTGGGAGGAAATGATTTTGTGGCAGGAAATACCGTGGGAACTTGGACAGTACCAGATGGTGCCAATTATGTATTAGCCGCAGATGGAGCTATTTTTGTCAAAGATTTGACGACCAATCAAACCTTAACAGCATCAGATACTTATGTAGGTGGTCATTCTTGTATCTTAGTATTTACCAAAGTAATGCCAAAAGAAGGATTTATTTATGACAATGATGATAATCTTACTTTTGTAGCAGATGGAGTAACCGTAACATGTACTTCAGAACCTCAAATGATGGACCAAGGAACAGGAAGAATTAACTTTACAGTGGCAGAATCTGCACCAACACTCATTTCTTCTGTTTCCATCAGTAATGTTGATTTGCCTGAAGTAGGCGAAGGAATGGATGATTTATCGAATGACCCAGACTCATTAACATATGGCAGTGCATACAAGATGGCGGGATTTGGAATCAGAGTATGGAGCGGAGACGAATGGGTAGATGACGATGATTTTGAAACCGTCGAGGCTGGAAAACTATATCGAGCTCAAATAACACTTTATGCAACAGGAACAGAATTATTTGATGCAGAAATGACAGATGCTGATATCACCATTAATGGAGAAGCAGGATGCATCGTTGCCTTTTTAAATGAGAATCAGATGATTACAGTAGGAAAAGAATTTAGCTATGATGCAGTAGAACCAACAACATATACAATAACAGTCAATAATGGAACAGCAAGTCCAGAAGGACCAGTAGAAGAAGGAACAGAAGTTACGATTACAGCAAATAATCCAGCAGAGGGAATGGAATTTGATGCTTGGACAGTAGAAGAAGGTGGTGTTATCCCTACAGATAACTCTTCAGCAACCACAACATTTGTCATGGGAAATGCCAATGTAGTTGTAACAGCCAATTATCAAGAAGTAGAAGTGCCAGTGGAAACATGCATTATTTCATTTAGTGCCAACGGTGGAACAGGAACCATGGAAGAGATAGAAGTGGAAAAGGGTTCAAAATACACATTGCCAGCATGTACCTTCACAGCACCAACAGGAAAAACATTTAGCAAATGGAACAAAGGTAGCAAGGGTACCAAAATTACCATTAATGAAGACACAGAATTAGTCGCACAGTGGAAAACAAAGCAAGTAGGTGGCGGAGGCGGATCATCAAGTGGATCATCGAGTAGTTCTGCGACACCAACCCCAACGCCAACACCATCTGTATCTCATATGTGGGCAGAGGCAGATACTTGGGCAGAAGAAGAACTAATCCAAGCAGAAGAAAAAGAAATCATTCCAGAAACACTTGCACAAAAAGATTTTAAAGAGAAGATTACGAGAAATGATTTTGCAGCAGTAGCTGTCAAATTATACGAAGCAATCAGTGGCAAACAAGCAGAGCCTGCAAAAGAAAATCCATTTATCGATACTAACGATGAATATGTGCTAAAAGCATATGCACTTGGCATCACCAACGGAACATCCGAAGACACCTTTACACCAGATTCACCAATCACGCGTGAACAGATGGCAACTATGCTAACCAGAGCATTAAAAGTAGCAGGAATTGAAATCACAGTAGATTGGTCAAAAACACTAATATTTGCAGACGACAGTGACTTGCACGATTGGGGAAGAGAAGCTGTTTATTTCATGGCAGAAGACGACATTATCAAAGGCGTAGGCAATAACAAATTCAATGCCCTAGGAAATGCCAAAATCGAAGAAGCTATCTTAATATCCCTTCGAAGCATAGAAGTGTTTGCAAAATAAAACAGCTGTGATAAAATGGAGATTAAAAAAGGAGGAAGAAGCATGAAAAGATTATTAATAGGTATAATAGCAGTATGCACAGTATTTGGATTAACTGCCTGTGGCAAGAAAGAAGAAAAGGAGCCAGAAACCACCAAAACAGAAACAACAGAAACAAGAGTAGAAAATAACGAAGAAGAAAACAAAGAGCTACCAAGAGACGACAGTTTTGGTGGCAGAGCACAATTTACAGGGTTTTGTGAAGTATTAGGAATGATGAAAGACGACATGATGATGAAAATGATAGATTCTAAAGCACAAGTAGCCATGAAGGGAATGGACGCTAAAACAGATGCACAGCTATATAACTTTGTAGCAAGAGGTGGAAACATTGAAGAGTTTTCAGGAAGCCCAGAAAACGAAGCAAAATGGCTAACAAAAGAAGAAGCAGAAAAAACCATCACAAAAATCGAAGGCTTAGAATATAACACCGTCAAAGTCAACACCACAGCAACTCCAGAAGAAGAAGCTCCATGCTACGTAACCGGCAAAGGAAACGTATTCTGCTGGACACCATATATCTTTGACGGAAAAGGCTATGTCAATAACATAACGGTAGTCAAAGACGCAAACGGAAACGACATAGGCACGAATAGCCCAACACCATACATCATTAGCTTCACCAACGGAGAAACCGTAGAAATCACACCAAACGAAGACGGCACCTATAACATGGAAATCAAATAATAAGGCAAATAAAAACACAAGGAGCGCTCACAAACGAGCGCTCCTTTTTTAGGGACGCCGACCGACCAAGAGGGACGCTCGATTTCGGTCGCACACCCTGACCAAGAGGGACGCTCGATTTCGGTCGCACGTCCTCCCGCAACCCCTTCCGCCACAAGGACTTCAAACAGCCACGACCGACCAAAGGGGACAGACCTCTTAAAAGCCAGTTACAGCAAGCATTTAAAAAACAACTTTTATCACATTTTTAAATCAATTTACGATAGAAATAATAGTTGCCAAATGAATCAATCCATAGTATAATAAGAAAGCAGTTATAAAGAATGGAGTGGTGCCGAAGCGGTCACAACGGCGTAGATTGGAAGTCTATTGTGAGGATTCTTTCCTCCCGTGGGTTCGAATCCCACCCACTCCGCCAAAACTGTTGCATTCTTCTTGGGATTCGAACCCGAGAGGGCAACGAGCGTAAAGAAAAAGCCCCAGTGGGGCTTTTTTAGTGAGTTGATTGAACGAACGAAGTGAGTGAGATATAGCACGCAAAGCGTGCGGGAGGAATCCCACCCACTCCGCCATAAAAAACTCTCAAAGGAAATATCCTTTCGAGAGTTTTTATCGTTTTAATCGTCTAACTTTTTTATAAAAAACGATAAAATTACTCTTTTTAAATGCTTGCTGTAACTGGCTTTTAAGAGGTCTGTCCCCTTTGATCGGTCGTGGTTGCTTGAAGCCCTTGCGGCGGAAGGGGTTGCGGGAGGGCGTGCGACCGAAATCGAGCGTCCCTC
>DBWQ01000023.1:104322-120748 GCA_002308995.1 Clostridiales bacterium UBA1234 | reverse complement strand
ATTTTTGTAACAAAAATGTAATATTTCTCGCAAAGGATTGAGGGATAATCGATTGATAATTTGTGCCAAAATAATGTTGCACCTGCAACATTATTTTATTTTTTAAACTGCTATAATGAAACTAACAAAATGAGGAATTCTTCATGAGATTAAAGGAGGAACTTATGGTTATTGCAGGTCTTCAAAAGCTTACGACTACTGATTTTCCGGGTGTGATTGCTGCAATTGTTTTTACACAAGGGTGCAATTTGAAATGCCCGTATTGCCAGAATTCAAGCCTTATCCCGATTTGCATTTCTGATAATTCAGGCACTGTTTCAGAAGACGATTTTTTTTCGTTTTTAGAGAAAAGAAAAAAGGTGCTCGATGGGATTGTGATTACGGGTGGTGAGCCTCTTGTGCAAAATGATTTAAAAGAGTTTATTCAAAAGATGAAAGCTCTTGGATATTTGGTGAAACTTGATACGAATGGTACGAATCCAGAGGCTCTTGCTCAGCTTTTAAATGAAAATCTTTTAGATTATGTGGCAATGGATGTTAAAAATGATGGTGTCAATTTTTCTAAAACATGTGGCTTAAAGGGTGTGAATATGCAAAATATTCAAAACAGTATTCAAGTTTTAAAAACTTCCAACGTGCCACATGAATTTCGTACTACCATTGTTAAGGAGTTTCACTCGGAGGAAAACATTCAAAACATTGCAAATATGCTTGGCAAAGAGGAAACCTATTTTATTCAAAATTTTGAAGATAGCGCAAATGTTTTAAATCACCGTTTACACGGTTTTACGAATGATGAATTAATGAGTTTACAAAGGAAATTCGAGATAGATTACCCGAATTTAAAAGTAAGAGGTTTGTAAGAAACGAAAGTGGTGAAGATAACTTATTCACCAAGTTACTAAGAGTAATAAAAATCAAAAAACGTTCGATAAAAGAAAAACGTTACAAAAGGAGAATGGATATGAAAAGTACAGAACTTGATTATAAGAAACTAATTGAAAGTTATTTGAAAGTTGAAGATTGGAGAGTAAAAGAAAATTCAACAGTTACCTATAGCATCGGAGGTCTTATTTTAAATAATTCAGGTGCGGTTACGGCTAATTATTGGCTTAATGAAGTATATGATGAAGAAATTGCAAAAGCTCACAAAAACTGCGATATTCACCTTCACGATTTATCAATGCTTTCTGGTTACTGTGCAGGTTGGAGCTTAAAGCAACTCATTAAAGAAGGTTTAGGTGGTGTTCCAGGAAAAATTACTTCTACCCCTGCAAGACATTTATCCACACTATGTAACCAAATGGTTAATTTCCTAGGTATTATGCAAAACGAGTGGGCAGGTGCACAAGCATTTTCTTCATTTGATACCTACCTTGCTCCTTTTGTAAAAGTGGATAATTTAACACAAAAAGAAGTAAAACAATGCATTCAATCATTTGTGTATGGTGTTAACACGCCAAGTAGATGGGGTACCCAAGCTCCATTTACCAATGTTACTTTAGATTGGACTGTTCCTGCCGATTTGGCAAATCAAAGATGCTTAGTTGGTGGCGAAGAGATGGACTTTACCTATGCGGATTGTAAAAAAGAAATGGATATGGTTAATAAAGCTTTCATCGAAGTGATGATTGAAGGCGACGCCAATGGTAGAGGATTCCAATATCCAATTCCAACCTATTCAATTACCAAAGATTTTGATTGGTCTGAGACTGAAAACAATAAATTATTATTTGAGATGACTGCAAAATATGGTACTCCATATTTTTCAAACTATATTAACTCTGATATGGAGCCTTCTGATGTTCGTTCTATGTGCTGCAGACTTCGCTTAGATTTAAGAGAGCTTCGTAAAAAATCTGGTGGATTCTTTGGCAGTGGCGAGTCAACTGGTAGCGTTGGTGTTGTTACGATTAACATGCCAAGAATTGCCTACCTAGCAGAAAATGAAGAAGATTTTTATAAAAAATTAGATCATATGATGGATGTTTCTGCTAGAAGCTTAAGCATTAAGAGAGAAACTATTTCAAAATACTTAGAAGAAGGACTATACCCATATACTAAGAGATATTTAGGTTCATTTGATAATCACTTCTCAACGATTGGATTGGTTGGTATGAACGAGGCTTGCTTAAATGCAAAATGGCTTCGCAAAGATTTAACCACAACCGAGGCACAAACTTTTACTCAAGAAGTGTTAAACCATATGAGAACACGTTTATCAGATTATCAAGAAAAATATGGCGATTTATTCAACCTAGAAGCAACACCAGCAGAGAGTACCTCATACAGACTTGCTAAAAAGGATAAAGAATGGTACCCAGATATCATCACTGCGTCTAACGATGATACTCCATACTACACCAATAGCTCACACCTTCCAGTTGGCTATACAGATGATATTTTCTCTGCACTTGATATTCAAGATGAACTTCAAACACTATATACTTCAGGAACTGTATTCCATGCATTTTTAGGAGAGAGACTTCCAGATTGGAAAGCTTGCGCAAATCTTGTAAGAAAGATTGCCGAGAACTATCGCTTACCATACTATACCATGTCACCAACGTATTCTATTTGCACCAACCATGGTTACATTAGTGGAGAAGTTTGCAAGTGCCCTGTATGCGGAAAAGAAACTGAAATTTATAGCCGTATTACTGGTTACTATCGTCCAATTAAAAACTGGAACAATGGTAAATTAAAAGAATTCCAAATGAGAAAAGAGTATGTTGTAGAAACATCAAAGCTTACCAAAGGAAGCGCCGTAGGCACCATGAACAATAGTCCTGTACTTGACGTTTCGGAATATACAGAAGATACCACAAAAACAAATGTGGTAGAGTTTCCAAAAGAAGCAGCTTCAACCAAAAATGTTGCCAATTTTGACAGCATGAAAAAGTTTGAAATGCCAAAACAAGTTACCGAAGAGATGGATGGATTGTACCTATTTGGTATGAAAACATGCACGAACTGTACAACAGCAAAAGAATTCTTTGCAGAAAACAAAGTAAATTACAACTATGTTGATGCACAAGATAATATGGATACTACGATGAAATTTGGCGTAGTGAAAACTCCAACACTTGTTGCTGTTAATGGCGGCACCGTGCAAAAGTTTGATACCTTATCGTCAATTGAAGAGTACATCAGACATCAAAAATAAAATACAAAAGAGTGATAGTCCCACGAAAAAGTTTTTTCGTGGGACTATTTTTTGGTTTGCTTCTTTTGTAAGTTATGATATAATTTATCTAGAAAAGAGGATAGTAAAATGGAAGAAAAGATTCAAAGGCTTAATCAAATGATGAAGGAAAGTCATCATATTGTTTTCTTTGGGGGTGCAGGTGTTTCTACCGAGAGTGGTATTCCAGATTTTCGAAGTCCTGATGGATTATATCATCAAAAATATGCCTATCCACCAGAGGAAATACTAAGTCATACGTTCTTTATGAATCAAACAGAAGAATTTTTTAAATTTTATAAAGATAAATTAAATTCTTTACAATATGAGCCAAATATTACGCATTACAAGCTTGCAGAATTAGAAAAAGCACGGAAAGGTTACTGCAGTCATTACCCAAAATATTGATGGACTCCACCAAAAGGCAGGTTCTCAAACGGTGTATGAGCTTCACGGTAGTGTTCTTCGTAACTACTGTATGCAGTGCAAAAAGTTTTATGGACCAGAAGCGGTGTTTAACGTAGAAGGCGTTCCTACTTGTGAATGTGGTGGCATCATTAAACCAGATGTGGTATTATATGAAGAGGGACTAAATCAGGAGATTTGTTCCCAAAGTATTGAGGCATTACTTGATGCTGATATGCTCATTGTGGGAGGTACATCACTCACGGTTTATCCAGCAAGTGGATTCATCCGTTATTTTCACGGAAAGAATTTAGTGATTATTAATCGTAGCACAACGCCATATGACCAAATGGCAAGTTTAGTCATGAATCAATCTTTAGGAAGTATTTTTCAAGAAATTGAGGTGTGAACATGGAAGATAATAAAAAAAGAAGAAATAGAATCATACGTCTTATCATTATTATTATCATCATATTACTACTTTTAAAGGCATGTGGCGTTTATCAAAAGAAAAAGGGCTCTCAGCCAGTAGTAAGTCCACAAGGAACGGAGCAAGTCAATACTTCATCAGGAGAGCAAGAAGATAACCAAACCGTGATAGAGAATCCTTCACAAACAATCACAGAAAGACCATATTATTTTGAAGGAGACGGAATTCATGCTGTTGTGACAAAGGATACGTATTTTTATCGCGATAAAGAAAAAACAGAAGTCATTGCTATCTTAAAACGAGGTACCCACATTACGATTCCTACAGAAAATTTACAACTTAGAAACGATGGAAGTGTGATACTAGAAGAAGGTTTTCCGTACTATTTTGCTCTATGGGAGGGACAACAAGGCTACCTTGCAAGTGAAGATGCAAGTTATTTTGTCTTTGATCAAACCGCCAATTATTCGCTTACTTCTGATGTATCATCCTTTAATTATCCAACTGATTTTAAAACCTCTGAAGACTATGAATTGTATCTATTAGAGAATCATTTTAATTATGCCATTTTACGCATAGGAGGAAGAGGATATGGCGCAGAGGGTAACATTTATCCAGATAATCATGTAGGTATTTTTGCAGATGCTTGTGAATATTTGGGAGTTCCTTATGGCTATTATTTTGTGGATGAGGCAATCACGGAGCAAGAAATTATAGAAGAAGCCGAATTCATTAAAAACTATTATCAGAAAAATCCTAGTACTTTTGCAGTTTTACCTATGACAATCGATATGGAATACCAACACGGAGAAGGTAGAAGTGACAACTTATGGGAAGCAAGAGTTCCTTTAGTGAATCAATTGATTGATTTATTAAAGCAAGAAGGAATAGAAAGCATGGTATATGCAAATGGTGCTAGAATTGAAACCTATTTAAAAGATTTAAATACCGTATATTGGACGGCAATGTATCCAGAAGATGGCCAAATTCCAGATGCCTTTTATCCAGAGTATATTGAGGAAGAAGAGCAAAAGAATAGAGAAAATCCAGATAACATCGAAAATAGTGTCTTAAATACAAAGATTAATCGTGGTGGAACGGATACAGTTGAATATTCAAAAGAATATTTTCAAAAAGTAGTAGGATGGCAATTTACAGAAAATGCAGCAGAATCAGCTGGCATTCATGGAAAACTGGATTTAAGTTTATTAAATAATGACTTCTTTAAAGACTATTATTTAACGGTTTTGAATCATAACAAACAAAATGAAAATCTGCCAACAGGTCAAACAGGAGTCAATGATAACAATGATGGTCAAACAGAAAATATAGAAGATGGTAGTGACGGGCAATCTGGGAACCCAAATGGTAATGCTAATCTATCTGGAACTGCAAATGGTAATGGCAATCAATCTGGAAATACCAGTGGAAGTGGCAATCAATCCGAAACAACAAATAATCATGAGGGACAATCTGAAAATCAAAATAATCAGTCAAGTGGCGAAGCAGAAGCAATAGGAGAAACCCAATCTGGGGAGCAATCTTCAGAAGATACGCGTCCACCATTTGTGATTGATAGAACGGGATTTCCAATAGACGATAATCCTGGAGAAGACGAGAATGAATACGGAAAAGTCATTGTGTATGATAAAAATGGTGAGTTTAATTATCAAGAACAACTAGACATCTTTAAAAATTCTAGGGTACAAGGCAACACCAAAATTGCGCCAGGTTCTTCTGGTGAATATACATTTTACGTCAAGAATAATTCGAATCGTAAAGCAAACTACTACATACAAATGCAAGATAAAAGCCAGTATCCTATTAACATGAAATATCGTTTAAAATGCAATGGTAGTTTTGTGGTAGGCAATCAAAACACGTGGGTAACAGCTAGTCAGTTAAAAACAAGTTACAAAGATATAAGAACTAATAAACAAGATATGTACACCTTAGAGTGGCAATGGTTCCATAATGATACAAACGATACCATTGCAGGTGCCAAAATGACCAGTAGTTATGAGCTAACAATTGATGTTTTATTTAACACAGGAGAGTAATAGTGCAAAAGAAAAACAAAATTCAATTTGAATTTGAAGTTGAAAGGAGTTTCTAAAGATGAAGCAAGGATTAAGAATTAATTGGTGGGTTGCTTTTATCATCAGTATAGTAATGATGATGAGCATGACGGTAGCAATGGCTGCTGAAGATAAAACCATTCATACGGTTGAAGCAACAAATGTGTTGATGCCAACTTATGGGGCAGTGGCATCCTCAGAGGCAGAAGCAGATATTTTAGACATTTGTGATTTGGTAGTATCATATTACAGTTATAGTGAAAATAGATGGCTTGCACCTGTCGATATTTTTGAAGATGGAGAAGAGTATGCTGTTTGCTTAAAGGTATTTCCAGATACCAGTCATGGGTATTCACTTGCAAGTGATGTAACAGTTACTATTAATGGAATGCCAACTGAATATTGGAGTACATACAATGCTTATATTATTAGAACTACAGTCACTGCTCCAACCTATACCGTTACATTTGATTTAGGAAATTTTGAAGTAGAAGCACCTGAACCACAGCAAGTGAAACAAGGTAAACTCGTGCAAATACCTGAAATCGATAAACCAGAAGGAATGGATATTTTTGAGTGGCATACTACACCAGAACTTGATCACGAGTTTCACGTAGACACAGAACCTATTTCGGGAGACATCACTTTATATGCTAAATGGTATGTGCATATACAAATTTATTGTTCCCCAATTAGTGCTGCTTTGGTAGGCTTGTCAAGCACTGATCTCACAGCCAATAGTTACGATAAATTCATTCCATATTCGAATACTGAAACAGTGGTGATGAGGGTATCTGTTAATGATGGTTACATATTCGAAGGTTGGCATTTAGATTCTCCAAAAGGAACCAAATTAGTGGATTATGATGACAAAGAATATGATGTGTATTTGGAAGAAGGAAAAGAAGAAAACATTCCAAATTTGGTTATAAAACTAACACAACCATTTAAAGTGTATGCCCTATGCTACGAAGACATTCCTGTAACCGTAACTGTTGATTACAATTATGATGGTGTTGTGAAAACAGAAGATTATGTGGGGTATAAAGGACAAACTCTAGCTGAAATTTTGCCACAAAATTATTCTTATGAGTATCTAGATGATTCTATGGAATTTGATTGCTTGGTAGATGCCAAAGAAAATGGAAATCCTATTGACGAAACACAAATTGTAGAAGAGGATGTAACTATATATGTACAGTGGAAAGAAGTTCCACCAACACCGATTACTCAAATACTAGTGGTTATTTCTGAAAATCCAACAATAGAGCAAGTTCCAGGAGCAGTACAGCTAATTGAAGATGCTCCTATGACTTGTGAAAATATGTATTGGTATAATGTGACGGACGATAAAGTAATGGAAGCTTCTGAAATTTTTGAAGGTGAAAAAACGTATCGACTATATTTAAAAGATTTTGAATTGATTCAAGGATACTGTTATCCAGATGTGGCTGTGTTAGAAGGCGTTTTGATGGGAGCAACTCTGGATTATTCTTTCCAAATAGAAAGCCTAGAAGAAGGAGAAACATCATGTTATTTTGAGATGACAATTCCAGTACCAGATGTCATAGAAATTAAGGCAATTACAGTGGAAGGTATCACTAACAAAATTGTCAATGGAGCAATTGACACCTCTAATGTGACTATTGTAACAAGAGGTGCTTCTATTGCAAGCATAGAGTGGCAAACAACAACAGGTGATCCAGTAACAGAGTTTGTACCTGGTGACATTTATCGTTTGCATATTAGCTATGAAGTTGATGAAAAACATATAATGAGTGACACAATTGATTTAGTAATCAATGATAATATTGATTTAATGTACACGAACATCACGAGTGACACTATTGATATAGATGTTTATACCATTGTAGATAATTATCAAATTACCGTAGATTTAAACGGTGGTACGGAAGGCGAAGTTTATCTAGGAAGCCAGGAAGTCCCAGGCGAAACCAAAGCTACAATTTATGAGCCAGACGAATCTTTTGTGATACCACCACAATGCAAAGTATTTGATGCAGTTGAAATTGAAGGAGAAAGAATAGAAGTTGGCACAGAGTATACCGTACATAATGATATAACCCTAAAGATTTTGTGGAAAGATTCTCATACCTTAATAAAAGTTGAAAGAGTCGAAGCTACCACCAAAGCAGCAGGTAATATTGAACACTATCGTTGCGAAGTTTGCAAAAAATTATTTGATGATGAAAATGCAACCAACGAGCTAACCAAAAAGCAAGTAACCATTCCTAGAAAAACATCAGGTGGAGGAGGTTCCTCTTCTGGAGGTTCATCCTCTAGCACAAATACGAGTAATCAGCAAGAACAAGAAGAACACATTTGGTCCAATGCCTCTGATTGGGCAAAAGAAGAATTAATCAAAGCAGAAAAGGAAGGCTTAATACCAAATACACTTGCCAAAAAAGATTTTACAGAGAAGATTACCAGAAAAGATTTTGTAGCCGTTGCTGTAAAACTTTATGAAGTGATTAGCAAGAAGCAAGCAACACCTTCTTTGGTAAATCCATTTATTGATACCGATGATGAAGAAGTATTAAAGGCATATCAACTAGGGATTACTAAGGGTACTTCTGAGGATACCTTTTCACCAGATCATGAAATTACCAGAGAGCAAATGGCAACCATGCTAACGAGAACTTTGTTCATAGCTGGCATTGAAATTCAAAATGGCTTACCAGTGATGACACCATTTGCAGATGATGATGTGTTACATGATTGGGGAAGAAATGCGGTATATTTTATGGCTGGCTTTGATATCATCAAAGGCATTGGCGAGAATCAGTTTGGTGGGCTAAATCCAAGTACCATCGAGCAATCACTTGCCATTGTTTTAAGAAGCGTTACGGTATATCAAGATAGTAGCTTATAAAAGAGTGTGAAGGAATGAAATATTTATTAACAGCCGATATTCATGGAAATATCGAAATTCTAAAACAAATTTTAACCATTTATGAAAAAGAAGAAGCCAAAAAACTAGTGATTTTGGGAGATTTATCGGCATCCAATTTTCCCGATAACGAAGAAATTGCAAGTCTATTAAACCCAATGTCTTCTGAGCTAGAAATCATTCGTGGGAATTGTGATAATCAAATGCTAGAACAACGATTAGATACCGAGATGTATGACACGGATAACTTATACATTGGAAATCAAGTAATTACTATTACACATGGTAATCGCTACAACATGTATCATTTGCCACCGTATTGCCGGAAATATTTTTGTGCAAGGGCATACGCATGTGCCATATCTTGCCAAGCAAAACGATATGATTCTAGCAAATCCCGGGTCTCCCACTTATCCACGTGGGACGAATATGCGATGCTATTTAATCATTACTGAAACTGAAATCACGTTAAAAACATTAGAAGGAAACATCGTAAACCAAATCGCATTTTAACCTAAGTGGTGTTCTTTAATAGCCACACATACACATGAAAATAAACCAAACAAAAACCGATACGCTTGATCACGTATCGGTTTTTTGATACTCCATGCCTTGCCAAATATCTTCTTTTGCTAAACGATTCATCACACCATTTAATATCCATTTTTTATGACGATTCCATTCTGGTGCCACAAGGAGTTCTTTTGGCGCGTCCCCAGAAATGCGATGAATCACAATATCTTTTCTGATATGCGAGATAATAAACATCACTTCTTGTAAATAAGATTCTAAAGAGAGAGGAGAGTACTCACCCTTTACATACATTTCTTCCAATTTCGTATTCTTTACCACATAGGTGGAATGAATTTTGATTCCTTGAATTGGAATACCATTTAAAAACTGGACGGTTTTCAAAAGATCCTCGTGCGTTTCAAAAGGAAGCCCCACCATCACATGTGCAACGATATCGATGTGATATTTTTGAAGAAGCATGACTGCATTTAAAAAATCTTCATTCGTATAACACAAGTTTAAATTTTGTTTCGTGGCATCATTTGCCGTTTGCAAGCCAAGCTCTACGGTAACATCTAGCTTATTTTGGTAAGAGGAGAGTAGTTTGCAAACTTCTTTACTGATACAATCAGGTCTTGTCGCAATGGAGAGCCCCACTATTTTTTTGTTCAAAGATTTTTGGCGGATTATTTCATTGGCACCAACAATAGCTTCCTCATATTTTTCTTTTAAGTTAGGAATCGTATCATATGTATTACTAAAGTTTTGAAAGTAGAGGATAAACGAGTTGGCACGAGAAGCTTTGTAAGATGAGAAATACGATTCCAACTGTTCATGAATGGGAACACTTTTTAAATGTTCACCACTACCACGCGTGCTACAAAACGCACAACCACCAAATGCTTTACTACCATCACGATTCGGGCAAGTAAAGCCACCATCAATGCCAATCTTTAACGTTCTTTCTCCATATTTTTCTTTTAAAACATCATTAATGTAATTCATTCTCTGTTTGACTATCATCTATTTCTCCTTGCTTTTTTACCTTTTTATAATATTCTTTTCCAAATAAGATATCATATTGAAGTGTTTCATATTGCCCTAAATCTCTTTGGTATTGGACAGTAGGAATCGAGTGAGGATTTTCCGCTCCATCAACAAAGAGCCTACTACGAATGGAAGTAAACGTGATGGTATCTAAAAAATCAAAATTAATCGATTTTTCAATGCCAACATAATTTAATAATAAGTTCCCTAAAAACGGAGCACCAAGCATGCCCACATTTTGTGGCTTCACACTACGCGTGTCATAAAGCACAAATGGAATTTGATGCATTCTAAAGAGTTCTTCTACATTCCATTCGGCGGTATTGGTTGTAGAAACATAGCCAGTTTCATAAAATACTTGATTAAGAGAAGGAAAGTGATCGCCATAAAATAAAATCACGGTAGGACGTTTGGTATTTTTTTGAACTGCTTTAATTAATTTACCAAGTGCTGCATCCGCATCTGCCACTCCATGTACGTAAGCATCTAGCCCTGCATAAGAATCTTTTGAAAGCACATTTGAGGAAATTGTTGAGGGAGAAGGATGATTATATTTGGTACCGTTATATGGCAAGTGGTTTTGCATGGAGAGTGCATACACAAAATTTGGTCCATCCGAGGCATTTAAAATTTCTAATACTTTATCCGTTAAATATTCATCTGAGACATAAATGCCGTCACGACGAACATCTTGTAAATCCTCAATAAAATAAGATTTGTCAAAGCCAAGAGTAGGGTAAATATTGTTTCTATCATAAAACGTTTCTAAATAGGGGTGAATGGATGAAACCGTATAACCCGCTTTTTTAAAGTCTTTTAAAATGGTAGGAATATCACGTTGAAAAATATCTTTAGCACCAGTAAAAATGGTTTGCCCATAAGGCATAAAGGCAATTGTATTTCCTGTAAACACTTCAAACTCTATGTTAGAAGTGCCACCACCATAGGTACTCGAAATGAGTGTGCCAGAAAGATTGTTTTTTTGTAGTTCATGAAAAGTAGGAATGGGATCTTTACTAAAGGTTACTTGTGGTAGTTTGGTAATATCCATAAAAGACTCGCTCATGATTACCACTACATTAGGAAGTTCTTCTTGTTTGATTTCTTTTGTTGGATTATTAGGTAAGTTCTCAATGATACGACTGACACTTTTTAATTGATAGTTAAAAGGTTCTGCCACCTCATAGGTTAAATAGTTATAATAAAGCCCCATAGTGACACCTTTTTGGGCATAATCATCATTGGCAGAAAAGGTAAAAGTATTACTAATGCCAAAGTGAGGAAGAATGTTATTAAAGGAGGTACTACTAAAAAAAATAAAGGCAAAACTGCTTACAGAAATCAGTAATAAAATCATTCTCTTGAAAAGCTTCATATGGGCAAGCTTACGCATAGCTATAAAACAAAGCGTACTTACCAAGATAAAAATAAAACTTGTTATCATCGCAGGGTTCATAAACATACTTGCTTTGACAAAGCTAAAAATTTCTTCTCCAGTATTAATGAGCGAGATATCCGAGTAAACAAGAACATCTCCTCGAATCATGGTTTTTAAATAAGAAATAATCGAGATGGTAATGCCTAAGAAAGAGGTAACAAGCGTAGCAATTGGAATACTGCCAATCATAGCATACCAAAATAGTAAAAGAAGCCCGTAAAAAATATAGGTAATGCTAAACAAATCAAAATGAGAAAAGCACCAACCAAAGGCCGTGCCAATACTTTGGGTATGAATGAGTTCAATCATCAAAACGAGGATAGCTGGAAACAAAAAAAGCATCACCCAAAACAAGATTTTATTTTGAAAAAGTGAAGATACCTTCGCTTTTAAATTTTTTAAAGTTTTCAAAGATTTCATTTGCTATACCACTCCCATAGGGGAGAATCCTTTCTATTAGAATCAGCACTTTCAAACACGCATAACTACTAACATTATATGGAAAAAAGCCATAAAAGTCAACGAAAAACCAGCAAAACACTTTACGAATGATAAAAATTATGTTACTCTAATACCAATCAATGAATTCAAGATAAGGAGAAAAACCATGCTCTATAGTTTACTCACATTTTTGTGCTGGGGCACTGCCGACCTTTTTTACAAAAAAGGAAACGAAAGAAAGCAAAAGCACAGTGATTTGCTAACCGGCATCATCGTAGGCTTGGTGATGGGCATTCATGCCATCATCTATGCGATGATCAAACACGTTAGCCTTTCGCCTCTCGAAATTGTCTATTATTTGCCCGTTTCACTTTGCTACATTAGCTCAATGGTGATAGGCTACAAAGGTCTTCGGTATATTGAGCTATCACTTGCAAGCCCCGTGCAAAACACCAGTGGAGTGATTACTTCACTTTTACTTGTCATCTTCTTTAGAGAACGTCTGCCATACCTTGCTTATTTGGCCTTTGTACTTATCTTCTTTTCTATCTTTTATATTTGTATGCTAGAGAGGAAAGAAGATTTAGACGAACGCAAGCTAACCATCGATGTGAACACCAAAAAGCAAATCAAAATCTTAGCCATCATTTTACCGATTGTATACTGCTTACTAGATGGATTAGGTACTTTTTTGGATGCGATTTATTTGGATAAACTCGAACTCATTTCTGAGGATAATGCTCTGGTAGCCTACGAGCTAACCTTCTTACTCTTTGCAATTGGTGCGATGGTATATCTGCTTATCCAAAAAGAACCCTTCAACCTGTTCAAAGAAAAAGAAAAGTTTGGTGCTTCACTTTTTGAAACAGCCGGCCAGTTCTTTTATGTCTTTGCCATGGCAAATGATTCCACCATCAGCGCCTCTATTGTAGGTTCTTACTGCATCTTGTCGATGATACTCTCGCGGGTTTTCTTAAAAGAAAAGCTTAGCCTCAAAAAGTATGTTGCCATCTTTGCGGCTATCATCGGTATTATTATTTTGCTTATCTTAGAAGTATGACAGAGATGGGAAAACAAAGCCCCTCTTGCCGTATCAGTTCACACCAAATCAAAACTCGGTCAATCGAGTATTGGGTGAACTGAGGCATAGAGGGGTTTGATTTTTCCAAAAGCGGGGAGGATGGGGTTTCAAAAAGATATATGAAATCTTTCGTCGCATTTCAATATGTTTCTTCTTTTTGATTGCCTAAGTGGAGCGAGTAGTAATCGTTTTTGATTGCCGTTTTCCTACTTGATTTATCTAATACTTTAAAATATAATGAATAAAAGAAGTTTTAGAAGTAGAAAGGGAATGAGTTTATGGATAAAATTGCAGTATTAATTCCATGTTATAACGAGAGCAAAACGGTAGAAAAATGTATCAAAGATTGGCAAAAGGAACTTCCAGAGGCAACTATCTACGTCTACGATAACAATTCCTCTGATAAAACGGATGAAATAGCCAAAAAAGCAGGTGCTGTGGTTCGCTATGAGCACCAACAAGGCAAGGGAAACGTCATTCGTAGAATGTTTCGCGAAATCGATGCCGAGTGCTATATTATGATAGATGGTGACGATACCTATCCTGCTGAATGTGGGAGAGAAATGGCCAACTTAGTATTAGAGAAAGGCGTGGATATGGTCATTGGTGACCGCTTGTCATCTACCTATTTTACCGAGAATAAACGCCCATTTCATAACTTTGGCAACACCTTAGTGAGAGGCAGTATCAACCACATTTTCAAATCCAACATTCGCGATATCATGACAGGCTACCGTGCGTTTAGTTATCAATTTGTCAAAACCTTCCCAGTACTTTCTAAAGGATTCGAAATTGAAACCGAGATGACTATGCATGCCTTAGATAAAAACATGTATATCGAGAATATGGTCATTGAATATCGTGATCGTCCAGAGGGAAGTGTATCCAAACTTAACACGTATTCTGATGGGTTTAAAGTATTAAAAACCATTGCCAAATTATGTGCCAACTATCGACCACTACTTTTTTGGGGAATGGTGTCCTTAGTTTTAACACTACTTTCCATTGGGTTCTTTATTCCAGTTGCTATCGAGTTTTATAAAACTGGTTTGGTACCAAAAGTTCCAACCCTCATTGTTTGTGCTTTTACCATGATTGCAGCCTTACAAGCATTTTTCACAGGGCTACAATTAAAAACCATTCATCATAAAAACAAACAAGATTTTGAAATGCGTTTAATAGCAAGTAGTGATGCATATAAAAGATTAAAAAATGAAAAATAGGTGAGAACATGAATATTGTATTTGCCATCATCGATTATTTAGCCATACAAATATATCGAAACGAAATACTAGCCTTATTGTATTTAGCACTTAATACCAAATCTTATGGACTTGTGGTGAATGGCTTTTTCCCAAGCCCACTAAGTAGCACCTTTGTATTTTTCATTGTATGGTTCTTAAGGTTTAAAAAGCCAGAAGATATCTCTATCAAATGGTACGAAAAAGTATTTTGCAGTATCTTTAGCATTTTTATGTTGGTAGCAAGTAGCTTTGATGCCACCGATTCTGCGGTGTTTATCACGAGTAGTGCTATTTCTCTTATTTTCTTTTTACTATCATCGGTGTTACTTACTATTTTTACAGTTCATCTACTTAGATGGATTAAATATTTGGCGAAATGGCTATTACAACATATACAAGATGAAAAACTAGTGCAAACAAAATGGTATCAATTGTATCAAAAGCATCCATTTTGGGTATCATTTGGTATCATCATGCTTTTGTGGCTTCCATATGCCATCATTCGTTATCCGATGGTTTCTGAGTGGGATGCGTATCATCAAATGTTAGAGGGGCTTGGCAGAGAAAAAATCAATATTACTTGGCCCATTGCCTCCACCATGTTTTTTGGCAAGGTATTGCAGTTTGGTATGAATCTATTTCATAGTAATTCGGTTGCAGGCTTTATGCTTGTGCTATGCCAAATGGTAATATGTGCATTATGCCTTTCTTATTCGGTGTATGTTGTGTGTAAGATGAAGGTAAGTGCCACGTTTAAAGTGTTGGTACCACTTATTTATGGGGTAGCCACCATTTATCCAAGGTATTTAACAGCTATCGTGAAGGATGCTATTTTTTCTTGCATGGTAGTATGGTTTATTGCCATTTTTATTGAAATCTTTTTATTACAAGAACATCAAAAAAAGAAGTATGCCATGCTTGTGCTATCGGCATTTTTAATGGGAATCTCACGTAGTAATGGCATTTATATATTGTACTTTACGTTAGTAGGAGTACTTATCTATGCCCTTATGCAAAAAGATAAAAAGAACCTTATTTTATCAGGGATGATGGTACTTTCGGTAGTACTTTTAAAAGGATATAGCGCTTTCATTCAAATGAAAGGCATTGGCAAGCCACCAATTGCCGAGGCACTTTCCATTCCATTTCAGCAAACGGCGAGAGTGGTAAGAGATTTTTCGGGGGATATCACCCCAAAAGAAAAAGAAGTCATCTCACGCGTGTTAAACTATGATGCTATAGGCGAAAGATATCATCCGCGTCTTAGCGATAATGTCAAAGGCACCTATCATGGCACGCCGGAGGATTTAAAAGCCTATTTTGGCATATGGCTAAAAATGTTTTTCAAACATCCACTTACCTATGTGTATGCTACCTTTAACAATGCCTTTGAGTATTTTTATCCGGGAGCCATCGAAGAAGAAAGTGGGTTATATATACGAACCAATAATTCTGAAAAAGACAAACTATTTGATGAAAGTGTGATGCATCCCAACGGCAAAAAAGCCTTAAGCATATATATCAACTGTTTTGAAAACATGCCAATCGTTAGCATCTTTTGTGATAGTGGTGTTTGCTTTTGGGTGATGCTATACTTATTCATGTATTTTGTATTCGAAAAGAAGGGAAAAGGCATCGTCCTTATCCTGCCATC
>DBWQ01000023.1:104139-104283 GCA_002308995.1 Clostridiales bacterium UBA1234 | reverse complement strand
TACCAGTGATATATGCAATGCCAATGTATCTTGTTTCATTCATGCATAATCATGCATGTGAGAATGGTCAGCAAATCAAAAAGGAGGAACTAAAATGAAAAAATTAGTAGGAGTAGTTGTTTTAGTATGTTTTATCATGATGCT
>DBWQ01000023.1:100162-104080 GCA_002308995.1 Clostridiales bacterium UBA1234 | reverse complement strand
GCAATTCACCATCAGAAATTACCGTGCAATTTAATGGACAAAATTTAGATTTTACCGATGAACAAGGAAATGTTGTTAACCCAAAAATTATCAACAACAGAACCATGGTACCAATGAGAAAAATTTTTGAAACATTTGGTGCTAAAGTTGAGTGGGATGGAACTACTAAAACTATCACAGCCACCAAAGAAGATACAATCATCACCCTTCAAATTAACAACACTCTTGCCAAAGTGACGCAAAATGGAGTGGAGAGGGAAATCCTTTTGGATTCGGAACCAACCATTGTAGATAACAGAACCTTGGTACCAGTTAGATTCATTGCCGAGAGTTTAGACAAAACAGTAGGCTGGGATCAATGGGACAAAACGGTTATCATCATAGATACCAGTTTTGTAGAGGAAGAAATTAAAGAAAAAGCACCCAACTTTTATGCGTATTTAAATCGTGACTTTGAAACCATCACAAAAGTGGAAATGCCAATGGAAATCACCTATAAGTTACTTACCGAAGAATACGGCATCGAAAATAGTGCTACCTTTACTGCAAAGGGAAACACCAAATTTGATGGAACCAACATACAACTTGATGGCACAATTGGAGTAGAAGCTGAGGGAGAAGATGCGAAAGAATCTATGGGAGAGATGCCAGAATCCATAGAAGGAAGTTTTATTATAGACATGGAGGAATCCAAGGTTTATCTTAAATCTGATTCACTTTCACAAGTGGAAGGCTTGGAAAACATGCCAAACAACAAATGGTTAGCCATTACGTTAGAGGATGAAGAGGCGATGCAGCTTTCAGAACTCATGATAGCAATGCAAAACCAAAAGCAATCTATAGCAGAAATATTAGATTCTTTGTTAACAGAAGACGTTCTAAGTACTGAAACTTATTGGCAATTACAATCATTGGTTGATGCTGTTGCAGTCATCTTTAGTAATGAAAACTTTACAATGAAAGAGAAAAATGGAAAAACCATCTATACATTTGCCTTAGATAATGATGACCTTGCAGATATTTTGTATGCCTCCTACAATGGCAGATTAACAATGGAAACAGTAAAAGAAACCCTAGAAGATGAAAATATGTCTTTAGACCTTAAAGCAGAGATAACCATAGAAGACCATGTAGAAAAAGGAGTAAAAGTTCATTGGGAGTTAATTCGAAAGCCATATAGTGTCAAAACAGCAGTATTAATGGATATGAACGCTACAATAGAAAAATACAATAACGATGTTACCATCACCGTGCCACAAGCAAGCGAAACCGTGAGAGTAGAAGATGTGTACCATAACCCATATGAACTAAACCTTGGTGGACAAGCACAATTTACAGGATTTGCAGAAAAAATGAGTCAACTACGAGATGATGTGATAATAGCTGCCGAGAATGCAGCAGCAGAGGTTGCTATAAAAGGTCTTGCCATGAAGGCATCGGCACAAAGATTTAATTTTGTGGCACGCGGAGGAAATATTGAAGAATTTTCTGGCAGTGAAGAAAATGAGGCTAAATGGCTTCCAATGCCAGAAGCAGTGAAAGCCATCACCGAAATTGATAAAAATGGACAATTTGGAAGTAAGTATTTGCCAACAATAGAAACAGAATTAGTCATGGGAAAAATGGAAGCATCTTACTATGTAACTCCAAAGGGAAATGTATTTTGCTGGCCTCCATATCCATTTGGGGAAAAAAGCTATGTCAATGCATCCACATCTTTGGTAGATTTTGATGGCAATACGGTTTCTATAGGAGATATTGCCACAGGCAAATCATACCGCATCGATTTTACTAATGGAGAATCAGTAGAATTAACAGTAAACTTAGATGGAACAGCCTCTAACATGAAGTATATTGCTCCATAAAATGGAAAAATAAAGTTGGAACGATATTGGGTCAATCCGTAAAGAGAAGGTGTTAAAAGCACCTTTTCTTTTACCCAAATTTTATATTATGTTAACACACAAAATATTCACAATTTTTTTCAATAAAAAAACAAAAAAATATTGAATAATTAACATAAATATGATAACATACAAAAGACGATTTCTGGGTAAATAAAGGAAATGGTTAAAATATAAAAATAAAGATGGAGAGAGCATGCATGAGCACTTTGGATAAGACTCTTCCTTTAAGGAAGAGAGTTTTTGTTAATGAAGAACCATTAACAGAAGAAACTCAGGATGTTACAAAAGAGGACGAAAAATCCCAAATAGACTCTCAAAAAAATATAGAATTAATGAGACCTTTTTCTAGCACCACTAGATGGGTAAATCTCATTAAGCATTATTGTAAAAGAACACTTGCGATATTCGTATCGCTATTTGTCATTATCATGATGGTGCCAATTATCGTAGTAACAAAGCTAAGTTCTTTTGTAACAGGGGATACAAAGACAATTACATATAGTAAAGGCATACTAGAAAGTAGTTTTGAAAACATCTATCTATTTTCAAAACGTGTTTTTGATATCGTGGCATCAGCTTTTGGTTTAGTATTTTTATTACCAATTACACTGATAATCAAAATATCCTATGTACTTTCTGGGGATCACGAATGTGTCATTTTTAAGCAAAAAAGAATTGGCCAATATGGCAAAGAGTTTAATTTTTATAAATATAGAAGCATGATTCCTAATGCAGATGAAGCATTGTTTCAATATTTAGAAGAAAATGAAGAAGCAAGAAAAGAATATTCTATCAATAAAAAACTAAAAGATGACCCAAGAATTACCAAAATAGGTAAGTTCTTACGCCGTTCTTCCATTGATGAATTACCACAACTTATCAACATCTTTTTAGGACAGATGAGCTTGGTAGGCAACAGACCATATTTACCACGTGAAAAAGAAGATATGGGAAGTTACTATCAAACCATTGTACAAACAAAGCCAGGGCTAACAGGATATTGGCAGGTATCGGGAAGGTCGGAAACCGCATTTACCACGAGACTTGAACTTGAAAATTATTATTCAGAACATGCCAGTATTCCTTTAGACTTAAAAATATTCTTTAAAACCTTTTCAGTAGTATTAAAGAAAAAAGGTGCTAAATAGAATTAATACACAAAAGCTACATTGTAAATTACATAAATATAAAATGAAAAACAATATGGAATTGAAGAAATGATTGTTTTTCTGTAATAAAAGCAAATGAAAGAAGTGTTAATAGAAGGTGGATTTAAAGCGTTCATTCTATATTAACACTTTGTCTTTGTTAAATAGAGTTTTTCGTATCGATAAAAAGGAAGTGATATGGTGGGAAAAAAGAAGATTTGCTTAGTATCATCATCTGGGGGACATTTTGAGCAATTATTGATGCTTAGAAAGCTATCTGAAGATTATGAGGTATTTATTGTAACAGAAAAAACAAAGTATAATCAAAATGATAAAAAAATTAATTATTATGTGTCTCAAGTAAATAGAAAAGAAAAACTATTTCCACTAAAAATGATTTGCATATTTTTTAAATCATTATTCGTTTTTATCAAGGAAAAACCAGATGTGATTATTAGCACAGGTGTATTAGCAGCTATCCCTATGATTTTTTTAGGCCATTTGTTTAAAAGAAAAGTGATTTATATTGAGTCATTTGCCAAAATTAATAGCCCAACGATGACAGGAAAGCTTGTTTATAAAAGAAAATGGGCTGACCAATTTTATGTACAATGGCCTCAAATGAAAGAATTTTATCCTACAGCAATTTATAAGGGAGGGATCTATTAATGATTTTTGTGACAGTTGGCTCCCAAAAGTTTCAGTTTAATCGATTATTAAAGAAAATAGATGAACTAATTCAACAAGGGATTATTACAGAAGAAGTATTTGCACAAGTAGGGGCAAGTGATTATAAGCCTCAAAACTATCAATATACTGATTTTATGACGCAAGATGAGTTTAACCAAAAGCTTGACGAATGT
>DBWQ01000023.1:81108-100119 GCA_002308995.1 Clostridiales bacterium UBA1234 | reverse complement strand
ATTGCGACCCCAAGACTTGCTAAGTATGGTGAACACGTAGATGATCATCAAATACAGTTAATTCAACAATTTGATGAGCTGAATTTTATTGAACCATGCTATGAGTTAGATGATTTGGAAACAAAACTCAAAGAAGTCAAAACCAAAGATTATAAAACATATGTATCTAATACAGATACAATTATTGAGAGTATCAAAGAATTTATTGATGAAAAGTAGGATGGATAATGTGAATAAAATTAAAGTGTATTATGCAAAAGTACCCAATATGGGAGATTTGTTAAATAGAGATATAATAGAAAATTTATTTGGATATAAAGTGATTAGAAGAAATTATCTGTTTGGCGAATTAAGTGGTATAGGAAGCGGTTTGGGTAATTATACTTTGGAAGGACCGATGTGGAAAAAAGCTTTAAAGAGTATATCTAAGATTTTATCAAAAAATGTATATATATGGGGAACAGGATTTGTTTCATATAAAGAAAAAGATGAGAGTTTATACAAAAACACACTTTTTTGTGCAGTACGTGGAGAATTGAGTAAGAATAGAATTGAAAAACTAATTGGGAAAAAAATTAAGATTACATTAGGTGATGCGGGCATTTTGGCATCATGTCTTATTGAAAATGAAAAAATTGAAAAAAAATATAGTGTAGGGATAATAGCACATTATAAAGAGAAAGATGAAGAAATTTTTAAAAGATTATGCGAAAGATTTCCAAATTCAACATTTATAGATGTACAAGATACACCGATAAATGTAACACGTAAAATAGCTGAATGTGAAACGATAATTTCAAGCAGTTTACACGGATTAATTATAGCAGATAGTTTAAATATACCTAATATACATATTGTTGTAACGAATAAGCTTTTAGGAGATGGATTTAAGTTTGACGACTATTATTCTGCGTATGGGATAAAACATGAGTATATTGACATGAATATTGATGATATTGTTAGTCTTGACTATGTTAAAAATAATTATAAACTGACTAAAGAAATGATTGATAATAAAAAAAGAGAAATGATTAACAGCTTTCCATATAAAAAGAGGTGCTAGAATGAAGTATTTAGTTCTTATTGATAGAAAATTTCCATATGAAAAAGGCGAAACATTTATTGAAAGTGAAATCAATGAAATATCAAAATATTTTGATAAGATTATTATTTATCCGATTAACGCTTGCAAATCAGAAACGCAAACTAGAGATATAGATTCCAAAAATGTGGTGGTAAGAGCATTAAATACAACTAAATATAAGTACAAAAAATATTTTTATTTTATGAAATCATTACCTATTATGCTAGCCAAAAAATGCAATTATAAAGATGCATATGCTTATGCAGTAGGAAACTATTTTTCAAAAATGATTTATGAAGATTTAGAAAAAATAATATCTTTTAATTCTAATGATGAAATCATTTTATATAGTTATTGGTTATATACTCCAGCAGTAATAGCAACACTCCTTAAAGAAAAATTCTCATCTATTAAAGTAAAGTGTTATGCTATTTCGAGAGCACATGGGTTCGATATATATGAATATAATCATTACTTGCCATGTCGTGAATACGTACTGGAAAAATTAGATAGAATCATATGTATTTCTAATGACGGATGTTGTTATTTAAAGGAAAAGTATCCTAGATATGAACACAAAATTATTACATCGTATTTAGGAATATATGATCATGGTTGTTCACATGGATCAGATAATAATAGCTTTAATATCGTGTCTTGTTCTAGAATCATTCCATTAAAAAGAGTTGAACGCATAGTAGAAGCATTAAAAATAATAGATAACTCAAATCAAACTAGGAATATAATATGGCATCACATTGGTGATGGCGATGGACTTAATAATTTGATTGAATTAGCCAAAAAAAATTTAACGAAAATCAAATTTGATTTTGTAGGTTATCTTAAAAATCCGGACGTATATGATTTTTATAAGAATAATGCTGTTGATTTATTTATAAATGTAAGTAGTACAGAAGGATTACCCGTATCAATAATGGAGGCAATTAGTTTTGGTATACCATGTATTGCCACAGATGTAGGTGGAACCTCTGAAATAGTTGTGGACGGTGTAACAGGTAAAATTATACCAGAAAATTTTGATAATAATCTTTTATCAGAGGAAATATTGAAATTTATAAATATGAAAAAAGATGCCTATGATGAATTAAGAACAAAAACTAGAGAATACTGGGAGGAGAATTTTAAGGCAACCATTAACTTTAATAAATTTGCTAAAATAATAGATATAAAGGATGAAAATAATGAAGATTAAAGTTAGAGATTTTATAATTACAACTATTACTATATTATTAGTTTTTCAGTCTCCATTAACATTGCATACAACTGGATTTATTAGCAAAATATTTTCGAGTTTTGATGAATTAGTTGCTATTTTTATGTTCGCATATAGTGTACTAAAAATGAAATATGATGTTTCACAAAAAATAATATTACATAAGATGCTTTTTTTACTTGTCATTGGTCTTTTGGGAACACTGATATATAATTTGCAGCCAACTTCAGCAGTTCTTAAAGATATAGTGACTAATTCAAAATTTTTCCTTGTCATTATTGGTGCTTATACATTTTTTAGAAATAATGATAATGAAAAGACAATAATTTGTTTAAGGAATAAAGTTAAGGTTCTTTCAATAGTTTTTTTTATAGTAACTATATTGAGTTATTTTATACAAATTCCATTTATCAATATTAGTGAATATAGGTTTGGTGTAAAATCATTACAATTATTTTATTATCATCCTGCTCTATTATCTCAAATTCTTGTGCTTTTTTTGGCCATATTGAGTTATAAGGATAATGACGAAAAAAAGGAAAACTGTTTCATAATAAAGTTGATGTGTCTAATAATGCTTTGCCTAACCTTAAGAACAAAATCAATTTGCTTTGCATTAATTTATATAACAATAAATAGATATGATTTTATAAATAAAAGTATTATAAGAAAAATCTTAACGATGTTTATTCTTTTATTTTTAGTATTATTTTTAGCAAGAGACAGTATTTATAAATACTATGGCTCTATGGAAAATACAGCTAGAGGAAAGATGACAATAGAAAGTATAAAAATAGCAAAAAACAATTTCCCTATAGGATATGGTTTTGCTACTTATGGTACTTATTCTGCAGTAACAGATTATTCTCCTATTTATATGAATTTAGGATTTTATAATATATATGGTTTGGGTCGTGTGACAACACATTTTGCAACGGACACATTTTGGCCAGCAGTATTGGGAGAATTTGGAGTTTTGGGATTGTTTACGTATATTTCATTTATACTATTTATGATAAAGAACATATTATATTCGCTAAATAAAAAATCAAGATATTCATATATACTGGCATCATTGTTTTCATTTATGCTGATAATATCTACATCAAGCTCCAGTTTTATTAATCCAATATCAGTTTTATACGGAATATACATTGGCTTATCTATATATGAAACTAACAAGTTATAGATTGGAGGATAATATGAATAATAAGAAATTGTCTATCATTATTCCAACTTATAAACGAAATGAATATTTACCTAGGGCTCTAGATAGTGTATTATCGCAAAAAGGTGATTATGAAGTAATTGTCGTAGATGATAATGATAGTGATTCAGAATATAGGAAAAATAATATAAAATTAATGGAAAAATATAAAAATGTTATATATTTAATGCATCAAAAAAACAAAAATGGAGCTGCGGCTAGAAATACTGGTATTGCATCAGCCAAAGGTGAGTACATAACATTTTTAGATGATGATGACGAGTTTGTTCCATCAAGAATAGAAAAAATAATTGATTATATTAATAAATTTAATCCGGATTTTATATGTAGTGGATACGTATATAAATATAATAATAAAATTCTCAAAAAAAAGATTCCAGATATTGATATTAACAGAAAAAAATGTGAATTAGAATTACTAAAGGCAAAGTCGTTCTTTGGAACAGGTAGCAATATTATATGTAGAAAAGATTTGATTCAAAAAATTAATGGATTTGATGAATCTTTTGTAAGAAATCAAGATATAGAATTTATTATTAGATATTTGAGGGAAGCAAAAACTATATCTGTTATTCCAGAGTATTTAGTGGTAAAAAATATAGATAATATTATTAATGTTCCATGTATAGAAAAAGCACTAGAAAATAAAAATAGATTTCTTGAAAAATTTAAATCACAAATAGATGCATTTGACGAAAAAACCAAAAAGGATATATATATAGCAAATTATTATGAATTAATGTATAACGCAATTAAAAAGAAAGATAAGAACGAAATTAGAATAGCAAAAAGTATATTAAAAAAAGAAAATATTTATTCATGGAAAAAAGTACTTATAATGAGAATAAAAAGAATTATAAAGACAGTTTCTTTTTCGAAAAATCAAAAAAAATAGAGTGGTGTTTTTATGGAGAATCCTAAAAAGAATCTTATATATAATATGATGTATCAAATCTTAATCCTTATTATTCCACTAATAACAGCTCCATTCTTGTCAAGAGTTATAGGTGCAAATGGGGTCGGAATATATTCATATACATACTCAATAGTACATTACTTTATGTTATTAACAATGTTAGGTGTTAATAATTATGGAAATCGAACTATAGCAAAAGTCCGAGACGATAAAGATGAACTGTCAAAAACATTTTGGAGTATATACTGCTTGCAATTATTTATGGGAATTATAATGACAATAATATATATATGCTATGTTCTATTGTGTAATAGTCAGTACAAGATAATTCTATTGATACAATCAGCGTTTATTATTTCATCAATGTTAGACATCAATTGGTTTTTCTTCGGCTTAGAAGAGTTTAAAAAAACCATTACTAGAAATACTTTTGTAAAAATAGGAACTGTATTATTGATATTTTTGTTTGTAAAATCCAAAACAGATATTTGGAAATATACTTGTATTATGGCGGGGATGACCTGCTTAAGTCAAATAATACTATGGGGGTTTTTAAAGAAAAAAATTAGATTTGTCAAAATTCAAACTAAAGATGTGTTTGTACATCTAAAGCCAAATTTAATACTTTTTATTCCTGTTATTGCTGTAAGTTTATACAAGATAATGGATAAAATAATGCTAGGATCATTAACAACCGTGTTAGAAGTGGGATTTTATGAAAATGCAGAAAAGATTATAAATATTCCATTAGCTCTTATAACTGCACTTGGGACTGTTATGCTCCCAAGAATGTCTAATATTATTTCTAAGGGAGATAAAGTTCAAGCAGAAAATTATATTTCAAAATCCATACAATTTGTTATGTTTTTGTCATTTTCAATGGCTTTTGGATTAATAGGGGTTGGATATAGATTTGCGCCATTCTTTTTTGGAGAAGAATTTCAAAAAACAGGTATATTAATTATGCTACTATCAACTACATTACCGTTTATATCATTTGCAAATGTCCTACGAACTCAATTTTTAATTCCAAGAGAGGAGGACAAAATATACATATTCTCAGTTTTTTTGGGCGCAATTACTAATTTGATTATGAACTTAATACTTATTCCATCAAACGGAAGTATAGGAGCATGTATAGGAACAATAACAGCTGAATTTGCTGTTATGTTTTATCAAGCAATAGCAATTAGAAAAGAATTGCCTATTAAGAAATATATAATTCAGGGGATTCCATTCTTTATAAAATCGGTAATTATGTTGTTTATTATTTATCCGTTTAATTATATTCAGATAAATAGTGCTATAAGATTAATTATTCAAATTTGTTTAGGATGCATTGTTTATGGGTTACTAAATATAAAATATGTATTTTCAGTTATAGAAATAAACAAAGTACTTGTTAAATTTAAAAGGTTTGATTAATTGACATTAACAAAATAATACTTATGAAAACCGTTTTACTTGTGTAAGTTTTATTTGGTATATGATATGGAGGTTTTATGATTAAAAGTATAGATGATTATAAACAGTATTTATTACAAGACAAAAAAATGCTTGGCAGAAAGACAAATAAACCAAAACATGGGGACTATATTTGGAAATATGAGATTTTATTAAGAAAATGTGAATTATATTATAATTGTAAAAAAGGCTTTGTGAATAGATTAGTGTACACATACTATAAATATAAGAGGCATAAATTAGGGATTATGTTAGGCTATTCCATTCCGTTAAATGTATTTGGACCTGGTTTGTCTATTGCTCACATAGGTCCTATAGTAATTAATTCTGGTTCTGTAATAGGACAGAATTGTAGAATCCATGTTTGTGTAAATATAGGAACTGAAGCTGGTAAGACAAATCAAGCGCCATCGATAGGAGATAATTGTTATATAGGTCCTGGTGCTAAAATTTTTGGAAATATAACTATTGGAAATAATGTTGCAATAGGAGCTAATGCCGTTGTCAATAAGTCGTTTAAAATTGATAATGTTTCTATCGCTGGCGTACCAGCAAAAGTCATAAGTCAAAAAGGCTCTAAAGATATAATTAAGTGTTAAGATATATTGTTGAAAGTTAATAGTATAATAAAATGAAAGGAAATAAGAATATGAAACTCGCAGTTGCAGGTACTGGTTATGTGGGCTTATCTCTAGCCACATTGCTTAGTCAAAAAAATGAAGTGGTAGCACTTGATGTGATACCAGAAAAAGTTGAGAAAATTAATAAAAGAATTAGCCCAATTCAAGACGAGTATATTGAAAAATATTTTAAAGAAAAAGAGCTAAATTTAAAAGCTACACTAGATTACAAAGAAGCTTTTGAGGGAGCCGAGTATATTATCATCAGTACTCCTACTAACTATGATGATGAAAAGAACTTTTTTGATACTTCTAGTGTAGAAGATATCATTCAAAAAGTTATCTCGCTAAAACTAGATACTACCATGGTGGTGAAATCTACCATTCCGGTTGGCTTTATTGAAAGTATGAAACAAAAATATAGAATAGATAATATCTTTTTCTCACCAGAATTTTTGCGTGAGGGTAAAGCGCTATATGATAACCTATATCCTTCTAGAATTATTGTGGGCGAGAAGAGTGAGCGTGCTGAAAAGTTTGCTAATCTTTTAAAAGAATGTGCTTTAAAAGAAGATATCGTCATAAAATATATGAATAGTACCGAGGCAGAGGCAGTAAAACTGTTTGCCAATACATATTTAGCACTTCGTGTAGCGTATTTTAATGAGCTAGATACTTATGCCGAGATAAAAGGCTTAAATAGCAAAGATATCATCGAGGGAGTAGGGCTAGATCCAAGAATAGGAGACCACTATAACAACCCTTCTTTTGGATATGGTGGCTACTGCTTACCAAAGGATACCAAGCAACTACTTGCCAATTACAATAATGTGCCAGAAAATATTATTAGAGCTATTGTTAGAGCCAATCGTACCAGAAAGAAACATATTGTAAATACGGTCTTGCAAAAAACACCAGAAGTAGTGGGTGTGTATCGTTTAACCATGAAAAAAGATTCCGATAATTTTAGAGCAAGCGCCATTCAAGAAATAATTGAGCGCTTAAAGGATGAAGACGTGGAAGTAGTCATTTATGAGCCAACATTAAAAGCGGAGACGTTTGATGATTGCAGAGTGATAAATGATTTTAAAGAGTTTTGTGAAGAATCTGAAATTATTTTGGCCAATCGATATGATGCTATTTTAGATAGTGTCAAAGACAAAGTATATACAAGAGACCTTTTTGCGCGTGACTAAAATTTTTATACGAAAGAAGTGAATCTATGATTAAAAAAGTATTATATTGGGGCCTAGTGGCTTTTTGGCTTGGTGTGATTTTTACTTTTTCAGCCACTAATGGCAAGGCGTCTACCTTGCAAAGTAGATCTTTTACGGGTGAACTAGTGACATTTTTTGACAAATTAGCTTATAACTTAAACATCAATAAGCATTTAAAAACAGAAGAAGAGATTATGCAAGTGGTATACAAAATTAATCCCACCATGCGAAAAGTGGCACATATTACCATTTATGGCATTTTAGCACTTTTAATATTAGTGGCGTTGGGAGACTTTGAAAAGCACAAATGGCGCAATATTGCGATTGCTTTGCTAGTTTGTTTTTTATACGCTCTAACGGATGAGTTTCACCAAACGTATGTATCAGGTAGGAATGGAACTTTTGTAGATTGTTTGGTAGATACGATTGGGGGAGTATGGGGGTGTCTCATCTACTATTTTATCTTTAAAATGAGGCAAAAATCTAAATAAAAAATGGTGTCAAAATCTCCACTTTTCTATTGATAAATAGCGCATTATGTAATATAATAACAACGGTTTTTGATAGGAAAAATAATCAACATAATTAAGGAGACTAGGAATATGGACGAAGAACTAGACTTGATTGAATTATTATATGAATATTGGAAAAAAAGACTATGGCTAATTCTTGCGTTAGTTTTGGGAGTATTACTTGGTTTTGCATACACAAAGTTTATAGTGACACCAAAATATACTTCATCGGCAACGCTACTTCTTGCCAAGTCTTATTCTGATGCTACTGATTCTGCCTCTGCTATTACGCAATCAGATATCGCATTAAACCAAAAGCTAATTTCTACCTATGGTGAAATTATGAAGAGCAAAACGGTTTCAAATAGCGTCATTCAAAACTTAAATTTAGACATGACCTACGAGGCATTAAAAAAAGGTATTAGTGTTAGCTCCGTAAAAGATACTGATGTCATTAAGCTTTCTATTACTACTACAGCACCTGAGCTTTCTACACAAATTGCTAACGAAATGACCAAAGTGTTTATTAAAGAGGTTGAGAAAAAATATAAAATTAATAATATTTCTGTTTTAGATGCCGCCGAGGATAATGATACCCCTGTCAACGTGAAATACACCAAAAACATGGCGTTATTTGCCTTTGCGTTCATGGCTATCACAGCTGCAGCAATCTTTTTAGCGTATTATTTTGATAACACCATTAAAACAGAAGAAAACATTACGAAACTAACAGGCCTTCCTGTTTTGTGTACGATTCCAAAACTAAATACCAAGAAGGGGGGCAAATAAGATGCTTAAAGATGCCATTGTTTCATTTGGTAAGCCAAAGTCGATTGCGGCAGAGGCATATCGTACCCTTAGAACCAATTTAGAGTTTTCTATGTCTAACGATGGAGCTAAATCCATTTTAATTACGAGTTCTCACGTAAGTGAAGGAAAAAGCTCGGTAGCGTCTAATTTAGCCACCGTGTTTGCCATGCAAAATAAGCGTACCATTTTGGTGGATGCGGATATGCGTCGTGGTGTGCAACACAAGCGTTTTGATCTTACCAATATGAATGGTCTTTCTAATTATTTGGCCAATATTAATATCGATCAAGATAAATTAATTAAGACAACCGAAATTCCTAATTTATATGTGATTACGAGTGGCCCTGTGCCTCCAAACCCTTCTGAACTGATTTCGTTAAATCGTATGAAAGATTTGATGAGTGCTCTTAAGGATGAGTTTGATATAGTGATATTTGATGGTGCGCCTGCACTACCAGTTACTGATAGTATTATCATTTCTTCGTTTGTCGATAGAGTAGTCATTGTGGCAAGTAGCGGAGAAACGCACAAAGACGAGCTTAAATCCGTTAAGCTAGCATTGGATAATGCTGGTGCCAGGGTGGTTGGTGTAGTGCTTAACAAAGTTGATATCGAAGACAATTTTTACGGAAAATATAGCAAATATGGCAAAGGATATTATGGTGGCTACTATAGTAGTGATGATGATAGTAAAAAGAAAAAGAAGCGTGGTGGAAAGAAATGATTGATATCCATAATCATATTGTGTTTGATGTGGATGATGGTGCGCCAACACTAGAAAAATCACTTTCCATGTTAAAAGCAGCAAGTGATGCTGGTATTACGCATGTATGCTTTACACCGCATTATATGGAAGATGGCTACCAAACGTCGCTCACAGAATTACAATACAAGGTGTCTATTATTCAAGAGGCACTTGGTGAACAGAATATTCCTGTGGAAGTTTCATTGGGAGAAGAAGTATTTATTTTTCCAGAGCTAGATAAATCGCTTGGCAAGTGTACTACCTTAAATGGTTCGCGTTATTTGCTGTTTGAACTTCCACTCATGGAAGAAGTAAACTACGTATATGATGTAGTATATAAGCTAGTTTCAGCAGGGTATGTGCCAATACTGGCGCATCCAGAGCGCTATTTAAAAGTTCAACAAGATTTTAACTTAATTTTAGAACTTTTAAAAAGAGGCGTGTTGATGCAAATCAATGCTTCATCACTAGTAGGTAATTATGGCACAGATGCCAAAAAGGTGGCTGTGCGTATGCTAGAGAGCAACATGGTATATTTTATTGCGTCAGATGCACATGCTTCGCATCATTACCAAAAATACCAAAAAGGGTTACAAATGGCAGAAAAACTAGTGGGTAAGAACAAGGTAAATGAGCTAACAGAGGTTAATCCATATAAAGCATTAAATGATGAAGCAATTCCTTTCAAGCAATATTCGTTAAAACCACAACGTATGAGTTTGGTAAAAATGTTATTAGGAAGATAAGCTAGTGGCGGTTTTTAATCGTCACCATAAATGAATTGGCAATCGAGGTGATGCAAGATTGAAAAATAAAATTATTTGGATAGCTCTTATTTGGGTGCTCATATTAACAACATCTAGCTTAGGAGCTACCAAAGAACAAGTGATTGGCGCTTTATATGCCACCTATCCTGTAGGCGATACCACGTATCGACTGCCAGATAGTATTGTGGCCAAGGCGGTAAAATTTTTAAATAAAAAAGAACTGACATCTGAGCAATATGATGTGCTTCTTTCGGCAGCCTATAAAGTGGCGGATATTGCAGATAAGGCAGGAACCACCGATATTAAAGAAATGGATAAAGAAGATGTGATGGAAGGACTTGGTGCTTTAGTAACCGTTTCTGAAACCATTGATGTGGATATCGAGCAAGAACTTGCCGAGAATAATATTAGCATTGAAAGTATAACAACAAGTATCGCAACCGGGGAAGACCCTGTGATAGAAGAACCAAAAGAAGAACCAAAANNAAGAAGAACCAGTAATAAAGGATTCTCCCAAGCAAGACGAGAAGATAGAAAATCTTAATCAGCAAGAGCAAGACATTTCTAAGCAAGATGAAAATGCTACCATCCAAGAGACTACTTTGTCAGGAGAGGATGTGCCAATCGAGGTAAGTCAAACTTCGGGTGATAACACTTCAAAAACAGAATCATCAAAGGGCTTATTCGAAACGTTTTTAACAGACGATGACGACAAAGAATTAACAGGTTGGAAAAAGTGGGTGGCTCAAACAGAAAGAGCTTTAAAAAAGATTAAAACAAAGACAGGATGGAAATTTCAAGAGTTTTGGGATAAAGCTTTCAAGATTGTTGTAGTAGTAACTTGTATCATTTTATTTTTATTATTTTTGATAATTTGCTTGCTATTTAAAAGAAGATGGAATAAAATGATTAAGTGTATATTAATAGTATTATTTGTACTTGTGTTTTTAGCCATTTTAGTTTCATTTATCTTGGCGCTTGTGTATTTACGTGAGTTAAAAGCCTTGTTCAAATTGTATTATATATTTACTTAGGAGGAAGAATTATGAAAAAGAGTTTATTATTAGTATTAACCGTTATCTTTATGATGATGGCTGTCGCTTCAGTTTTTGCAGTGCAATTTTCTGATGTTGAGAATCACTGGGCAGAAAAAGAAATTATTCGTTGGGCAAATGAAGGAGTCGTTAATGGCTATAGTGATGGAACTTTCAAGCCAAATAAAAACATTACTAGAGCTGAATTTGTTACGATGGTAGTTAGAATGTTTGATCCAACTTCCAGGGCAGATATCAGTGGATACCTAGATATTCCAGAGGATGCTTGGTATTATGATGCTATGGCAAAAGCTGTTAATATGGGAGCTATTCAAGGTTCAAGTTCAACCAAAATGAACCCAGATAAATTAATTTCTCGTCAAGAAGCCATCGTTATTTTAAATAGAATTTTAAAAATCATGGCAGATGAAGAAGCAGATTCTCATACTTTTGTTGATTCTGGCAGAATTGCTTCTTGGGCAAGAGAATCAATTGTTGCTTTTGTTTCAAACGAATATGTGAATGGTTATAGCGATGGTTCCATTAGACCAACCGATAACATCACGAGAGCTGAGGTAGTTAGCATTTTATCAAGAGCAATTGGTATGATTATTACAGAGCCTGGTACATATGATTTATCGGGTGTCAAAGGCTGTGTTATTGTAAAAGCAGAAGGCGTTACATTACAAAATGCTGAGGATAACAACCTTTGCGTAACGAACCACAATGTGCTTGATGAATTAACAGTAGAGGATAAGACTGAAGAAGAAATCGTCGTTATCGAAGATTTAGAAAAGGCTGAAGAGCCTGCTAAAGAAGAAGATAAACCATCTACCACAGGTGGTGGTGGCGGTGGTTCTACCACAGTAGTGAAAAAGCTTAACCTTACATTAACACCAGAAAATGGTTACTACAGAATTTCTAAAAAAGGTAATGGCGATTTGAAAGCTGGTACTAAGTTAACAATTGAAATTGATAATGAGGGTAAGGTAACCACTTTGTTTAAAGATTTAACCATTAGTAAAACGAATTTTGCAACCTTCAAAGATAAAGTTGGAGAAGCTTTTGATGAGGGAGTTATTGATGAAGAAATGGTTATCGCTACATTAAACGATGTTTATGGTGATAACGAAAAGGTTAGAGCTTGGGGCAAAAAGACAGCTACGTCAACTACTTTAACACCTGAGGAATTAGCAATTGTGGATGCATATATGGATGCTTTATCTCCAGAAGAAAGAGCTGTTATTTTGGATTTATATGATGAGTTTGATGCAGAAGAAGGTAGAATTGCAAGTGTGGCATTAAAGGAATTAACCTACGAAGAGGCATTAGAGCTTGCTAAAGAGATTATTTATGATTATGTTCCTGAAAACTATGGAAGGAATTAAAATGATACAATAGATAAGATTAATAAGTTACAAAAGAAAAGTATCAACGGAGAAGTCTGTCCGTTGGTACTTTTTTATTCAAAAAAATGATTTCAATTTTTTTCTTGATATTTTGAATCAAATCGATTACAATTGTCAAGAAGTTCATTATAGGAGGAAGAAAGATGAAAAGAGTTGTAAGTTTATGTTTAGTTTTCGCTATGGTTCTTGCCATTGCAGCTCCTGTATTAGCAGCAAGTTTTGCTGATACAAAGGGTCACTGGGCAGAAAACTATATCGAAAAATCTACCAAAGAAAAGATTATTAATGGATATGCTGATGGCACATTTAAACCAAATGCCCCTATCACAAGAGCTGGTTTTGTAACACTTGTATATAAAATGTTTGAGCCAAGCAGTAAAGCAGATTTATCTACCTATAAAGATGTACCAGCAAAAGCTTGGTATCGTGATGCTTTAGCAGGTGCAATTAGCATGGGTATTTTTAATGGTGACAGCACAACAAAAGCTAGACCAAATGATTACATCACCAGAGAAGAAGCTATCGTAATGCTAAATAGAATTTTAGGTTATAAAGTAACTGAGGATGTAGAACTTGAGCTTACAGATTTAGATGAAGTTTCTAGCTGGGCAAAAGATGATGTTCTTGCCTTCATCGAGCAAGGTTATATCAATGGTTATAAAGATAATACCTTTAGACCTAAGAACAATATCACAAGAGCAGAAGCTGTTAAAATTATTAACAAAGCCATTGGTCTAATCATCACCAAAGCTGGTGAATATGATCTAAAAGATGTGGAAGGCGACGTAATCGTGAAAGCTGATGGCGTTACCCTAACCAATGCAGAAGGCAAAAAAGTATTTGTTCCAACACCAGAAATCAAAGCGGATATCAAAGCAAAAGATGTACCAGCAGAAGATGTTATTGTGATTTCTGAAGTAGAAGAAACTGTAAAAGAAACTGGTAGTAGCGGTAGAGGAGGAAGCTCTTCTTCTACTAAAACAGATAAAGTAACTGTTATTTTAGTACCAACAAACGACATTTACGAAATCATCAAATCTGGTGATAAAGAAATTAAAGAAGGCGTTAGCGTAACAGTTGTAGTAAGCGGTGAGAAAGATCAAACAGAAATTGTTAAGAACTTAGTTGTTAGGAAATCTAGCTTAGCAACATTTAAGTCAAAAGCAAAAGCTGCTTTCACAAACGGTGTTTTAGATGAGCAAAGAGTTATCAAAACATTAAATGATGTTTATGGCGAAGAAGAACTTGTAAGAGCTTGGGGTAAAAAGACAGCAACTTCTAATAAGTTATCAGAAGAAGAGGCACAAATTGTGGAGGCATACTTAGCAGCGCTTAGCCCAGAAGAAAGAGCCGTTATTTTAGATTTATATAACGAATTAGGCTTAGAAAACCCAAATAAAGTAGCAACAGTTGCTATCGACGAGTTAACATACGAAGAGGCACTAGAGCTAATCAAAATCGTTAATTTTGCAAACTAGAGTAATGGAAAGTGATGGTCCTAGACCATCATCCATATAGTAAGAATAATCAAAAAAAATCTTCTAACATGATTGTTAGAAGATTTTTTTATAATCGTTTTTGGAATTAATCACGATTTAATTTTTTAAATACCGTAGCTGCAAGTGCACTTCCAATGAATGGTCCTACAATAAATACCCATACTTGTTTAAGAGCTGTTGTTCCACAAAGGAATAATGCAGGAGCCAAGCTTCTAGCTGGGTTAACAGAAGTACCTGTTAGTGGAATACCAATAATATGGACAAAAGTAAGTGTTAAACCAATGACGATACCAGCAACAGAAGATTTAGAATCATCAGATGTAACACCTAAAATGGTATAAATAAATACAAAGGTTAAAATGATTTCTACAATCAAAGCACCTAGAAGTGAAATACCAACATAAGAAGCGTCACCATAGCCATTAGCGCCAAGACCATTGGCCGTAATAGAAAGTTTGGTGCTTTGAGAAATGATGAAGTATAAAATACCACTTCCAGCAAGAGCACCTAATACTTGAGAACATACATAACCACAAAATTCTTTACAAGTCATTTTGCCATTCATAAGCATTGCAAGAGAAACCGCTGGGTTAATATGGCATCCAGAAATACCACCAATCACATAAGCCATGGCAACGATGGATAAACCAAAGGCAAGAGCAATGCCTAAAATGCCAAGAGTGCCATCAATGCCACCGGTAATGGCAGCAGTACCGCAACCGAACAAAACTAACACACAAGTACCTAAAAATTCACTGACATATTTTTTCATAATATTACCTCCCTTAATTCAATATTCTATATGAATCAGCTTATGCAGTCAATGAAAAATATAAAACAAGTATCCTTATAAATGTGGGTATGGTATAATAAGTAAGTGGAGGTGCAAAATGAGAGTAGGAGTGATTTCAGATATTCACGGCAACATTGTTGCTTTAGAAAAAATAGTAGACTATTTTAACAAAAATAGGGTAGATCAAATCTTGTGCGGTGGGGATGTAATTGGGATTGGTCCACATCCAGAAGAAGTGGTGCAGTGTTTAAAAACACTTTCCCATTTCACCATGGTTAGAGGAAATCATGAAGGATATTTGTTAGAAGGAATTCCTGAAATTCTGCATGGTAGGCCCATTCGTGAGATAGAGCGTGAACACGACCTTTGGGTACATAATAGACTCTCAAGTGATTCTATCGCATTTTTGAAGTCTTTTTCTAAAGAAATATCCATTACTATTCAAGATAAAAAGATTTATATGACACATTACCCTATGGAGCAAAATGAAGAGTATAAAACGTTTTATAAAGTAGCAACGGATGACCAACTTGTGGAACTCTTTTCACAGGTAGAGGCAGATGTATGCCTATACGGACATACACATGTAGGAAATCAGTTAAATCATGAGGGAAAATGGCTCATTAATATGGGAAGTGTAGGCTGTCCTATTAAAGAAGATTATTTACATGCTGGCATATTAACCATGGAGGATGCTATTTTTTACGAGCCAGTACGACTTTTGTATGATGCACAAGGAGTGAGAGAAGATATCAAAAAAATAGCCTATCCATTTCATGAAGAATTACTAAGAGTATTTTTTTAACAGTAAAATACTTCCATTTGCGAAGAGAATTGTATATGAAAGAGTTGCAATGAAACATAATTAGTAATATAATACTTATGATGTTTGCAGTTAGCAGACACAATAAAATATATGGGGGGTACGAGTAGAATGAGTCCTATTATCAGTACAGTAGTTGCAGTAGTTCTTGTATTATTAGTAGCAAAATTAATTTTCAAATCTACAAAAGCAATCGTTGGTTTTTTAGTAAATACGGTAGTTGGTTTTGTTATCCTTTGGGTACTTAACCTATTAGGTTTAGGAATTCCACTTAATTGGATAACAGCAGCAATCGTTGGCTTCTTGGGAGTACCGGGAATTATCATTGTATTAATATTACACGCTGTATTTCATGTTCTATAAAAAACATAAAAAATACCTCATCTTGAAAAAAGATGAGGTATTTTTTGGCTTAGCCTTTAGCGGTGAGCTGAGCTTCCAGGTCTTTAATGATATCGGCTTGACGGCAGATTTCTTTGTACATCGCCTCGATGGTAAAAATGAGAGGCTCCGTCTGGGCTTTCGCCGCATAGAAAAGATTCTCGTAGCGAGTATACTTTTTGCGGCACTCGTGGAAGAAGGGAAGATAGTATTCTTTGGTCTCCATTGCTTTACGATATCTGCTGTCGAACGTCTTCTGGTTTAATGTCATCATGTTGTGCATGCGGTCAGCCGTCTTAATGGCAGAAGCATCAGCATCCTTCTTGATGTTGCTGATGTATTCTATCAGGTGCTCCGGAACACGGTAATCTTTTCCATGCTCCTTGGTAAGAAGCATGACCAAACGTGCCACATTGCCATTGAACAGCCGCTCAAGCGTAATCTCGTTGTAGCCCTTCACATCCTCGATGATATCGTGCAAAAGCCCTGCACAAATCACATCTTCATCGCGAATACCGTAGGAAAGAAGAGTATTGGCCACATCCACACAGTGCGTGTAGTAATCAGACCCATCATCCCGGTGGAAGCCATTTTCGACATTCATCACATTCGTAATTAAATCGAGTGACTTCATCGCGTTGGAAGAAAGACCAAACAGCGTCACAATACGCTGTTCCAAAAAGGAAACATTCGAATAAGTCCGTTCCATAAAAACCTCCTTAACAGGTAAGTGTGGATTGAGTTCAACTTGCTTTTTTGACATAATACCACCGAAAAGAGAATATGTCAACAAAAACACTTGAATAACCATCAAAATTATGATATAAATACCCACAAAGGAGAAATTTCACAAAAAACAGCTAGATTTAGCCGTTTCACCCGCCCGTAGAAGAGCGACCAAGAGCGACCAAGAGGGACGCTCGATTTCGGTCGCACACCCCTCCCGCAACCCCTTCCACCGCAAGGCTTCCCAAACGCCCCAACCGACCAAAGGGGACAGACGTTAAAAACCCCTTCCGCCACAAGCATTTTCCAAACACAAAAAACAGCCAAAAAGGAGAGGAAATCATGAAAATGAAACGGCATCAAATAAGCATTTCTGGAGAACCTGGAGCAGGAAAATCTACTGCTATCGAACATCTTCAACAAGTGTTGGGGTATCCCATCTACAATATCGGCTTGTACAGTCGAACGCTTTGTGAAAAGATGGGTTACGATTTTAAGGAATATGAGAAGTTCATGAAAGACTATCCGCAGATGGATAAGGTCATCGATGACAGCTGCACCAAAGCTTCTGATGAAACAGATACTTTGATTATCGATGCTCGGCTTGGTTGGTTTTTTGCACCGCAAACGTTTAAGGTGTTTTTAACATGTGAACTTCCAGAGGCTGCAAGAAGAATCATGAAGGCAAAGAGACCAGAAGAAAGATACGCTTCATTGGAAGTGTGTAAAGTTGCTACCAAGAAAAGATTTGATGACGAGAATGCACGCTTTCAGGAAAAATATGGCGTCAGCAATGCCACTCGTAATCAATTTGATTTGGTAGTGGATACCACATATCTTTCAAAAGAAGAAGTGGTTGAAACAATCCTTGCAGGATACAAAAAGTGGCTTGAAGAATAAATGTCTTCATCTTTAAGAAAGGAGAGTAAGATGGATACGCATCAACACGTCATTACGGTAGCAGGAGACGTGGGAACGTACAAGGCAGCACTTTGTAAAAGCTTGAAGCAGGCTTTTACAGGAACGGGGATTCGTTGCTCTATTCACATGAAGGATGAAGCGGAAACTGGCACCTTCAACGTGTTTGTCACCACCAGTAAAAGCGAGTTTCATGCGGATCGACACAAAGACATTTTGTACGATTACGATTTGGTGCTGAATATTGACCAGATGACAGAAGAAGAAGCAACACAGTGTACCATTGAGCAATTTGCTAAGTGGGTTAATTAAAAAATGGACTTGGGGACACGGTCTTTTGATGGACGTCCCCAAGTCCGTTTTTCCATTTTTTTAAGTATTGCATAACGTATTTGTATTTGTTATAATGAGTTGTGTTGAGATGGTGAATTGGGCTTCGTGCAAGCATTTCACCGTTAACATAAAACAAGTTTGAAGTAATATCGAAGGAGGAAACATTATGTCAAACGAAGAAAACTGCACCTGCGGTTGTGGGGGCAAAGATGAGAGAGTGGAGAAGCTTTTAGAAGTGATTCATTCTTGCAATGGTGATAAAAGCCAATTGATGAAAGTATTAAATGCAGCACAAGAAATTTTTGGGTATATTCCAACCTCTGCACAAAAATTAATTTCAGAAGAATTAAAAATTCCAATGGCAGAAATCTATGGAGTTATTACATTCTACAGTAGATTTTCGCTTGAACCGAAAGGAAAGTATAACATTGGTGTGTGCCTTGGTACAGCATGCTATGTAAAAGGTTCACAAAGTGTTTTAGATAAAGTAAAAGAAAT
>DBWQ01000023.1:78688-81065 GCA_002308995.1 Clostridiales bacterium UBA1234 | reverse complement strand
GTTGGTGCATGTGGTCTTGCTCCTGTTATGACAGTGAATAATGAAGTATTTGGTAAGATGGATCCAGCGAAGGTTGCTGATATCTTAGCAAAATTTGAATAAGGGAGGGGAACACATGAAATCGATTGAAGAACTAAATGCAATTAGAGAAAAAACGTATAACGAGATTTCTCTTAGAAAAAATAGAAATTATGATGGGAGAGAAAAACACATTTTAGTATGTGGTGGTACAGGGTGTACTTCTTCTCATTCCATGGATGTCATTAATAGATTAAATGAAGTGATTAAAGAAAAAGGGTTAGATAATGTTCGTGTTATCCGTACTGGATGCTTTGGCTTATGTGCAAGAGGTCCTATCATGGTAATCCGCCCTGAGGATACTTTCTATTCTGCTGCCAAAGTAGAAGATGTAGAAGAGATTATTGAAAAGCATATTATTGGTGGCGAAATTGTAGAAAGACTTCTTTGCAAAGATATTGATGGTTCTTTGGTAAAGAGTTTGGATGAATTAAATTTCTACAAAAAACAACATCGTATCGTGCTTAAAAATTGTGGTCTTATCGATCCAGAAAATATTGATGAATACTTAGCATTTGATGGATATAAAGCCTTAGAAAAAGTGCTTACTTCGATGAGCCAAGATGAGGTTATTCAAGTTGTTTCTGATTCTGGTCTTCGTGGTAGAGGTGGCGCTGGTTTCCCAACGGGAAGAAAGTGGCAATTTGCTAAAAATAGCGTAGATGACCAAAAGTATGTTGCATGTAATGCCGACGAAGGTGACCCAGGTGCCTTCATGGATAGAAGTGTGCTAGAGGGCGACCCTCATGCAGTTATCGAAGCAATGGCCATTGCGGCATATGCCATCGGTGCTAACAAAGGTTATATCTATGTAAGAGCTGAGTACCCAATTGCCGTACATCGTTTGCAAGTCGCTATCGACCAAGCAAAAGCATATGGATTACTTGGCGATAATATCATGGGACTTGGATTTAAATTTGATGTGGAAATTAGATTGGGTGCTGGTGCATTCGTTTGTGGAGAAGAAACAGCCCTTATGGAATCGGTAGAAGGTAGACGTGGTGAGCCTCGTCCAAGACCACCATTCCCAGCAGTGCAAGGGTTGTTCAAAAAGCCAACACTATTAAATAACGTAGAAACATATGCTAACATCACGCAAATCATTTTAAATGGTGCAGAATGGTTCTCTAGCATCGGTACTGAAAAATCAAAGGGTACCAAAGTATTTGCACTTGGTGGAAATATTAATAACGTAGGTTTAGTGGAAGTACCAATGGGTATTACTCTTCGTGAAATTGTATATGATATTGGTGGCGGTATTCCAAACGGTAGAAAGTTTAAAGCTGCACAAACTGGTGGCCCTTCTGGTGGATGTATTCCAGAGGAGCACTTAGATACGCCAATTGATTACGAAAGTTTAGGCGCTATCGGTTCTATGATGGGGTCTGGTGGATTAATCGTTATGGACGATACTACTTGTATGGTAAACTTGGCAAGATTCTTCTTAGACTTTACGGTGGATGAGTCTTGTGGTAAGTGTCCACCATGTAGAATTGGTACCAAGAGAATGCTTGAAATATTGCAAAGAATGGTAGAAGGTAAAGGCGAAGAAGGAGATATTGAAAAGCTAGAAAAACTAGCCATGAATATTAAACGTTCTTCTCTATGTGGACTTGGTCAAACAGCACCAAACCCAGTTCTTAGCACACTTAGATATTTTAGAGATGAATACGAAGCGCATATTAAAGATAAAAAGTGCCCAGCTGGTGAATGTAAAGCTATGACACAAGTAACTATCAATAAAGAAATTTGTAGAGGTTGTAGCTTGTGCTCACAAAAATGTCCTGTGGGGGCAATTCACGGAGAACTTAAATCTCCATTTGAAGTAGATCAGTCGAAATGTATTAAATGTGGTGTATGTATTGCAACTTGCCCATTTAAAGCAATTTCAAGAGTATAAGGAGGGATAGAGAATGGATGATAAAGTTAAAATTACAATTGATGGCATCGAGATGATGGTGCCAAAGACCTATACCATTTTAGACGCAGCACGTGAAGCAAACATTGATATCCCAACACTTTGCCATTTAAAAGATATTAACGAAATTGGTGCGTGCAGAATGTGTATTGTAGAAGTAGAGGGAGCAAGAGGCTTTGCTACATCTTGCGTCATGCCAGTATCTGATGGTATGGTGGTTAGAACCAATACACCAGCGGTTCGTGATGCGAGAAAGGTGACACTAGAACTACTTCTATCAAACCATGATAGAAAATGTTTAACTTGTGTAAGAAATGGTAACTGCGAGCTTCAAACACTTGCAAAAAAGATGAACATTGATGATATTGAATTTGAAGGTGT
>DBWQ01000023.1:0-78641 GCA_002308995.1 Clostridiales bacterium UBA1234 | reverse complement strand
TGTAAGAGATGTGTAGCAACTTGTAAAAAAGTACAACAAGTGGGTGCTATCGATACCATGAATAGAGGCTTCAAAGCAAAGATTGGCGCCGCTTGTGATAAATCATTAAATGATGTACCATGTTCACTTTGCGGACAATGTATTGTCGCTTGTCCAACAGGTGCCCTTCGTGAGAAAGATGCCACCAAAGCGGTATGGAGAGCACTTCAAGATCCAGAAACATATGTGGTAGTGCAAACAGCTCCAGCAGTAAGAGCTGCCATTGGCGAAGAATTTGGTATGCCAATTGGAACATTAGTAACAGGCAAAATGGTTGCAGGACTTAAGAGAATTGGTTTTGATAAAGTATTTGATACTGATACCGGTGCAGACTTTACGATTATGGAAGAGGGAACCGAGCTGATTGAAAGAATTCAAAACGGCGGTGTGCTTCCAATGATTACATCATGTAGCCCAGGATGGGTAAGATATGCAGAAAGTAGTTATCCAGAATTACTTCCTCATCTATCTACTGCAAAATCTCCTCATCAAATGTTTGGTGCACTATTAAAAACTTACTTTGCAGAAAAAGAAGGCATTGATCCAAAGAAGATGTTTGTGGTATCTGTAATGCCTTGCGTTGCCAAGAAAGCAGAGTGCGAAAGAGATGAGATGAAAGTCAATGGTCTTCGTGATGTGGACGCTGTTTTAACAACAAGAGAAGCTGCTCGTATGATGAAAGAAGCAGGCGTTGATCTTGCTAATATTGAAGAAGCAGAGTTTGATAATCCAATGGGCGCTGCTAGTGGTGCAGGTGTTATCTTTGGAACAACCGGTGGTGTAATGGAAGCAGCCCTTCGTACTGTATCGGAGATTATGACAGGAAAAGAACTTGAGAAGATTGAATTTGAAGATGTACGTGGCGAACTAAATGGCATCAAAGAAGCTACGGTTAAAATTGGTGATACCGATGTCAAAGTGGCTATCGCGAATGGTCTTGCCAATGCAGGTAAGATTATGGAGATGATTAAAGCTGGCAATGCACCATATCATTTTGTAGAAATTATGGCATGCCCAGGCGGATGTGTAACAGGCGGTGGACAACCAATTCATGATAGCAAAACACGTGCAACAGTGGATATCCATGGTTTAAGAAAAGCAGCATTATATAAAGCCGATAAAGAACTAGGTGTTAGAAAATCTCACGAAAATCCAGTCATCAAACAAATCTATGCAGAGTATTTAGAAAAACCAGGAAGCCATAGAGCACATGAGCTACTTCATACAAGTTATCATGAGAGAAAATACTTCGAAGAATAGATTTTGCAAGACAAAATCTACTGCTGAAAAAACTGGGGACACCCCTCGAAAGAGGAGTGTCCCCAATAACGTCGAAGCAAAACGTATCAATAAAAAGCAATCAAGTATATCGCTTGGTTGCTTTTTGTTGCATTTAAATCATTATTACTGTTAGATATCATTGATTTTTTTTAATCGTGTGAATGTTTTATTACATTATCGAGAAAATATGTTTGACTTTCTATTTTTTATGTGATATATTATCATCAATCGATACAAAGGAGGTATGAATATGGATGAAAAACTTTACTCAATTCTTACCAAAATACAAAATGATTTAAAAGAAATTCATAAAGAAATGAAACATATAAACACAAAATTGCAAAAAATAGAGGCGAAACAAAATGAATACGCAACATTAGAAAAAAGAAAAAATGATTTTAAAAAACTATGGAAAAGAAGAACGAAAGAATAACGTGTTGAATCAAAAAATGAAAAAGATGAAAGCTATAGAATAAGATTTTTTTTGATTTCATTTGCTATTTTTTTCTATTGTTTTATCTTTTAACTTGTTTTATAATTTAACTAAGAACAAGAGAAAAGAGGTTTTAAAATGGATTTAAATGAAGCAAAAGAAAAAGCATCTAAATGCTTAGGATGTGAGAATCCTATGTGTGTAAAAGGCTGTCCTATTGGAATTGATATTCCCAAATTTATTAAATGCATCAAAGAAGATAATTTAGAAGAAGCCTATAAAATTATATTAGAAAAAAGTCATTTTGGAAGTGTATGTGGGCGTGTGTGTTCACACGATTCACAATGTATGGGAAAGTGCATTCAAAGCGAGAAAGGAGAGCCGGTTGAAATCGGCGCGTTAGAGGCGTTTGTATCAGATTGGGGGTTAAAGAACAGCACCGCTGGTAAAACAGGCAATAAAGTGTTAAACAAAGAAAGAATTGCGGTTGTTGGCGCAGGTCCTGCTGGGTTAACAGCTGCCATTCAGTTAGAGCGTAGAGGATACGCAGTCACTTTGTTTGAAAAAACAACCGAAGTTGGGGGCATTTTACAATATGGCATTCCAGAGAACCGCTTGCCAAAAGAATTGATGTACGATACCGTAGATGCTATCACTATGGCAAGAATGGAAGTGGAAGTGGGAAAAGAATTTGGCAAAGATTTTATTTTGGGAGATTTGTTTAGACAAGGCTATCGTGCAGTGTTCTTAGCCATCGGATGTGATAATCCAAAACGATTAATGGTGAATGGCACCGATAAAAGAGGCGTATATAATGCTAAAGATTTCTTAAAAAGAATTGAGTATATCAAATTTGAAAACGTAGTTGTCATTGGCGGTGGCAACGTGGCAATGGACGTAGCAAGAACCGTCAAAGAAAAAGGTGCCAAAACTGTCAATGTTTTATACAGACGTGCCCGTGAAGAAATGAAAGCAAACCAAAAAGAAATCATTGCCGCCATTGAAAGTGGCATCAACGTAGTTCCAAATAGTGTCGTAACAGATATCATGGGGAATGAATCCGTTGGTATGGTGAAATGTCAAAATAACACAACCTATAAATGTGATACAGTGGTCATAGCGATTGGTTCTTTGCCAGATCTAACAATACTAGAGGATATTAAACTAACAGATGAGGATTTGGTACAAGTAAACGAAAACGGCGAGACTAGCAGAGAAAACGTATTTGCAGGTGGCGATTTAACATGCCGAAATGCTAATATCAGTGAGGCAATCAAAAGCGCAAACATAGCAGTAGAAGGTATTGAGAAAAAGATGATAGAGTATAAAAGGAGTTTATAAGAATGAAAAGAATTGTACTTGCCTCCAATTCCAAGTGGAGAAAGCAACTCTTAGAAATGGCAGGACTTCCATGTGAAGTGGTTGCTAGTAATGTATCAGAAGATATAGAATTTGTAGAGCCAGAAGGCTACGTCATGGAATTATCTAAACGAAAAGCACAAAACGTTAGTCAAAAAGTAACCGATAGCATCATCATAGCAGCAGACACCATCGGCTACATGGATGGTGAAAAATTTGAAAAACCACAAAACAGAGAAGAAGCATTTCAAAATATCAAAAAACTATCTGGCAATGTCAACTTAGCAGTAACCGGCGTTACCATGATAGATCAAGAAAAAAACAAACAGGCAACATTTTGCGACATCGCCAAAGTATATTTTAACAAAATGACAGATGAAGAAATTAACTGGTACATCGATCACGAAGAAAACGTCTACACCTCAGCAGGATATTCCATCGAAACCAAAGCATCACTCTTTATCAGCAAAATCGAAGGCGATTATAAAAGCATCGTAGGATTGCCAGTTTGCAGAATCTATCAACAATTAAAAGAATGGGGATATGAAATCAAAGAGTTCGATTGATTAAAAATCAATCGAACTCTTTTTGTTGAAGTCGCCTCTCAGCATCTTTTTTCGCAATATCATCACGCTTATCATAAAGCTTCTTACCACGTGCCACAGCCAGCTCCAACTTAATATGGTTTCTATCCCAATATATCGCTAGAGGAACAAGAGTCACCCCTTTTTGCTTCACCAAACCAATCAGCCTACGAATCTCTTGCTTATGCACCAACAGCTTACGAGGACGCATCGGATCCTTGTTAAAAATATTCCCTTTCTCAAAAGGACTAATATGCATATTATAAACAAAAAGCTCAGCATTTTTAATACTAGCATAACTATCTTTCATATTCACTTTACCAGCACGAACCGACTTCACCTCAGTCCCCACAAGCTCAATCCCACACTCAATCTTATCATCAATAAAAAAATCATGAAGCGCCTTCGGATTCGTAGCAATATTCTCACGTACTTGTTTCATAGAATAACCTCCAAACACAACACATTATACCATAAAAACAAGGGGCGAACAAGAGGGACGCTGGATTTTGTTCGCTCGCTAATTTTAAAGCCACTCAGCGCCAAGGCTTTTCGGACACGCTAGGCGACCAAAAGGGACAGACCTTCTAAAAGGCTTCTCGCAAGCGAAGTTCAAAACGACTCCAAAAAGGTTTTTAGAACCAAAATTTGCTAAAGCTAATAGCAAAGAATGGAAAATAGATGAGGACATGTTACGAAAAATCGAAGATATTGAAATTTAGTTTCGAGTTTGATACAATAAGAAACTGTGGAGGGTGACGAAAGAATGGAACAATCTTGGATAGAAGAAAGAAGTAAAGAAACAAAAGCAGTTGGGCTTGTGGGGATTATTGCTAATATCTTTTTGTTTATTATAAAAATGGTGGTTTCACTTGCTACAAAGAGCCATGCTCTTTTGGCAGATAGCATTAATAGTGGAACAGATATTTTATCGTCTTTGATGACATTTATTGGTGGCAAAATTGCGGGCGAGCCTTCTGATGACGGGCATAACTACGGCCATGGAAAAGCAGAATATGTTTTTTCGCTAATCATTAGCCTTGTTATGGGGTATTTGGCACTCAAAATTGTTGTGGATGGTGTGAACTCATTGGTGATGAAAGACCATATAGAGTTTTCAACGTCACTCATTATTGTTTGTTTAATTACCATTTTTACAAAGTTTATTTTATATTTTTATACCAATATGATTGGCAAAAAAGCAAATAACATTTTGGTGCTGGCGAATTCCAAGGATCATATCAACGATGTTTATACAACGATTTCAGTTTTGATTGGCGTTATTGCAACTTATTTTAAAATTTTTTGGCTTGATGGTGTGGTGGCAATTCTGATTTCTATTAGAATTTTTTACACGGCTGTCGAGTTTTTCATGGAGAGTTATAACGTTTTGCTAGATGCTTCGATTCCAGAAAAGGAATTGGCTAAGATAAAAGAGATTATCAATTCCTACAAACAGATTAAACACATTGATAAAATTACATCAAAGGCAACAGGAACTGCGTATATTATTATTATCAAAGTGTCCGTTGATGGTGATATGACAGTAAGAGAAAGCCATGATATCGTGGGAAAGATGAAGGCGGAAATCTTAGAAGAAGAAAATGTTCATGATGTAATTGTCCATGTAAATCCTGCTTAATAGAAAAAGTCCATTCTCGAAAAGAATGGACTTTTTATTTGTCTTTTTACATAAACAATGCATCGAAGATACTAACTTAGAAGCTGTTTTATTTTTTCCTGCATTTCTTCTAATGGCACCAGGTTATTAAACTTGATGACGTGAATATGTGGATATTTTTTCTCAATTTCATCAGCCATTTGTAAGTATGCTTTTTGCTGATTGATGCTACTCTCAACGGTGTATTTGGCATAGTCGGTAATCCCTTTATCATCACGGATAAGTCGCTTAGCATATTCATTTTCATCATTCAAATACAACGTAATGTAGTAAAAATCAAAATCGAATTTTGCAAATCTTTCAAGAAGTCTTTCGTATACATCTGAAAATGAATAATCCTTAAAACCTAGTCTGCAGTAGATTTCTTCCGTGAAGAACGTTCTGTCAAACAAAAGGTTAATAGAATCATTCTGAAGTGATTCTATATAGTTAAGCAATCCATCATACATCTTGGCTGCTTTTTCTTTGCCGGTAGTGGTTTTATCGGATGTTCCGCATAAGCGATATAGATTGGTGTGCGGCAAAAAGAAACGAATATAATCTGTTACAGTAGTTTTACCAGCACCTTGAGGCCCTTCTACGATAATTAACTTTGAATTTGCCATGAGATTTTCCACCTTTCAATATTTTTTTTCATCATATATGATTGCTTAGAAAAAGTAAAGAATAAAGCTATATTTTTTAGTAGAAAACAAGGTCTGTCCCTTTTGGTCGCGGAAGGGGCCCGGAAAGCCTTGGCGCTCTGCGGTTCTAAAATTGGCGAGCGACCAAAATCCAGCGTCCCTCTTGGCCGGTCCCTTTGAACGCTTATGGTTTTGCTGCATAGTATATGAGGAAAGGTGGGATGATTTTGAGTTTGGTGTATTTGGATCATGCGGCGACGACGATGGTGAGGGATGTGGTGCTAGTGGAGATGCTTCCGTTTTGGAAAGAGGAGTTTGGAAATGCGTCTTCGGTGTATCCGCTTGCGCGTGTGAGCCGTGAGGCGATTGAGTGTGCTCGAAGGAGGGTACAGCTTGCGATTGGGGCAGTGTTTCCAGAGGAGATTTTTTTTACGTCTGGTGGAAGTGAGTCGGATAATTGGGCGCTTTGCGGGGTGATGCGTGCGCATGCGGGTAAGGGGAGGCATTTGATTACGTCTAAAATTGAACATAAGGCTATTTTGAATTCTTGTGCGTGGCTTGAAAAAGAGGGATTTGATGTTACCTATCTGGATGTGGATGCAAAGGGTGAGATTAATTTGAATCAGCTTGATGATGCGATTCGTGAGGATACGGTTTTAATTTCAATTATGTTTGCAAATAATGAAATTGGTACGATTGAGCCGATTGAAGAGATTGGCAAAATTGCCAAGAGGCATCATGTTTTATTTCATGTGGATGCGGTGCAAGCTATGGGGTGTTTACCGGTGGATGTGCAAAAGCTTGGTGTTGATTTACTTTCTCTTTCTGCTCATAAGTTTTATGGTCCCAAGGGCGTTGGTGCTTTGTATGTGAAAAAAGGTACTAAAATAGAGCCTCTGATTTTTGGTGGTCATCAAGAATTTGGCATGCGTGCTGGTACGGAGAATGTGGCTGGTATTGTAGGATTGGGGAAAGCTCTTGAATTGATTGTGAAAGAGCAAAGTGACTATGCGACAAAACTTGTTTCTTTGCGAGAGGCTTTTATCAAAGAGGTTCAAAAGCAAATTCCTTTTTGCCATTTGAATGGCCATCGAGTAAAACGTCATCCTGGCAATGTGAATTTTTCTTTTGAGGGTGTGGATGGGAGAGTGGTGACACTTCTTCTTGCGGAAAAGGGTATTTGCTGTTCAAGTGGTTCTGCTTGTAATAGCCATGATAGTAGTCCTTCTCATGTTTTAAAAGCGATTGGTTTAAGTGACCAAGAAGCAAATAGCACGGTTAGATTTACCTTTGGGCGAGAAAATTCTTTTAGTGAAATGGAATATGTGGTGAAAATGTTAAAAGAAATCGTGAATCGTTTAAGAAATGATGGATGAAATGTTACAATTATATTAAATTTTTGTTACAAATTAAGTGCGAGTATTGTCTTTTTATATATTATTATATAGAATGGTAAATGAAATTAGTTAATGCGTAGAAGTGTAGTTCGCTGTAAGAAAGCAAAGGCAGATAGTATGTATATTTGTTCCAATTTTAAGAAACAATATTTTATGGAAAATATGGATAAAAAGGTGAGAAAATGAAAAATCAAAAGACACTTATCAAAAGAATAGTGATCATGCTTCTTGTGGCAGTCAATATTATGCCTGTCTCTTTTGCCGCATGGTGGGGCACGCCTGGATATGAGTGGTGCCTTTCTAAAGGAATCACTTCTATGAGAACACAAAATGAGTTAAAAAAGGATGTTACCAACGAGGATTTTTATGCCTTGTTACTTCGCTACTTACGTGTGAAAGATGTAAAGGCAAAAAAGAGTGGCATCATTCAAACACTTGGCTATACAGAGAATATCAATCCTGTGATTGCTGGATTAATTACGAACATCAATAATTATCTTAAAAAGAGTACTTTAACACCAGAGGAATATCGTCAGGTTGTTACTTACATGGATCATGCAGAGTCAAATGTTTCGTCACATATGTCTCTTGTAGATCGCGAAACGGCAAAGGACTTTTTCTTGTATATTTCCCTTGCTAGGTATAGAGCTGCGATGCTTATCAACAACCGTGATTATCGTAATACAGAACTTGCTAAATATTCCAATGTTAAATATAAAGATATTTTCTTCTATGGCATGACGCCATACTTTGGAAAGATTACAAGAAGAGAATTCTTAGTATTAATGTTTAGTTTACTTGCAGAGGGCGGTAGTGGCTATAGTGCTGAGAGTATTATCACCACCTTTAATGAGTCTGGCGTACTACTTGGTTGGGACAACGATTTATGGCTTGACGAAAGACTTAGCTATGCAGAGATGTTTACCTTCTTATATCGTTTTGAAGCATTTGATTTTGACATGTCTAATAATGAAGATACGAATGATGAAACCGCTGCTGAAAATAAGTAAAACGAGCGGCTAGCAAGAATCAAAGGAAAAGGAGCTAGAGATATGCAAAGTTGTTTAGGGTTCTATGTTGATAAGAATATGATAAAGTATGCCAAAGTCAACTTTGATGAAAAGTCTAGTGTGTATTCACTTGGCGAATATGGCTATAAGTTCTATGACAACGCAGTTAGTGCGATTGATGAAATTTGTAGTACTGTCAACGTAGAAGCTGGCCGTTGCGCACTAAGTATGGCAAACGAAGGATACCACAGAATAGAAGTTTTTAGCAACCTTAAACAAAAAGATAGAAATGACTTGATTGATAGTGAGTTTTCTACCTTCTGCGAATCAAAAGGGTTAATTCCTTCTGCTATGGAATACAGAACACAAATGGTTATGAATACAGGCAACATGGATCAAATGTATGCAATTTGTGCTTATACCTCTAAGTCAGAACTTGCCAATATCAATACTAATTTTGAAGGTTTAAAAGTATTGTCAATTGCCCCAATTGGTCTTAGTATTCCTAACTTGTTTAGAAATAAAGGTATTGATGAAGAGGCTGCAGTTGTTACCATTGAAAATAAAACAACGGTTACATTATTACTTAGAAACGAAGTGCAAGATGTTATCGAGATTCCTCTTGGTATGGATGACATTTTAGATAAACTTGCTGAAAAATACAATTCTTATGAAAAAGCATATGAAGCTTGTAGAAAAGTTTCTGTTTATATTGAAGATGTTTCGTCGCTAGATGATGAGAGTCGTGATATCCTAGATGTTGTGCTTCCTGTTTTTTATGATATTAGACAAAGAGTCGATGAGATTATTACTCCGTATAAAAGATTGATTAAAGCTGTATATCTTGGCGGTGCTGCAATTGCTGTTAACAATGTGGATGTATACTTCCAAGAAAGTTTTCCAAGTTTACGCTGTGAGATTTTAAGACCTTATTTCTTACAACAAAAAGATAGAGACAATCAAAATGAAATCTCGCAAATTGATAGCGCTATTGCTATTGCTTTAAACGGATTAGGACTTTTGGAACCAGCCGTTGATTTCCATGGCGCAGCGAAAAAAGCGTTAAAGCCAAATCCTGTTAGGGATGCAATTGCAAAACTCAAAATTAAGAGTAAAATTGATGATATTAAGGCTGGCATGAAAGAGCGCAAAGAGGCTATTAAAACTAAAATGAGTACGCCAAAACGTATTCGTCGTGCTGGTGGTAATGTTTCAAAATTTAGTATTATTTTAGATAAAATTAAAGAAAAATTGCATATTGGCAAAAAACGTGCAAGAGTTTCTTTTGATGATAATTCTGGTTATACAGCAGGTGGCTATGGTGCTTCAACAGGTTCTGAGGAAGAGGGTTCAAGACCACTAAATGCATGGGTAATATGGCTACTGGTTACTTGCTTGGGTATATTTGGTATTTATTTTAGTGGTTCATGGTATGTATCCAATAAACTACGTGATAAAATAGGAGAGGCATCTCGTAATATTGCGAAAGTGAATTCTGAGATTGCGGTTGCTAATAGTGATGCCGATTATTTAACCTCTAAAACAAGTGAGTATGTTGATAAGATTAATAAACTTCAAAGGGTCATGGATGCCATTGCTACAGAAAAAATGAAGAGTAGTTTTGATATTCCTAATTTTATGAGTCAGGTTATGTTTATTGTTCCACAAGGAGTTTATGTGAGTGAAATTCAAGTTACCGAAATGGGTAGTGTGACAATGCTTGCATCTTCTATTAGATATTCTCAACTTGGTTACTTTGTTTCTAGATTAAAACTAGAAAAAGTGCTAGAGAATGTTGATATGGAAGTGAAGGGAATGGACGGAGATATTCGTATCCTAATTAGGGGGGATTTGCCATGATTAAGAATATTATTATGGGGTTGTTTTCTGCTCTTGCCATATATCTTACTTGGTATACCTTCCAAAATGGAATGAAATTGAATCGTCTTGGAGATATTGATGTAGATGTTATGTCGTACGAAGGCATTATGAGTAAGAGCGATGAATTAAATGCAAAGCTGAATGAGCTAGATGATTTAAATCATAATCAAATTGTTTCTGCTCGTAGTAATGTCAAGAGTAAACAAGATACCTTCAATAAGAAAAAGACAGATTATGAAAAACTTGAGGCAAGTGCTTCAGAGGCAGAGATTGCAGAAGCAAATAAGAAGCAGGAGTATTTACTAGATTACCTTTGGATTGTTATTGGTAATTATGCTAACGATAACAACGTTAGATTCAAAATGGATGTAGATAACGAGAAGCTACAACTTCGTTTTAACATTACTGGCTCCTATGTTTCTATTATTAATTTCATTTATGATCTTCAAAATGATAAGAATCTTAAATTTAATTTGGATGGCATCAGCATGGCAACTAGTAGTTCCACAGATACTACCAGAGCTAACTTTACGGTAAGTGGCATTACTGTTAAAACATCCAATACCGCCATCAACTAGATTTGGAGGAAAAAAATGAAGAATGTATTAAAGATTTTATTAGGAATTGTGGCTGTAGTTGCTCTTTTGGCGGCTGCCAGCATCGCTTTGGTGTTTGTTTTTAAAGATAAAATTCCAATCGGTGTAGAGGTGCCAAAGCCTGAAGTATATGAAGCCATTAATCGAAGTCAATATATTGTGGCAACGAATGGTATTGAAGATGCTAGAAATGCAACGGTAGTTTTTGAATCTACTGGAGGAGAGCTTGAACAGTATGGTCATGAGCTTCGTTATATTTCTGGTAAGATTGAACCTCTTGTTTCGGTGCAAGATCCAACATTAACAAGAGATATTCCGACAGACTTATCTGAAGGAAGTAGTATTAGTGGTGGTAGCAGTGCAGCTACTAAAGTAAGTACTCCATCTAGTGATACAATAGAAAACGAGGCTCTTTCTTCACTTGATGAAACGGTAACAGAATAGTGAATAGTTTTGTGCGAGTAGGGGTATGCGTCTTAGGTATATCCCTTTCGTTTTAGAAAGGAATTTGTCATGAATTGGTTTATTTATCTCATGATATTTATTGCAGGAACTGTATTTGGTAGTTTTTTTTCGCTTGCAGTGTATCGCATTCCTCGCAAAGAAAACATTACTTATGTGCAATCACATTGCACCTCGTGTAATCATAAACTTTATTTTTGGGATTTGATTCCTATCTGGAGTTATGTGTTTTTAAGAGGACGTTGTCGATATTGCAAAGAAAAGATCCGTCCAAGATACATATTGCTAGAAATCTTTTCTGGATGTGTATTTTTACTCATTGCCTTATGCAATCATATTAGCATCACAAGTGATATTACCACACTCATTCATTTGTGTCTTATGTATTTATTTGTAGTAGGCTTGTTTTTAGTGGGAGGCATCGATAAAGAAAACTACATTATTCCAGATAACGTGAATTTATATATCGTTTTAGTTGGCATTTTGCATCTTTTATTTTTAGGGATAACTGGATGTAAGGTGTATGATAACATGTTTGGCTTTTTTATCATTCCCGTTGTTCTATTGATGATTGATTTTGCTTTTTCACTCATTCATAAAAATCCAATTGGGTATGGGGATATTAAATACTTAGCAACTATCGGTTTGTTTTTGCGGTTTTCGATTGCAGATGATTGCTGTTGTGATTTCCCTTTTTGTAGCAGGAATTGGTGTTTTAATTCATCAATACAAAGAAATCCCGTGGGGGTATTATTTAAGTATTGGGAGTACAATGACGCTGATTTTGCTTCCTTTTTTTCAAAAAGTAGTGCAGTTAATGGCTATGTAAGGAGGTGCCACGTTGAAGTTTAAGTCGGAATCAGGTTATTCTTTAATTGAAATTGGTGTTGCCCTGATTATTATTGTTATTTTTATGGTATGTAGTGTGACACTTCTTTCGGCAAGTAACGAAAATTACCATAGAATTGAGCAAAGAAATATTGCGCTTTCGTATGCAATGCAAGCGATTGAAGCAATTGAACTAGAAAATCGAGGCCTTAGTCTTGCTGATATCAAAAACAAAGCGTTAATCGAAAATAATATGCGCGTGGAAACCACCATTGAAACCATCCCACCCAAAGACGGGATAAATTATGGTAGTAAAGTGTTAATTATTACCGCCAATGTGAAGTATAACACGATGAGTAAAAAGGCAGGAAGCGAAGCGGTGATGACATTGCAAACACTCATGATTAACGAATAGAATCCTTTAGGAAAAAGAAAGGAAAGATACCATGTTTCAATTTAAAAATCAAAAAGGTGTCACGTTAACAACACTGACGATTTATATTATTGTTTCAACCATTTTACTAGGTACGCTAGCGTTTATTAATATTAATTTTATGTCTGAGCTTGGTGTTCTTACGAAAAAAGCAAGGCTATCCGATGAGGTGCTTAAGTTTTATTCGTTTTTTGTGAATGATGTTAAATCAGCAAATGGCATCTTAGAATTCTCAGATTCGTATATTAGGTTTGATAATGGTGTTGAGTATTCCATTCGATATACCTCTAATCAGCGAAAATCAGGCAACCAAACTTATGAGATTTATGAAGTATATCGTAAAGATGCACTCATCACAGATAAACTATCGGGCGTATTTTTTACCTACAATGCAGAGGAAGGCTTTTTAAAAGTTAAAATATCGGCAATGGATAAAGATGTACTCGAGACAAACGAACAATACTTTAAAGTAGGGAGAGGATATTAATGAACAAAAAAGAAAAAGGTGCGGTTACCATGGCTATCTTTATGGCAATGCTTATTTTTTCATTATATGGAATTTCATTTTATGGTAGCAGTGCGATGAGTTATATTAGGCAAACACGTATTATTGAATCGATTCAAGAAACGTATGCCAAAGATATTCCGAATATGTATGAGATTGCCTCGAGATTAGAGGAGGAATAGGTAGCGACAAGCTTTTCCTACATGACAAATATTGATTGGTAATTCATGGACTTACTTAAAAAATATTGACTTCAAAAACAAAAAAACTTAAAATAATAGATAGGAGTATTATCGGTTTTACAAAAGAAGAGGAGGCTTACATATGGCAGTTTTTGATAACAATTCAAGCAACAAGACACCGATTGGTGTTATGCTGATTCGAAAAGGTTTAATCAAAGAATCTGATATTGATCGTGCCATAGAATATCAGCAATCACATAGAGGTATTAAATTAGGTGAAGTATTCCATATATTAAAAGTTTGTGATGACCAGGATTTACTAAATACCATTGGTGAATCGACTGGTTTTAGGCCTGTTATGCTAGAGCCTAAACTTGCCTTTCCATTTACGCAGTATATTTCGATGGATATCGTCAAGCAGCACAAAGTCATTCCATTTGAGATTAATGAGAATCGTATCAAAGTTGCTTTTGCCGATCCTACTAATAAAGATTTACAAAAGATGATTCGTTTAATTTTGTTAAGTAAGGGCGGCCTATCTATGGAGCCTTACGTAACGTTTGCTTCTTACATTGACGATATCGTTAAAAACTTGGAACTTAAACCAGAAGAGAGCGATGTAGGTGCTTTTGATACTTATGGGCGAGATATCTCACAGCTAGTAGATAACATTATTCGTTCTGGTATGGCCAAAAGAGCGAGTGACTTGCACTTTGAGCCGATGGAGAATTATTTTAGAGTAAGGTTTAGGATTGATGGTGAGTTAATCGAAATTGCCAAAATAGAAAAAGAAAAACAGCAACAAGTTATCCGGAAGATTAAAATCTATTTCTAACATGCACCAAGAGATAACACTTTCTCAGGATGGTCGTATTATTTTGTACCCAGATTACAACATCCGTGTATCTTCACAGATGAATGTATATGGCGAGAAGTTCGTACTCAGATTAATGAAAAAGGAAGCTTCCATCAAAGGTCTTCAAGAGTTAGGATATCCTGATGATGAAACCGTTATGGAAAAGTATTTTAACAAAAAGAACTGTATTGCGGTTATTGCCGCTCCTACAGGTGAAGGTAAAACCACTACGCTATATAGTGCCTTAGCACTTTTAAATAGACCTAATGTGAATATTACTACTGTTGAGGACCCAGTCGAAATTCGTATTCCAGGACTTAATCAGGTTGAGGTTAACAAACGTGTTACCTTCGCCGATTCCCTAAGAACCATCTTAAGACAAGACCCTGATATCATTCTACTTCGGAGAGATAAGAGATAAAGAAACCGCCGAGATTGCCATTCAAGCTGGACAAACTGGACACTTTGTACTTTCTACTATCCACACCGTTGATAGTATCGAGGTTGTTACCCGTCTTAGAAAGCTAGGCATTTCTTCCTACGATATTGGAAGCGTTTTGGCAACCACGATTGCACAGAGACTTGTGAGAAGAATTTGTAAAGATTGTGCGCGAAAAAGAGAATTCAATCAAATGGAGATTGAAACCTTTAAGCGTATTGGAAAACGTTTTGATGTTGATTTTGATTTGACAGGGGTTACCACCTACGAGCCAGTAGGGTGCGAGCACTGTAACAATACAGGATTCTATGGAAGAATTGCAGCCAATGAGGCACTTTCAGTAACCGATGATATTAAAGATTTGATTATTTCAGATGGTACCATTACGGAGATTAGAAAGGCAGCCTTTGCTGAAGGCTATCGACCACTTGTCTGTGATGCGCTACACAAAGTTATTCAAGGGCATACCACAATTAGTGAAGTTAAGAAAAAGATAGGACTATAATTAAACACTCTGAAAGGAGTAAGCTATGGGTGTATATACATATAGGGCGACAACTAAAAATGGGCAGACAGTTAGTAATAAAATAGAAGGAAATAGTGTACAAGATGTTAAAGATAAGTTAAGAGCCAATGGTTTAACTCCCATTAATGTTAGACAGCAAACAGGTATTTTGAGCAAATTAAGACCAGCTCAAAGAACCAAAAAGAACCAAGTCTCATCTGCTGCTGTTACCAAGCTTGCCAGAGAAAAGTTACTAGAAGAACAGCGTAAGAAACAGCAACAAGGTTTAAATCGTGACATCAATTTTGATTTTTCTATGTTTAAGAAGGCAACACGAAGAGACTTAATTGCTTTTACACAGAGCTTGTACTTATTAAAAAGAGCTAATTTTACTAACACAAGGGCTTTAACTACACTTTTAGAGAATTCAGATAATCCGGTTATGAAAGGAATTATTGAAGACTTATTAAATGGTGTAGAAGCGGGTGAATATATTTATTCTACTTTGGAATACTATGAGGATGTTTTTCCAACGATTTATATCTCTATTATTAAAATTGGTGAGTTATCTGGAAATATGACAAATGCGTTATTCCAAGCGCTAGATTATTTACAAGAATCTGCTAGTACAACAAGAGCTGTTAAAAAGGCTTTAACAGGACCACTTCTTCAAGCGGTAGGTATGTTTTTACTAACCGTAGTTGGTGTATTAGTAGGTGTGCCGGTTTTGGAAAATCTATATGCCAATATGGGTGTTACGGATAAAATCCCACCACTTACTTTAAAAGTAGCAGCTTTTATCCGTGCTTGTGTCGACAAATGGTATTTCGTAGTTGCTTTTATCATAGCAGGAATTGTTTTATTTAATTTTTGGAAATCTTCTGTTAATGGTAGATATCAATGGGATATGTTTAAACTGAAGGTGCCAATTTTTGGACAGTTAATTACCAGACTGGCACTGCAAAAGTTTTTTAAAGCCATGCAGTTAAACCTTGCCAATAATGCTAAGTTATATGATGCCTTAGATATCAGTAAGGGCGTCGTCTCCAATTACGTTATCCTGTCCGTCATCGAGAATGCGCAAGATAACCTGCAACAAGGTGAAATGTGGGTGGAGCCATTCGAGCGTCTTCCCAATATGCCACCAATGGCACTCGAGATGCTTCGTATTGGTATGGAAACCGATATCGAAGACATGGTTAATAAAATTGTAGAATTTTTAAATGATGATATTAACATCACCATTGAGAGAATTATTAAAATATTGCCTAACGTCAGTATGGCTATCATGGGTGTCGTAATGGTATTCTTTATCTTGGTTGTACTAAAACCAGTTATGGAACTATATACAGGTACATTCTTATTTGATGCCTACGGAATGTAGCGTATACTACATTTCATAGAGAGATACCACTAAAAATGAAAAGAAAGAGGAAAGATATGAAGAAACAAAATGGAGTCTCTTTAATTACACTAGTAATTACAATTGTGATTGCAATTATACTTTCATCGATTGCATTATCTAGTGGTGTTCTTAATATAGGAGATAAAGCACAGTTTTTATCATTTGATATGGAAATATCGCAATTTCGTGATAATATTAAAACTAGAATTGCTGATATTGGCGCTCAGATGATGTCAAAAGATCCGTTTACGCAGCATGCAATTTCTAAGGCACAGTTTTACAATTTTGTTGCCAGAGGGCTTGCGGATAGAGATTTTGATTTTTTATCTAGAGAAAATAGGCTTAAGATGTTAACAGAGGAACAAGCGAATGCCATTCCTTGTACGATAATCGAAAAAAATTATGCAGAAGAGTATTTAAGTTTAAAAGATAGAAAAGTGGACACCTATTATGCAAATAAGCAGGAGTTATCGTATTTTATCACACCTCTGGGAAATGTTTTTTGTTGGCCACCGTATTCGAGTGATGGTAGAAGTTATGTCGATGGCATTACTGCTGCCAAATCCATGACTGGCGAAGATCTGAAAGGTTCTGATGCTACCAACCCTTCATTAAATCCTACTGTGAAGATAACCTTTTTAAATGGGGAAGAAATTATAGTTTCTAATTCGGCTCCTTCTAATAATAATATTAGTAAGGGAAGCCAAGTAATAGATAGAAGTCTTCCTAGCATTTGGTATTCTGAGGAAACCAGGTCAAATGAAGAACATGTTAAGAAATATGGCGTAGCGCAAGGATATACATTTGAAGGATATGATAGAAGTCAGTAAAAAAGAGGCGAGTTTTTACTCGCTTCTTTTTTTAAGTAAAAAGTATTTTACCTATCCAAATGTAGTTTGTTTGGTGAATTTCTAGACTTCTTTGTTACATTTTTGTAATATTTTCGTAAAGATAATTTAACCAAAAAACCTATTGCATTTTAAAAAATCATTGTTTATACTAATACTTGTAAAGAATTAAAACGTTAAATGCCTTGTCAGGGTGCGAGTGTCAGGGTAAGTTAACGAAGTAATTCACAAAAGAGAACTCTAGGGATTACCTAGGAAGTCTCAAACTAGGTAGTACCTAGAATAAAAAAAATTAAGGAGGATTTTTATTATGAAAAATCAAAGTGGTGTATCGTTAATAACATTGGTTATTACAATCGTTGTTGCTATTATCTTAGCAGCTATTGCTCTTGGTAGTGGTGTTTTAGACATGGGCGCTAGAGCTCAATTTACAGGATTTTCTGAGAAAATCAGTACAATTTCTGATGATATTAGAACGGCAGCTGAAGATGCAAATACTCTTATCGCTCAAAATAATGTTGCCCCAAAGAGTCTTTCTCAACGTTTAAACTTTGTTGCTAGAGGAGGAGATATTAATAAATTCTCTGGTACTAATGAAGGCAAGTGGCTTACTATTGCTCAAGCAGATAAGTTTATAAGCCAAGTTAATCCTAATGGTGCAAAAACAGGTGCAATTGTAAGTGGTGATAGAGCAATCAAAGTTGAAACACCAGCTGCAGGTTCAGTTACATGTGGTATTTTCGTTACTCCAAAGGGTAATGTATTCTGCTGGCCTCCATTCATCAATGATGAAAAAGCTTATGTTAACGTAAATACTGTAGCTAAAGCTGGTACTGCTGATCTTAAGACTATGAAAGAGGTTGTTGAGAGTGACTGCACCATTACCTTTACAAATGGTGAGGTAGTTACTATAGCAAAAGCTGGGGTAACTCAAACTGCTTTTGAAAATGGTTCAACTGCGGTTAGCCCAGAGATGACAATTGGATTTAAGGATGAAGCTGGTGCTAAACCACAAGCTGTTTTAACCTTTGCTGATTAATTGATAGTTTGATAACTATTTAAGTTAGTATCTATCATATAAGAGTATAAAAGGATATTTTCTTCTAATGGAAGAAAATATCCTTTTTTCTGTTTCTAACTCAAATGAAAAAGATTTAATAAAAATCAATTAAACTATTTTTTGCGATAATATTTTATTCTTACTTGCTACCTTTTAAAAGAAGTGGTACAATACTTAATATACAAAGGAGGAGCGAAAATGAAGAATCAAAAAGGTATTTCGTTGATTACACTTGTTATTACAATTGTCATTGCTATTTTACTAGCGGCTATTTCTATTAGAAGTGGTGCACTAGATAATACACAAAAGGCCTATTATGCAGGTTTTGCACAACAGATGAAAGAACTTCAGCTTTCTATTTCGGAGCAATATGCTTGGGTGAAAAATCAAGAGATTTCTCGAGCTCATTCCGTATCGGATGCACAAGTATATAATTATTTGGCAAGAGGTGGTGAGATGGCAAATCCTCCTATTACCAAAGATGCTTCAGGCGATAAACTATGGCTTACGCGTACGCAAGCATCTTCAATTTCTTGTACGCCTTTAAATATTGCTTATGCTAAAAAGAATTTGCAAATTAAAGTGGCAAAAGTAGACACCAATCAGAGTTTGAACCAAACTTTGTCCTACTTTGTTACCCCTAAGGGGAGAGTTTTTTGTTGGCCACCATATGTGAATGATGATAAAAGTTATGTCACTGCTACAGACCTTGTTACCAAACCAAATGGTACTGCTTTTACAGGGTTTGATGCTACCAAACCAGATACCATTGGCTTAATCACCTTTGGCAGTGTTGCAGAAGGTAATTTAGAACAAATTTATGTAAAAACAGTTGAAGTGGCGCCAACCAATTTAAAAATTGTACCAAATACTACCGAGGTAGAAACATCTTCTGCTGATAAACCAGCAGTGTATTATGTCCCTGATATAGAAGATACCGTAACAGGTGGTACCTCAGTGGGCTATACCTTTAGTACCACACCATAAACGTAGGAGCGTTCTTTATTAGTTACCATAAAATATTAATCAAACCTTTTGCCATTGGCAAAGGGTTTTTTTATGGAGTATCTACTTGAATAAAACCCATAAGATAGAGTATAATAAACGTGTTGGCAAGTTTTGCTTGCTGAAAACGAATGCTTGGAAAGGAGTAATGTTACATTGAACGAAACAATTACCAAATTAAATGATAGAGTGTATCTTCATACGATGTATACGGAAAAATTCAAAACCAACCTCGTAGCATCTTTTGTGCTAGTGGATTTAAATAAGGAGGAAATTACCCAAAACACCTTAATTCCGGCGGTTTTAAAACGTGGCACCAATGCTCATCCAACAATGCGCGATATTTCAAATGCCATGGATGATATGTATGGCGCTATTTTTGATGCAAGCTCCGATAAGTTGGGGAGTAAACAAGCTCTTCAATTTTATATATCCGTGATTGATGACCAGTATGCCCTAAACCAAGAAAAGCTTTTACAAAAGTCTATTTCACTGTTAAAAGAAATCATGTTTGAGCCTAAATTGGTGAATGGTACATTTGATAAAGATTATGTAGAGCAAGAAAAGGCACAGCTTTTAGAATTAATTAAAAGTAAAATTAACGATAAGGGAGCATATGCAGTTTTTCGTAGCCTTGAGGAATTATTTCCAAATGATCCTTATGGGGTATATAAATATGGTAGAGAAGAGGATATTTCCAAAATGAATGAGGTAAGCTTATATCAGCAATACCAAAAGGTAATGGCGGAGGGTGAGATTCATTTTTATGTTGCTGGGCGTTTTGAAGAAAGCGAAGTAATGGATCAGATGACTAAGGAGTTTTCATTTATTAAAGATACCAGTGATGCACAAAACTACTTTGCGGTGGATAAAAGTGATTTGGCGATGATTGATGGCGTGAAAAAAGTAAGAGATGTTGGGGAGGTTATTCAGGGAAAACTTGTCCTTACCTATGATGCCAAAGTAGATCCATTTTCGGATGATTTATATAAAGTATATGTGTATAATGCTATTTTGGGTTCTTCTGCCATGTCTAAATTATTCCAAAATGTGCGTGAAAAAAAGAGTATGGCGTATACCATCCGTTCGACTTACTTAAAACATAAGGCATTAATGCTGATTACCGCAGGGATTGAAATGGATAAATACGAAAAAGCCTTAGAGTATATCAAAAAAGAAGTGCAAGATATGAATGAGGGAAATTTTAGCGAGGAAGATGTGATTAATGCTAAAACCTTTTTAGTGAATTTATTTAGAACGTATACGGACGATGAAACGACGATGGTTAGCCTAAGTATGGGGCAATTTTTACTAGGGATGGAAGATAGCATAGAAGGAATGATTGCCAAAATTCAAAAGGTAACGAAAGACGAAATTATACAAATTGCTCATCAAATGGAATTAAAACTAGAATATTATTTGGGAAATTAGTGACTTAAGTGGAAGGAGGAATGAATGTTGGAAAAACAGTGTTTAAACGAGACGATGCATATTGAAAAACTAGAAAATGGGTTAGACGTGATTATTATTCCTATGAAAAATGTGAGCAGAAAATATGCCACGTATGCAACACACTTTGGTTCGATTAATTATCGTTTTAAACCAGAGGGAGAAGATGAAATGCTTACCGTTCCCGATGGGGTGGCTCATTTTTTGGAACATAAACTTTTTGAGCAAGAAGAGGGCGAAAATGCGCTAGATAAGCTCACCAAAATGGGAGCCAATCCCAATGCGTATACTAGCTTTAATCATACAGCCTATTTATTTGATACCACGGATCATTTTACAGAGATTTTTAAAGCCTTAATGCATTTTGTGCAAAATCCGTATTTGACAGAAGAAAATGTAGAAAAGGAAAAGGGCATTATTGGCCAAGAAATTGGCATGTACGATGATGATCCTGATTGGCAATTATTCTTTGGCTTTGTGAATTGCCTCTATGGCAAACATGCGATTACCAAAGATATTGCAGGAACGGTGGAAACCATTTCTCATATTACGCCGGACATTTTATATAAGTGTTACCACAATTTCTATAAACCATCAAATATGGTGATTTGTGTCGTAGGCAATGTGAATGTGGAAGAAGTGGTGAACTTAATCAAAGAAAATGTGAAACCAAAAGGTACGTTAGATAAAATTGAGCGTGACTATGGAGAAGAAAAAGAAGAAATCTACCAAAGCAAAATAGAAAAAGAGATGGAAGTAAGTCTTCCAAGTTTTATGTTTGGGTATAAGGATAATTTTAATCGTCAAATGCTAGAAAGTGGGTATGAACAAGAGCATAAAGACGTTTTGCAGTACGATGTGGCACTTCAAATTGCCCTAGAATTAATTGCTGGTAAAAGCACAAAGCTATTTGAAGAACTATATAGTGAAGGATTGGTTACCAGAGAGTTTGGACTATCTTTTACGTATGAAGAAGACTATGCGTATACCTCTTTTGATAATGAATCGACCGATTACCAAAAAGTAGTGCAAAGAGTGGTAGATCAAATTGAAGAACTTAAGAAACATGGAGTGAATCAAGAGGAATTTGAGAGAACCAAGAAGGTGCTTTATGGCAATTTTGTGAAACGCTTTAATGATGTTTCTGGGGTGGCTACCATGGTCATTTCAGATTATTTTAAGGGAATCAACACATTTGATTATGTCAAAGCTTATGAGCAAGTTGACCAAAAGATGGTAGAAGAGGCCATTCGTAAGCATTTTGATCCAAGTAAAATGGCAATTTCGGTGATTAAGCCAAAAACATCAGCATAAGAAGAGGAAAAAACGCTGTTAGAAAGGAAGAAAAGCATGTATCCTATTTCGTTTCCGAATTTTAACTTAACGTTTCATATAGATCCTGTAGCAATAGAGATTGGAGACTTGCAAATCTATTGGTATGGCATTTTGATTGCCACTGGTATCATGCTAGCTCTTTGGATTTGCAAGAAGAATGAAGGCCTTTTTGGGATTTCTTTTGATACGGTGATGGAGTTTTCGTTCATTGCCATTTTGGTAGGAATTCTTTGTGCAAGACTATACTATGTGATTTTTAGTTGGGATTACTATGCAACGCATCTGGCAGATATTTTTAAAATTTACCAGCGGTGGACTTGCAATTTACGGTGGCATCTTAGGAGGAATGGTAGCCGGAATCATTTATTGCTTCATCAAAAAAATCTCCTTTTTGGATTTGGCGGATTTTGGCATGCCGGTGATAGCTTTAGCACAATCCATTGGAAGATGGGGAAATTTTGTTAACCAAGAAGCCTATGGAAGCGTGACAGAGAGTTTATTCAAAATGAGAATTTATAGTGAGGAAGTGCAGGATTTTATCCATGTTCACCCAACTTTTCTATATGAGTCTGTTTTAGATTTTTGCATTTTTGTGATGCTCATGCTTCTTCGTAAAAAGAGAAAGTTTTCGGGACAGATACTTTGCCTCTATTTTATGCTATATGGATTTGGAAGAGCTTTGATAGAAGGGCTTCGAACCGATTCGTTAATGGTAGGAAGCTTGAGAGTTTCGCAAATCTTAAGTGTTCTTTTGTGCTTAGGGGCATTTGGCGTGTATTTTTTTGTCGAATGCTGTCGACCGAAAGATAATCATGTAGATTGACTATCCATCTAGGATGTGATACCCTAAAGATAACGAAAGGGCCTAGGTGATGTAGATGTTAAGTCAAAAAATCGAAGAATTAAGAGCAAAATTAGACGCTTTGGTTGCTAAAGGTGCCACTTATGATGAGATTTACGAGGTAAGTAAGGAGCTTGACAAATACATTACACAGTATTATAAGAGGACTAGCGAGTAAAAGCGCAAAAAAAGTCGACAAATTGTCGGCTTTTTTTTTATCTTTTTTTGCAAAAATACTTGCATTGGAAGCCAAAATGGGGTAAAATTTAATCAAAGGTGGGGAAAAGTGGTGGAAAGTGGTAAACGAAAGGAGTGGTTATGATGCTAATTGGTGAGTATTCTCATACCATTGATGCCAAGGGCAGAATGATCGTTCCAGCTAAGTTCCGTACGGAGCTTGGAGAGAGGTTTATCGTTACCAAAGGTTTTGATGGTTGCCTTTATGGTTACTCTATTGAAGAGTGGAAGGCTATCGAAGAAAAAGTAAAAACACTACCTTTAATTACGGGCAAAGATGCAAGAAACTTTACAAGATTCTTCTTTTCTAGTGCTATTGAGTGTGAGTTTGATGCACAAGGAAGAATTTTAATCTCAGGCAATTTAAGAGAGTATGCAAATCTAGTGAAAGATGTTGTTGTGATTGGTGTTTCTAATCGTATTGAGATTTGGAGCAAAGAAAGTTGGAATTCATATAACGATAATCAAGACAGCGATGATATTGCTGAAAAGATGTCAATGCTTGGTATTTAATTAGGCGTATGCCTATTTAAATAAATACAAAAGAAAAAGTTTTAAGTTACAAAGGAAAAAGGGCATAAAAATAGCCCAAACAAGTTTGTTCATTATAATCAATGCATAAATGTACATAAGATAACATTTTTAATTTACCTAAGATAAGATTTTTTAAATTACCAAAGAAAAAACTTAAAAATTACCAAAGAAAAAACGGACGGATGATTCATCCACAGTCCAAAAGGCAAGGAAAGATGAGCGGTCACCTAAACCGTGACCGCTTACTTTTTTAAAGGTGTGAGAAAGTATGGAATTTAAGCATGAACCAATTATGCTACAAGAGTGCATAGAGGGGCTTCATATTAAGCCGAATGGCATTTATGTAGATGGTACAATTGGTGGCGCAGGTCATTCCTCAAAGATTATCGAAAGGCTTTCCCAAGAGGGGCTTTTAGTGGGAATCGATAGAGATGAGGAGGCACTTTGTGCAAGTAAAGAACGCTTAAAAAACTATGAAAATGTTAGGTATGTATGGGGCAAGCATGAAGATATGAAAGATCATTTGGCTAGCCTTAACATCCAAAAGGTGGATGGCATTTTGTTAGATTTGGGCGTTTCTTCGTATCAAATTGATGAACCAAGTAGAGGATTTAGCTATACCAAAGAAGCAAGACTTGATATGAGAATGGATCAAAATCAAAGTTTGGATGCGGAGTATGTAGTTAATCAATACCCAGAAGAAAAACTTGCGAATGTCTTTTTTGAGTATGGCGAAGAAAAGCTATCTAGAAAGATAGCAAATAAGATTTGTAAAATGAGAGAAGAAAAACCGATTGAAACAACGACAGAACTTGCAGACATCATTCGCATGGTCAATCCTAAAACAACGGTGGATTCTTTAAAAAGGGTTTTCCAAGCACTTCGCATCGAGGTGAATGGGGAACTAAGGGATTTACAAAAAGCTGTTCGTGATTCGATTATGCTATTAAATCCTGGCGGAAGGCTTTGTGTGATTACGTTTCATTCGTTAGAAGATAGAATTATTAAAAATACGTTTATTGAATATGAGGGCAGATGCACTTGCCCAAAAGATTTTCCAAAGTGTGTTTGTGGGTATGTATCGTATGGTAAGATTCTTACCAAAAAGCCAATTATTCCAAGCATAGAAGAACAAGAACGAAATCCACGTTCCAAGAGTGCAAAATTGAGAATTTTTGAAAGAAATGATCAAGAAAGGGTGTAGTCGATGCCAGCTGTTAGCGCAGAGTACGATTATTACGGATATGCAAGAGCAAGACAAGGTGTAGCAAGAAATGCTATGCCTTCTTCTCGTCCTACTCATACGCAAACTGCAGTGAGAAGACCAACGAGTGAGGCAACAAGGCTTGCAACTCGTAATGCACTTCGTGATGATTTTATTGGTGTGACAACCAAGACCAAGAAAAAAGCAGCTACGCCACACATAACGGTTGCACCACATACAGCATCAAAAACTACCAAGAAAAAAGAGACAAATCTTGACCCTGTTGTATTTCAAAAGAAAGAAAAAGTTCAAAAGGTAGAAGAATTAAAGCTGAAAAAGATGCAAGTAGCTAAAACGAAAAAAGAAATGGAAATTGCAAGGCAAAAGGCAAAAGCAGCTACCACAGTCAAAACGGTAATATTGTGCACGATGCTATTTGCGATGTTCTTTTTGATTTGCTATCGTTATACTACGATTAATGAGTCATTTAACGATGTGAATAGTATCAAGGCAAGTTTAAAAGAAAAAGAAACGATTAATGCTCAAATTGAATCTAATATTAAGCAAAATACGGATTTATCTTATATTGAAAACTATGCCAAGTATCAATTAGGCATGCAAAAACCAAAAGCATCTCAAATTCAAAAAATTGTCATTGAGAAAGAAGATAAAATTACGACTCCGATTGAGATTAAAGAAGAAGTAAGAGATGATAAGGTGACAACCGTATTTAATCAATTTTTAAAGGTATTAGACTAATAGAGGCGGCGAAAAGACCGCCTATTTTTTTGTGCTGTGGCGGTCTTAGACCGCTATTTTTTTCCTCCTTTTTTATTGTAATATCCTTGAACTTGTTATAATATATAGTAAAGAATGAGAGGTGTCACGATGCCAAAAGCAAGTGTGAAAAATAAAAAAAGAATGATTGTGTTAATGGTCTTGTTTGGAGTGTTTATTCTGTATTTATTAAGCAATTTGTTTAAGTGGCAAATTGTGAAAGGGGCAGAGCTAAAAGAACTTTCGTATAACCAACAAACCAAAAATAGAACCATTAGCCCTAAGCGTGGCGTAATCTATGATCGTAATGGAACAGTTCTTGCCGAAAGTGTTACCGTTGAAACCATCAGCATTACACCGAAAAACATTGAAAAAGAAGATAAAGAAAGAACTGCGAAAGGTCTTGCGGAGATTTTAAATTTAGATTATGAAACGATTTTAGAAAAGACCCAAAAGAATAGTGCGGATGAAATCATAGCCAAAAAACTAGATAAAGAAGTGACGGATCAAGTACGTGATTGGATGGCAAGTGAAAAAATCAAAGGCATTAATATTTATGAAGATACCAAAAGGTATTATCCTAACGGTAGACTGCTTTCTCATGTGCTTGGGTTTTGTGGAGTGGATAATCAAGGACTAGAAGGCCTAGAACTTCAATATGAGAGTGTTTTAAAAGGTGTACCAGGTCAATTAGTAGTTGGCATTGATGGGGTAGGAAATGAACTTCCTTTAAATGATGAAAAATACATACAGCCAGAAGATGGATTAAACCTTGTATTAACCATTGATGAGATGATTCAGTATATAACGGAAAAATATTTAGACCAGGCAGTAGTTGATAATAGCCCTGTAGATTATGCTTCTTGTGTGGTGATGAACCCAAAAACAGGAGATATTCTGGCGATGGCAGTTTCGCCAGATTATGATCCGAATACTCCTTTTACGCATACGGATGAAAGCATGGCGGAAAAATGGGAAGAGATGTCTACGGCAGAGAAAACAACAGCACTTCAAACTTTGTGGAGAAATCGTACCATTACGGATACGTTTGAGCCAGGCTCTGTGTTTAAAACAATTACGGCAGCAATTGCGCTTGAAGAAGGCTTAGTAACAGATATTGAAAAGGTGCAATTTAACTGTGTTGGCTTTTTGGATATTGAAGGCTGGAATATGAAATGCTGGAGATATTATAATCCTCATGGCGCACAAAGTTTAAGAAAAGGGTTAATGAATTCTTGCAACCCTGTGTTTATGTCTATTGCATTGAAACTTGGTAAAAATACATTTTATCAATACTTATCGGCACTCGGGATTTCTAAGAGAACCGGAGTTGATTTGCCAGGTGAGGTAAATGGTGTGATTCACGCTATTTCGCAAGTATCAGATTCTACGATTGCTTCGGCTTCCTTTGGGCAAGGGTTTACCTTAACGCAGTTAAATATGTTAAATTCCATTTGCTCTCTTGCTAATGGTGGTAATTTAATGAAGCCTAGAATTGTGAAGCAAATTATTGATGGCAAAGGAAATTTGATTCAAGAAGTGGAGCCCGTTATCGTGAAACAAGTTTTCTCAAAAGATACAGCCGATAAAGTGGTTGATATGATGGAAAGTGTTGTCGAAGAGGGAACCGGTAAAAATGGTAAAATTGATGGTTATTATATTGCCGGAAAAACTAGTACGGCAGAACAGGGTAGAGGTGATGCTACGACCTATGCTGCCTCCTTTGTCGCGTTAGCACCAGCAGATAATCCACAAGTTGCCATTATGCTTACTTTAATGAATCCTAGAGGTGCCCAAGGTCACCAAGGTGGTGCGGTAGCAGCTCCTGTGGTTGCCAATATTTTAGGAGAGGTTTTAGAGTATCTAGAAGTGCAAAAGAATTATGAAACCAAGGATACCATTAAAAAGGTAACGGTTCCTAACGTAACCAATCGAACCGTTGGTGAGGCTATCCGCATGCTGAATTCTGTTGGATTAAAATATGATGTAGACACTTCTGATTTAAATCAAATGGTTGTTTCACAAATGCCTCTTGCGAGTGAAACCATTAATGAAAAATCATTAGTAAAATTATACCTAGAGGGTAACGACACAAGGTTTAATACAACCGTTCCTGATGTTAAGAACCTAGACATTGTAACTGCTACGAAAAAACTTTCAGACAAAAAGCTCAATATCAAAATTTCAGGAAGTGGTATGTCTGTATTACAAGATCCACCAGAAGGAACCGTGGTCGAGCAAGGAACGATTGTCAGAGTGGAATTTAGACCAGTAGGAATTGATGTGGAGTAATCACGAAATGCTATTGAGAAATGAAATCAGTTATCATATAATAATTGATAGCGGTGCTTCATAATAATTTATGAGAAGCATTTGGTGTTTGTTAATTTTGTAATCAAATCATTACAAGGAGGAAGAAAAATGAAGTTATCTGAGATTGTGAAAGGGATAGAGGAGATTAAGCTTGTCAATCCTCTAGATGTGGAAGTTTCATCGATTGCGTATGATTCCCACAAGGTTACCAAAGATGGTATGTTTATTGCCATTGCCGGGTTTAAAGAAGATGGTCATCAATATGTGATGGAAGCCATTCAAAATGGTGCTCGTGTCGTTGTAGTAGAAGAGGGACACATTGATGTAAGTCAAATTCCAAGTGATGTGGTAGTAGTAACTGCTACCGATACGCGTCTTGTGATGCCACAAATGGCATGTAACTTTTATGAACATCCTTCTAGAGAATTAAAAGTAGTAGGGGTTACAGGAACTAAGGGAAAAACAACCACAAGCTACATGATTAAGTCTATTCTAGAACATGCTGGTAAAAAAGTAGGGTTAATTGGAACCATTGCGTATTTTGATGGAGAAAATTGGATTGATAGCGAAAGAACTTCTCCAGAAAGTGTGGATATTCAGCGCTTATTAAGAGCGATGGTAAATCATGGGGTTAATGTGGCAGTACTAGAGGTTTCTGCGCATTCTCTTTCTTTACATAGAGTAGATGGTATTTCGTTTGATATTGGTATTTTTACCAATCTTTCGCAAGATCATATGGATTTTTATCAAAGCTTTGAAGAGTATTTTAATGCCAAGGCAAAACTTTTTGCCATGTGCAAAGAGGGATTTGTGAATAGTGATGATATGTATGCAAGAAAGATTATGAATATTGCAAGCTGTCCGATGACGACTTACGGAGTGGATAATAACCCTTATGTTTCTGCTAGAGATATTATCATCACCAATAGCTATGCCGATTTTAAAATGCCATTTAATAAAATCATCGAGAGAATTAAAGTGCCAATTCCAGGAAGGTTTACTGTATATAATAGCCTTGCTGCTATTTGTGCTGCCATTAAACTTGGGGCAGGAGTAGAAGATGTTTTAGAAGGTCTTGCTACCGTCAAGGTGCCAGGAAGATCAGAAGTAGTTCCTTGTACTAGAAATTACACTATTTTAATTGATTATGCGCATACACCCGATAGCTTAGAAAATATTTTACGTGCTACCAAATCCTATACCAAAGGAAAAGTAATTTGTGTGTTTGGTTGTGGTGGTGATCGAGATAAAATTAAACGTCCTATGATGGGCGAAATTGCTGGTAAAATTGCAGGGTATACCATTATTACTTCCGATAATCCTCGCAGTGAAAACCCAGAAGAGATTTGTAAAGAGATAGAAGAGGGAATTAAAAACACCAAGGGAAAATATCGTGTAATTGTCGATCGCAGAAAAGCCATTGAACATGCGATTCGTAAAGCGGAAAAAGGTGATTTGATTTTAATTGCTGGAAAAGGACATGAAACTTATCAAGAAATCAACGGAGAAAAAATACCGTTTGATGATAGAGTTGTGGTACAAGAATCACTTTTAAAGATTCCTCCTGCCAAAGAAAAAAAAATTTATACTTGGTAAAGTGGAAATGATAAAAAGAATGGAGCTTAAGCGGATGGAAACGATTAAAACATGGGTAAATAGCACGGCAGTCGAAGTGGAAGGACTACTGGCTAGTTTTATCATAACGATTTTTTTGGGATTTATCATTATCCCTATTTTAAAAAAATTGAAAGTGGGTCAAATTGTGCGAGATGATGGCCCTAAAACACATCTAAAAAAATCAGGTACGCCAACAATGGGTGGCATTATTATGCTACTATCTATTTTGATAGTGTCACTAGTGGTATCAACCAAATATCCCAATATAAGACCTGTCACGTATGTGACGCTTGGGTATGGATTCATTGGCTTTATAGATGACTTTATTAAGCTAGTACTAAAAAATACAGAAGGTCTTAAGCCAAGCTTAAAAATGCTTGGGTTAATTGTGGTGGCAACAGCTTTTATTGTGTACTTAACTAGAATCGATTTTGGAACGGAAACCTATATTCCAATTGTAAAAGAGTATATTACGCTTCCAATTTGGGTGTTTATTCCGTGTATGGTCTTTATTATTTTGGCCTGTACGAATAGTTTGAATTTGACAGATGGACTTGATGGTCTTGCGTCTGGGATTACGGCTTTTATTATGATGTTTTTTGTCATTGTTTCCATCAAGTTTGGAAATAAAGAAATGGCAGCTTTTTCTTCGATTGTACTTGGTGCTTGTATTGGCTTTTTATTCTTCAATATGTATCCTGCTAGAGCATTTATGGGAGATACAGGATCTCTTGCACTCGGTGGTGCGTTTTGTAGTGTGGCAATCATATTAAAAATGCCACTGATTTTAGTGGTGGTAGCAGGTGTCTGTGTGTTAGAAGCTATTTCTGTGATGATTCAAGTAGTGTATTTTAAAGCAACTCATGGAAAACGCTTTTTTAAGATGGCACCACTACATCATCATTTTGAGCAATGTGGGTTTAAAGAAACGGCCATTGTGCCAACATTTTGGCTTGCAGGAATTCTTCTTGCGGTGTTGGCATTTTTGATGGTTTAGTGTTTAAGATACAATAAGGGGTGAGTCTAATCGCTGTAGAAGAAAGCAAGGCGCTTGTAAAGAGCCCTGGAAATCAATTAATCAAAAGAAAAGGAAAACGTTTAGATATTGGATTGCTAGTTACCATTTTTGTTTTGCTAGGGATTGGGTTAATGATGGTATTAAGTGCAAGCGCTCCTAGTGCCTTAACGTATAATGGGGATAGTTATTATTTCTTTAAAAGTCAAGCGAAGAATGCGTTATTAGGCATTGCTATCATGTTTGTTCTTTCTTTGGTAGATTATCGTATCTATAAGGGAAGAATAGCTGATTTAATGATGATTCGGAGCAATTGGTTTATTACTACTCATTTTTGTCCCTGGCATTGGTGTTACGAGAAATGATGCCACGCGTTGGATTAATATTGGAATTCAATTTCAGCCATCCGAAGTGATGAAAATTGCACTTATTATTTTTATGTCTGCTAAGATTGCGAAAAAGCCAGAGAAAATTAAAAAGTTTTTTACAGGATTAGTTCCTTATTTAGTTTTATTGGTAATCATTTCAGGCTTATTATTGGCAGAGCCACACATGAGTGCCACGGTAATTATGCTTGTGATTGGGGCAGCGATTTTATTTACAGCCGGAGCAAGATGGCTTCATATTATTCCCCTTGGCTCATTGGGAGTACTTGCTTGTTATATTTTAGCGAAAACTTCAGAGTATCGTTGGAAGAGGGTTATTATTTTCTTAGATCCATGGCAAGATAAACTTCGGAGATGGTTGGCAAATTATTCAGTCACTATATGCGATAGGATCTGGTGGCTTATTTGGCGTAGGACTTGGTAAGAGTACACAAAAATACATGTATATTCCAGAACCACATAATGATTTTATATTTGCCATTTTAGCAGAAGAACTTGGCTTTATTGGTGTGGTTGCGGTCATGATTTTATTTGCCATTTTTATATGGAGAGGAATAACCATTGCCATGAGAGCACCTGATATGTTTGGCTCTTTAGTGGCTGTGGGAATTACCACAATGATTGGCATTCAAGCATTATTTAGTATTGCCGTTGTATCGTCCTCGATGCCAGTTACCGGTGTGCCACTTCCATTTTTTAGCTATGGAGGAACAGCACTGATTATTTTGCTAGCATGTTGTGGAATTTTGTTAAACATTTCAAGATATCGAACCAAATAAATTGTAGCGGCGATTTTAAGTCGCCATTAAAGGAGAAAAATATGCAGTCTTTATTTGAACGAATGACACCGGAAGCGAATATGATTGTGACGATTGCCATCATGTTAATGAGTGGCTTTGTCATGACGAGAATTACCAAAAAACTAAAATTACCCAACGTAACAGCATACATTTTAGCAGGTATTTTAATTGGACCATATGCATTTCGTATGGTTCCAATGACAGTTGTCTCTAATATGACTTTTTTATCTGATATTGCACTTGCTTTTATTGCATTTAGTGTGGGTGAGTTTTTTGAGTTTTCTGTTTTAAAAAAGAATGGAAAAAAAGTCTTAATAATTACTTTATTTGAAGCTCTTACAGCTTCGCTTTTGGTGTTTGTAGTCATGTTTTATCTTTTAAAATTAAATTTAGCTTTTTCGATTGTTTTGGCAGCGCTTGCTTCTGCTACAGCGCCTGCGTCTACGATGATGACCATTCGCCAAACAGGTGCAAAGGGGGATTTTGTTGAAACACTTTTACAAGTCGTAGCACTAGATGATTTGGTGGGACTTGTCGCTTATAGCATTGCCGTTTCTGTGGCAACTGCATCAATAGTAGGTGGTTCTTCCATTAGTTTTTCTAGTGTTGTTACTCCGTTATTGGTAAACGTAGCTGTTTTAATTCTAGGCGGTATTTTTGGGGTGTTCTTAAAGCTTCTTCTTCCAGAAAGACGTTCCACCGACAATCGATTGATTATTGCCATTGCTTTACTATTTGGGTTTTGTGGCATTTGCACCACCTTAGATATTTCACCACTTCTTGGTTGTATGTCAATGGGTATGATTTATATGAACCTAGCCAAAGATGATCGTATTTTTAAACAAGTGAATTATTTTAGTCCGCCAATTTTATTACTCTTTTTTGTGAAATCAGGGATTGGGTTTAAACTAGATGCCTTAGTGAATTCTTCAACGATAGTAGGAAGTATTCCTTTGATAGGAATAGGGATTATTTATTTTTTAGTAAGAATTGTAGGCAAATACTTTGGTGCATATTTACGGATGTATGCTTGCGAAAAAGGGAAAGCTTGTGAGAAATTATTTAGGTTTAGCATTAATACCGCAAGCGGGAGTTGCCATTGGTCTTGCAGCACTTGGTGCCAGAGTGCTAGGAGGCGAAGTAGGTGTGGCACTAGAAACTATTATTTTAGCATCTAGCGTGCTGTATGAATTAATTGGGCCTGCTTGTGCTAAGCTTTCACTATATTTATCAAAATCGTATTCTGAAAAACTAGAAGATTTGGTACCAGCAAAGCAATTTAATGAAAATGGCAAGATTAAAAATGATGTGGATTTATTAATTGAAAGAATTCAAAAAATACAAGAAGAAATACCAAAACATAAAACATGGCTCGAAGAAAATGAGCAGGCGTTTATGGAGGGGTATGAGGAACAAAGAATTGGTTACAATAGAAACTATTTACGTTTTAGAAGAAGATAGGAGGAGTGAAAATGAATTTAGTAGTATCAGATCCAATTGCTATTTTTTTGGGAGAATGGTCAATGTCCCTGAATTCGTATGCGATTCTTTTTCGAATATTGTTAACGATGGTACTTGGCGCCATCGTGGGAATGGAGCGTTCTAGCAAACGACATGCAGCTGGTTTTAGAACCTTTATTTTTGTTTCTCTTTCCACAACGATTGCCATGATGCTAGACATTGCGTTTGCTTCAAACAATCAAGTGACTCCTATTATTTCTGCAGCAGCTATTGTTGGCATCGCTATTCTTAGTATTAACTCTATTTTGTATAGCTCCAAAAATAAGATTAGAGGATTAACTACAGCAGTGGGGTTATTTACATGGGGTGTAGTGGGGCTTTGTATAGGAGCGGGTCTTTATACGATTGCAACTGCTTCATTTTTTGCCTTTATTTGTAGTTTATCATTTTTCCCACCATTTGAAAGATACTTAAAAGATCGTTCTAATCATTTTGAAGTTCATATTGAACTAAAAGACCCAACGTATTTACAAGATTTAGTAACGGTGATTCGTAAGCTAGGTCTTCGAATTGATGATATCGAAGTTAACCCAGCCTATGCAAATTCAGGTCTTAGCGTGTATACCGTAGCTTTATCTATCGAAAGTGCTGAGCTTAAAAAATATAAAACACATGAAGAAATTATTAAAGCGATGGCAACACTAGAATATATGTCACATATTGAAGAAATGAAATAAAAAGAGTGTATAGCAAAAGACAGACGTTTTTAAAAGCACTTACACTAGATTTTTTGGTATCAAATCAGGCGACTTTGCCGAAGCGAATTAGAAAACAAATAAAAGGATAAAAATACAGCAGGTGAATTTTTAGCAAGGCCCGTGCCCGTGTACGGGAGTCTCCCTTTGCAAAAATTCTACCTGCTGTTTGTTCCTTTTATTATGTTCTTCTATGAGCTAAGAGCACAAGCCAAGATTTGATACCAAAAATCTAGTGTCATGGATTAACCAACGTCTGTCTTTTGCTTATTTGTTGGGAAAGAGAATCCTTGCAATTTCTTCTGCTGTCATATGATACTCTTTTTCAATTTCTTTGGTATCGCCATGTTTGATAAACTCGTCAGGGTATGCAAAAAACGAAGCTTTCGCATGGGGTACCTGCAAGAGTATATCTTTGATACTACTACATACGCCACCATTTATCACATTGTCTTCTATTACGACGACATTTTTAGTCTTTTGAATACTTTTGATAATCGTTTTTTTATCGAGAGGTCTTAAATAGCGTAAATTGATAACCTCAATGGATTTTTCTTTTTTTAGTTCGGCAATTTTCATTGCTGTGGCAACAGTTTTGCCAAATCCAATGATGGTCAAATCGGTTCCTTTTTGAAGAATCTCTGCTTTACCTAAAGTACACGGGGTATCTTTTGGAGAAAGATGTTCATAATACCCATCACGTGGATAACGAATGGCAACAGGCCTTTTTAAGGCAATGGCTTGTCTTATCATTTTGTTTAGTTCATTACCATCTTTAGGAGCCATGATTACCATGTTTGGAATGTGAGAGAGATAGGATAAATCAAAAATACCGTGATGGGTTTCGCCATCATTTCCCACAATACCAGCTCGATCAATCATGAAAATAACCGGTAATTTTTGAAGAGCAACATCGTGAACGATTTGGTCATAGGAGCGCTGTAAAAAGGTGGAGTAGACGGCAAAGAAAGGAATAAACCCTTCTTTCGCAAGACCGGAAGCAAACGTGACGGCATGTTCTTCTGCAAGGCCAACATCAAAAAATCGCTCAGGATATTGTTTCATAAACTCTGATAAACCAGTTCCACCAGGCATTGCTGCTGTAATGGCAACAATTTTTTTATTTTCTTTGGCAAGCTTACATAGGGTGTTTCCAAATGTTTTGGAGTAAGAATCTTGCTTTAAAGAGATTGGTTCACCAGTTTCTTTATCAAAGGGACCGATACTGTGGAATTTGTCAGGATTTTCTTCTGCAAACGAGTAGCCTTTTCCTTTTTTGGTAATGGTGTGTACGAGTACCGGCTTATTTAAATGTTTAGCTCTTTCTAAAATCTCAATCAGTGTATTTAAATCATGACCATCAATGGGACCTAAATAAGTAAAACCAAATTGCTCAAATAACACAGCTTTTGGAAGTAGTGGCTCACGAATGGCATTTTTAATAGACTCAATCAAACGAATTAAGAAATGACCTACTTTTGGAATTCTTCCTAAAAATTTTCTAACATCTCTTTTACTGGTGGCATAGCGTTTGCTAGAACGAAGTTTGGTAAGATGAAGTGCTAAATTGCCAACACTAGGTGAGATAGACATTTGATTATCGTTTAAAACCACGATAAGGTTTGCGTTTTTGGCGTTGTTTAATCCTTCAAATGCAAGGCCACCTGTTAAGGCACCATCTCCAATCACAGCTACCGCAAAGTGATCATTTCCTGATAAGCGATTTGCGGTAGCGATGCCGATAGCTGAGGAGATAGAGGTGCTACTGTGTCCGGTATCAAAAACATCATGAATACTTTCGCGTGATTTAGGAAAACCGCTCATCCCACCGAAGCTTGCGAAGCGTTGTAAATCTATCTTTTCTACCGGTTAGTATTTTGTGTACATAACATTGATGACCAACGTCAAAAATAATCTTATCGTTAGGAGAATCAAACACATAGTGTAAGGCCATGGTAAGTTCTACCACCCCTAAATTGGGAGCTAAATGACCTCCTGTTTTGGAAATGGAGTCGATTAAAAACTCTCGAATTTCACTCGATAAGGGAAGAAGAGCGTCTTTATTTAATTGTTTATAGTCTTCTAAACTATGAATGGTGTCTAATATACTTGACATAAATCTCCTTCTTTCTGTGTGGACATTATATCATCGAAAAAGGCAAAAAACAATTGTAATCGTAAAAACTTATTAGTATAATAGAAATGATACAAAAGAAGGAAAGGATGTAAATAAATGGAAAACAGAATCAGACCATTAAAGTCCATCCGCACCAAGGAAGAGTACGATGAATATAAAAACAGTTTAGAAAGATATTTAACGGAATATAAATGGTATACATGTACTAAGCCAACTCCAACTGCACAGGTGCTTGAGCATAAGGCGGAGTGCTTTGATGAAAATGAGATGACAGCAAAACATGCCCTACAAAGTAGAGCTGTTTTGGTGCAAAATGGGGAGTATTTAAATGTCTTAAAACAAAATATTACGGCGTATCTTTTGGCTATCACAGAGTTTGATGCGAAAGAAGAAAATATCTCATTTTTGGATGTGGTACGTGGATTGACGAAAAAAAAGAAAAATCGAGAAGAATACCAAAAAGTGATTGCTTATTTGGAAAGACGTTTCGTTAAACCAAGAGCAGAAAGGGCTGGTTTTGTGACGACTTCTGTCCAAAACCCCGGTATTTTATCTCCAGTGGATTGCATCAAAGAGACAATCAAAGAGTGTGATTTTGTGAATCTAGATGTAGAGGCAGTTTTAAAAAGGGAAGTACAGACGGCTTTGGTGCCTGTTAATGTACAGCAACAAAAGTTATTTGATCAAATTGGTAGCTTGGTGGATGACTATTTAGAGAAAAATCTTGCTATCAATAAGATGCCATCAGCATCAGAAAAGGATGCTCAGGAAAAAACAAGTTTTCCAAAACGTGAGCTAAATCAAGCTCCTACAATGGAAAAAGGGGCGGAGATAGCATCTAATGAGAAAACATATGAAGAAGGGAGAGGGGAATAATGGTTATTGTTTTATTGATTATTCTAGATCAAGCGATTAAGTATTTTGCTTATCAGTCAAAACCTATGGAGGTACTTATTCCTAAATGGTTAGAAGTGAGGTATATGGAGAATACTGGTACTGCCTTTGGTTTTGCAGAAGGACAAAATACGACATTAATTGTCCTTTCGATTTGCATTTTGTTATTAATTACGATTATTTTTTATTTAACCACACAGCGTTATGATAAAATCCGTTTTTGTTGGAAAGCAGTTTTGGCTGGTGGTATTAGTAATGTACTAGATAGAATTTTTAGAGGATTTGTTGTAGATTATTTATTTATTCAACCTTTTGGTGTATGCAATTTGGCAGATTTGATGGTAGTGTTTGGCGCCATCGGCTTAATTTTCCAAACGCTTATGGTAATAGGAACAGATAGCGAAGTATAGCTTTAGGAGGAGTTCATGAAAGTTGAAGAAAACTATCATCAGATGAGAATAGATGCTGTGATTCCGTTATTAGATATCAGAATAACAAGAAGCTTAGCGCAGAGTTTAATTAAGGAAGGCAAGATTTTACTCAATGGAAAAACGGTCAAAGTATCGACAAAAGTTTCTACGAATGATGAAATCACGATTCCACAAGAGATAGAAAAAGAGGTGGATCAAACGATTCAAGCAGAAAATATTTTTCTAGATATTCTTTATGAAGATGAAGATATTGTTGTGATTAATAAACCTAAGGGAATGGTGGTACATCCTGCTAGTGGTAATTATTCTGGGACATTGGTAAATGCATTATTAGGAAGAACTTCTTTATCAGATGTCAATGGAGAATTTAGACCAGGGATTATTCATCGATTGGATAAAAATACGACAGGTGTCTTGGTAGTTGCCAAAAATAATTATGCACATCAAGATATAGCCAGTCAGATTAAAAATAGAACCACCAAAAAGATTTATCTTGCTTTCGTCAAAGGGATTGTCAAAGAAGATAATGGCGTTATTGAACTTCCCATTGGTCGTCATCCAACCGACCGCAAAAAGATGGCGGTGGTAAAAAATGGCCGTGAAGCTCGTAGTGATTTTAAAGTGTTAAAACGTTTTCGAGAAGGATATACGCTACTAGAGGTTACGCTGAGAACTGGGAGAACTCATCAAATTCGTGTTCATTTGTCACATATAGGGTATCCTATTGTGGGGGATGATGTTTATTCTAGCGGCAAGAATCCTTTTGGCGTTACCAGTCAAATGCTTCATGCCAAGCTTCTTGGCTTTGTACATCCTACAAAACATGAATATATGGAATTTGAAGCTCCAGCTCCTAGTGAGTTTCAAAGAGTAATGGAGAGTCTTACAGAAGTATAATGGAGGAGTTACTAATGAAAAAAGTGTTATTTGTGGCATCAGAAGTTTCACCATACGCAAAGTCGGGTGGTCTTGCTGACGTGGCAGGGTCTCTTCCGAAAGAACTTTTGAAAATGGGGTACGATATTGCTATTATGATGCCGAAGTATCGAGAAATTAATAACGTGGAAATGCAGTATGTATGTGATTTTCCTATTTTTATGCAAGGAAAAAAAGAAAACTGCATTATTCGTAAGCATGATCAAGAACTAAGTGGCAAAACATTAACCACTTATTTTGTGGATAGTATTACGTATTTTGATCGTAATGGGATGTATTGTCATCCAGATGAAGCAGAACGCTTTGCTTTTTTTGATAGAGCAGTTGCGATGTTTTATAAAAGTTTTCAGCCAGACATATTGCACTTAAATGATTGGCAAACGGGTCCCATTGCTTTTTTAGTACGTGAAGTTATGCATGATCATCATGCTAAAATTATTTATACGACGCATAATTTAGAGTATAATGGCAGGTTTAATCGTGGCAATATTTATCATTTTGATGTTGGAGATGAATATTTTAATATTGATAACTTTGAGTTTTATGGAGATTTGAGTTTTACAAAAGTGGGAATTTTATATGCTGATATGGTAACGACAGTGAGTAAAACTTATGCTGAGGAGATTCAAACAGAAAAATATGGATTTGGTTATGATGGCCTGCTTCGTTCAAAAGCTGAGCAAGGAAAACTTTTGGGAATTGTGAACGGAATTGATTATGAGGAGTTTAATCCTGAAAAAGATAGTGCATTAGTACATCGCTATACGGTAGAGACAATTGATAAAAAGGCACAAAACAAACATGCTTTGCAAGAGGAACTTCATTTACCACAAAGAGATGTGCCAATGCTTGCAGTTGTTTCAAGGGTTGTACCGCATAAAGGGTTTGATATTTTAATTGAAGGGATGAATCGTATTTTAAAAACAGAAGACATTCAATTTGTCATGCTTGGTGTGGGAGAAGAACATTATATTAATCGCTTAAAGAGGCTTGCAGAAAAGTATCCAGAAAAGGTATCCGTCAATAATGTGTTTGATGGTGAACTTTCGAAGCGCATTTATGCTAGCTCTGATATCTTTTTGATGCCATCCTTATTTGAGCCTTGTGGTCTTTCACAATTAATTAGTTTTCGTTATGGGACAATCCCGATTGCGAGATGCACAGGAGGACTTCGTGATACCATTACGGGATACTTGGGAGATAAAGAACATGGCAATGGTTTTACTTTTTGGGGACATAAAGTGGATGATTTAGTAGAGGTAACCAAAAAGGCGTTAGAGGTATATGAAAATACAAAAGAATGGGATATGCTGAGAAAAAGAGTGATGCAAGAGAATTTTTCTTGGGAAGTTTCGGCAAAAGAATATGCCAAATTATATGAAAGTGTTTAAAAGGGTCAAGCTTAAATGATAAAGGTTTATCGTTTAAGCTTGACAATCTATATAAACCCATAAATGCTAGCATCTATGGAAAATGGAAATCTAGAATACTATATGAAATACAACGATATTATGTGAGGAATTTGTCAAAACAATTCATTTTAAGTTCAAAAGAATCATCATATCTTTTTTGTATTCTCTATCAGCGTATTACGGAATGCATTAGAAAGCATGCAAAAGCCTAAGCTACAGCCGGTGAAATTTTTTAGGAAAGCGTTAAGCGGTAGGTGCTCCTGAAAAATTTCAAAAGGCTGTGCGTGGTTTTTGCTAGGCTTTCTTATAAATGAAGTACTTAGCGAATAGAGAATACAAAAAGATATGATAATCAATGAATTTTGATATAAAAGGAGTTAATATGGAAGAACGATTACAAAAATATTTAGCAGAATGTGGTGTGGCATCAAGAAGAAAATGTGAAGAACTGATTACCATGCGGAAAAGTGAAAGTGAATGGAAAAGTGGTAACTGAGTTAGGCACCAAAGTAGTTCCTGGAAAAGACAAAGTGATGGTAGAGGGAAAAGAAATTACAAAAGAAGACAAAGTATATATTTTATTAAATAAGCCGGTGGGATATGTGACAACCGCAAGTGATGAACGTGGTAGAAAAACAGTGATGGAATTACTAGAAGGTGTGAAAGAAAAAGTGGTTCCGTGTGGTAGGCTTGATATGTATACTTCTGGTCTTCTTTTACTTTCTAATGATGGAGAGTTTATTTATAAGGTGACACATCCTAAACATGAAACTACCAAAACGTATATTGCGAAAACCAATGGTATTCCTTCGGAGAAAGATTTAAATAAACTTCGTAATGGCATTCTGATAGAAGATTACACAACCTCTCCCGCAAAGGTGGAACTTTTATTAAAAGACAAAGTCAACAACGTTGCACGCATTTGGATTCAAATTCATGAAGGTAGAAATAGACAAGTCAGAAAAATGTGCGAAGCCATCGGCCTTTCGGTGATTGCACTGAAAAGAGAAGGGGTTGGAAATTTAACTTGTGAGGGTGTAGAAAAGGGAAAGTGGCGCTATTTAACCAAGCAAGAAGTGAAAGAAATCATGGAAAATGAATTGTAATGGCGGTTACTTACCGTTTGGTGGAAAATTGAAATAATCATAGGTGGTTGTATGGAAAAAGATTTTGTCCATTTGCATGTGCATACAGAATATAGTTTGTTAGATGGTGCGAATCGTATCAAAGATTTAGTGAAAAAGGTAAAAGACGAGGGAATGAAAGCATGTGCCATTACAGACCATGGGGTGATGTATGGTGCAGTGGAATTTTATAAAGAATGCTTGAAAAATGATATTAAACCTATTATTGGCGTAGAAGCTTATGTGGCACCACGTTCCAGGTTTGATAAAGAAATTGGCGTAGATGATAAGTACGGGCATTTAATTTTACTTGCCAAAGATAATGAGGGGTATCAAAATTTAATCAAATTAGTATCACTATCCTTTACAGAAGGGTACTATTATAAGCCTCGTATCGATATGGAAATTCTTCGAAGGTACAGTAAGGGACTTATTGGTAGTAGTGCTTGTTTGGCAGGTTTTATTAGCCAAGCTATTTTGCAAGATGATTTAGAAAAAGCAAAACAAGTGGCACTTGAATATATTGATATTTTTGGCAAGGAGGATTTTTATCTGGAACTGCAACATAATGGTTTGCAAGAACAGGTAAGAGTGAATCAAAAACTCATTAAGCTAGCACGTGAACTTGGTGTTAAGATGATTGCCACGAACGATGCACACTATTTAAATCGTGAAGATAGTTATAGTCATGAGGTGCTTCTTTGTATTCAAACGGGTAAAAAAATCATGGATGAAGATCGCTTTCGTTTTGAAACGGATGAGTTCTATGTAAAATCCATTGAGGAAATGTATGAGAATTTTAAAAATCTTCCAGAAGTGTTAGAAAACACTGTAGAGGTAGCTAATAAATGTAACGTCACCTTTACATTTGGCCATACGATACTTCCTAATTTTGATACGCCAAATCATAAGGACCATTTTGAATTTTTAAAAGACGAGTGTTATAAAGGATTAGTTAATCGTTATCAAATTAAGGCTCATTATGATGACGAAGAAAAAATTAAAACGTTAAGACCAGATTTATATGAGCGTTTAACGTATGAACTTTCTGTGATTCAAAAAATGGGATACGTCGATTATTTTTTGATTGTGGCAGATTTTATCCAATATGCTAAATCACAAGATATTCCTGTAGGACCTGGACGTGGCAGTGGTGCTGGTAGTTTAGCGGCGTATTGTATGTCGATTACCGATATTGACCCAATTCGCTATCAATTAATCTTTGAACGTTTTTTAAATCCAGAAAGAGTCAGTATGCCAGATTTTGATGTGGATTTTTGCTATGAACGTAGAGGGGAAGTCATTGACTATGTGTGCCGAAAATACGGAGATGACCATGTGGCGCAGATTATTACCTTTGGAACTATGGCTGCTAGAGCTGTAATTCGTGATGTCGCAAGAGTTTTAAATATTCCGTATAGTAAAGCAGATGTCATCTCTAAAATGGTACCGATGGAGCTTCATATGACGCTTGAAAAGGCGCTAGAGATGAACCCTGAATTCAAAGAACTCTATGAGGAAGATGCTGAAGTGAAGCAAGTAATCGATATTTCCAAAAGGTTAGAGGGCCTTCCAAGACATGCTTCTACGCATGCTGCGGGTGTGGTTATTACGAAGGACCCGGTCGATTCGTATGTGCCATTATATCAAAATGGAGATATTGTTTCTACCCAATATACGATGACGATTCTAGAAGAATTAGGCCTTTTAAAAATGGATTTTTTAGGGCTTCGTACGTTAACGGTTATCAAAGATGCAGTGGATTTGGTGAAACAAAACCGTAATGTGGATGTTTGTTATGATGAAGCAATGAATGACCCAAAAGTATATAAGCTTTGGGCAGATGGCAATACCATTGGCGTATTCCAATTTGAAAGTGCTGGTATGACAGCATTTATGAAAGAGTTAAAGCCAGACAGATTAGAAGATTTGATTGCGGGGGTCTCTCTTTTTAGACCAGGTCCTATGGATCAAATTCCTCGCTATATCAAAGGAAAGAATAATCCAGAATTAACAGAGTACACGCATCCAGCGTTAGAACCAATTTTAAATGTTACCTATGGGTGTATGGTATACCAAGAGCAAGTCATGCAAATTGTAAGAGATATTGCAGGTTACTCACTTGGAAGAGCAGATTTAGTAAGGCGCGCAATGGGTAAGAAAAAACTAGAGGTGATGGCAGAGGAAAGAAAGAATTTTATCTATGGTGTGACCGATGAAGATGGAAAGGTAATTATCCCAGGGGCCATTCGAAAGGGAGTAGATGAAAAATCTGCGAGCAAGATTTTTGATGAAATGGCGGAGTTTGCCAAATACGCTTTTAACAAATCGCATGCTGCATGTTATGCAGTGGTGGCGTATCGTACCGCGTATTTAAAAACGTATTATCCGACGGAGTTTTTTGCAGCAATGCTGAATAGTTTTATTACCACGATGGATAAAATCTCGGTGTATATTAACGAATGCAAGAAACAAAAAATTGAGATTCAAAGACCAGATATTAATTTAAGTTATAGCCGTTTTACCGTTTCGAAAGACACCATTATTTTTGGATTATCCGCTATTAAAAATGTAGGAATTGGTGTAGTAGAAGCTATTACCAAAGAACGTGACCAACATGGTCCTTTTACTAGTTTTATCGATTTTTGCAAACGAATGAGTGGAGAACTTGTGAATAAAAAGTGTATTGAAAGTATGATTAAGGCAGGTGTTTTTGATAGCTTAGAGCCAAATCGCAATACGCTTTTGTGCTCGTTTGAAGATGTGATTGATACGATTAGTGCTGATCAAAAAAGAGCGCTTTCGGGCCAATTAAATTTGTTTGAATCGCCTCAAAGTGCAAAAGAAGAGAGTTTGTATCAATTAAGACCACAAAAAGAACTAGATAAAAAAGTCATGCTATCGATGGAAAAAGAAGTACTAGGCTTATATGTTTCTGGGCATCCTTTAGAATCGTTTATCGGTGATATTGATTCGATTTCAAATATCAAAAGTACCGATTTGGATGTAGCATTAGATGAAGAGGGAAACATCCAAACAGAACTACAAGATGGCCAGCTGATAACACTCATTGGAATCATCGCCAATGTGAAAACGAAGATTACGAAAAATAATGATATCATGGCATTCGTCGAAATAGAAGATTTGTATGGTTCGATTCGTTTTTTGGCTTTCCCAAAAATCTATCAAGGGTATAAAAATGTATTGATAGAAGATCAAGTGGTTAAGGTAAGTGGTAGAATCAATGTGAAAGAGGATGAAATTACTGTTGTGATGACAAGGATAGAAATGTATGACCATAAGAAAGAGGAGGAAACCATCGCTCCTGTGGTGAGTCAAAAACTGCAATTAATCATTGATAAAGACTTTTCTAAAGACCAATTAGATGAACTAAGAAATTATATTAAACTCATTGGCAATCAAAAGACGAATACGGATGTAAAAATTATCAATCAAGATAAGGAAAGTTTTGTTAGATTATTCATTAACGAAAAAACCTTGGAACATTTGAAGAAGCTGGCAGGAGAAGAGAATGTTTTATGGATTTTGTAACAAATGAAGGAGGAGCAATGGAAGAAAATCGAGGCAATTTACTCAAAAAAACAATTTGGCTTTTTTGGGTGGCAGTGATAATGGTTTTGATAGGAGTCGTTGTTATCACACAAACGAAAAGCACAAGATTTGTAAAAGCATTAACCAAAAAACAATATGTCTACTCGCATTTTGGGGAAGCGTTAAATCAGATGCTTCAAAATGGTGAAAATGAAATCACCCTTCGTGTGAATGGTCAATTTTTGCAAGCGATGAGTGCGAATCAGACAGATGTCTCTGAAGATATTATCGTTAGTGGTACAATTTTGAAACAAGCGAAGGATTTAGATGTGGTATTTTTAGCAAGCCTTGGTGAAATCATCTTGCAAAGTGGAGAAATCATTAAAAATAAAGAGACCTATGCGATGACATTTCCTTTTTTGTTTCGAGAGTGGGCTGCTTTTCATCAAGAAAACTCTCAAATGGTGGCACAAAGACTTGGCCTCATTCCCGAGGAGGCAAGTAAAGAGGAAAAGGCGTATATAGAAAAAGGTGGATTACTCCTAAAAAAATATGCTAAAATTGCCATGGGGCAAGTCAATCATTATATTGAGGTAGAGAATCATCAAGCGATTACCATTCATCAAAAGGAGTATCAAACCAAACGTTATAGGCTTTCACTTTCTCATGCGCATATCAAAGAAATGGTGGAGAGTGTTCTAAAAGAACTCAAAGAGGATGAAGAGGCAATTTCTTACCTTGTGGATATTTTAATAAAAGTGTCTCCAAAGAATGAAGAGTTATCGAAAGAACAAGAGATTATTCAACTTCAGAGCAATATCCAAAAGGCTTATGAAAGATTACGTGATGACATGACAAATTATGATTCTAAATCGATTTTGACAATTGACCTATATCAAAAGGGTGGAAATACCATACGCACTGATTTGATTGTGGATAATCAAGGCCACATTGTGTATTCTTTTACATCAGTAGATAATAATATCGAACTTGCCATTGAAGCAGATGGTACGAAAGTCTCCTACCTATATACGGGTAAGGGAAGTAGTCAAAATTTTGAGGGGCGTTTTTATATATCCACGAGTGGCATTACCGTAGATATTGCAAAGCTTGAGATTCGCTACCAACCAAAATCATCCAAAACGATTCGTAAAATATCGGAAATGGAGGTTTTATGGATTGACGAGGAAGACGAGAAAAACGCTAAACTTATTAAGAGTCAGTTAACAAAATGAAATAAAAAAGCGTGAATGAAAATCTTAAAAAAGCTATTGCTTTCATTGACAATATGCTATAATGTTCTTGTAAAAGGAGGAATGAGCGTTGAGTACAAATCAAAAGAAAAAGAAAATCATTATCATTGCCTTGGTGGTTTTGGTGGTGTTATGTGCGGTTTTGTTTTTTACTAAAAAAGGTAAAAAATTTGGTCCAACATCCATTGAAGAAAAATTTGTTTCTCAATTAATGGATAAGCAATATTTATCCACTGTGATTGAAAAGGATTATAAAACGATTAGTCAAAATGGAGGAAAGGATTATCACATTCAATTAAGTGGTATTTTATTAAATCAATTGGCAGTACCATATTCTCTTTATTATAGAGATGTCGACTTGTCAGGTAATGTGGTATTTCATAATCGCGATTTTGATGCAAGTGTGAAAACCATTGTCAATGGGAATGCGATTGAGGATGGTCAGCTCGTAAAAAATGATAGTCAGTATATGATTTTTGCACCATTTCTTCAAAGTAAAGGAATTGCTTTTCATCAAGAAACAATTCCAAATCTGTTGGAGAGTTTTTCTCCAAAGTATTTAGAGGTGAACTGCTATCGTGAAGGAATTCAAAGTATTAAAAAATATGCGTTAGCTGCTTTTGCTGAAGTAGAAAATACTGTAAAAGAAGAACCAAAACAAGAGATTACGATTCAACAAAAGTCTTATAAGACGGATGTGTATCATTTTGAAGTGACACAAAAACAATGGAGCCAGATGATTAGTGCGTTTTTAACGAAAATTGAGGAAGATCCTCAAGAGGTTGATTTCTTGGCAAATGTATTGATGAAAGTGACAAACTATTCTGGTGATGCTAGCGCAAAAGAAGAGAGTATCACGATTGTCAAAGCACTTTTAACCTCGTATGCTGAGAAAATGAATGAAAATACTTCAGACGAAATGGCTATTTCTGTTAGAGTATTTGTGAAAGATGGGGATACGATAAAAACAGAAATTCTTTATGCAGTAGATGGAAACAATGCTCAGTATGCATTAGAAGCGGTTGATGGCTATATTAGTTTTACGACTGATATGAAAGAACATAAGGCTACCTATACGTATGAGAGTGAAAAAACAGATACTTCATTTGAGGCAAAATTGGTGGGACAAGATAACCAATTATCCATGAATGAGTCAGTGACTTTAGGTTCAATGAGTTTTACCAATAACGAAAGTAGTAATGAAGTTAGAAAAATTGAATCATTAAATGTTGAGGATATTTCTAAGTATTCCAAAGCAGATTATCAGTCTTTTTGGAATCGTATGACAGATAGGTTCTTTGAGGTGGCAAAAAAGGTTTATGCAGAAAAAGAGCCAGATGTATTAGAAACGGGAGATTTTAAGCTTAATGATCCAGAGTCTAGAGTCAATGCTCTTGCAAAATCGATTGAGATTTTTGATAAGATTACTATTGGTATGACAAAAGAAGAAGTTTTAAATATGTTAGGAGAACCTGGAAAAACATATCCTCTTGGAAATACAGAATTTTTATACTGGTATCAAGATGATGAGAAAACAATTGATATGATTTCAGTGATGATTGGTTCTAATGGTAAAGTTGAAGAAGTAATTAATGGGGCCGCTTCGTCATCAAAGGCAAATGTTCAAATTTCTGCTGAATTAAATACGCAAATTGAAGATTTACGTGCACTAATGCCATCTATTAAAATTCCTATGAACAAAGAAGAAGTAATTCAAATATTAGGCGATGCGTATATTACAGTCAATAAAAATAATACGGGATATACAAAACTAAGATGGTATGATAAAAATGAGAATTCAGTGACAATTACTTTTATGGAGAATAACGAGATCATGCTGATTGGAAATGTAGAAGCTGGCGTTTCGAAGCACTAGTGTTAGATAAAATAAAAAAGCAGATGCGATGCATCTGCTTTTTTTACGAATACAGTTTTCATTCTTAAAATCTTTTTGATAAGATTGAAACATTTTTATCATTGTGATATCATAAAATCATAAAAATAATGGAAAGAGAATCTATTTTACTTAGGCAGGAGGAAATAAAATGAAAAAATCGAATGTCATCATAGGATGTCTGATTGCTGTTATTTTAGCTTTTTCAAAGAAATTACTTTCTTTTAATTTTATATTTTTTATCAAATGGTATCTAACCCTTTTGGGCACGGGTCTTATTTTTTATCCGATTACCATGAAAGTGTTTGGTAAGTTTTCTAACAAAGGATGGTTTTTTTCTAAAGTGCTTGGGTTTGCTATTCCTGGGCTAACATTTTGGCTTTTATCATATTTAAAACTCTTAAGATATACGGCAGTGAATTGCTACCTGGTAGTAGGAATATTTGCTATTTTTAGCATATGGCTTCTGGTGAAAAGTAAAAACGAAGAGAGAAAGTTTTCTGCTCAGTTATTGCACTCGATTTTGTCATCTGAATTATTGTTTTTAATCATTTTTCTGTTTTGGACCTATTTTAAATGCTTTTCTTATGGTTTGGACTACCAAACGGAAAAATATATGAATTATGGATTTTTAAATGCTTTATATCATACAGAGTATATGCCGGCAGAAGATATTTGGCTTTCGGGGTATCAAATTAATTATTATTATTTTGGTCAGTATTTGGCAAGCTTTATGGCAAAAATAACATTTTCTCAGGTGAATGAAACGTTTAATTTATTTGTTGCTTTGATTAATACGATGTCATTTGTGTTGCCATTTTCTATTTGTTATACTTTGATGAAACACTTTCCAAATCTATTCCCTAAAATCAAAAAAATATGGCCATCACTTTGTGGTCTTATTGCAGCGTTTGCTGTTGCTGTTGGAGGTACACTTTATTTTCCTATTTATCGATTGATTGTTGATAGAGAAGCACTTGGTTTGGGAGAGTATTATTATTGGGAAGATAGTAGGTATATTGGGTATCGTCCAGACACCAATGATAAAACGATTAATGAGATTTTGCCGTACTCCAGTGTGATAGGAGATATGCATGCACATCATATTGATACCATGTTAGTTTTTACTACACTAGCTTTGTTAGTTGGTTTCATGCTAGAGGAGGATGAAGAATCCAATCATCCTTTTAGTTTCTACTTAAGATTTGCTTTACTAGGTTGTGTTTTGGGAATCCAAAAGATGACAAACTTTTGGGATTTTCCCATTTATTTAACAGTCATTATTTTATGCATTGGTTTTCAGCTGCTTGCTAAATATCATTTGTCGAAAGAAACTATTAAAAGAACTCTATTGATTTATTTTGAGGTAATACTCATCTCTATTTTGGTTTCACTTCCCTTTACAAATGATTTGTATATGAGTACGACTACTATTAGACTCACACATGTCACATCACCTTTTTATAAAATGTGTGTGTTCTGGGGACTCCCAACGGTTTGTATTTTGTATTTTCTCATTTTTTTAGTGATACGCTTTATGAAAACGAAAGAGAAACACCATTTTAGGAGTAGTATGTGGAAGTATTTTTCAAATCTTAATAAGTCAGATTTATTTATTTTTATTATTGGATGTTGTGCGATTGGTCTGATTATCATTCCAGAGATTATTTATGTGAAAGATATTTATGCATCTGAATATAAAAGAGCCAATACGGTATATAAAGTTTGGTATCAAGCCGAGATTTTATTTGATCTTTCTGTTAGTTACATTGTTATGCGTTTTCTAGGGGAAAAATCGGGAATTGTTAAAAAGGTGATTCCACTTTTGTTTTTGGTTATGTTTGTATCCACGTTCGGTTATGGCATCAATGCTATTGATTTTGCGGCATCTCATTTTTCTAAGAATACTTTTAACTCACTAGACAATACCGAGTTTTTTATAAAAAAAGAAAGTATGAATGATTATTATGCCATTCAGTGGATAAAGAAAAATATTCCAAAGGATAAAATCATTGCTCAAAAAACAAATGGAAGTTATCAATTAACTCCTTTTGTTTCTGTTCTCACTGCCAATCCTACTGTACTTGGCTGGCATGGACATGAATGGATTTGGCGCGCTGTGAATATCAATTTGGTGCCGGAAGAAAATGAAAAAAATGAAAAAGAAGAACAAATATCAACATGTCCAAAAGAGATTTCTGAACGCTTTGAAGATATGGGTACTTTGTTTAGAAGTAAAGATGAGAAAAAGTTAAAAGAAATTATTGATAAATATGAAATTTCGTATATATATTTATCGGATTTGAATAGTAAGGAAAATCCAACTGTTAATGGAGAAGCTTTAAAGACTCTTGGAACAATTGTGCATAAAGAAGATGAAGATTTAAAATCAAGTCCTGTTTATATCATTCAAGTTGGAGAGTACTAATTATGGAATAATGATAAGGGGAAAATGATGAAAAAATTGAATTTTATATTTGTTGCTTTTTTGTTGTTAGGATTATTAATGTCTTGGGCCATGCTTGAAAATAGTTTTTTCTTTTTTGTAAAATGGTATTGTGTTTTATTACTTTTGGGTACCATCTTTTTCCCAATGACGGCTACTATTTTTAAGAATTTTCAAGATAAAGGGTGGAATTTTTCAAAAGTGATTGGCTTAGGAATAAGTGGGCTTGTATTTTGGAATCTATCCTATTTAAAGATTTTAAAATTGAATGCTTTTTCATGCTATATTGTCGTTTTGGTTTTTCTTTTGATGAATCTTTTTTTCTTAAAAAAGAACAAAGAATTACTTATTAAACAAGGCAAAAAGCTTTTTCCTGTCATAATGAAATCAGAACTATTCTTTTTTTACTTCTTCATGTTTTGGACATATTATCGCTGCTTCTCTTCGGGAATCAATTTTGAGACAGAAAAGTACATGAATTATGGTTTTTTAAATCAACTTCTTCATTGTGAGTATTTGCCAGTAGAAGATATTTGGCTTTCTGGGTTTAATGTGAATTACTATTATTTTGGTCATTTTTTAGCCGCATTTTTAGGTAAATTAACGTTTTCTGAGGTGGGTGAATGTTTTCAATTATTTGTTACCCTTGTTAGTACTTTGACAGCGGTATTGCCTTATCATATATGCTTTGAGCTAGGAAAACATTTTTCAAAGGATTATTCAAATAATGTGATACCAAGAGTAATGGGAATCGTTGCTGCCTTAGCAGTTTCTTTGGGAGGAACAATGTATTTTGTGATTTATAATTTCTTTGTTCCTAGAACAACTCCTTATTATTATTGGGAGGATAGTAGATATATCGATTTCAGAGAAGGCTCTGATGATCAAACGATTAATGAGGTTGTTCCGTATTCTAATGCATTAGGAGATATGCATGCTCACCATATTGATACGATGTTTTCTTTTTTGGTGATAGCAATCTTATTAGATTTGTTTTTGGAAGAAAAACCTAATGAGATGGAAAAGATGCTCTCCATGAGGACGGTTATGCTTGGCTGTGTTTTGGGCATTCAGAGAATGACAAATTTATGGGATTTTGTCATTTATCTAGTGGTAATTATGATAAGTTTTGTATTTTATCATTTTTCTCAATATCATTTTTCTAAAAAAACAGTGGTTAGTACGGTATACACTCTTATCGAAATTGTATTAGTATCTTTAGTGGTTTCGTTTTTATTTATGAGTCATTTGTATATAGGTTCCATAAAAATTTTGCTAACGCCAATTCGCTCACCATTTTATCAAATGTGTGTACTATGGGGTCTTTATACCATTTGTGTGCTAACATTCATTGCTAAGTTAATTTGTGTATGGTTAAAAGAAAAAAAAGAACACCATTTTTGGAAACAGTTATGCGAATATATTGCAAGAATAAAAACCACAGATCTATTTGTGTTTATTTTAGGCTGTTGCGCAATAGGACTTATTTTAATTCCGGAAGTAGTCTATGTGAGAGATATCTATCAAGACGCACAGAGAAGAAGTAATACAGTATATAAACTATGGTATGAGGCAGAGATATTGTTTGATATTGCAACAACTTACATCTTGGTTCAATGGTTAGTAGAAAAGAAAAAAATGAAACAAAAAATAGTCCCTATTATCCTAATGTCTTTTTATGTTCTCACATTTGGATATGGAATTAATGCGCTTGTGTTTTCGGCCAATCACTTTGACTCACCTTATTTTTCAAGCTTAGACCAAACAGAAAAGTTTTTGGCAGAGCAGTATCCAGGTGATTATCGAGCCGTGCAATGGGTAAAGCAAAACGTTCCTAGTGATGCCATTGTTGTTGAAAAGACGGTTCGAAGTTACGGCTTTCATCCTGTGATTTCTGTTTTTTGTGGAAATCCAACAATTCTTGGGTGGGCAGATCATGAATGGATTTGGCGTTCAAATCCCGATTACAGCACTCCAGAGGAAGTAAGTACAAGATGGGAAGATGTATGGAAACTGTATCGTTTGGATGATAAAGAGGAGTTATCGCGTATTATTCAAAAATATGGTATTTCTTATTTATATGTATCTGATCATCCAGAAGATGACTGGAAAATAGCTAATTTGAGAACATTATTATCATTGGGAAAAATTGTCTATGAAGATAGTACTGGTAATGGGGAAAGTCCTATTTATTTGATTCAATTTTAGCCTGTAAAAAGTGACTTTTTTTGAAAAATTTGCTTTACTTTTAAGCAAAATGTGATATAATCAAAACCGTTAAATAGTAAAAACAAGGATAAAGGAGAGTACGTTTTTAGAAAGCATTTAGAGAGTGAGGCATTTGCTGAAAGCCTCATATGTGAGTAAAAAAGTGGAAAATCACCTTTTAGTTGCTTGACTGAAAATTTTTATACAGTAGGCCGTGCCGTTTCCCTCACGTTATAGAGGGCGCATATGATAGTATGTAGGTGGTTAAACTTAGTTTTTAAAAGCTTTGTCCTAACATAGGGCAAAGCTTTTTTGTATTTCTTAACAAGGAGGAGTTTACATGTACAAGAAGGTTTCAACTAATTTGGATAGCGTTGAAAGAGAGAAGGAGATTATCGAGTTTTGGAAGAAAAACGATATCTTCAAAAAAAGTATTAAAAATAGGGATGGACATCCAACATTTATGTTTTATGATGGTCCTCCAACGGCCAATGGCAAGCCTCATATTGGGCACATTGAAACACGTGTTTTTAAAGATGTATTTCCAAGATACTTTACCATGAAAGGGTATCAAGTACCTAGAAAAGCTGGTTGGGATACACATGGACTTCCAGTAGAATTAGAGGTGGAAAAGGCCCTTGGCATTAATGGTAAACCTCAAATTGAAGATTATGGTGTGGAGCCATTTATCAAACAATGTAAAGAAAGTGTATGGAAGTATAAACATGAGTGGGAGCTGATGAGTGACCGTGTTGGTTTCTGGGCTGATATGGATGATCCGTATGTTACCTATCATAATGATTATATTGAATCAGAGTGGTGGGCGCTAAAAACCATTAATGAAAAAGGCTTATTATATAAAGGTCATAAAATTGTTCCTTATTGCCCAAGATGCGGTACATCTCTTTCTTCTCATGAGGTAGCACAAGGGTATAAAGATGTCAAAGAAACCTCTTGTATTGCTAAATTTAAAGTGAAAAATAGAGAGAATACCTATATCTTAGCTTGGACAACCACCCCATGGACACTTCCATCCAACGTTGCTCTTTGTGTAAGCCCAAAAGATACCTATGTTACCATTGAGGTGGAAAATGGCGAAAAGTATATTATGGCAGAAGCATTGGTTTCTAGCGTTATCAAAGGAGAGTTTCAAACTTTATCTTCTTGTAAGGGAAATGATTTATACGGTACTGAGTATGAGCCTTTATATGATTTTGCTAAAACAACGAAGAAAGCATATTATGTGGTAGCAGATACCTATGTTACTCTTACCGATGGTACTGGTGTTGTTCATATTGCGCCTGCATTTGGTGAGGATGACTCTCGTGTTGGGAAAGATAACGATTTACCTTTTGTACAACTAGTAAATAGCGAAGGTAAATATACCGAAGAGACTGGTAAGTGGGCTGGTACTTGGGTAAAAGATGCCGATAAATTAGTGCTTGCTGATTTAAAAGAAAGAAATCTATTATTTGCTGCACTTCCATATGAGCACTCCTATCCATTCTGCTGGAGATGCGATACGCCACTTCTATACTATGCGATTGATACGTGGTTTATTAAAATGTCATCTCTTCGTGATCGTTTGGTAGCAAACAATAATACCGTTAATTGGATGCCAGAGAACATTAAGGAAGGACGTTTTGGTAACTTCTTAGAGAATGTTATCGACTGGGGATTATCACGTTCGAGATATTGGGGTACACCACTTCCTGTGTGGGAATGTGAATGTGGACACTATCATGTGGTAGGCAGTATTGAAGAACTTAAAGAATTAGGCGATAAAGTGCCTGATGATATTGAGCTTCATAAACCATATATTGATCAAATTACGATGAAGTGTGAAAAATGTGGCAAGGTAATGCATCGTGTTCCAGATGTTATTGACTGCTGGTTTGATTCTGGTTCAATGCCATTTGCCCAATACCATTATCCATTTGAAAATAAAGAATTATTTGAGAGTAGATTTCCGGCTCAGTTTATTTCTGAAGCAATTGACCAAACAAGAGGCTGGTTCTACACGTTAATGGCTATTTCAACTTTACTATTTGATAAGTCTCCATTTGAAAATTGCTTAGTACTTGGACATGTACAAGATAAAGATGGCTTAAAGATGAGTAAGCATAAAGGTAACGTAGTAGACCCTTGGTCAGTCTTAGATAAGCAAGGTGCTGATGCGGTTAGATGGTACTTCTGTGCAAGTAGTGCACCATGGCTTCCAACGAGATTTTATCCAGAAGGTATTTCAGAGTACCAAAGAAAATTTATCGGAACGTTTTGGAATACCTATGCTTTTTACGTTTTGTATGCAGATATCGATGAGTTTAATCCAATGAATTATAAACTTGAATATGAGAAGCTTAGTCAAATGGATAAGTGGGCTTTATCTCGATTAAACACACTCGTAAAAGATGTAGATGCTAATATGCAAGAATATAAAGTAACCGAAAGTGCAAGATTAATTCAAGACTTTACGGATGAACTATCCAACTGGTATGTCAGAAGATGTAGAGATCGTTTCTGGGGAAGTGGGATGGAGCAAGATAAGATTAATGCGTATATGACACTTTATACTTGCCTTGTTACGCTTGCCAAAGTAACAGCTCCATTTGTGCCATTTATGACAGAAGAAATTTATCAAAACTTAGTAACGAATTTAGATAAAACGGCTCCAGAAAGTATTCATCTTTGTGATTATCCAGAAGTTCATACAGAATGGATTGACGAAAAACTAGAAAGTAACATGGAGAAAGTATTAGAAATTGTGACCCTTGGACGTTCTTGCAGGAATGTGTCTGGTATGAAGAATCGTCAAGTACTTGCCAAAGCGTATGTGGGTGCTAAGAAGCCACTTCCAGAGGATTTCCAAGAGATTATTCGTGAAGAGTTAAATGTGAAAGAAATTGAATTTACCGAGGATGCATCCAGTTTTGTATCGTACAATGTCAAACCAAACTTAAAGACAGTTGGTCCTAAATTTGGCGCTATCCTTCCAACGATTAATCAAATGCTAAGAGAAGGAAATGGTACTGCTTTTGTCAAAGAGTTAAAGAGTGAGGGAAAGGTGACACTTGAAATTGGTGATGCTAAGATTGAACTTTTAGAAGAAGATTTATTAATTGAAACAACGAAATCTGAAAAGTATATCTCGATGCAAGAAGGAAATTTAGTAGTCGTACTTGATATCGAATTAAACGAGGCTTTAATTGAAGAGGGATTTGTGAGAGAGCTTGTTTCTAAAATTCAAAACTTGAGAAAAGAATCCAATTTTGAAGTACAAAATCACATTGAAATTTATTATTCTGGCAATGATAAATTAGCTGAGATTATTGAGAAAAATAAAAAGCAAATTGGAGAAGATACTTTAGCAGATAAAATCGAAAAAGGTGAAGGCGAAACCGAGCTGGATATTAATGGTGAAACGATTCAGTTAAAGCTTGTAAGAAAGAAATAAAAAATGAATTATTACCCCATCAGTTTTTGTAACTGGTGGGGTTTTTTGATGTATAGGAGAAGTTCTTACCAATCTTTTTTCTTCTGACTTGTTTCTCATATTCTACTATGTTAGAATAAATATGTATGAAAAAAGAGGGAGGATTTTTATGAAAAACGTTTTACGAAAGATGATAGTAGTTATGATTTTTGTGTTGTCGCTTTCTTCTTTTTGTTTGGCAGCAAAAGTGGATTTATCAGCGTCTATTTTTAGTGATGATTTGGAACTTTCCACAGAAATTTTAAGCCCTGGTATTCAAGTTATCAGTGATTCTGCCATTGATATTAAAATTAATCGCCAAACAGTAACTAGAGGAAGTGAGATAGTCGTCATGGGAGGAGAAACGCTTGACATTACAGCAGATTTAACTTCTTCTTATCAAGGCATTAATGGAATCACAGAAGGCTCACTTTCTTGCTCTCATAGTGGTCTTTCCAAAGGAAGTTTAAAGATTGTCAATAATGGCATTAGTGATACCATTACGATTCCTACTTCGTTAGAGGATGGCACGTATATTGTGACACTCAGTGCACTCATAGAATATCGTTATTATAATCCTGTGCAACCACCCGTTGCTAGTAGTACAATGGCAGTAAGTACCCCTATTAGTGATGACAGTGATTTACCATTAAATCCTGAAGAAAAAGGACGCGTTAGTGTTAGCTTTAAAATCACCAAATATACACCAACGGTTACGCTAAAAAGCGGGAATATAAAGCTATCTTCTAATGCCAAACAAATAGAAGCTAATACGCCAATTTCGGTAAAAGTGGAACCAACGAATTTGGTAAAAACCATCAAATACAAATTTGGTAGTCAGTCTACGAAAACGATTGGTAATAATAGTTCGTTTCAGTTGCCAAGTGAATTAGAAAATGGTGCTACCTATACTATCAAAGTGTATGTGACCTATTTAGATTCTTTTTTAACACAAAAAACATATACGTATCAAATCATTGCTAATCTTCCAACAAATTATGCTGAAAACGCTTCGGCAAGTATCAAGATTGGAAATACCAGTCTTACACCGAATAATAGCATAGAGGCTTTTTTGAAACAAGACACGGAAGCTATGGTGCAAGTTTCTAATACAGCAGAACTTACTAAAATAGAATATCACTTTGGAAGCGGTGCTTTTAGGGAGATTACTTCTTCTAAAAAAATCGCGCTTCCAACGGTAGCAGGAACTTATACGCTAACCATTCGTTTAACCTTTTCAGATGAAACTTACAAAGAATTATCCTATACCATTACGATGAAAAATAAAGAAGAGGATAGTGCAACTATACCTGAATTAGAAGTAGAGTTAGGGCCAATTGAAGAGCCAATTCCCGTTCCAACAGTGCCAGCAGTACCAATGGGTGAAACAGTCGTACCTGAAGTAGCAGATACGCCAATTGAAAGTGGAGAAAGCCAAGAAGATACAACTCTATCAGGGGATACGGTTGCTCCTACTGAAGAAGTAACATCGGGTGACACCAATGCGCCTACCGAGGAAGTTTTATCGGGTGATACCAATGCGCCAACTGAGGAAGTTTTATCGGGAGATACGAATGTGCCTACGGACGAAGTTTTATCGGGAGATGCGAATGTACCTACAGACGAAATTTTATCCGGTGAGGAAAGTCTACCTAGCCAAGAACAAGAGGAGGAAACGCCCAATATTTCTGAGTGGGCAGAAGAAGAAGTTCACGCTGCAAGTGGAGATGATTTGATTCCAGAATCCATTAAGGGAAAGAAATATACAAAAGATATTACGAGAAGAGATTTTGCTGCCATTGCGCTAAGAATTTATGAAAAAATAGTGGGAACGCCAGTAACTCTCACAATACAAAATCCATTTACGGATACAAACGATGAAGAAGTGATGAAAGCGTTTCAAGTGGGTATTACACTTGGAACTTCCCAAACGACTTTTAGTCCCGATAGCAAGATTACAAGGGAGCAAATGTCTACGATGATGACAAGAGTGCTTCAAAATGCGAAGAAGGCGGATGAAACCCTTTTCGTTCCGTCGAATGCAAAACGATTTGTTGATCATGATGCGATTTCTTCTTATGCGTTAGGAAGTGTATACTATATGGCGGATGTGGGGATTATCAAAGGTGTAGGTGAGAATCGATTTAGTGCGAAGGGAAATGCCACCATTGAACAGTCGCTATTAATCTCTGAAAGAATGTATAAAAAGTTTAAAAATGAGTAAGAAAAATGGATTAAAAAATGGGACATGATGAGTCGTTTTTTGTCAAGTTTTTTGGATGAAAAAAAGATAAAAAATATGGCCAAAAAACTATGCAAAATGGTAAAAATATGGTATAATAAAATTAACCCTACAGAGTACGATTACTTGAGTATTATTTAGAACCAACACTAATTAAGAGGGGAGCCTAATCTCTTGTTATGGTGTGCAAGCTCACCACTTTACGTCAGTGAGAAGCCCGTAAGTAATAAGGCGGCGCCCACCTGTGAAAACAGGCTCTTAAATCCACTCAATTTAAACGGCTTACGTGGGGTTATTTTTATGGTCAAAAAAAGTGGCAACCTTTGTGGTTGTCACTTTTTAATTGCTTTTTCTTATTTACTAACACCTTTTAAGGCATCAAAGCAATACTTGTTGGAAGGATCCCAAAGTGTAAAGCTATATAGCTTAGTATCATAGGCAGCCTGCATTTCTTTGGCTACTTCAGTAGACGTGTAGTTTTTAAAGTTTCCGCTTCCTAACCATGTAGCGGTGAAGTCTTGTAGATATGGTCTGATTTTGGTGCTTTTATCACCAGAATAGTTATTGATTCTAGCGAGAGCATCCTTTAAAGCATTGTAAACAATTTCATAAGGATATAAATCTGGTTTGTCTATCTTATATTCGTAGTAAGCAAAGTCTGATGGATAAACGGTTGGGCATATGACATCGACTATACTTGCAATTCTAGCAAAATCTTGTCCTATATTGGCAAAGTCCCCCTCTTTTTTGGTAATGGTTCCATCCACAGAGGCAGATACCGTAACACCAAGTGGTTTTAACTGACGCATGGCTTCGGATAGAAAATCGCAGATGATATCTGATTTGGATTTGGTATTACTTTCAAAGCCATAGGCAATGGTACTTACCTTACCTTCTGATTGAGGAAAACGAACATAGTCAAATTGAATTTCATCAAAGCCTAATTTGGCAGCTTCTTTGGCTAGCTCAATAGGGTAACCCCAGGAGTTTTTGTTATAAGGATTTGGCCAAGATTCATCTTGATAATCTGTCCAAATGTTTCCGTCTTCTTCACGATAGCAAACGACGGTGGCAGGACTTCCTGCAAAAATGGCATCTTTGAAAGTAACAATTCTTCCAATGACATAAATATGGTTTTGATGAAGTTCCTCAATGACAGCACTCATATTACTAACCATATTGCGTGAAGCTTCAATATCGATGGCAGTTTGCACGGTGGAATTGTAGGATAATTGACCACTTTCGTCTTTAATATCGATGACAATGGCGTTAAAATTGTTTTCTTTTAAATTGGCGATAATAGCGTCACGAACACTTTTGGTTCCAATACTCCAGCCGGTGACATAAATTGCTCGCATTTCGGGAATCGTTTTTGTGTTTTCTGGAGTAGGTGTTGGTGTTGGCATTGATACTATTGTCTCACCAGAAAAGGCATTTTTTTCACCAGAAGGATTGGAAGCTTCTATTTTAGTAGTAGGTGTTTTTGTGGCAAAGAAGTTTGGAATACGTTCGATTCCTTTATGGGCAACTACTTGGCCGATGCCAAGGTAGATGCCAAAAGCTACACATAGCACAAGAAACAAGCCGACTAATACTTTTTTTACCATAAAATCAGTCCTTTCATGCCACGATTATACGACAGGATAGGGGATATTTCAAGTTTATTTTTGTAAAAAGAATAAGGCGCTTACAATTGGGAAATACTATGTAAACCGGCATGGATTGGATTTGACAAAATGTTCTTTTTGCATTACAATATGGGGAGACATGAGGTTGTCATTTTATATTATTGAGGAGGTTATTATGGATACAAATAAGTTAAAAGGTACTAAAACGGAAAAGAATTTAATGGATGCTTTTGCAGGAGAGTCTCAAGCGAGAAACAAATACACATATTATGCAAGTAAAGCGAAAAAAGAAGGATATGAGCAAATTGCTGCCATCTTTTTAGAGACTGCTGAGAATGAAAAAGAACATGCAAAAATGTGGTTTAAACTTCTTCATGATAATGATGTTCCAACAACTGCTCAAAACTTGGAAGATGCTGCAAATGGTGAGAATTTTGAGTGGACAGATATGTATGCTAGAATGGCAAAAGAGGCAAAAGAAGAGGGATTTGATAGAATTGCGTATCTTTTTGAAGCTGTTGGAAAAATTGAAAAAGAGCATGAAGAAAGATATAGAAAGCTTTTAGAGAATGTGAATGGCGATTTGGTATTTAGCAAAGATGGTGATCGTATTTGGAAATGCAGAAATTGCGGTCATATTGTCATTGGCAAACAAGCTCCTGAGGTATGCCCAGTATGTTCACATCCAAAGGCATATTTTGAGATTAAAGCTGAAAATTATTAATTTTTCTTTTTTACTAAAGTTAAAGGAGTGAAAACGTTGAGAAAGGTCTACTTAGTGCTAACTTTTACGGGGACAATTCTTTCGAGAGTGGTAAAGTTATATACCAAAAAAGAATATAGTCACGTGTCAATTGCTCTTGATGAAAATTTAGAAGAGATGTATTCTTTTGGAAGACTAAACCCATATATTGCGTTTATTGGTGGCTTTGTGCGAGAAGGAATCGATACGCGGTACGTTTAAGAGATTTAAAAACACCAAGTGTAAAATAAAATATATTGAAGTAACAGATGAGCAATACAAGAAAATAAAATCAATGGTGCATCAATTTGAAAAAGAAAAAAAGGTGTATCGTTTTAATGTGGTAGGGTTATTTGCAGTACCATTTCATAAAAAAATACAAAGAGCTAATTCTTATTACTGTGCGGAATTTGTCAAATATGTTTTAGAATCGGCTGATGTTGTAGAGGATTTACCAAAAATTATTCAACCAGATGATTTTAATCATTTAGATAATTCCACAGAGATTTATAAGGGCTTGCTTAGACAATATGCAGTTTAATAGGAAAAATTTTTAAAAGAGGCATTCAGAAAGAATGCTTCTTTTTTGTCGAAAGAATCTTCTTGACATCTTAGATAATCAGAGATATACTTGTACTATCATAACTGATACAGATGGGAGGTTATTGTTTATGATTAAAATTGAAGGCTTAGACAAATCATTTGGAACTAAAAAAGTACTTGATGGACTCAATTGCAATATCAAAACAGGTTCTATTTATGGTTTGATTGGTGCCAATGGTGCTGGTAAGTCTACACTACTTAGAATTATTATGGGAGTATTTCAAAAGGATGCTGGTCGTATCGAAATTGACGGGAAGGAGTTGACGGATGTCGAGGAGCTAAAGCAAAAACTTGTGTATGTGCCAGATGATTTATATTTCTTTAAAAATTATACCATTAAAGATATGGCTATTTTTTATAGTAAGTTATATCCAAATTTCGATATGGATTATGCACTAAAGCTTGCAGAAAAATTAAAGCTTCCTGTAAAAGAAAAAATCCAAAATTTTTCGAAAGGTATGAAAAGACAAGTGGCTTTAATTTGTGCACTTGCTACAAATGCTGATTATTTATTTTTTGATGAAACATTTGATGGTGTAGATCCTGTGGTGCGTAACTTTTTAAAGAAGACTATCGCAGAGCAAATGACCAAAAAAGAGACAACGATTATTATGACGTCGCATAACTTAAGAGAGTTAGAAGATATTTGTGATAATTTAGGTCTTTTATATAAGGGCGGAATTTTGTTCGAAAGTGAAATTGATTCGCTGAAAACCAATATGTTTAAAATACAAATTTCGCTAAAAGATAACTTTGACGAAAAAACTTTTCAAAACTTTAATGTTCTTCACTTTAAAAAAGTGGGAAGTGTGGCAACTGTTATTTTGAAGGGTGATAAAGAAGGCTATGAGAAGTCTCTTCAAGAGTTAAATCCAGTTATCTTAGACTTTTTACCTTTAACACTAGAAGAAATCTTTATTTACGAAATGGGGGCGCTTGGTTATGAGTTTGAAGAAATTGTTTAATTTTGATTATTTGATGCAGAATATCAAAAAGTCTAAAATGGCGGTACTACTATTTTTATCTGTCGTTCCTATTTTTACTTCTCTTTTAATCATTACGGTAGGTGAGGATTTGTTAGAAGGTGGTTTTGAATCACTTGGTGGGTTTAACATTTTCTTTATGTATGTGACACCACTCATTTTATCCCTATCACTTTTTGGCTATGTGTATAAAAAACGAAGTGCAGATTTTATGGGCTCAATGCCAATTAGCAGAAAATCTGTGTATACCACCAATACGATTGGCGGAATTATATTAATTGTTTTGATGCAACTCATCACACTTCTTTGCACATTGATTTTGTTTGGTTTTAGTAAAGGAACTATTTTCCCGGCGTTGGTGTGGGATATTTTCGTGTATCAAACAATAAGTTATATTTTTGTGTTTTCCGTATGCAATTTAGCGATGAGTGTTTCTGGCAACTGGATGACACAAATTGTGGTGGTAATGCTATTGTTTTTCGTGGTTCCTGCTAGTGTGATGTTTTTTAGAATCAATCATTTTTATGATACGGTTTTAATGGATGGAGATTATCAATATCAAAGTACCATTGTTGTGCATCGCTATTTTAACTTTACGGCACCATCATTACTTGTTAATGGAAGTTATTTCTTTAATGCGCTTTCTATTGCGAAAATGCTAATACTGAGTGTGGTGTATTTCGTTCTTGGGTATATGGCATTCCTACGTAAAAAATTAGAAAATGCTGGAGAATCTTTTGAAAGTACCAATATTCATTTCTTTGTGAAAGGGTTAACGCTAATTCCTTTTGCAATGATTTTAGTAGCTATCATTGATGCTGAAGCGTGGGAAGGTGTATGGTTTTTAGTAGCCATTGTTGCTGTGTATTATTTAATCTATGATATGCTAACCAACAAGAAAACAAAGTTTATCCTCAATATGGGCGTGATGCTAATTTCACTCACTATGCTATTTGGCATATATCGTATTATCGCTGAAGTGGGAGAAAACGTGGTTGGATCTATGGACATTAATGATATTAAATCTTATAGTCTTCGCGGCATTGGATATACCGATTTTTATCTTTCCGATGAGGAGATAACAGATTTAGATTTATTAAAGAAAGTGGTAAGTGATTACAATGATAATGAATGGAGTAGTCGTTTTGTGGAATTTCATCTTAACTTAAAAGATGGCTCTTCAGCAAGACTTACCGTGAGAAATGTGAGTGAAAAAAATATCCGAGAATTGCTTTCTACGATTCAAGCAAACAAGTTACCTCAAAGTGGAATTGTAAAATCCCATCATATGATTTTTAGCAAACAAGAAATGAAAGAGATTATTGCAGAAATTAATCAGTTTATTGAAACAAATGGTGTTACTAAGTTTTATGAAAGAGCAATTGATTCTAGTAAAGATTACTTAACTTTTTACGCGTATGATCATCATGAGGTAATTTCTATGGGAATTCCTGTTGATTTAACAGATGCATTATTCGAAAAGGTAACGCAAATAATGAATCAACGAGTATATCAAAAAGTTAGTAAAAACCCATATCGTGAGTATACGCTTCATGTTAGTTCAACGGCAATTGAAAATCGATTGGACGGAAGAGGGTACTTTCATATGACAGCACCTCAAGAAATCATCGATTTCATTTTAAATGAAAAGGGAGAGGCTTGTCATGACCAAGGAGAATATGTAGTACTTCAAATGGATGGAGAGTATTATTATACCAATGATATTGACACCCTTGTCAAGATTTTAACACCATATATTTACGAAGATGATTATTTTATGAAATATTATGATACTTACGAGGACGAGATGGAATATCCGCCTACAAAAGCAGTACTTGATGAGTCATCTGTAGAAGAACTAGAAGAGGGACAAATCATAGAAGATATAGAGGATGCTTCTGTGCCTGTCAGTGATGAAACACTTACTGAGCCAGTTTTTGAAAGTTTATAGGAGGTGGTTTCATTGATTAATATTGATTATCAAAGTGGCATGCCTATCTATGAACAAATTGTGGAACAAATTGAACGATACATTGCCTTTGGAGTGTATAAAGAAAAAGAGCAACTTCCCTCTATTAGAGAGCTAGCAAGTTCTTTAGGGATTAACCCAAATACAGTTAAAAAAGCTTATGAGGAGCTTGAAAAGAGAGGAGCTATTATTACCATCTCTACCAAAGGTACTTTTGTAACCGACAAAACACATGGAGTGGTTAATCGCAAGATAGAGGAAAAAATCAAAGTAATTCAAGAAAACATCAAAGAATTAGAAAAGCTTGGATTATCCAAAGATGAAATTGCAAAGAAAATTGAACTATAGGAGTAAGAAGCTTAGGTAGTATTGTAGATTCCTTTTTCTGGAAATCATTTGGGCTTTGCGTTTGGTGTTGACATAAATTAGATTGCGTGATAGAATGCTGGTACCATCTAATTTAGAAGAGGGGAGAAAGAAATGGCACTCATTGATTCTCAAGGGCGGATTTACATTGGCGAGGAGGCTGGTAAACGGCTTGGCTACGAGCCTGGCGAACGAATTGCATTTGTCATGATAGACCAAATGCTGTATCGACTCTCTGACCCCAATGACAGACTGCTCGATGAAAACGTCGTTGTCTGTGAAAACACCATGGTTGATGAGAAATACCGATTTGTAGTTCCCAAACCTATTCGCAAGATGTACACAAGGGAGGCCAATATTCTTGAAAAAGACGGCTCTTTGTACATCCAGTTCTTCCGTCTTCAGTCGGATGAAGTTTGGCTGAGAGCAAAGCTTCTCGGCGCGATGACGGACGATCGAAAGTAAGTAAGAAAAAAGCCTTGGACTTAAAAAAGTCCGAGGCTTTCTTCGATAACATCCATAATGGTTTCTAAGTTAAACTTGGTTTCTGAAGAAAAAGGAAAGATTAGGTCATCGGGAACATCCAGTTCTTCTTGAATGATTTTCACATAGTCCATGACTTTTGTTTTAGCAATTTTATCTGCTTTGGAAGTGACTACAATATAGCGTTTCCCCGTACTTTTAATATAATCCATCATCAATTTATCATTTTCAGAAGGTTTGTGACGAATATCAATTAGTAGCACAATGAGGTTGATATTTTGTCGATTTCTTAAATACACTTCAATGGATTCTCCTACCTTTTTTTGCTCGGCTTTAGACATTTCAGAATAACCATAGCCTGGCAAATCAACAAAATAAAAGAAATTGTCTATATTATAAAAATTGATTTGTCTAGTTTTACCAGGGGTGCTACTGGTTCTAGCAAGAGATTTACGTCCAACAAGACTATTGACAAAGGAAGATTTGCCAACATTCGATTTTCCAGCAAGCACAATTTCTGGTAGTTTGTTTTTAGGATATTGCGATTTGTTCATCGCAGAAATTTCAAACTTTGGGTTTTTTATTTGCATCATCATCGTTCCTTTCATAAAAATAGGGACACTTTTTAGTATTATAGCAAAAAGAAAGCGCCATGTCAAAATAGACATAGCGCTTCTTTTTTTTAATTGTGTTTTTCGGCTTTTTCGAAAATCGCTTTGATTTCTTCGCCGTTGACTACTTCCTTTTCAAGAAGAGCATGGGCAAGGGCATCGAGAGCTTTTTCGTGGGTCTTCATAAGAGTATTGGTTTTCTCAAGAAGATCAGCAACGATTTTTTTGGTTTCTTCTTCTGCTAACGCTTTGGTATGACCAGAATCGGTAACATCAGGAATCACAACCATGGGTCCCAAGGCTTTACTCATGCCATACGCTTTTACCATGTTGGCAGCGGTCGTCGTTGCCATCGAAAGGTCAACTAACACGCCAGAGGTATGAGAACCATATTTGAGTTCTTCAGCAGCATAGCCACCAAGGCATACGATGATGCGCTTCTCATAGTCTCCTTTAAAGTAGGAGTACTTATTCTCATCCACATCCTCTTGGGTAAGACCAAGGCTTTGGGTGCGGGGAGAGATTTCAACGCGTTTTAACACATACTCTGGATCAGAGTAGTAGCCTGCCACCACATGGCCTGCTTCGTGATATGCAGTGGAGATACGTTCTTTCTCAGTCATCTTGATGGTTTTCGCACCTACCGAGAGACGATCGATTGTTTCTGCAAAGTCTGAACTGCTAACTTCTTTGTGCTTTTGTCGTTGCGAATATAAATAAGCCTCCTTGACAATATAAGAAATTTGAAGCGGCGTAAACCCCAGAGCATCCTTTGCCAAACGATTGATAGAAACGTCTTTGGCAAGTTGTAACTTTTCTGCTTTGATGCAGTCTTCAAAGATTTTTTCACGGGTTTCCAAATTGGGGTAGTCTACCGTTAAAATGGTGGAAAACATTTCGCTTTCGATGATTTCTGAAGGCACAAAGATCTCATCACTACCCGTGAGCATAAACATGAAAGTGTTGATAGAGCCATTTGCAAGCCGAATCAGATTGGAATAGAAAATAGAATCATTTTCCATTTGGTCAATCCACTCAGAATTTTTAAAAGCAATAATCACACCACCATAAATCTTTTGAAGATGGCTAGCAGTGTCAAACAAAAATTCTAAGATATCGTTGATATCCTCTTCATCTTTCATCGTACTAAAGAGAGAAGCTTCAGAAGAAATAACAGGAATTCCCGCTTCTTTCCCAGTAGCAAAAATGAGTGAAGACTTACCGGTACCAACAGGTCCGTACACATAGTAGCTTAAGTGCGGAATGATAGGAGCACCATGGAAAAAATCCACAATGTCTTGCAACACTTCTTTTTCATGTTCATGACCGTAGAGGGAATTGAAAGTAACGCTGATGTCTTCGGGTAAGTCAACCTTCATATGATACTTTGAAAGTTTCTTTTCCCGAAAATCAGAAATCATTTTCCTCTCAACCGAAATATACTTCGAACCAAATTTGAGTTTCATAATCATAAATCTCCTTCTCAAAAATTTTGTCGAAATGCGTAGCCCCATTATATATGGGAAGAAGAAGCAAGTCAAGAAAAAAGCAACACGTTAACATAAAACGAAACGACCAAGAGGGACGCTCCATTTTGGTCGGACAGCACCCCTGGGAACCCTTTCACCACAAGCATTTCAATTCATCAAAATCGACCAATGGGGACAGACCTTTAACCAATCTGTTTATTGTTAACTACTTCAACGTCTGTCCCTTTTGGTCGCTCGGAGTAGCTTGAATCCGTTGGAAGAGAACACGTTGAAAATTTGATTGCGACCAAAATGGAGCGTCCCTCTTGGTCGCTCTTGCGGAAAAGTTTTTTTATGTTGATTTTTATGATTATGTGATATAATGTAAGTACATTATTTTAAAGGGGGATATGAATGATGAGTAATTCGAAATTAGTTGTGTTAGCGATTGTGATTATGGCTGCTATTTTGTGTGGTTGTTTTGTGTGGTACAAGGTGGCAACGAAACCTTCTAATACGCCTACTCCTGGTGGAGAGACTCAGGTGAGTGAGAATTCTGAGAATGAGCAAACAAAAGAAGAGGAGCCTATTTCGACTGAGCCTATTTTTACCAAGGAGAATTATCCTAGAGTGGATGCTTCACTTGCGATTCATCCTTTGGTAGATAGTTTGGCTGCTAATTTTTTGGGTGTTGATGAAGATGAGCTTGATTACGAGTACACTAAGACTCGTTCGAGTGATGTTTATAAGAATTTAATTGATGGCAAGGTGGATGTTATTTTTGCGGCTGAACCTGCTCCACAAGATTATGAGTATGCTGCTTCTAAAGGTGTGGAATTAAATGTTCTTCCTGTGACAAGTTCTGCGTTTGTTTTTATTGTGAATACTGCTAACCCTGTGGATGATTTAACGCTTGATGAAATTGTGAAGATTTATAAAGGTGATATTACCAACTGGAAAGAGGTTGGTGGAGATGATGAAGAGATTATTCCTTATCAAAGACCTAATGGTAGTGGTAGCCAAACTGCGATGATTTCGCTTGTGATGAAAGATGATAGTTTAATGACTGCTCCTCAAATGAAAATTGAGGGTGAGATGGGTGGCTTAGTAGATGCGATTGCGGAATATGATAATGCGAAGGCTTCTATTGGCTATTCTTATTTCTATTACATTAATACCATGTATAAGAGAGATACGATTAAAATGCTTAAAGTTAATGGCGTGGCTCCTACGATTGAAAATATTAAAGCTGACGCTTATCCAATCCATACCAATGGTTATGTTGTTACGCTAAAAGGAATTAGCGAAGATAGCCCTGCACAAAAATGGGTAGATGCCGTTACTTCACCAAGAGGCAGTAAGGTCATTACTGATGCAGGTTATGTTCCAATTAACTAGGAGGATGATGTATGAAAAAATTACTCATTTTTTGTGTGATTTTTGGAATACTTGCTGTAGTGTCTACATCCGTATTGATTCAATTGCAAAAGAGGAAGGCTGCTCCATTGGGGCAGCCTACCTCTGTTTCTAATGGGGATAATCATGATTCTTTTCATGTTAATTCGCAAAGTAATAACTTAACGGCAAATGATACATCCAAAGAAAAAACACTGGATTTATGGGGTACATTTAATCAAAATGATTTAATTGTGAAGGAAGTACCACTTGAGTATCGTACAGTAAGTGGAGAAGTAACATGCTTTCAAATAGAAGGTCTAAAAGATAAAGCCGTAGAGAATAAAATCAATCAGTCGATTCAGCAAAAGGCAAAATTAGCAGTTGATGAAATACTAAAAGAACCTCAGTATCATCAACTTGATTCTACATACTATATCTATGGTAATTTTGCCAATATTATTTCTGTTACTTTTAATGTTTATGGAACGGATGACAATCAACAGTACAAAAATATTCAATATTATATGAACTACGAACTAGTGAATGGCAATGAACTAAAATTTGAAGATGTCTTTTCGAAAGATACAGACCTAGAACTAATTGGTAAACTTGCGATGAGTCGAAATATAGCTGGCTTTGAACGAGGGACAATGGATGATGTTTATAGTGAAATCCATTTTGATGAAATAAAAGGTACTTGGATGGCAAGGCATCAGTACTTTGATGATGAAACTCAGATGGTAAAAGATGAGATAGTAGAGTATGTACTTCCTTATTCAGAATATGAAATTGATAAAAAGGTGAAACACTTTTTGAAACAAGAAGATAAAAAGTTTTATTTTAGTCCTAATGAGATATCGTTTAGAATGGACGACACCTATTGTCATTTGTATTTTGAAGATATTGCTGATCATGTTGTGATTTACGATAAATTCTTAACGAATGAAAGTATTTTTGAAAGAGATGATATTGGCCCTAAGGGAGTGGTGACTTGCTCTGCCGAAGAACTGGATAGAATGGGAAAGTTAAAAGAAACTAAGTTTGTTTCAGACAACTTTTTTTATGATATTTCGTTTAATCGCTTTAGTGCATTAACAGGTGTAACTAGCCAATATGAGGAATCATATGATTTGTATTCAAAGCCATTTAAGGAAAAAGTAAGACTCATGGCTTTTGATGAAGCCAAAAAGATTGTTCGTAAATATCAAAAGATAGCAGAAGAAAATCCTCAGAAAGCCTACTTTTTATTAATTGAACCCAATGGCAATACATGCGAAAAAGAAAATATGCCAACAAATTTATTAATAATCGCAAACGATATTGCTATTTATGAATGTGATATCAGCCAAAAAGAGGAAGTATGGAGTAAGCTACTATCTGCGTTTCGTTATTATAATTTGATGATGTATGGTAGCACTATGTCGTATTTAACATGGAGTGAAGAGGGACTTAATCTTGTTTCTCAAAATGAAAGGACTGCTTCTTATTTTGATTTGTTAACTGGCAAACAACTAGAGGGGATACAAGACGTATTTATCAATCAAGAAAACTATCTAGCCATTCTTCAAGCTCATTTGGCTGAAAGATTAAAGACATACTATAGTGAATTTGAACTTGGCGGGTTTAGATTGGATTTTTCTGGTTTTATCGCAGAAAATAGTATAAATCCTCTTTATGGTAATCTTGTTCTTCCTTATGAAGAGTTTCAAAATGAACTTAAATTGGTTTCTTTCAATAGTACTCTTTTGCCATCTTCTGAAAAAATGATTAGCATCGACATGCTACAAGATTTCAATGACGATGAATTAGAAATTGCTTATAACGAACCTTTTGCGAGACACGGACATGATTTTAAAACGGAAAAACTTAAAAATTATTTTTGCATTTGGAGTTGGTATCAACCAATTCCAGGGAAAGTAGTCGCTATGGAAGAATTAACGGAGATTGAAAAAGAAAACGTGAATCTCATTAAACAAGAAATGCAAGAAAGAAAAAATCTTAACAGGTGAAGCACTTTTGTAGGTGTTTTTTAAGGAGAATAAAGATGAAAAAATTAATGATTTTTGTGATTATTTTTGGAATGATTGCGGTGGCAGTTACCTCAACATTGATTCAGGTGCAGAAAGACAAAACTTCTGTCACAGAAAACCCTAAGACTAGTGCAAATACCAACCCAACAGCAGAGAACACTTCCACGCAAAAACAGGTAGGTACTCAAGAACTTCAAGAAGCAACACTTGATTTACACGGTACATTTGATCAAAATGATTTGATGGTGAAAAAAGTTCCCATTCATTATCGCTGCGTGAGTGGCGATTATAGTTGGTTCTATCAAATAGAAGGTTTAAAAGATAAAAGTGTAGAGAATAAAATTAATCAAGAAATAGAACAAAAAATAAAAGAAGCTATCGATGAGTTAATACAAGATGGTGAAAGTAGTATTAAAGATAGTTATTGTTATGCAACTTTATATGGAAATTTTGCCAATGTATTATCGATGGAGGCACATGTCACCTTGTATCGTAAAGATGATAAAACCAATACTCATCCTCTTACCAAAGATTTTAGTTTTAATTATGAGTTAGTACATGGAAATGAAATTGCGTTTCGTGATTTGTTTACGCAAAATGCTGATTTAGAATCGATTTTGAAACTAGCCATGCATCGTATTGTAATGGGATATGAAGTAAGAGAAATATGGGGAGATTATTATACCGATATTTATTTTGATACAGCAAAGGGAATTTGGCTTGGAAAACACCATGTATATGATAATAACACTGGAAGAGAAACGGAAACAGTTGAAGAATATGTTCCACCATACACAGAGTATGAAATAGAAAAAATTGTGAAACAATTTTTGAAACAAGAAAATCATAAATTTGCTTTTTCACCAAATGCACTTCATTTTAAACTGGGAGAAGAATACGCAACATTGTATTTTACCGATATGGCAGATAGTGTCACCATTTATAACAAATTTCTTACCACGCAAAGTATTTTTACAAGAGATGATATAGGACCTAAAGGAATCATTACTTGTTCTGCTGAAGAATTGGATGGAAAAGCAAAGTATAAAGAATCTAAATTTGTTTCGGATAATTATTATTATGATATTTCTTTTGGTGGATTTAGTATGATGCTTAGCCATTATAACTTGTTTGATGGAACGGTCAATACCGATGCTTTTTCAGATGCATTTTTAGAAAAATGGCGTATTACGGCGATGAATGAGGCTAGAAAAGAAGCAGCTAAGTATCAGCAAATTGCTAGGGATAATCCAAGTAAAGTTTATGCCGTATTTATCATGCCAAGAGTCAATCCTTGCCATGAGGGTGATGGAATTAATAGCCTTTGCCTGGTAGGGCAAGAGAGTGTTATTTATGTCTGTGATTCAAGCCAAAAAGAAGCAATGTGGGATAAAATCTATGATGCGTATCGTTACTATAATCTTTCTATGTGGGGAAGTCATGTCACTTCGTTAATTAATTCAGAAGAAATGCCAGCTAAGGAAATCAAGGAAGAAAACATTCAGATGATTAATTTGAAAACGGGAAAAGAATTTGAAAATGTGGCGAGCTTGTTTAAAAATCCAGCATCTTATGAAACTATTTTAAATAGCAAGGTGGAGGAAGAACTAAGAAAATATCCTCGCAGTTTTCAATTGGGTGAGTATCAAGTTGGAGACTTTGGCTTTGAAGCGACGAACACATTAGAAGAGTATAATGATATTTCTATTAGTTTTCGTGATATTCAAAATGACCTTGTGATAGATTCAATGAAAGAAAATATTTTGCCATCTTCTAGTGAAATGATTACCATCAATATGTTATATGATCTTTCGAACGAAGAATTAGAAAGAGCATATTATGAACCATTTGCAAGACATGGACAAGATTTTCAAAATGAAACAATCAAAAATTATTTTAGTATATGGAAATGGTATGAGCCATCGCCAGGAAAAACTGTTTCCATGGAAGAACTAACTGATTTAGAACAAATGAATGTGAATTTTATGAAGCGAATTTTGGAAGAGAGAAACTATTTTTAAAGTGGGGAGAAAAAGATGAAAAAATTAATAGTATTTTTGACTATTTTTGGAATGATTGCGGTAGTGGCAACTTCTACAATGATTCATGTATCGAATGAAAGAATGATACATGAGGAGACGCAAACATCTACGTTGACAGAACCAAAAACGCCGACTGAAAAAGTGGAAAAAACAAACACGGTACAAGAATCAAACATATCAGCTGAAATAGTGGAAAAAACAAATACAGTGCAAGATTCAAAAGAGAAAACACTAGATTTTTATACAACCTTTGATGAAAATGATTTAGTCATTGAAGAGAAGAAAGAGACTTATCCTAATGCAACAGAAGGAATTTCATATCCACAAATTCATGGTCTTAAGAATAAAGAGGTTGAAAATAAAATCAACAAAGATATGGAAGAAAAAGCAAAATCATTTTATAGCAGTTTGGTAAAAGCTGATAGAACGGATTACCATTTTACCTTTTATAAATATGAGTATGCTAATTTTGCCAATGTGATTTCACTTCAGTGTTGGGGGAGTTATCGTGATTCTACAAGCCAGTATTCTAAAGGAGAATCCCTTTATTTGAATTATGAGTTAGTCAATGGAAACGAAATCAAATTAGAGGATTTGTTTACTAAGAATACTGATATTGCGGTGATTGCCAATATTGGATTAACAAAAGCGATAGAAAATGATGAATTATATAGAGGGTTTGCTACTGGTGGTGATGGCTATTATGGAACACCTTATTTTGATAAACAAAAAGGAATTTGGATGGTTTCACATTATCGTTACAATGAAAAAACAATGAAAGATGAAGAAACGATTGAGGAGTATGTTCCACTTTATACGGAATACGAAAAGAAGAAAATGGTGGATAGGTTTGTTGATAATCCCAATAAGATGTTTCATTTTAATAGTAGTGAGGTAACATTCTATATGGATGATATTCCCTGCAGAATTCTATTTGAGGAGTTAGCCGATAAACTTGTCATTTATGACAAATACTTAACGAAGGAGAGTATTTTTGAAAACGATGGAATCGGAATAGACAATATTTTGGTATGTTCACCATATAATTTCTTGCCAAAAGGAGTATTTCACAAAGCAGAATTTGAATCTGAGAACTTCTTTTATGATATTTCCTTTTCGCATTGGTCTTCTGAACTAATGGAAAACACGGAGGAAGAAAGACGTCTATCAAAAGAAAAAGTGGAAGAAATTCAAAATAGACTTATTAGTCAAGCAAAATTGAAACTTGCTGAATATGAAAAAATGGCACGTGAAAATCCAGAAAAAGCCTATATCGTTGTTATTGGATTAAATGCAAGAGTTGAATTAAATTCATGGGGAATTGAAACGGAAAAAAGTGTATTGGAAACAATGGATATTAGCCTCATTACTTGCGATAAAGTAAATCGAAAAGAAGTGTGGGCAAAGGTGTTTCCACACCTTCGTTACTACCACCTTGGTTTCTATGGTGGCATCACCAGTTACCTATACAATATAGAAGATTTGGAAGAAACTGGAGCAACTATGACCAAAGATAAGGTAGAAAACAGGTACGTGGTGGAGTAAAATTGTACTATTTTTGCCGATGGTGGAGAGGATTAAGAGATATTTTAAGTACTTTTTCACATGAAAAAGAGAAGAGAAAATGTTGAATTTTCAATGTTTTCTCTCTTTTTTTGAAAAATGATAGTATCAAAACGGAAAAAAGACTATTGACAAATTATGTTTACCACTATATAATGGTTAACGTAATGTGAATCTTAATGCGTTGTTTTGGGGGTAACTACGCCTGAAGCTTCACCTTACAAACAAATTGGGAAAACATCAAAGGAGATTCACTTATTGTTTGGGGGTGGGCAATAAGAAAGTCATTCTTTGTTTTCATACATCGTATCGAAGCCAACATGAGAGCCATTGCCTTTGGAAGGCAGAAAGGATATAGCTATGGGCTTTAATGCTACATTCGAAAACCAGATGAATCATGAAAAGGAGGAAACTTGCATGGTTTCTGATACCATAATTTATGTATGCCGGGGGCCGGAATCCTGGGAAGAAAGACACCTTAGTTCTCTTGCAGATCTCATCTCATTTCTTGCAGAGAATGAGTGGGATAGATATGACGTGAAGGCTCATGAGATGAGCATTGTGAAGGGACTTGAAGATAGCCTTCCCTTTAGGATGTACCTGAACCGAGAAGACTATGGCTTTTCTAGTGAGGAGGAAGCCTTTTACTTCTTCGGATTTGAGCAGATAATCGATGAGAATGGTCAGCACATCTACCAAAACAGGTTTGGGAAAAGACCTGAGGATTATGATGTGTATGGCTTTGACTCAGAGTGGAGAGATATCTTCGGCGAGGATTATGTTTGTGATGAAGGTGAATGGTACAACGAAGAAGACGAGTACGATGAAGGCGACGACTGGGATGAAGAAGATGATGAAGAAGACGAGTACGATGAAGACGACGACTGGGATGAAGAAGATGATGATGAAGACGAGTACGATGAAGATGACTGGTATGATGAGGAGGAGGACGAATTTGACGACGACTTCTCTGACCTTGAAGAACTTTACAACGAGGGCTTCGGCGGAGAAGACTGGGGTATTTGATTCTTTTCATCGGTGTTTGAATTGTACGGACTTCGAGAATGCTTATAAGGTCAATGGAGGGCCTATATAATGGCAAGATTAGAAAACTTCTATTATATGACAAGAGACCATCAGCGAGTTCTTATGATGAAGCCTAAGGAAGAGGGAACCTACTCAATGGGAGGCATTTGCTACGGTAGGGAAGGATTTGATGATGGAACCGCCATTGCCACGTCCACAATCGACAAAAACGAAAATGGCGTGGCAACGACACGCTCTGGTTCGAAATACGAACTGGGGTCCAAACATCCCGATCTTCTCGATATGGAAAAGGCTATCGAGAAGAAAATCCCAGTGATAGTTTCCTGGGACCTTGATTGGTATGCAAACGGCGATTATCGGTTCGAAGGCTATTTAGAGAATGGCCAAGAGGTGTATGGCAAGGTCACTTCTCAGGATGGAAACTACATTGCCATCAACAACGTGGAATTCTTTGTCATCTGGCGGAACCTGAAAAACTGGTTTACGTTCCAGATGTTTATAGACAAGAGATTTCCCGTGGCTGATGCGTGGAATGAGCAGTGTCGCCCGCTTCTTAAGAAATGATTCCAAATGTCTAATGAGGAGGTGATAAACGAATAGTCTGTATATCTGGACTTTAAACGAGATAAAATTACTCTGCCAAAATTTTGGCAGTTTGAATAGATAGAGCATCTTATTTCTGTAATAGAATGAGATGCTCTTTTTCGTCATTTGGGGACGCCCCTTNNAAGGGGCGTCCCCAAATGACGAAAAAACCTTTCAAACCCGTTGACTTCTTAGCTAAGCTATGGTAAAATACTAACCGATAATGTATTTTAAGTAAGGGTTGATTAAAATAAAAAAGTTAAAAGTCTTGTAAAATCAGTATATAGAAGGAAGTAATTGGTCTTTTTTGAAAAGGGGTATACCAATTGCTTTTTTGTCGTATCTAAGATTTTGCACCAACCCTAGACAAGCTTTTTTATCAAAAAATTAGCCTTATTTGTAAAATACTGGTAACAAATGAATATTGACATTCGCGTAGCATCTTGAACGTAGTTGGGTTAATGATTAACGTGGTGGCTAGTTAAGTTTTAAAAAATTTAATTTTGGGGGAGTTAAACTTATGCGTGAGGTAAAAAGCGAAAAAACTAGCAGAATGTACTTTGGCAAGATTGAAGACGTTGTGGAAATGCCTAACCTTATTCAAGTTCAAAAAGACTCTTACAATTGGTTTGTGAAAAAAGGCTTAAAAGAAGTTCTTAATGAATGTTCTCCAATCACAGACTATTCTGGTAAGTTAATCTTAGAATTTGTAGATTATCATTTCAATGAAGAGCCAAAGTATACGATTGATGAAGCAAAAGCTCGTAATACTACTTATGCAACGAGGTTGCAAGTAAAAGTCCGTCTAATTAACAGAGAAACCGGCGAAGTAAAAGAGCAAGAAATCTTTATGGGTGATTTCCCTGTGATGACTGACTATGGTACCTTTATTATTAATGGTGCTGAAAGAGTTATTGTATCACAACTTGTTCGTTCACCAGGATGCTATTATGATAGAGCATTCGATAAACTTGGTAAAAAGCTATACACGGCTACCATTATGCCTAACCGTGGTGCTTGGCTAGAGTTTGAAACTGATTCTAACGATGTATTTGGCGTGAGAATTGATAAAGCAAGAAAACTACCTGTTACACTTCTTTTAAGAGCGATTGGTCTTAGTACCGACAGCCAAATTTTAGAAGTATTTGGTGAAGATGAAAGAATCATGTCAACTTTAGAAAAAGATCCAATTAAAACCCAAGATGAGGCTTTAATTGAAATCTATAAGAGATTAAGACCTGGTGAAATGCCATCAGTAGAAGCTGCTAATTCTTTGATGACAGCGATGTTCTTTGATCCTAGAAGATATGATTTAACAAAAGTTGGTCGTTTTAAATATAACGATAAGCTTTCACTTGCCAAAAGAATTGTAGGTCAAATGGCTGCCGAGAAGGTAGTATCACCAGAAACAGGCGAACTTCTAGTATCGAAAGATAAAATGATTACCGAAGAAATCGCAGAAGCAATTCAAGAATCTGGTATCAACGAAGTTAAAATTAAAGTAGAAGATAAAGTGATTAACGTAGTTGGTAATGGTACGGTATGGCTATCAAGCTTTGTGGATGGAGATTTATCGGAACTTGGCTTTGAAGAAAGAGTAAACTATGCCGTATTAAAAGAAATTATTGCCAATACCAAGGAGAAGGATCTTTATAAAGCTTTAGAGCAAAACTATGAAAGACTTCTTCCAAATCATATTACCAAAGAGGATATGATTGCTTCTGTTAACTACCTAAACTGCTTAGCACATGGTGTTGGTAATATTGACGATATCGACCATTTGGGTAATCGTCGCGTAAGATGCGTTGGCGAGCTACTTCAAAATCAATTTAGAATTGGTATTACAAGGCTTGAAAGAGTTGTTCGTGAGAGAATGGCTGTTCAAGATTTAGATGTGGTTACTCCACAATCTTTAATTAATATTAAACCAGTCGTTTCGTCTATTAGAGAATTCTTTGGTAGTAGCCAGTTATCACAATTCATGGATCAAAATAACCCACTTACTGAGCTTACGCATAAGAGAAGAATTTCTACCTTAGGACCTGGTGGTCTTTCTAGAGAAAGAGCAGGTTTCGAGGTAAGAGATATTCACCATTCACACTATGGTAGATTATGTCCTATTGAAAGCCCAGAAGGACCAAACGTAGGATTAATTGGTTCGCTTTCTACGTATGCTATTATCAATAAATATGGTTTCATCGAAACACCATATCGTATTGTAGATAAGAAAAAAGGTATTGTCACCGAAGAAATTCGTTACTTCCCAGCAGAGGAAGAAGATAAATATATTGTGGCGCAAGCTAACGAGCCTTTAGATAAAAAAGGTAAGTTTATGAATGCCAAAATTAAAGTTAGATTTAGAGATGAACTTATGGAGGTTGGTCCAAATGATGTTGATTTGATGGACGTATCTCCAAGACAACTAGTATCTGTTGGTGCAGCATTAATTCCATTCTTAGAAAACGATGACGCTAAGCGTGCGCTAATGGGTGCTAACATGCAGCGTCAAGCAGTTCCACTTATTAAAACCGATTCTCCAATTGTAGGTACTGGTATGGAATACAGAACTGCCAAAGACTCTGGTGTTTGTGTGGTTGCTGAAAATGATGGTACCGTTGAGAAAGTAACAGCCGATAAAATTACCATTAAAACTAAAAAAGGTTTAGAAGATTATAAATTAATTAAGTTTAGACGTTCTAACCAAGGTACTTGCTCGAACCAAAGACCAATCGTGAAGAAGGGTGAAAAGGTAAAAGCAGGGCAAATTATTGCTGATGGTCCATCCACCGACCAAGGTGAATTGGCACTTGGTAAAAATGCTTTAATTGGATTCATGACTTGGGAAGGTTACAACTACGAGGATGCTATTTTAATTAATGAAAGATTAGTCAAAGAAGATGTATTTACTTCTATTCATATTGAAGAGTATGACTGCGAAAGCAGAGATACGAAACTAGGGCCAGAAGAAATCACAAGAGATATTCC
>DBWQ01000001.1 GCA_002308995.1 Clostridiales bacterium UBA1234 | reverse complement strand
GCTCAGGCTAAGAGAGAGCAAGAACTAAAAGCACAGCAAGCATTAGAAGCAAAGCAAAGAGAAGAAGCGTTAAATCAAAAACTGAATGAAGGATTTACCATTAATCCAATGAATATGGTTCCACCACCAGTTGTAGAAACACCTTCGAGTCGAGCAAATCCTGTTACAACAGGTAATATTAACGAAACTGAGAGTGTATTAGATGTTAGAACGCGTCCTGAACAAAGAGATGCTGTAGATGAGAGAGAAATGCTTGCGAAAGAGCAAGAAAAAGTAAGACAAGTTCAGGCTGCACTTGAAGAAGAAAGAAGAAAGCTTCGAGAAGAACAAGAAAGAATAGAGAATGAGAGAAATCAATTAAATAGTTTACAGCAACAACAATTTCAGCAAATACAGCAAACACCTAGAACATATGAGTCAACAGCTGTAGCAGTGCAAGACTTTAAAAAGATTGTTGCCTTCGTAGGCGCCAATAAAGTGGGAACCTCGTTTTTAGTGAATGCTCTTGCTAATGAACTTTCAGGTAGAAGACTAGTAACGGGTATCTTGGATATGACCAAAGAAAAGGGAATGTATTTTATTTATAATCAAAATGATAAAACACTTAGAAGAATCGCTCTTGACTGTATGAAAAAGCTTTCGGAAGGTGAAGATTCCTTCCTTCCTATGACAAAGTATTTAAAGGTGTATACAACAGTTCCAAGTGGATTATCTGACTCACGTAGGGGGTATAAACATAAAACAATTATTGATACCGTCAAAGAGAATAATAATATTACATTGATAGATGCTGATTTTTCTACACCAATTGATTATTTTCAACAAGCTTCAGAAATTTATTTAGTACATGATATGGATATATTGAATATTCAAGAAACGACCACATTTTTACGTGAAATGAAAGATCGACAATTAGATATGAATAAGATTAAAGTGGTTGTTAATAAGTATGTGAAGAATGTTTTAACACCAAAGAAGATTGTAGATGGATTATCTTACTACAAAGATCCTGAAATGACATACACCGATACACTATTTACTGGTAGGGTAGAAATCTTTGAGATACCATATAATTTAAATAACTATGTAAAATATACAGAATCATTATACAAAGGAACAATGGATTTCAAAGGCTATTCAGCAGATTTTTCAGAAGCGATTAATCATTTAGCAAACCAAGTATATAGACAAGCTGCTCCAGCTAAGAAAAGTAGAGGATTATTCGGATAAAAGGAGGTATAAAAATGGATTCGGAAAATACAATTTTCTTTAAAGTGGAAAAAGAGAAAAAAGCAAATTCAAAGCAAATACTAAAGCAGGTTTATGAAGCTCTAGTAGAAAAAGGATATAACCCTGTCAATCAAATAGTAGGGTATATTCTATCTGGAGACCCAACCTATATTACCAGCTATAAAGATTCAAGAAGTTTGATTAGGCAAATTGAACGTGATGAACTTTTAGAAGAAATGCTAAAAGAGTATATAGGAGTTAACGAATGAGAATATTAGGGTTAGATTACGGAGAAGCAAGAACAGGCGTGGCAGTTTCAGATTTATTAGGACTCACAGCACAAGGATTAGAATCCATCGAGCATAAAGACAGTACCAAAAAACTCATACAGAGGCTTCGAGAGATTATTACAGAATACCAAATTGAAAAAATAGTGATTGGGTATCCATTAAACATGAATGCCAGTAGTGGTCCTCGTGTGCAAAAAACAGACGCTTTGATTCAAAAATTAAAAGAAGAGTTTGGATTAGAGGTTGTTAAAATAGATGAGCGCCTAACGACAGTAGCTGCTCATAGAACTATGACGGAACTATCCATCAAGAAGAAGCGCAAAAAACAAATCGTAGATACTATATCTGCTGAGTATATTTTGCAGATGTATCTAGATAAAGCGGAAGGTATGTCACATACCTAAAAGAAAGGAGAGATGATTATGGATGACGAAAACAATGTACTTGATGAGGAATTTGATGAATTAGACAATAGAATTGTTCTTAATGATGAGGACGGTAACGAAGTGGAATTTGAATTTTTAGATGTCGTTGCCGTTGATGACAAAGAGTATGTCATTCTTCTTCCAGTGGAAGAAGCAGAAAAGGGAGAGGTTGTTATCTTTAGAATCGAAGGCGATGTTGATGACGAAAGTTATATTAGCCTTGATAATGAAGAAGAAGCAGACAAAGTATTCCAAGCATTTAAAGAGAAAACCAAGGATGAATTTGATTTTGCAGATTAATGAGGATGAAAAACGCACATTTAGGGTTATTCCTAAATGTGCGTTTTTTCTTTTTTGGGAGGAACAGGATCAAACCCACCTTTGCAAAAAGGATTGCAACGGAGAATTCTTTTTAGGGTTAAAATAGATCCTTTAAGAGCTCCGTGAACCTCTAAAGCTTCGATAGCGTAGTTGGAACAAGTTGGGGTAAAGCGGCAAGCTCCATGCCATGGACCAGGTATTTTTTGGTAGAGTTTGATAAGCCAAATCAGGATGTGTTTCATAGCAAAATCCCTTCTTACAAAATTTTTCCTTATTTTATCATAACTTGTCTGAATTTGCAAGAAACAAGCGTTGACAATTTATGTCAAACGATATATAATGCATGGGTAAAGTAGTGGCGATTAAAGACCGCCAGAAGGAGACAAAACATGGATGATATCATAAAAAAAGTGGATGAAGTAATTCAAGAAGAATTTCATAAAAATGAAGAGATAGAGCGATTCAATTCTCAAAAGGTATTACAAGCTTTTAGAGAAGAAAAGGTGAGTGAAGCCGATTTAAATGGCACTACTGGCTATGGTTATGGAGATGTGGGACGTGAAAAGATAGAAAAAATTATTGCCAAAGTGTTTAAAGCAGAAGATGCTTTGGTTAGGATGCAATTTATTTCTGGTACCCATACGATTACTACTTGCTTATTTGGAATTCTAAGACCTGGTGATACTGTACTTAGTATCAACGGAAAACCTTATGACACCTTAGATGAAGTGATTGGAATTCGTGAAAATCCAAGCTCTCTAAAAGCATTTGGTGTGAAATATGAGCAAATTGATTTGGTAGATAACAAATTTGATTTGCCGAAAATCAAAGAAAGAGTTTCAAAGAAAGATGTTAAGCTTGTCATCATACAACGTTCGCGTGGGTATGCTTATCGTAATGCTTTTTTAATATCTGAACTAGAAGAAGCTATCAAAACGGTGAAAGAAGCAGATTCTCACGTAATGGTAATGGTAGATAATTGCTATGGAGAGTTTACCGATACGAAAGAACCAACAGAAGTGGGAGCAGATTTTTGTGTTGGATCACTCATTAAAAATTTGGGTGCTGGTATTGCTAGAACAGGTGGCTATGTGGTAGGTACGAAAGAGGCAATCGAATTGATTTCTGATCGTTATAGTGCACCAGGACTTGGAAAAGAAGGGGGAGCAACGTTTGATTTTAACCGAAGTGTTTTGCAAGGAATCTTTATGGCACCACATACGGTTTGTGAAGCTAAAAAAGTAGATGTTTTTGCTGCAAAATTATTAGAAGAATTAGGGTATGAAGTTTCTCCTAAGTACAATGAAAAACGTTCTGATATTGTTCAAATGATTAAGTTCAAAGACCCACAAAAGCTTATTAGGTTTTGTGAGGCTATTCAAATGAATTCTCCAGTAGATTCACATGTCATTCCACAGCCTTGGGATATGCCTGGATACGAGAACAAAATCATCATGGCATCAGGTTCCTTTACGCAAGGCTCATCCATTGAGCTAAGTTGCGATGGACCAATAAGAGAACCTTATGTGGCATATTTGCAAGGAGGATTAACCTACACATATGGAAGAATTGCAGTGATTAATGCTGTGAAATATATGAATGGAGAGTGAGTTTGAAGCATAATCGTAATCATATTTATTTCATTTTTTGTTATTCTCTATTCGCTAGGTACTTCATTTATAAGAAAGCCTAGCAAAAACCACGCACAGCCTTTTGAAATTTTTCAGGAGCACCTACCGCTTCGCTTTCCTAAAAAATTTCACCGGCTGTAACTTAGGCTTTTGCACGCTTTCTAATGTATTTCGTAATACGCTCATATAGAATACAAAAAATGAGCTAACAATATATTTAAGATGCTTGTTTTCTGAAAAAGAGTTTCGATTCAAATAAGGGAAAGGAGTGAGAAAAATGAAAGTCATCGTCATTGGTGGTGGCCCTGCCGGCATGATAGCAGCTATCACTGCTAGAAAAAAAGGGGACGAAGTCATTTTGTTAGAAAGAATGAGGAGCCTTGGCAGAAAGCTTTCGATAACGGGTAAGGGAAGATGCAACATGACCAACAATGCACCAATCGAAGAGTTTATTCAAAATGTACCTGGCAACGGTAAGTTTTTATATAGTGCTTTTCATCAATTTACAAACGTTGATGCACTTTCCTTTTTTCATTCCATTGGTGTTGATACAAAGGTAGAACGTGGTGAAAGAGTGTTTCCTGTGGCAGATAGTGCATTATTTGTAGTAGATAAACTCAAAAAAGAAATAGATAGATTACAAGTGAAAGTGGTTGTAAATTCCGAAGTGGAGGCAATTTTAGTAAAAGACGGAGCAGCAACCGGTGTAAAAACAAAAGACAAAAAGTATGAAGCAGACAAAGTCATCTTAGCAACGGGTGGAAAAAGTTACCCAACAACAGGCTCTACGGGGATAGGGTATGAGCTTGCCAAAAAACTAGGACATACGATTGTAAGTCCTAGGGGTTCCTTGGTTCCACTAGAAACGTATGAAGTGCCCAATTTACAAGGATTATCTCTAAAAAATGTGGGACTAACTGTGACGGATGGAGAAAAAATCGTTTATGAAGACTTTGGCGAAATGCTCTTTACCCATTTTGGAGTTTCAGGACCTATCATCCTAAGTGCAAGTAGTCATATTTTAAGACTCAAAGACATCGAAGCCAAATTGAAAGCGAAGTCAATCAAACTTCATATTGATTTGAAGCCTGCTTTAAGCTTAGAAAAACTAGCAATGAGAATTCAGCGAGATTTTGAAAAGTATACGAGAAAACAATTTAAGAATTCTCTTTCTGATTTACTTCCAAGCAAAATGATAGAGTATGTGGTAAAACAATCAAAGATACCAGCAGAAAAACAAACGGATCAAATCTCTAAAGAAGAACGTGGAAGATTAGCAAGTCTTTTAAAAGATATGGTACTAGAAGTGAAAGCTTTTCGACCAATTGAAGAAGCAATTATCACAGCAGGGGGAGTAAATACGAAGGAAATCGATAGCAAAACAATGGAATCCAAACTCGTTAAAGGCTTATTCTTTGCAGGAGAAATCATTGACGTAGACGCCTATACAGGTGGATTTAACTTACAAATTGCGTATAGTACAGGATTTGTGGCAGGAAATTCGTAATGCACATGGGGACGTCCATTCTTTGTGCATTTTGAATATCTTTATGTGCACTTGATTCTTAATGTCGAATTTTGTCGAATACCGTAGACGTAAAAAGCTTGTAACTATTTGTAAGAATTAGTTATAATATGTTTGCAAAAGAGAGGAGAAGCATCGTGGTAAATCAATTTTTATCGATACAAGAAGAAATGATAGAAGCAGAAATTGAAGAAAAAAAATCGAGATTTATTGCCAGTGTTTTTAGGGTAAATTCTGAAGAAGAAGCACTAGAAAAATTAAAAATAATTAAAAAGAAGTATCGAGATGCTAAACATCATGTTTTTGCATTTCGAATAGCGAATGAGAAAGAGCGATTTAGTGATGATGGTGAACCCTCTGGAACTGCCGGAGTTCCAATACTAGATATTTTGCGAGGCGAAAAATTAGAAAATGTTTTGGTAATTGTTACGAGATATTTTGGGGGGATACTATTAGGTACAGGGGGACTTGTTCGCGCATATGGCGAAGCCACAAAAGAGGCTTTGAAAAATGTCCATAAAGTACAAATGAAACTTTGTACAGAATACGAAATCAGCATGGAATATAGCTATTTGGATAAATTGAACTATTATTTGAAATCGAAAAGTATTAAGGTTAAAAAAATAGAATATCATGAAAAAATATGCATGAATATTATTGTAGAAAAAAGCCTAGAAGAGGAAGTGTTAAAAGAAATCAGCGATGTTTTGGATAGGAACGCTAATTTAAAAGTGGTAGGGACTTACTACTTTGTATAAATTGTAATTATTTGGTAAAATTTTACAATTTTATATTGCTTTTTCCAAATTTTGGTAGTATACTTTTAATCGTAGTAACAAGAAAATGTTAGGAGGAGTAAAAATGCCAAATAAGATTAGCGTTGTAATTGCAGATGACAACACAGAGTTTGCGCAAATTGTAAGAAATTTTTTAAATGCCAAAGGAGATGTAGAAGTAAAAGCACTTGCTTCAGATGGACATGAAGCATTCGAATTAATAAAAGATATAAAACCAGATGTTGCACTACTAGATATCATTATGCCAAAGCTTGATGGACTTGGTATACTAGAAAAATTGAATTCCGTAGCGGATATGAAAACCAAAAAAATTGTGTTATCGGCTATTGGACAAGACACCATCACTCAAAAAAGTTTGATGTTAGGAGCGGAATACTATATGGTAAAGCCTTTTGATTTGGAACTCTTATATCAAAGAATTAAAGAGGTAAAGAAAGGCTTAGTAGAAGTACCAAACAAAGTATTTAGCAAAAATATCAAAGCTTACTATGCTCCATTGGAACCACTTAGCAAAGATTCTTTAGAGACCTCGATTACTGACATTATTCACGAGGTTGGTGTGCCGGCACACATCAAAGGATATCAGTACATACGTGAAGCTATCATGCTTGCAGTAGATGACATGGAAGTGATTAACTCTGTCACTAAGTTATTGTATCCAACACTAGCTCGAAAATTTAAAACCACCCCATCCAGAGTGGAGCGTGCCATTCGCCATGCCATCGAAGTTGCCTGGGCAAGAGGCGAGATGGACGTGAATAACCAAATGTTTGGTAATACCATATCTAGTACTAAAGGAAAACCAACCAATAGTGAGTTTATTGCCATGATTGCGGATAGGTTAAGATTAGAAATGAAGAGTGCATAATGTCTTTTGTGTCAAAATAACAAAACCCCTTTGATTTTTTCAAAGGGGTTTGTTTTATGATCAAAAACGAATTTGCTCTCTCATGAGGGAGCATTCTTTTTTATATTGAAAAGAAAAACCATAAAAGCTATAATGAAATTATACAAAAGGAGAATGGTTAATAATGAAGATAAAAGAATTGATACTAAATGGAATACATCATTTTATTGTACTATGGAAGAAATACAAGATTAGCGCGTGGCTTTTTTCTCTATTATTTGTGTACGCTTGTCAGTATTATTTTTTTGACTTTAATTCATTAGGGAATAGAAGCATGATTAGTTTTGTTCTTTTTGCCCTCTGCATGATGATATATTGCAAAGAAGAGAAAAAAACATGCAAAGAAAAGAAGATTCCTTTTTTATTTGCGTTTTTCTTTTCCGTATCACTTGCCATAGGAAATATACTAATCACTCATAATCGATATGATTTATCCATACTTTTTTTAGATGATAAGGGAAAGTATCCTCATATTCTCTTTCATGTTTTAGTGATGATTGTTGGATTTACCAAGATGTTTGAAACGCTGTTTGGTATGGCATTAGAAAAACTAAAAGCAATCGATATTACGCATCAAAAGATGTGGAAGCTATATGAATCAAAGTATTTCTTTTTCATCATTTGGCTTCTTTTATTCTTATCATGGCTTCCAGCACTTTTGGCGTATTATCCTGGCATTTTGGGGTATGATGCTGGTTCCAAACTTGGACAGGCAGAGGAAGGATTTCGCTCTTATACAACCTTTCAGCCTCCGCTTCATACCTATATTTGGCATTTATGCACGGTGCTTGGTAGGTTAATTCATGTCGATGAACTTGTCGTATATGGTATCATACAAATGTTTTTTTTGTCATTTGCTTTGGCGAAAATGATTCAATTTTTCATCAAAAAACAATGTCATAACCTCTTTGTACTAGGTGCTATCTTGTTTTTTGCTTTCAATCCAGTAATTGCCATCTTTTCTATCGTAATGGTCAAAGATGTCTACTTTTCCGTTTTCTTTGTATTATTTGTTTTAGAATTAATCGAACTGATAGAAAATATGCCACAGTTTTTCAAAAAAAAGAAACATTTTATGAGGTTTTGTTTAATGGCAGTGTTGATGTGTATGATAAGGAATAATGAAATCTATGCCTACATACTATTTGCGTTCATTGCTTTAGTATGTCTTAAGAAACACTTTAGAAAGTTATTACCTCTTTTGATTATGCCAATTGTGTTATATGCAGGAATAAGATTATGGTTATATCCAAAGCTAGGAATTTATCAAGAGGGAATGAGAGAGGCACTTAGTGTTCCTATTCAGCAAATCTCTTTTGTGGTACATCAAAAAGGTTCGGAAATTAGCAAGGAGGATCAAGAACATATTGGACGTTTTTTGAATTATTATTCAGCGGCAAAGGAATACCATCCAAGGTGGGCCGACCCAATGAAAGATACTTTTGTAAGCGGCTACTTTGAAGAGAACAAAAAAGAGTTTTTGACGATATGGTTACAGTTATTTTTCAAATATCCTAGTGAATATTTCTCTGCATTTTTATCGCTTAATATGCCATACTGGTATATTGATGCTAACACGGTTGGAGATTATGCAAGACCATATATCGAGGATAATCTGTTTGAATATGTGGAGTACAATCATCCAAGAGATAGTAAGTGGCCTGCACTACTTGAAAAATATCACAAGGTAGCTACCTTTGAAGCTTTTGAAGGTAAGCCACTCGTATATCATTTGTTTTCTATTACCACTCCATTTTGGTTAATGATGGTTACAATAAGTGTTTTATGCTACAAAGGTAATGCCCAAAAAGTTTTGATAGTTCTTCCTGCACTGACCCTATGGTTTACGCATATGGCAGGGCCAGTTAGCAATTTTAGATATATTTTTCCGATGATTGTCCTATATCCTATTTTTGTTTTCTTGATGCTAGAGGGCAAAAGAAATGAAGAGGAAAGTGGCTAGATAATTCATTCTTTGGATGAAAGGAGTTGGTTAAGATATATAAGATTAAGCAACATGATTCGGTAAGAGCCAAAGAACAGTTATTAGGTAAAATTGTAATAATAGTACTGGTTTTATTTGCTTTTTGGCTTATTTACCTGCAAAGCGCTTCACTCAAAAAACTGGATGCCAAAACGGAAGCCTATCGAGTAGAAATAAAGTCCAAAAAGAGCAAAGACGGAACGATGCTTTATAGTCCTATATACTACTATAGGGTAAATGGAATAGAGTATGTGTATGCTTCTTCGATATCTTCTAATATTGGCGTCAAGGATATAGAGAAAAACAAAACGATTTATTACAATTCTAAGAACCCAAGTATGGCTTATCCAGCCCATGATAAACAATTATTAAGGTGGGTGAAACTTTTTCTCTTTGCTTTTTTTAGTGTTTTTATTTTTGTTGGTATTTCCTTAAAGAGACAGGAAAACTCGGAAACTTATCCACAAGGAAAAATGAATATCAGAGAACTTCAGGCGAAGGGGACTCTTTATCGAAATTTACCGTATCAAATGGTAGAGACAAATATCATTCAAAACAGTAAAAGGCTTTGGAAAATTCAAGTCGAATTTCATCATCCGTCAGGACAAGTTTATACATTGACTGGTAGTCCAAGATATGATGGTAAATTCTTTGATGAAGATGGTTTTGTCGATTTGCTAATTGATTTAGATAACCCTAATAACTATTATCTTGATTTTAATATTGAAGAAGTAGACGATTGGCAATAATTGTTGAATATGTTAAAAAAGCATCCTTAAAGAAGACAAAGGTGGAAATAAAATGAAAAAGAACATCATTCTATTTATACTTGTGTTGTTTGGCATATTTTTGAGTACAAATCATACATTTGCTTATGTTGAAAACACGGTTCGAGGCTATGATATTCATATGAAAGTGAATAAAAACCGTACCATTGAAGTAAAAGAATCTTTTACCGTTAACTTTGTGTATGAACAAAGCAATTTTTCTCGAAGTATTCCTTTGGTTGATGAAATTGTTAGAGGAGACGGCTCTACGGTAAAGGTTTACCCAAAGGTGTCTCATATTTATGCCAAAGAAAGAATCGCTGATTCTAAAGATTTGGTTTGGAAAAAAATCACGTTTAGCGGAGATAAAACGCCGTATCGAGGGCTTCATACGTTTGAACTGAGCTATACTTATGATTTCGGAAACGATACAAATGAAAATGAAGATGAGCTTTATTTTCATTTGATTGATAAAAGATGGAGAACTGTTTTAAGTAACGTGACGTTTTCTATTACAATGCCAGAAGAATTTGATGCCTCCAATATAGAGTTTTTAGTAGGAAAAGAGAAAGACTTTCGTAACGATAAGGTGACTTATCAGATACAAGGCAATACAATTAGCGGAAAAGTGAATCAAATGGTGGAATTTGAGGAAGAAGTAACTGTAGGAATGAAGCTTCCGGAATGGTATTTTATAGAGAAAAAAGAGAAAGTGAACCTTAGAGAGTATTTGTTAAAGATTTTATCGATTTGTTTGATCTGTAGTTTCGTGATTCTATGGGGCTTGTATGGAAAAGATAAAAGTGTGAATCAACGAAGAGAATATTACCCACCCGATGGGCTTACACCAACAGAGGTAAGCTATTTTGATAAGGGAAAGGTAGATAGTCAAAGCGTTGCTGCACTCCTACTTCATTTAGCACAGAAAGGTTTTTTGTCCATTGAAAAAATATGGGGAAAGATGGACTTTAAGATTGCAAAATTAAAGGAATATGATGGAAAAAATGTAATAGAGCGAGAATGGATGCGTGGAATGTCAAAGGACTCTTTTTATGTAAGTGAATCTAATAAATTCTTTTATTATGTATTAGAGTCAATTCAAAAGTACTTACAGGAAAAGAAACAAAAGTTTCGAATTTTTGAAAAACAGTCGTTGAAAATTCAACAAATCATATTAGGTTTGACAGGCATTTTTTCATTTATTGTTCTTATGAAGCCAATAGAAGAGTATTTGGAAATAGAGTCTTTGAGAGAACTTGTTCTTATAGAAGTTTTTTTCTTGGTAATCATAGGACTATCTTTATACTTTTCAATTAAGTTATTAACTACAAAAGGGCCTTGGATACTGAGAATTCTTACCGCTATTGCTGCTTTTTTACCTACTTTTTTAGTATCAAGTTTTGTATTAATTCCCGCTATTCGCATTAGTAAGGAATTTACTTCAAATTATTTCTTTTATGTGGTAAGTATTTTGATCATGATTTTCTTTATCATAATCATGCCACAAAGAACAGAAGAATCAGCAGATTTCAAAGAGCAAATTGAAGGTTTGAAACAGTTTATGATTCATGCGGAAGAGGAAGAACTAAGAAAAATTGTGAATAGAAATCCGGATTATTTTTATGAAATGTTACCGTATGCATATGCCTTAGATATTAGTCGCATTTGGATGAGTAAATTTAAGAGGATGAAAGCTAGCGCCCCTTCCTGGTATATTTCAGGGCTTTCTGGATTTCAGTATGATGACTTTTGCCAAGATATTCATTACTTAATGGAAAAGTTTTTATATAATATGTTTGATGAAACTATTGAAAGAAAATAACGACAAAAAAACTCCCTCGATGATTTCGAGGGAGTTTTTGATAGATATTATTCACCTTTATATTCAGCTAGCTTTACGTGAATCGTTTTAGTTTTATTTTCACGAATGATACCAATTTCGATTTCATCGCCAACTTCACAGTTAGCAATAGCAGCAGTAACTTCGGAAGCAGTAGAAACCACATTGCCATCGACAGAAACAATGATATCGCCTTCTTTTATGCCACCTTTATCAGCAGGAGAACCCTCTATGACAGAAGAAACACTTGCACCATATTGCATTTGGTTGTAAAACATACTAAATAAATCGCCATAATAGCCTCCAAATGGATCCCTGTTGTTGCCCATCGAATAGGTAGTATCTTTTAATCCTACTCCCAAGAAAGCTCTATTAGAAGCATAACCGCGTTCAACTAAATCATCTACAACTGATTTGATATCATTGACTGGAATAGCAAATCCCAAGTTTTCAACATCGATGCCAGAAGATTTGGCAGTTACAATTCCTACTAATTCTCCATTACTATTAAATAATCCACCACCAGAGTTACCTGGATTAACACCAGCATCTGTTTGAATTAAGTTCATCTTTTTACCTTCAATTGTAATTTCTCTTTCTAAAGCACTAATAATCCCAGAAGTAACGGTACCACCAAGTTTACCAAGAGGGTTTCCAATCACAACGGCTAAATCACCCACTTGTAAGTTAGAGGAATTTCCTAAAATAGCATATTTTAACCCTTTTTCTTCGATTTTAATGACAGCTGTATCTGTTTTAGAATCTTTACCAATTAATTTAGCTTCGTACTCTTTGCCGTTTCTTAAACGAACAGTGATTTTGTTGGCATCCTCAATGACATGGTTATTGGTTAAAATATAACCATCTTGTGAAATAATGACACCGCTACCATTTCCTTCTGCGGTGTACTGATAAGAATAATAAGAACTTGTTGTTTCGATAGTGATTTCTACAACAGCATCAGCACAGTTATTGACAATTGAACTTATGGAATGATTGGTAAGTGTGTTGACAATGGCTGAATTTGTAGAAGCAGTTGTTAAAATACTACTTTCAGAAGTTTTGCTTCCCATTTCAGTTACCAACGATTTTGTCATATCTTTTTGATGGAAGGCACTGTAAATGCTTCCACTAGCAAAACCAACAGACAAAAGCAAAATAGATGCGGTAATACGCGAAGCAATAGAACCTCCCATGGTTGTTTTTTGAGGTCCCTCCATTTCCTCGTAAATCCAATCCCTATCTTGATTCATAAAAGACATAAAATTCATCTCCTTTGAAATTTGGTTATGATTAATGAATAAGAAGTGAATCATAACATTTTTAGCATATATATTGAATTCATAGTACATATGCTTTATACTTAAAATGATAGTCTTATTATATGCGTCTAGTTTGTATTATAGATGAATTTTTTGTGAATTTCAAGACGTAAGTATTTGGAAAAGAAATGTTTTGGTAAATAAAGGTGATAAAATGAATTCAATGAGTGATGTAATTGATTTACACAATAGCGAAGGAGAGCTTAGTGATACCTATGTGTATATTCATTTAGATGAAACAATTTTTAAACTAAATTCCTATACGTTAGTGATAACATCGAGCAACGCTTCCAAAGAGGAAATAAAGCGCTGGAATGATGCGATAAATGAGGAAATTCGCAAAGATAGAAACTTAATGAGAGAGATTAAAGAATATAGAGTACTATTTCGTGTACTGAATCGATTGAGAATAAAAGACGGTCATATTAAAAAAGCAGAAAGGCCAGATTTTATTTTTAAGAAAAAAGACAAAACCTATGGAATTGAAATTACCAAGATATATACAGAAAATGATTGGACAATTGAAAAAATGGAAGAAGACGTTGCCCATTATAACCTCGAAAAAGAGGAAATAGCAGGATATATGGAATATCGTAAATTTAGTCATAAGATTAAGACCTATCAAATGAAAGACAATATTGTATTTCAACCAATACAGGATGAAAAAAATCAAAATGAATTGCAAATTAAGGTCAAAAACAAAATATTTGAAAAAATCAGAAAAATGTTTGATGAGTATCAATCATTTGATACCAATATGATTGTAGCAAGTATTGTAAGTCCCAAGTATTTTCAAAATACCATTAATTTAGAAGAGTTTCGTCAAGAATTAGAGTACTACGTGAATCATTTAGAAGTAGATACGAGTGGCAAAGAGTACTATTTGATTCTCATTTTAAAGAATCAGTTTGTTCAATTTGATTTGTCAAATCATATCTATACGCTACTATAAATGGAGGTTACGAATGAAAAGAACAAAGATTGATGTACTAGGAAGTAAACGAATGAATGTGCAAGATTTAGACGAAGAGATTAGAGCAGAGGTACAAATATTAGGAGCACTGGATATTTTCACTGATGCGCATGTCTTAGGGGTAACCAAAACAACGACTAAAATCTGTGAAGAAATGGAAGTCAGTTATGAGTTCTTGAAACATTGTGTTCTTTGCGCTTACCTTCATGATGTGGGAAAAATTAAAGTTCCTTCTGAGGTACTTCAAAAAAATGGAAAGCTTACGGAAGATGAATTCAAAATTATGAAAATGCATACGGTATATGGATACGAAATATGTATGGAATACCCTAATTTTAAAAATTTAGCCCCCATTGTTAGGGCACATCATGAGAGTTTTGATGGAAGTGGATATCCCGATGGCCTTGTGGGCAATCAAATTCCGTTTGAAGCTAGCATCATTAAAGTAGCAGATGTATACGATGCTTTAACCCAAAGAAGACAGTACAAAGAGGGATATAAACAAAGCCAAGCCATTGGTATTATGCTAGATGATGCACGAAAGAATAGAATGAGTGCGAGAATCATGAGTTATTTAATTAACTATCTTTTGCGAGAAGTGGCTGCTAGAATTGAAGAGCACGAGAACAACATAGAGCAATTTAAAGAACAACTATCTGTATTACATGAACTTGAAACCATTTATAAAAGTATTTATGATAGGGGATATACCAAAAAAAGTCAAAGAAAACTAGAAAGATACAATCTTTCTCCAGGCTATGATATGAGTACGAATGCTAATTTGTTGACAGCAAAGCAAAAAGCCTTAGAAAAAGAGAGAGAATGGCTTGAATTTTGTAAAGAAGAGTATAAAACATTAAAAAAGCAACTTGCAGAGGCGGTAAGCCTTGGCAAGAAAGAAAAGTGGTATCCTAATATTAGTTATTAAATGACGGCCTTTGGCCGTTATTTTAATGCTACTTGTGATGTAAAAAGAGGAAGAAATGATACGAATAATTAATGATTGCAAAAATCATAGAATATGGTATACTACCATTGAAAGAAGGCCTTGGAAACTGGTAGAAAAACTTGTTTCTTTCTACAATTCATCAAAATCCTAAGGAGGGTTACCATGTTAAGGCTTAATGGAAAAGTCCTTACCATTGACCGCTTTCCTAACCATGAAGCGCGGTTTAAGGACTTCGCAGACAAGATTGTCGCTAAGCAAAACATCCTAGAGCTTAAGTACGAGACTGACGAAGACTTGTGGGCTCTTTATCTGGCTAAAGATTACCTAGATGATTTCAAGAACGTCACCGTTGACTTATTTATCTGGTATATGCCCTATAGCCGGATGGACCGAAAAATCGAGGGGGATTTGTTCACCTTAAAACCTACGTGCGAATTCATCAATAACCTTCGGTTTCAAGAAGTTTTCGTCATGGAACCTCATTCGGCAGAAACGATGAAGATGCTGAAAAGATCCACGGCAGTGTATCCCATCAATGACTGGATTTCCTACGTTCAGGAGGACATTGGTTTTACCGAAAACGATTCTTTCGTTCTTCCTGATAAAGGTGCGGTAACGCGGTATCAAGACAAGATCAACTATGACCAGATTATTCTCATTGAAAAAGTGAGGAATCCCATCACTTGTTCCATTGAGAAAATGTACTTGAAGCAGGGAAATGTTCGTCCTGGCTCAAAATGTATCATTATGGACGACCTTTGCTCTCAGGGAGGAACGGCAAAAAGAGCCGCAGAAATCTTAAAGAAGAATGGCGCCGGTGATGTGTTCGTGGCGGTGTCTCACCTTGAAGAAGCAGCTTTGGAAGGGGAACTTTTAAAGCCCGAATCTCCAGTAACTCGGCTCTATGCTACTAGGTCCATTACTTCTAAGCCTCATCCGAAAGTGAAGTATGTGGATATCGATATCATGCAGTATATTAAATAATGGAGGAACAACAAAAAACAAGCTTGCAAATCTTGCAAGCTTGTTTTTGCGATAGAGGGCACAAAGTTAAACACCGCTTAAATCAAAGTTTGGCACATATTCTTCTTCAAAATCTGATAATTCTTGCATAAAACCACGAGGGAAAACAGAAGCCATTTCTTTTACCAATTGATATTCTTTTTTGGTAAGTTTACGATTGATCAAAGAATCTTCTTTTGCTTTGAAGGTAGGAAAATACTGCATCATGATACTAACCATAGTATCACTTGGCAAATGATTTTGAATCCACCCTAAGATGTTTTTCGTTTCAGTAAGATGAGAAGGAAGTACTAAGTGCCTAATGATAAGCCCTTTTTGTAGGATTCCATTTGCATCAAACACTTCTTGAGGCACTTGTTTTTTCATTTCTAAAATATTTCCAGTCGCAGCTTCAAAATAATGAGGTGCTTTGGAATAGGAGATGGCTGTTTCATCATGAAAGTATTTTAAATCCGGCAAATAAACATCCACGTATCCTTCTAAACTTTGAATTGTTTCTAAGGTTTCATAATTTCCAGTATTATACACAATGGGAATGAGAAGTCCATTTCGTTTGGCAATTTCAAGTGCTTTGATGATTTGTGGCACATAAGGAGTAGGGGAAACCAAATTAATATTATGAGCCTTTTGCTCTTGTAGCTCCAAAAAGATTTCAGATAAACGACTAATAGAAACTTCTTTTCCAAAATTTTCGTGGGAGATTGGATAGTTTTGGCAGTAAACGCATTTTAAATTGCATCCTGAAAAAAACACGGTACCAGATCCGTTAGTACCACTAATACAAGGCTCTTCCCACATATGAAGATAGGCTTTGGCAAGTTTTGGTAAACTACCACATCCACAAAAGCCTACCGTTTGATTACGATCCACTTGACACCTATGATGGCATAAACAACAATTTTCTAACATTTTTGAACTCCTTTTTCAAATTGAAATTATTATATCATATTTTCACAAATTTTTTGACTTTTTGATAAAATATGGTATAAAATATAAAAAGAGAGAAAAGGAGTTGATTTTATGAAATTGGAAGAGGCAAAAGAAATTCTTACAAAATATGGACAAAGCCATATCTTAAAGTCATACGAAAGATTAAACGAAGAAGGAAAAGAAAAACTACTTCATCAACTAGATCATATTGATTTTGAAGAAATGAAAGCTTTATTTGAAAAAACAAAAGAAACGGTTGCATTTGATGATGTCAAAATAGAACCAATGGCAAGTGTCATTCCAGAAAAATTAAGTGAAACAGAAAGGGAAGAACTAAAAACCGTTGGAGAAGATTTAATTAAAGAGGGAAAGCTTGCTGTAGTCACTATGGCGGGAGGTCAAGGTACAAGGCTTGGACATAGTGGTCCGAAAGGTACTTTTGATTTAGGGCTTCCTTCTCATAAGAGCTTGTTTGAGATTTTGTGCGATGGCATTAAAGAAACGTATGAAAAGTATGGTACCTTAGTTCATTGGTATATCATGACGAGCAGAGAAAACAACGATGCTACCGTGCAATTCTTTGAACAAAAAAATTATTTTGGCTATCCAAAAGAAGGCGTATCTTTCTTTAAACAAAGTGAGCTTCCAATGATTGACGAAAGTGGCAAGTTTGTGATTGACGAAAATGGCTTTATCAAAGAAGCTGCCAATGGTTCAGGTGGTACGTTTGAATCTCTTGCTAAAAATGGCATGATTGAAGATATGAAACAAAAAGGTATTGAGTGGGTTTTCATCGGAGGCGTAGACAACGTATTAGTAAGAATGACAGATCCTTTGTTTTTGGGATTTACAGCAAAAAATCATTATTTAGGAACGTCAAAAACGATTGTCAAAGCCTACCCAAGCGAAAAAGTTGGAGTTTTTTGCAAGAAAAATGGAATTCCATCTGTCATTGAATATACAGAAATACCAGAGAAAATGGCAGAAGAGACAAATGCGGAGGGAAACTTAGTATATGGTGAGTCTCATATGATGCTAAATATGTTCAATATTCAAACGCTAGAAAATATTGCAAAGTATAAACTACCATATCATGTGGCACATAAAAAAAGCAGCTATATGAATGAAGAGGGAGAAGTCATTAAACCTGATAGCCCAAATGCTTATAAATTTGAAACATTTATCTTTGATGCATTTCCAATGATTGAAGTAAATAAAGTTGGCTTATATCGTGGAAAAAGAGAGGAAGATTTTTCACCTGTTAAGAATGCAGAAGGAGTGGATTCTCCAGAAACAGCAAGAAGGGACTATATGGCTTATCATAAAATGTAGGAAAGAATACAAAAGAGGAGGCTAAACCATGCTATTTGTTACTATTTTAATCATCATCCTTGAGATAACGAATATTGTTTTGAGTATTGTGCTGTACCAAGAGCCAAAGAATGAAGAGTACTTTTGTAATGTACGCCAAGTTGAAGTTCCTAAAAGTCGTTATATTCTTCCGGAACCTAGATATATGATAGTGACCTCTATTTTAACAGGGTTGATGCTTGGGGTGTTTTATGCACTTGCAATTAATAGCAGAGTATATGAGCCTTTGATTTATATTGCCATTGGTTTAGTGACGTTGTCTTATTTGGCTGAATTAACCAGAAAAATCACCATTGAAAATAATCAACTGACGATGTCAGTATTCTTCTTTTTTAAGAAAATCATATCTCTAGACGATATTAAAGGAATATATGTATATAGTTACAATAAAAAGTTCTTGAAACAGCATGCACTAACGACGAAGCTAGTGGTGAATGTTAAGGATAACAAAAGATATAGATTTATTATTTCTAGTTTTAGCAACAAAAAAGTGTTTAATATGCTAAAAGATAATTTTGGAGTTATTAATAACAAACTATATTTTCAAAAATCTAAGTAAAAAAAGATGCCTTAAAATGTTTTACCCATTATGTTGGTAAATGTTTTAAGGCTTTTTTATGCCTTCATAGCGTGAAGAAAGGAGTGGATTTTGTATAAAACATACACTTTTGGAAAAAATGATAGTAAATTGATAGAAGAAAGGGTTTATTATGATTACAAATTTGGGAAAGAAAGTAATCTGCATTAAGGATATTCCTTCTAACATAATAGAAGAGGCCTTTTTTATTGTTAAAACCGATTTTGAACACGTAAAAAGAGAAAAGGCTAGAGAAAGCAAAAAGGCACTCGTGCTAAGTGAAGCAACACAGCTAGTAGATTACTATGGACGTGAAATAGAACTGCAAAAAAGAGAGGAAAAAGAAGGGGTAAAAAGAAAAAAGAGAGAAGTATTGATATTAGCTAGTGTTTTTGTGGGTATTTTTGTAATTCTTCTATTTTTGATGGGCGGCTAAAGCTTTCATAATCATCTCTTGACAAGCATATAGATTCTTAAGAGGTGATAAAGTGGAGACAACTATTAATCGAAAAGAGTACAGAAGAAATGACCATCAAAGGGAAGAAAGACAAAAAACACTGATTTTGGAAGAAGAAAAGGCAAACGAAAAACAAGGACTTCGTACCATCATTCATATGATGATGATAATACTTGCGGTGCTATTACTAAAATACTTTCGGCTTTGAAGAGGCACTACGAAACATAGAAATGGCAATGAACCATGGAATAACATTTGAAGAAATTCTTCATTGGACTTCTTATCAATATCATAGATTTGTCAAAGAAACACATCCTTCAGTAAATGCAGTTCAACCAAAGGAGGCACCTTTATTAGAGGACGAAACCAAAGAGCAAGAAAAGAGGTATTTGATACAGCCTGTAGAAGGAATAATAACATCCTCCTTTGGTAATCGAACAAGTGATAATTCCAATATTAGCTCCTATCATACTGGAATTGACATAGCGGCCGAACAAGGAACTCCCATTTTAGCTTCTCACGAAGGCATTGTGACAGAAGTGGGAGAAAATAAATCCTATGGCAATTATGTGGTGCTTACTCAAGGAGAACTGTCGACACTTTATGCCCATTGTGAAAACACCAGTGTGGAAAAAGGAGAATCTATTAAGCAAGGGCAAATGATTGCAAAAGTAGGAATGACGGGAAATGCGACAGGTCCTCATGTTCATTTTGAGGTAAGAAAAGAAGGACAATGTTTAGATCCATTGGTTGTTTTACAAGAGGGAAAAGATGTCAATTAAAATTCATTTTTACTTGTTCTTATGGATGGCATATCTTTTTTATCAAGGAAAACTAGTTATTTTTTTATTGTTTTATATATCTGCCTTTACACATGAAGTGGCTCATATGGTAATGGCGTTGCTGCTTAGGGTAGAAGTGATAGAACTATTTTTTTCTCCCTTTGGAGTCAATGCAGTCTATCAACAGGAACATTCATTTTTAAAAGAAATGTTAATTAGCATAGCAGGACCTCTGCTTAGTTTGATACTGGGTCTTTTTGCCAAAAATGAATTCATTCGTGCGATGAATTTGCTTTTTATGGGACTGAATTTATTCCCCATTTATCCGCTTGATGGTGGCAGAATCGTGAGGGGATTTTTTCAATTGTATTATGGAAAACAAAAGGGAATACAAAAGAGCAATCAAGTGAGTGATTTCTTTTTGAAAATCCTATTTTTGATTGCTTCCATCATAACATGGAAATTTAGGAATGGTTCTCTCTTCATTTTGTTTTTTTACATTTGGACTCTATTTGAAAAAGAGAGAAAAAGAGAACACCTGGTGCAAAGAATTAATTATTTACAAACAGAAGAAAAATGTATACAATAAAAGGTAGAGGTGGAGCAAATGATAAAACAAAACCAAGGCTATTCGTTAGGTGTTTTGATAATTACAATTGCAGTAATGATTATTATGACGACAGTAGCAATTACGTCGTTTAAAAATATGTCTGCGGATAAGAATGTCACCAATTTTATGAGCGATATAAATGAAGTGGAAGAATACGTGAGAGAGTACTTTAGTACCAAACATGTACTTCCTATTGCTTATGATGACAGAAACAATCCTTTAACATTGTCTAGTTTAGATTTTGAAGAAATGAGAATGCAAACAAGTGAAAAAGACTTTGGTGAGTACTATTACATTGATTTAGATAAACTAGAAAGAATTCACTTGAATGATAAAGATAGGGGATATGTGGTTAATGAAAACTCACTAAGAGTATATGTTGTCAATCCTATTACATATCAAAACAAGGTATACTACACGGTAACAGATACCATGAAAGGCTACGACAAAAGATATAATACTAACAGTGATTTTGAAATCTTAATTACGGGTAATCCTATCACCTGGTCAGAATCTGCGAGATTAATTCTTTCTGTTCCTAGCTTAGTAGCTAGTGGAACAGAAAGCGTGCAAGAAGCTGCTAGCCATTGGATCTTTAAGTATTATGTAGGTGGTCCTATTTCTGCAGATGAATTTAAGACAAGGGGAAAGCTATTTCTTTATGGTGAGTTAATTGAAGTCAAACAAAATGGAATTGTTAGTTTTTATGCAGAAAACGAACGTGGTTATGCCAAAGTAGTAAATGTAATTGTTACGAAAGTAGATGATATTGAACCAACTATTCAAGTAAAAGGTGGAAAATTAGAAATTTTAGATAATGAAACAGGAATTAATCCTAACAAATTGTTATACAAAATTAGTGGCCGAGGAGAAGACACGACAGACTCCGAAGGAGGAAGAGATTTATTAACGTATGGAACGAATTATTCTACCTATAGAAAGCAGTATGATAAGTTAACGGCTGAGTTTAACGATTTACAAGCCATGATTGAGGAATATCGTAGGCTTGGATCAGGAGAAACAGAATTATTTGAACTGCAAAATGAATTGGCGCAAAAGGATCAAGACATTCGAGATTTAAATGCAAATTATCCAGATTTTAATAATGGATTTATTCCATATCCAGATGGTGAGAACAATATTGTGGTTTATGCGTCAGATATGGCAGGCAATGAATATTCTCTGAAAGCGGGAATTTCAAGAGACGTTTTAAATAACAGTAGCTTGATTGAATATGAAGTGGAACCTCTTGCCAATTCTGTATTTAGTGTTGTTAAGATGGCACAGTATGTGAGTGGAGACAAAATTAATTTAAGGATTCGTAGCCAAGGAGCAACCCATATGCTTATTACATTAGATTCTACAAAGTCTCCGGAACTACTTGCAAACTATGTTCCATATGAAGCTTCTAATGGAGGGTACGAGTTTAACATTTCAACTGCACTAGGAACCAATATTCCAATTTATGCGTACTATACAGCAGGTGAGTATGATGAAGAAACTGGAAAACTAATCTATGAAGCGTTATCCGATACGTTTTCGGTGGATCGAACCAATCCAACCACCACCGCTCCAGATGTGACCATTTCAAATCAATTAGAACTTGTAATTGAACTTCGCCAAGAAGACTTTGAAAGTGGTATTGGTAAGATTGAGTATGGGTATATGAGGGCTGAAAGAACAGAAAATATTAATTCTTATACATGGTTTTCTACGGTCTCAGAAATTGAATCGCTATTAGAACAAGGAGAAACATATTATATCAGAACCAGGGTATCCGATATCGCAGGAAATGGACCAATTCCTTCCTCATTTGTCAGAATTCAGTGCCCAGTATTAAAAATCACAACCATTCCGAATGCACCAGTTTTGAATACGATGAAGGCTATTACATGGAAACCAGATTTGAGTGAGGTAGAGATTGATCCCGTTACTTTAAAAGATGCAAATGGTGTGACAAGAACTTGGTATGACTATGCGCTCGGAGATGGTATCCATGATGCTGGTACTTCTAAATGGGCTAATGCCAAATCTACTGACGGTAGTTATTGGGTATGGATTCCTAGATTTGCTTACAAAATTATTTACTATACTACTTCTTCCAAAAGTCAAATCAAAGGGTATTATCAAAATTCTCCATATACTAATTTGATGGGCTATTATTCGGGAGATGGTAAGACAGAAGTGAATGAAACAGATGTAAAAACACTTTATGCAGATATTGATGTTGTATTTTTATACAATGCAGAAGACTATAAATATTGTGATGCTGAAACCAAACAAATTAAAAGTTTGGTACAAGGTGGCGAGAGATTATATAGTGAATATATTGTCCATCCTGCATTTAAAAATTATGGTTATGGAACTACTGTCAATACTTTAGGAAACTTTAACAGAGAACTTACTGGATTTTGGGTAGCAAAATTTGAAACGAGTAGAAGTGATGCAACGTATACTTCTGTGGGAACAGCAAGTACTGTCAAATCTATTCCAAGTGTCAAAAGTTTAAGTAATATTACAATCAATCAGGCGTACAATTATGCTTTAAACTATAGCGCTGCTATGCAATCACATTTAATCAAGAACAGTGAGTGGGGAGCTGTTAGTTACTTAGCCTATAGTGCCTACGGTAGAAATGGAGCAGAAGTAAAACCAAATTTAGCTTCGAATCAGATAACGGGTGGTGGTTCAACCAGTAATGGCGCTACGTACGCTTCTACATCAGTAGATACTTTTGAAGGTCGCTATGGGTATAAAACCACTGCTGGTATGGAGGCAAGTACCACCAAAAATATCTATGGAGTATATGACATGGTAGGGGGCTGTAATGAATTTGTATCCTCCTATGTCAATAATAGTAACACTAACTTATCAACGAATGGTAGTGCACTTCAAAATACAAGTACCATCTATTTCTCACAATCTTATAATCGTGGAGCAACAGATGATAGTTCTGCCAACTACACTGCCAATAGAGGAGTGTTTGGTGATGGTATTTATGAGATTTCTACGGCCCATAACCGTTTGATGGGAAAGAGCACTTGTACGTATCCATATACGAATACACCATTCTTCTCTCGAGGAGGAGCATATAGCACAGATTATGCATCTTTAGGAATATTTAACGTGTTAGGCGTAAATGGTGCCGCCTCTTTAACCAATGGATTTCGTATCATTTTGACCCCATAAAAGAGCTTTCAAAGGTAGAGATACCGCATTTTTGCGGCTCTCTACCTTTTTTAAATGCAAAAAATGTAAAAAAACAGGAAAATCCAACAAAAAGTATTTGACTTTTAAAGAAAAACAAGGTATAATCTTCATCGTGTAATCCGCTTAATTATGGTGATAAATGCCTACGAGATACTAGGCTACCTAAGAGACGATTAGCGAGTTTTATATAAAGGAGGTGCTTTTTGATGTACGCAATAATCGAAGCATGTGGCAAACAATACAAAGTAGCTGAAGGTGACGAAGTTTTTGTAGAAAAGCTTAACGTAGAAGAAGGAAAAAAAGTAACTTTTGATCAAGTTTTATTGATTTCTGATGGCGAAAAGGTAAAAGTTGGAACACCAACAGTGAAAAATGCCAAAGTAGAAGCTACCGTTGTTGAAAACGGAAAAGCTAAAAAAGTGGTTGTATTTAAGTACAAGGCTAAAAAGAACGAGAGAAAGACACAAGGACATAGACAACCATACACAAAGGTTAAAATCGAAAAGATTAGCCAAAGAGCTAGTACCAAAAAGGCTGCTGAATCAGAAGAAGCCGCTGAATAATTAGCATTTTATCAAAATACTAATAGAAAAATTGTAAACAGAAAGGGGAGAGAAACATGGCACATAAAAAAGGTATGGGTAGTACCAAAAACGGAAGAGATAGTGAGTCGAAAAGACTAGGTGCCAAAAGAGCTGACGGACAATTCGTTTTAGCTGGAAATATCCTTGTAAGACAAAGAGGAACCAAAATTCATCCAGGTACAAACGTAGGCATCGGCAGTGACGATACTCTATATGCTAAAAAAGACGGCGTTGTAAAGTTTGAGAGAAAAGGAAAAGATAAAAAGCAAGTTAGTATCGTAACAGAAGAATAAAAAAAAACCGGACAAAAAAGGTTAAACCTTTTTGTCCGGGTTTTTTTTGCTTTGTGTGGAAACGAAAAAGAGGAACTTTTAAAAAGTGCCTTTTTTTACTCTTCAAAATCCAAAAGCGGATTTGGCGAGTTCTTCGAGTTCTCTTTCCTCCTTTTCCAAAATTTGATAGAAGGTCTCGAGATTCTCTGCACCATATGTTTCCATCCAAAACCGTCCTGTCGTTGTTAACCACTCTTTTCCATTTTCTGTTCTCAGCCATTTTCGGCCTAGACGGTTTCTTAACCAACATTGACCGTTATGAGTTTTTAGCCAGTCATTTCGCATCATTGGCTGTAAGCAGTCAATGGAACCTTCGCGGTAGAAAAGCCACTCTTTTCCTTCATACGATTTTAGCCATTTTTTACCACCATCCGTTGCAAGCCAGGCTTTTCCATTTTGAGTTTTAAGCCATAGCTTTCCTTCAGAGTGCCGTAGCCATTCATATCCCTTTTCAGTTGACAGCCATTCACGTCCCTTTTTGGTCTTGAGCCAGGCATACATTTTGTTTCGATTTTGTGCCACTTTTCTTTCATGAATTGCGATAAACTTTTCCAGAATCATTTTGGCGTCAGCATTTTCTTTGGTTACGGTAATAGAGTCACTATAAACCTTGATTTTGACGCTGGTAGGTTGATTTGGAGTGTGAAAAGTTTCTTGAACGGTTTTAAAAAAGGTGGAATCATCATCAAAGCATAAAGCCAATGAGTTGGCCGCATGGGAAAAATCTTCAAGCTGGTATACTATAAAGGGGAGTACGGCGATTACGACATCGCCCTTAACTTCTTTGACACACAGGTAACATTGCTGATTTCCTGCGTAATCATGGATGCACATAGTATCTTCATCATGACGGGTGACGAAGGTTTCTAGAGCTTCATTCATAAGTGGATCCTTTCGAAAAAACAAAAATTTTGATACGATATGCATTATATCATAAGTTTACATAAAATTCAAGTGAAATATGATTGATAATATCCCAAAAATGTGGTAAAATACTCAAGAATATAGCTAAAAGGAGAAAAAATATGTTTATTGACTATGCAAAAATCATCATTGGATCCGGAAAAGGAGGCAATGGTGCCATTACTTTTAGAAGAGAAAAATATATCGCAAACGGTGGTCCAGACGGTGGTGATGGCGGAAAAGGTGGAAGTGTCTATTTTCGTGTGGATTTGGGGCTAAACACTTTGGTTGACTTTAAATATAGAAAAAAGTACCTAGCACAAGATGGTGAAGCGGGCTCTGGTAACCGTAAAACTGGTAAAAGTGGAGAAGACTTATATATTGATGTTCCGCAAGGTACTGTGGTAAGAGATGAAGAAACTGGCAAAGTGATTGCAGATTTATCCAAAGAAGGTCAAGTAGAGTGTATTTTAAGAGGTGGCAAAGGTGGTAAAGGAAATGTTCATTTTGCCACAGCTACTCGCCAAGTTCCTAATTTTGCAGAAACCGGAGAGCCTGGCTTAGAAAAGACCGTTATTTTGGAGCTTAAGTTAATTGCCGATGTTGGCCTTTTGGGATACCCTAATGTGGGAAAATCTACGCTTCTTTCTAGAATGACAACAGCAAAACCAAAAGTCGCTGATTATCATTTTACAACGATAGAGCCTAATTTAGGAGTTGTTAAGCTAGAAAATGGTGCTTCTTTTGTGATGGCGGATATTCCTGGACTTATCGAAGGTGCTAGTGAAGGTGTTGGCCTAGGTCTTAAGTTCTTGCGACACGTAGAAAGAACCAGAATCTTACTTCATGTAGTAGATATTGCAGGAACAGAGGGAAGAGACCCAGTTCAAGATTTTCAGATTATTAATCAAGAACTTGCCAAATATAGTGATAAACTTGCATCTAAACTTCAAGTGATTGCTGCCAATAAGGTAGATGTCATGCAAGATGATACAGCATGGGAAAGATTAAAAGAAATGGCTGAGGAAAAAGGATATGAAATCTATAAGATTTCTGCAGCTACAGGGGAAGGACTTACCCAGCTTTTTAGCCGTGTGGCAGAACTATTAAATGAAATTCCAAAGGAAGAATTAGAAGAAGTAGATAAGACGGTCTATTATCGTTATGAGGATGAAGACGAAGGCTTTGTTGTGAGAAGAGAAAGTGACTATTTTGTGGTAGAGGGAAAAGAAATCGAAAACATCATGCGTAGAATTAACTTTTCTGATACAGAGTCACTTGCCTATTTTCATATCATGTTAAAAAAGACGGGAATCGATGCCGAGTTAAAAAGACAAGGCATTCGTGAAGGTGATATTGTTAAGATTTTTGATTGGGAATTTGAGTATGAAGAATAAGTCATAATAGGATACAAGCTCCATATACTAAAAAGAAAGGAGTGGGTATCATATGATTTCTTCAATCCATATCAGCATGATTGGAATCATACTACTAATGACAAGTGCTATCTATAGAATGGTAGAGGAGTTAGTACAAAATAAAGTTAAAATCTTGCGAAATCTTTTTGCCGGGGGTCTCATGTTCTCATTACTAAACTTTTTAGGGTTTTCCATTCATCTGAATATCATAAATAGTATCATCATTATTCTTTTAGGAATGCCTGGAATAGTACTAATTGTAGTACTTAAATTATTATGGCTGATCATTTAGGAGAAAAAAATGAAAAAAAACATCATTAAAACATTTACATTTATGTTTAGCGCTGCTTTTTTAGCAAAAGTATTAGGATTACTTCGCAACATTATTTTTGCAAAGTGTTATGGAACGGGATTAGAAGCGACCTCTTTTTTTACAGCCTCTCGTATTCCTACGCAACTTTTGGATATTACGTTAGGGGCAGCTATTTCATCCACTTTTATTCCGGTGTTTAATGAATTTTTGCAAAAAAAAGGAAAGGAAAGAGCGGTTGAATTTGCAAACAGTTTTTTGAACATCATCATACTGATTGCTACCATACTGAGTGTGCTTGGGATTCTTTTTGCACCACATGTAGTCAGCCTAATTGCACCAGATTTAGCTGTAGAAGCATTTGATCTAACGGTTCAATTAACTAGAATTTTATTTCCTATTATGATTTTTACAGCAGTAGCGTTTGTTTTGGTTGGTTTTCTACAATCCATGGACGAGTTTAATATTCCTGCCATCATTAGTGTCGTATCCAATGGCATATTAATATTATATCTTCTGATGTTTAATCAGCGTTTTGGAATTGTGGGAGTTGCCATTGCCATGGCTTTGGGATGGTTTACGCAGATTCTGGTACAACTTCCTTCTGCTAAGAAAAAAGGCTTTCAGTATCATTTCCATATCAATTGGAAAGAAGAAGGACTAAAAAAAGTTGTTATATTAGCATTACCGATTTTAATTAGTTCTTGGGTACAACCGATTAATAATATTATTAATTTACGATTCGCATCTGGGCTAGAAGAGGGAAGGGCGGTTTCTGCTATTGAATATTCTTATACATTATATTTAATCATTATTGGAGTCTTTTCTTATACACTTTCGAACATCATTTTCCCAGAGCTTTCAAAACTAAGCACGGATAAGCGCTGTGAAGAATTCAACCACATCATCAAAACTTCTATCAAAGTGATTGCCATGTTCGTTTTGCCAATGGCAGTGGGAATCTTTTTCTTAAGTCATCACATCATAGAATTAGTATATGAGCGAGGAGAATTTACTGCAAATTCTACAATGCTCACAGCAAAGGCATTTCGTTTTTATGCCATTGGCATGGTTGGCTACGGTATCATGGAATTATTAAATAAAGTATTTTATGCAGTTCAGGATTCCAAAACGCCTATGAAAACAAGTATACTTGCGATTGCATTGAACATCACTTTAAGTATCGTTTTAGTAAAGCAGATAGGATATAGTGGTCTTCCTTTGGCAGCTTCTATCACATCCTTGGTAGTGGCTTTGGTAATGCTATTTGTGGCTTCGAAAAAGATGTCTTTTGTGTATGAAAAGGATTTTATTCGTGAAATAGCACGTTATGTATTTGCTACCATTGCTATGGGAATCATGTTAATGGCAATTAGAAAATTTACTTTTGGGGTTCTATTAGAAACGGCTATCTCAATTATTTTGGGAGTATCGATTTATTTAGTTATGCTATGGCTGATGGAATCAGAAATGTTACAATATGGCTTTAAGATGCTAAAGCAAAAACTAAAAAAAGGCGAAAAATGATAATAATATAAAAAGAAAGTAAGTGTCATATGGAAAAAATAATCAAAGAAAGTTATACATATAAGTTAATCATGGCAATTCGGAAATTGGATTCAAAAACTCTTTAAGGAAAGCTTGTGCATGGGATTCTTTACCAAAGAAACAAATTATCAGGCGATAGAAGAGAAGACCGTTTTTGTGAAATTGGTCACCAAAGTCATCAACATTTTGCAAAGAATAACTCATAAACTCAAGTTGGACAAACTATTTGAAAATAGTATTTTTGCCAAACCAATCATTTGGCTTTGTCTTCTTATGTTTGCCGTACCTTTTGTGCCAACAATGATCACTTTAGGATTGCTCATGATGACACTATTATCATTGCTATTAAAAGTGGTGTTAGCCCAAGAGTTTTCGCTAAATTATTTTCGTACCAATCTATGGGTGCTAGTATTTTTATTATGCGTGGTACTATTTGGTTTATCCTCCATTGCAACAGAAGGAATTAAGCAAATTGTCCTTTTAACAAGTGCTTTTGTGGTTTCCTATTTTGTAGTCATTCACACCGTTGAAACCAAGGGACAATTTCGCTTTTTGCTATATGTCTTTGTGATAGCCGGTACATTATCTGCTGTTTATGGCATTTATCAATATGTATTTGGCGATGTTTTTACTCAGTCTTGGATTGATGCAGAAATGTTTGAAGACATCAGAATGCGAGTGTATTCTACCTTTGAAAATCCAAATGTTTATGGAGAATATTTGATTTTGGTCATTCCTGTTATCATTGCTTTATTCTGGACAGAAAAGGGATGGCTTAGAAAACTCTTTTTATTAGGTATGCTTGGAATTACGATGCTTGCTGCAGTGCTAACTTTTTCAAGAGGATGCTGGCTTGGCATCATCTTAGAAGTTGGTATTTTGCTTGTCATCATTGATAAACGTTTTATTTTGCTTGGAGTAATTCTCTTAATGTGTGCACCACTCGTTCTTCCAAAAACAATCATGAACCGATTTACCAGTATTGGGAATTTAAAGGATTCTTCAACTTCTTATCGTGTCAATATCTGGTATGGAACGGTAGACATGTTAAAAGACTATTGGCCATCAGGTGTTGGGGTAGGCACAGCAAGTTTTAATGCGGTCTATCCAATGTATTCCTATAATGCTATTTCAACGCAGCATTCTCACAACTTGTTTTTACAATTACTAAGCTCTTATGGTGTGATTGGGTTTGCTTGTTTTTTAATCATGATGTATGAATTTTTTAAAGAAATTACCATTCATCAATTAAAAAAGAAGAATATTGTAGTGGCATCATTGGGAGCAGGAATGCTCGGTTTTTTGTTAGAAAGCATGTTTGATTATACCTGGTACAATTATCGCGTACTGCTTATTTTCTGGGTGTATTTAGCATTAGGCATGGTTGGTACAAAATTAGAAAGGAAAGAAGAAAATGATCAAGATACTAAATGTCATTAGTGATACCAATATTGGTGGGGCAGGAAAGTGCATCATTTATTTTGCTCAAAACTATGATAGCAATCAATTTGAAATTAGCGTAGTTTTACCTACTGGTAGCGCACTGATTCCGGAGCTTCAAAAAACCAAAGTGAAACTGATTGAAATTGATGGCTTAAAAGATAAGTCCATCGATATGAAATCCTTTCCTAAATTAATAAAAATCATCAAGAGCGAAAAACCAGATATTGTACACACACATGCTAGCATTACAGCAAGGATTGCGGCCAAGCTTTTAAGAAAAAAGATTGTGTATACGAAGCATTGTGCGTATCCCTTAAAAGAAAATGAAAAAAATCCGATAAAACTATTTTTCTACAAAGTAATAAATGAATTTTTGGCAGACAAAATCATTGCAGTGGGGGATGCCACCAAGGTGAATTTGCTTCAAAGAGGCATTTCAGAGTCTAAAATTGTGAGTATTTTTAATGGTGTGAATCAATTGCCAGAAACGACGCAAGAGGAACAATTACAATTAAGAAAAAAACATGGCATTTTACCAGAAGAAAGTGTGGTAGGAATTGTAGCTCGTATCGAAAAGCTAAAAGGGTATGATACTTTTGTAGAAACTGCCAAAATCCTATTAAAAGAAAAAAAGGCAAAAGCCAAGTTTTTAATCCTTGGAACAGGTTCTTATGAAGAAGAAATCAAAGAAAAAGTCAAAAAACTAAAATTAGAAAAAGACATCATTTTTACTGGTTTTACCAATAAAGTAGGAGAGTACTTAAACATCATGGATGTGCAGCTAAACTGCTCTAATGAAACGGAAACATCAAGTTTATCCTTACTAGAAGGAATGAGTCTTGGGGTACCTGCCGTTGTGACCAATTGTAGTGGTAATCCTTACCTCATTCAAGACGGTGAAAATGGGTTTTTAGTGCCAGTAAATGATGCCAAAATGGCAGCAGAAAAAGTATATGAAATAATAACTAATAAGGATTTGAGGGAAAATATGAAACAGAAAGCCAAAAAGAAGTATGAAGAAAAGTATACAGTAAAAGCATACACAGAGAATATACAAAAAGTTTATGAAGAAGTTCATGAAACACCAAAAAAGAGACATTTTAATTTGCTAGATATTGTCATCCTATTGATTGCCTTAATCATTGGTTTTATTGGGTATCGTATTCTCAATAGAAACCAAGCTACCATAATCGAAAATACTGAGAAAGTCGTTTATCAGATTCGAACAAGCGAGACGATTCCAGAAGTCTACGATATGATTTCAGAAGATACTTCTTTATATAATAGTGAGAAAAATTACTATATGGGAAAAATTACCAAAAAAGAAAAAGAACCTTCTGTCAGACTAGGAACTGATATGACGAGCGGTAAAACAGTGGAAAATGAAATAGATGATTTGGTAGATATTATATTAACCGTGGAAGCCGATGCTAAAAAGGTGGACAATAACTACATGATGGGCGAGCTGGATATCAAAGTAGGAAATCAGGTTAATGTAAAAGGAAAAGGCTATGCAGCAAGTGGATACATTGTTAAAGTAGAAAGGTAGGAATGGCGATGAAAAAGTTCAAATTCAATATCATAGATGTTTTGGTGATTTTTCTTGTGCTTGTGATGGGCTTAGCCATTCACTACCGATTTAAGAGTTATCACCGTATAGGGGATGAAACAGCAGTGCAAAATCAAATGACATATGAGATGAGATTTAGCAGTGTACGTAGCTTTACCATAGATGCTTTTGAGGTAGGAGATACCGTATATGACTCTTTAACAGGAGTAGAAATTGGTCAAATTGCTGATAAAAGAGTTCAAAACGCTACTACACATGTGAATTTAAATGATGGAAGTATCGTAAAAACAGATTTAGAAGGACGCTATGATTTAATTTTGCAAATCGAAACTAATGGCATCATTAATGAAAGTGGATATTACGCAAGTAATACAGTAGAGCTAAAAGTAGGAAGTGAGAAAAAAGTAGAAACACTATATGCAAAAAGTACGGGTAAAATTATCAAAATTACGGAAAAGAAGAGTCAATAATTTCCAAAATATGGAATACATAATGAACCTTTTTTGGCGCTACCGAATTTTAAGAAAATTTGTTGACAAAAGAGTATATGCGTGGTAAAATTAGCTAGCAAACCACGAAAAGGTTCTTTTTTTTTGAAGAAAGTTTTGTGAGAAGAGCACTTTGGAGGTGTAAAAAATGAGAGATAAAATTACGTTAGCATGCACTGAATGTAAGCAAAGAAACTACGATACAAAGAAAAACAAAAAGAACGATCCTGATAGAATTGAAATGAAAAAATATTGTAAATTCTGCAAAAAACATACAGAGCATAAAGAAACAAAATAAATGGTAAAGGTGTGAAGGATAATGCAAGAAGAAAACAAAGTTAAAAAGAGCTTTTTTCAAAATGTAAAGGCCGAGTTAAAAAAAGTTATTTGGCCAACAGGTAAGCAAGTAGTTAAAAACACTTTTGCAACCATTGTATTCGTTTTATTAATTACTTTAATTCTAGGTGTGTTTAATTTGATATTCGATTTTCTAAAGGGAAAATGGTTTAATGTACTATTCCCAGAGGAGAAAGTGACTGAAAATGTTCAAGTAATAGATTCGACTGAACAACCGGCTACGTTAGAAGAAGCATCTACAGAGGAACAATCACAAGAGCAAACAGACGCTACTGAAGGTTCAGAGCAAGAAAATGCAGAAGCCCAAAATACTGAAAACGTTGAAAACGTTGAAGAGAGTACTGTAACTGAATAAAATGTAAAGGGGGATAACGATGCCTCAAGATGAAAAAACGAGTTCAGAAGTAGCAAGATGGTATGTGGTTCATACCTATTCCGGTTATGAAAACAAGGTAAAAGATACACTGGAAAAAGCAGTAGAAAATAGAGGAATGCAAGATTTAATTCAAGAAGTTGTTGTTCCAATGGAAGAACAAATTGAAATTAAAGACGACAAAAGGAAAACAACATTAAAAAAAGTATTTCCAGGTTATGTGCTAATTAAAATGGTTATTACAGAAGAATCTTGGTTCGTTGTTAGAAATGTAAGAGGTGTAACCGGTTTTGTTGGTGCTGGTGGAAAGCCAGTTCCTCTTACGGATGATGAAATTCGTGATATGGGCTTCGAGAAGATGCCAGTCACAATCGATTATGAAATTGGAGACAATGTGACGATTGTTTCTGGTCCATTAGAAGGCTTCGTTGGTGTAGTCCAAGAAATTAGCATGGAAAAAGAGAAAGTAAGAGTTTTAGTTTCTATGTTTGGAAGAGAAACTCCTGTAGAACTAGAATTTTCACAAATACAGAAATTGTAATAGGAGGTGTTAAAAGTGGCAGAAAAGAAAGTAACTAACATTGTTAAATTGCAAATTCCAGCTGGTAAAGCGACTCCAGCTCCACCAGTAGGACCAGCCCTTGGTTCAACAGGTGTGAATATTATGCAATTCGTAAAAGAATTCAATGATAAAACTGCAAACCAAGCTGGTATGACAATCCCAGTAGTTATTACAGTATATCAAGATAAGTCTTTTACATTCATCACAAAAGTTCCACCAGTTGCAGACTTACTTTTAAAAGCAGCTAAAATTGAGAAAGGTTCTCAAAAACCTAATAAACAAAAAGTTGCAAACATCACAAAAGCACAGGTAGAAGAAATCGCAAAAACAAAAATGCCAGACCTTAATGCAGGTAGCTTAGAAGCTGCTATGAGCATGGTTAAAGGTACTGCTAGAAGCATGGGTATCACAGTAAGTGAGTAATGATTTTTAAATTGGGAGAAGGATGAAAACTTCGTTTGTACCAAAGGAGGTAAACATGAAAAGAGCAAAGAGATATTTAGAAAGTGCCAAATTAATCGAAAAAGGCACACAATATGATTCTAAAACAGCTTTCGAAATTATCGACAAAATGCCAAAGGCAAAATTCGATGAAACTGTAGAAGCTCATTTTAGACTAGGCGTAGATTCAAAGCACGCTGATCAACAAGTAAGAGGAGTTATCGTACTTCCTCATGGAACTGGTAAAACACAAAGAGTGTTAGTATTTGCCAAAGGCGAAAAAGCAAAAGAAGCAGAAGCTGCTGGCGCTGATTTCGTTGGAGCAGAGGATTTAGTTCCTAGAATTGAAAAAGAGAATTGGTTTGAGTATGATGTTATCGTTGCAACCCCAGATATGATGGGTATCATCGGTAGACTTGGTAAAGTATTAGGTCCTAAAGGCTTAATGCCAAACCCAAAATCAGGTACTGTTACCATGGATGTTGCTAAAGCCGTTAGCGAAATCAAATCTGGTAAAATTGAGTATCGATTAGATAAAAACAATATTGTACACTGCCCAATTGGTAAATTATCATTTGGTGCTGCTAAGCTAAATGATAACTTCATCGCATTATATGAAGCCATCATCAAAGCAAAACCAGCAGCAGCTAAAGGACAATACATCAAGAGTATTTCTGTATCAAGCACCATGGGACCAGGCGTACCAATTAAAGCTCAATAATTCATCACCTAAGACAGTAGGTGGCAAAAAGCCATAAATCCTACCGAGGTAAAAAAATGGTTCGGATTACACTGACATTTTTACTTCGGTAAGAATGTCAGTTTTTTTAATTCGTTTTCAAAAAATAATGATATTATAATCAAATAAGGGAGGTGTAATCATGCCAAATGCAAAAGTACTTGCGAAAAAACAAAGCGATGCAGAGGAACTTAAGAGCAAATTTGAAAAAGCAAAATTAGTGATTTTAGCAGATTATAGAGGAATCAACGTAGCAGACATTACTAAAATGAGAGCAGATCTTAGAAAAGATACTTGTGAATATGTTGTTGCGAAAAATTCAACGCTAAAATTTGCCGTTAAAGGGACAGACTTTGAAGCTATTTCTGAGAAATTAGAAGGTCCTACAGCTGTTTGCTTCAGCTATGATGACTATGTTGCTCCAGCCAAAGTGATATATGACTATGCAAAAGATTCAGAGTTTTATAAAATCAAAGGCGGAATCATGGACGGTAAAGTCATTTCTAGCGAAGAAATCATCAAACTTGCAAAATTACCATCAAGAGAAATGCTTCTTACACAACTTGCTA
>DBWQ01000007.1 GCA_002308995.1 Clostridiales bacterium UBA1234 | reverse complement strand
CTACCAGAAGTTAAATCACTAAGTGATCCAAGTAAATCGGTAAGTTGTCTTGGGGTGGTTCCTTGGGTTGCCATTTGGCCAACTAAGTTACTTTCTTTTTCAGAGATTCTATTTTTGATAGCTTCTTTTAATGCATCTCCTTTTAAAGTAGCATAATCATTATCTGCTAAGTATTTTAGTTTTAGCTCGTTTGGTGTTCCAATTAACCCATCAGTAAAAGCAGGGGATACCACAGGGTCTGCAAGCTCCCAAATCTTACCTTGAGGATCTTTGAAAGCACCATCACCATATACCATGACTTCTACATGAGCACCTGTTTTTTGCTTGATAACTTCTTGAATGTCTTTCACTAATTTTTGAGATTCTTTCATACGAGGAAATAACTTAATTTTATCTTCCGTTGCTTTGTTGCTACCTAAAAGACCATATTTTTCGTTGTAGCCACCATTTTCAGAAAGAGGTTCCTTTAATAAATCATCCATGCCATAGACGATTTCGGCGCCTTTTTCTTTTAATAACTTTTTGGTATTGGCTCTTGTATGAATATCACAAGCAAGTACTTTATTGGTATAGTCAAGAATTGCAGTAGGGTTGTTGCTAAAGATAACTTCTACTTCACAGCCACAATCTTTCATTAACCCTTTATAATATTCAATGTAATCTACACCAGTAAATTCGTGTTTGGTTTCACCAAACGTACTACGAAATGCTTCTTCGTTTAAAGTAGCACTATTGTTACCATTCCCAATGCCAAAGAATACTTCATCAGAAATAAGTTTATTTCCTACTTCATCGGATGGATATGAAAGCATCAGTACAATTTTTTTACATCCTTTGGCAATGCCACGAAGACAAATGGCAAAACGATTTCTTGATAAAATAGGAAAGATAACGCCAAGAGTAGCATCTTTTCCAAATTTATTCTCAATATCTTTTGAAATATCAGATATTTCTGCATAGTTTCCTTGAGATCTTGCTACGATAGATTCAGTAATTGCTATGACATCTTTGTCTTTTAGAGGCATATTTAAATCCTCAGTAGCAGCTAAAACACTGTCGGTAACGATTTGAACCAAATCGTCTCCTTCACGAATAATAGGGGCACGAACACCAATGGAAATGGTGCCATAATGTCTTTCTTTTTCCATAAAATCATCCTTTCTATGATATCTTTTCATAGTGAGTATCAGCTTAAATTGGTCGGAGTGATGCGATTCGAACGCACGGCCTCTTGGTCCCGAACCAAGCGCTCTACCAACTGAGCCACACCCCGGTATATGTGGATATTTTAGCATATTTATGAAAAATATTCAAATTTTTACAAAAAAAGAGTTGAAAAACTATTCAAAACGTGTTAATATATTCTTCGTATCGGGGTGTGGCTCAGTTGGTAGAGTACGTGGTTTGGGACCATGGGGCCGGAGGTTCGAGTCCTCTCACCCCGACCATTTTTTACCCTTTTTACTTAAAGTGTGAAACATTTTTAAGTAAAAAAGGCTTTTTTGTTTCACATTTTGAATCCATAAAAAACGACCTAGGATAATCCTAAGTCGTTTTTTGTTATTTCACATCTCCAGAACCAGCATTTAATTGGTTAGCTTCTAATTGTTTTAATAGTTTATAGCATAGTTCTGCAGCTTCACCACGTGTTAAGTTACTATTTGGTCTAAAGGTTCCTGTACTATCTCCTTGGATGATTTGATAAACGGTTAGATTTTTGACGGCATTTAAGCCCCAATCTGGAATCATTCCAACGTCTTTATAGGTGATGTTTCCAGTAGAAGACTTATCGTCAAGCACATTACTAATCATGGTTGCGGCTTCAATTCTTGTAATCGTTTTATTTAAGTTTAAATATATTTTTTCCCCAGCTTTACTTCCTGTAATAATTTTCTTTGCAAAAGCAACTTTGGCTGCTTCTAGCATCCACGTTGGGTATTCTCCTGAGTCTGCAAAGTCTACCTCTCCACTGATTTGACTATCGGTATTACTTTCACAAATTGCTAAAAGATATAGCATAAATTCGCCTCTAGTCATGGTTTTATTGGGATAAAAATAATAGCGGTTTCCAATTTCTTCACCAATAACGAAACCTCTTGCTGCTAAGTGAGAAGCAGAATAATTGGCCCAATGATTTTGCATGTCAATATAATGAAAAGGAATGACATTGACAGGCTCTTCAATGATTGTGATGGATACCGTTGCTACATTCGAATAATACTCTCCACTTTCTAATCGAAAGGAAAAAGAATCTTCTCCTATATAATCCGTTTCTGGTGTGTAGATATGAGAAGCTAAATCCTCTCCTGATTGCACAATGGTTCCATGGGTTGGTTGTATGGTAATTGCGTAGTTTGCAGATTCTCCACTTACAATTGTTGCACTTAATTGAATGGCAATTGGCGTATTCTTTTTCGTTGTGACAGTATCGCTATTGGCGATGCTTTGTAACACTTTTTCTTCTGGAGTTATTGTAGGAGTTGGAGTTTCTTCAGGGGTAGGAGTGGCTGTTGGAGTTTCTTCAGGGGTAGGAGTAGCTGTAGGTGTTTCTTCCGGTGTAGGTGTACTAGAGGGCTCTCCGTGTTTCGGTAGGAGTTGGCTCCTCAGAGATAATTCCTGTTGGAGTAGGCGTTGGTTCGTCTGTTCCTGGAGTTGTTTCGGTTGCTAAAACAACAGAAAAGGTTAGAAAGACTAACAATAAACTTGTTAGTAATAGATGATTGTTTTTCATATAATTACCTCCATAAACTTAATCTATATTTTTTGGGTTCAAGCATATTTTTGACAAATATGAAGAAAATATAATCAAAGGAATATGGAACACATGGAAATAAATGGAATTCTAGACATATTTTATTTGACAAGCACTTACAATAGTAGTAGAATTTATCCTGCGACACATGGAGGTATGATATGGAAAGTGATCGAAGTATTATATTACAAAAGAAGGCTATTTTAGGATTGTCGCTATGCATCATGTTAATTGGCGGTTTGATTCTAAAACAAGAAATGGAAAAAAAAGAAGTTACGGAATATGTAATACTTGAGCAACAAATAGAATTGTTGAATGTCGTAGAAAAGCAAGAGGAAGAAGAAAAAGAGGTTGTGAAAGAGCCGTTTGAGGAAATTGCTGAGTTAAAGGAAGTAACGGTTCAATATTTGGCAACAAAAACAGCTGAAAATAAAGTCAGTCAAAATTTAGAAAAGGCAGAAAAACAAGATATTATTGAAGTTAAACCTGCCGAAACAACAAGTAGTCATTCCAAAACAACTAACTTAGAGCAAGAAATCATTCTTCCTGTAGAGGATACTTTTTTAGAAATAAGACCAATTGCTTTAGAAGAGTCAGCTGATGAAGTTTCGCAAACGGAATTGACGGAAGATGCAGTAAATCAAGCGGAAGAACCTAAAACAGAAGATAGTTCTTCTGTACAAGCTGTAGAAGAGACAAAATACCCTTTTGAGTATGGTAAAGTTTATGAGATGACTGCTACAGCATATTGCTTGTGTCAAAAGTGCTGTGGTAAAACACCAGACCATCCGTATTATGGATATACAGCAAGTGGATTAAAAATTATTCCTGGCACAGGAATGAAGGTCATTGCGGTGGATCCTACTGTGATTCCTCTTAATACTCATGTTTACGTTGAGGGGCTAAATGGTGCTTGGGATTATGGTTATGCGATTGCTGCAGATACTGGTGGAGCAATCAAAAACCAAAAGATTGATTTATATATGGATTCTCATAGTGAAGCCTTAAAATGGGGAAGAAGAACGGTGAATGTATATCTTTTGAATGAAGAATAAGAACAAAAATGAAGCACCAAAGGTGCTTCATTTTTTAAAGGTCTCTTTCATCAGAAATCTTGCTATCTTTTGGGAATAAGTATATAATACTTTTAAACGAGTAGAGGTGTGGCATATGAATTTACAAGAAGAAACAGAATTTTTGTTAAAGCAAAATGGGTTAAAAGCGAATAAACAATTAGGACAAAATTTTTTAATTAATGAGGAAATTATTGATCAAATTGTGGAAAAATCCCAAGTGACCAAAGAAGATGTTGTAATTGAAATTGGTCCAGGGCTTGGTAGTTTAACGGCTAAGTTATTAGAAGTAGCCAAAAAAGTAATTGCCATTGAAATAGATGGGCAATTAGCTACCTTTTTAAAGAAGCGTTTTTCCTTATATGACAATTTTGAACTCATTGTGGAAGATGTGCTAAAGGTAAACTTAAAAGAACTTACGGGCAAGTATGAACATGTGAAAGTAGTAGCAAATCTTCCTTACTATATCACAACACCAATTATTATGAAGCTTTTAGAAGAAAAGTTAGCACTAGAAAGCATCACAGTGATGGTTCAAAAAGAAGTAGGTGAGCGTTTTTGTGCAACACCAAATGGAAAAGAATATGGTGCCATTACACTTAGTATTTTATATTACACCAACCCACAGATTGTGATTGATGTGCCAAAAGAAAATTTTCACCCTGTTCCTGAGGTAGATTCTGTAGTGGTTAAGCTAGATATTTTAAAAGAGCCACCGGTTTCGTTAAAGGATACCAAACTATTTTTTCAGCTCATCAAAGCAGGATTTTCTCAGCGTAGAAAGACGATTAGTAATTCTCTTTCTGGCATGGGAATTGCTAAAGAAGAGATAAAACAAGTTTTGGAGCAAGTGGGATTAAAAGAAAATTTACGTGCAGAAAACCTAAGCATTCATGATTTTGAAAATATCGCTAATTGTTTGACTAAAAATTAATAAACTTACTTAACAGTTCTACACAAAGGAGGAAAAATATGATTAACACAAAATATATTGTTTTAGTAGATGACACAAACCAGTTGTGTAATATCGTGAATAAAATATTTGCTAGAGAGTCAAATTATGAGTTTTTTACTTCTACCTCTGATAGAACAGAACTTAGAAAGGCATTACTCACAATTCCAGATTTGATTATTGTCAATGAAGATGGATTAAAAGAGGATTCAGCAGCAACGGTATGTAAATATATTAAGAAAAACAAAGAAAATAATATTACACCGATTATTGTTACTTCTAGCATCAAAATTGAAGAACATCGCGTGGACGTGCTAAAAAGTGGAGTAGAGTACTATATTGTTAAACCTCTTAATGAGCAGTATTTTTACTATACCATTAAAAATCTATCTCACTTAATTGCTTCCAATCGTTGCCTAAGTGCACTGACAGGACTTCCGGGCAATCTTCAAATTGATAATGAAATGAAAAGAAGAATTGCTTCTAAAAAACTATTTGCTATTTTGTATGCCGACCTAGATAATTTTAAATCTTATAATGATAAATATGGCTTTATGAATGGTGATGAAGTCATTAAATATACGGCAACTCTAATTAAAAACCACATTCAAAAGTATGGCTCAAAAGGTGATTTCTTAGGACATATTGGGGGAGACGATTTTGTCGCTATCGTGGATTATGAAAATGCCAAAAAGATTGGCAGAATGATTGTGAAAGAATTTGATAAGGAAATTAAAGCATTCTATTCAGAAGAGGATTTAAGGATTGGAAGCATTCGCTTACCAAACCGAAAAGGTCGTATTGAAAAATATCCGATTATGACCCTAACGGTTGCCATGATTAGCAATCGTTACAAACCGTATTCTAGTACGCTTGAAATAGGAGAAGATGGTGCAGCTGTTAAAAAGAAAGCAAAAATGATACCGGGAAGCACTTTCTTGGAGGATAGAAGAAGAAATTAATAGTCTAATAAGAAACATCTTTACATATAGATTACTAAATCGATATGTGGAGATGTTTTTTATGATGGTCATTTCGGGTAAAAAGTTTATGAAAAAAGGTATTTTGTTTATTAGCATATTTAGTATTGGAATGTTAGGATGGTTGGTACAAGAAAAGAAAAAATGGGTTACGGCAAATGGCTCGCTTTCTTCTTATAGGATTGTCATTGACGCAGGTCATGGCAAACCAGACGGTGGTGCGATTTCGAAAAATGGTGTAGAAGAAGAAATGCTTAATCTTGTTATTGCTCAAAAATTAAAAGAAAAGTTGGAAGATGCGGGATATGAAATTGTGATGACAAGGGAAGATCATGAAAATATTGCTTCGATAGATTCTAATCAATCCCTACGAAATATCAAACAATCAGACTTACAAAATCGTGTGAATATTGCCAATCAAAGCAATGCCGATTTTATGATTTCGATTCATATGAATAAGTTTACTAATACCAAGTATTGGGGGTGGCAAACTTTTTACAGTAAGAATTCTAAGGAAGGTAAGAAACTTGCTATTTTGATACAAGAAAGCATTTCACAAAGAATCGATAGACCGAATCATCGCACTAGTTTGCCCATTGAAGGAATCAAAATTGTAGATAAAACCAATCTTCCGGTGGTGATTGTGGAATGTGGTTTTTTATCTAATGAAGAAGATGTGAAACTACTACAAACAGAGGAATATCAAAACCAATTGGTAGAAGGGATTTTGAATGGAATTGAAAACTACTATGAAGAATAAAGCTCGTGCGCCTAAACGGAGGAACATAAATGAGCGAATAAAAATAACCTCATTGGTAAAACTACCTTTTGAGGTGTAATCATGGAAGATTTTGCGAAAAAACTAGCTATCAACCATCATGTGGAAATTCATTCGAATAGGAAGACTTTTCCGTGTGATAAACTAAAAGAAGAATATCGAGCAATCCGTAAAACCTACTTTTTGCTGAATGAAAGCGTCGCTAAAGATGTATCAATCCCTCCCAGTGGGGAATGGCTGTTAGATAATTTTTATCTTATAGAAGAACAATATCATTTTTGCATGAATGATTTAACCATTCAAAAGTATCAAAAACTTCCCTCAGTGCAAGGAGAAGCGCGTATTTTTATCCTAGCAAGAGAACTAGTAAGCTTTACCGATGGAAATATAAGTGAAGAGGTTATTCAAAAATTTTTTCTTAGTTATCAATCTAAGAGAAGTTTAAGTATGGAAGAAATAGCAATTTTTCCGTTGATGCTTAAAATTGCATTGTTACACCATATTTATGAGATTTCTTTACACATTCAGAAAGAACAATTGGAAAAATTTAAAGCAGAAAGCTTAATGGAAAGAATCGTATCTCGAAAGGCTATTTCTAAACAACAATTTAAAAAATATCGAAAAATAAATCTTAATGGAGAACTCATGACGTATATCGAATATCTAATTTGTTCTCTCAAAAAACAAGGAAGAGATGATTTAATAGACATTTTAGAAGAAGAAATTATCAAAAAAGGAACTACTTCATCCGAAATTATCAAAACGCTTCACTTTGATATGGCGGTAAGACGTATTTCAATGAGTAACAGTATTGTAAGCCTTAAGAACATGACTCGCTATCACTGGACGACTCTTTTTGAAATCATGAATCCGGTTGAACGTATTTTAAAGCAAGATGAAATATATAGAAAAATGAGTTATGAAACAAAAGAAAGGTATTTAGAAGAAGTAAAACAAATTGCGAAAAAGGCTCATGTTTCAGAAGTGTATGTGGGAAACAAGTTAATAGAATTGAGCAAAAAAGAACACAAACATGTTGGCTTTTTTCTGTTTCGAGGAGAAAGAAAACTTCTTGCGACTGCTTTAGAAGCACCAACCATATTTCACAAAAAAGTCAGTAAAAAATGGATTCTAACACTTTTTATCATCAGTATTTATTTGCCATCTCTTCTCATTTCTTATTTTCTTTTTCAAAAATACTTTTGGATAGGCTTTTTACCCATTTCAGAAGTTTTTGTTGTCATAGTGAACTTTTGGATAAGAAAAATAAAGAAACCAACCGTATTAATGCAAATGGAAGAAATCGATGACAATGTTGAAACGTTGGTGATTGTTCCTACACTCTTAAACGGTAAAGAAAGAGTTTGCAAGTTAATGCAGGATATGGAAATCTATTATTTGGCAAATCAGGATGCAAAATTAAGATTTTGTCTTTTAGGGGATGCTTCAGAAAGCAATACAGAAAACACTTCCTTTGATGAAGAAGTGAAGCAAATGGGTGTTTTAGAAACGGTGCGATTAAATGAAAAATATCATCAAGAGATATTTTATTTTTTGTATCGTAAGAGAGTGTACAATCCTTTACAAGAAAAATGGCTTGGCTATGAAAGAAAGAGAGGTATGATAGAAGAACTGAATCATTTTTTAATGACGGGAGAAACGGGCACCTTTTGTGTGAATACGATGCGAAAGATTCCTAAGTTTAAATATATCATTACGATTGATGCAGATACTAATTTGATTTTGGGATCTGCTAAGAAACTCATTGGAATTATGGAACATCCCTTTAATGAACCGGTAATTCAAAATTATCGAGTGGTAAGTGGTTATGGGCTCGTACAACCAAAAATCTGTACTTCTATTGAGGAAAGTCATCGCACTTTATTTGCCAAATTATTTGCGGGAAATGGTGGACTAGATAGGTATTCGGGGGCAGAATTTAACTTGTACCAGGACTTATTTGATGAGGCTATTTTTACAGGAAAAGGCATTTTTCGAGTAGAACTTTATGAGAGACTTTTATATCATCAAATTCCAGAAAATAGAGTGCTAAGTCATGATTTAATTGAAGGAAGTTTTTTAAGAACTGGACTTGCCAGTAATGTAACACTGATGGATGGCTTTCCCTCTCACGTTAATAGCTATTTTTTTCGCTTAAAAAGATGGACAAGAGGTGATGTTCAGAATATTTGGTATTTGTTTCATAAACATTTGAAAGGAATTACAAAATATCAAATTTGGGATAATCTTAGAAGAAGTTTGATTCCTATTTTTTTATTTTTTCTTCTTGGAAAAGGTTTTTATATAGAAACTTTGGGGATTGTTTTCTTTCCGTTTTTATGGGAATTGCTGTGTGCTAAAAAACATTTACTTAAAGGAAAAAGACAAAAGATAAAAACGCATTTCATGATGCTTAGCTTATATCGTTGTGCCATTATGCTTATTTTTCTTCCTTATCAAGCAATACTCATGATAGAAGCGATTGGAGTATCATTATACCGCATGTTTATTTCTCACAAGCATTTGCTTGATTGGACAACTGCTGCGGATAGCGAAAAAATGCTTAAAAATGATTTGTACGCTTATTTCCGTTTTATGATGCCATCTGTGTTGCCGATTGCTTTGTTTTTTTGCCTTCGTTATCCTTATTTAAAGCTAGAATGGTTAGTTTGTATCTTTTTTCTTTTGATATGGTTTATGGCCCCCTATATGGCGTATACTTTTTCTAAAGAAAAAAAAGAAAACACCATATCATTAAAACCAAAAGAGAAGGAGGAAATATTTGAGTTAGCTTATCGAACGTGGCTTTTTTTTAAGACTTATTTGGTGAAAGAGTACCATTTTTTAATACCAGATAACTATCAAAAATCGAGAAAAAGGCAAGTTTCTAGAAATACCTCTTCTACGAATATAGGGTTATCTATGCTTGCTGTGATTTCTGCCTATGATTTATCTTTTATTTCTCGTAAGGATATGCTTTTTTACCTTTCGGAAATCATTCAGACAATCACAAATCTTTCAAAGTGGCAAGGCCACTTATATAACTGGTATGATATCCTTACATTAAAACCATTAGAGCCTAGATTTGTTTCTACAGTGGATAGTGGAAATTTGATAGCCTGTTTATATGTGGTGAAAACGGTTTTAATGAGAGAAAACGAAAAAGAACTTTCTCAGAAAGTACAAGAAATGATAGATGATACCCATTTTTCTGCTTTATATGATAGTGATAAAAATTTATTTTCAATTGGGTACGATGTCTCGAATCAAAATCTTTTAGATTCCTATTATGACTTACTTGCTTCAGAAGCAAGAACAGCAAGCTTGGTAGCAATTGCAAAAAAAGATATTCCCTACAAGCATTGGTTTTGCCTAGGAAGAAATATGACCACCATGGGAGGGGGGATGGGACTTCTTTCTTGGTCGGGGACGATGTTTGAATACTTTATGCCTAATGTCATCATGAAGCCACCAAAGAATACTTTGCTCGAAGAAACCAATGCGTTTTGCATTATGAGCCAGCAAAGATATGCTCAAAAACTAAACATTCCTTGGGGAATTTCAGAGTCTGCCTTTCATGTGCAAGATTTTCATTTGAATTATCAGTATAAAGCTTTTGGAATTCCTTGGCTTGGATTAAAAAGGGGACTTAAAGATGAAGTGGTAGTAAGTCCTTATTCAAGTTTGCTAGCAATTTCAGAAGCACCAAAAGAGGTTTTAAAAAATATGCGAACATTGAAAGAACTAGGCGCTTATGCTCAATTTGGGTTTTATGAATCGATTGATTTTACCCCTTCACGCGTGAAAGATACTTATGAAGTGGTAGAAACATATATGGCACATCATCAGGCACTCATTTTGTTATCTATTACGAATTTTTTAAAGGAAGAATCCTTGATAAAAAGATTTATGCAAAATCCAGAAATACAGGCTGTAAAAATACTGTTAGAAGAAAAAATCCCAGAAAGTATTATTGACACAAAAGAGAAAAAAGAAAAAGCAAAACGATTACAGTATCAAGATTATGAAGAATATACAGAAAAGGTAATTCACAAAGAAAAGAAAAATGTGAATTTGCTAGGCGGAGAAACCATGACAATGCTCATGAATGATTATGGAGAAGGATATGTTGAGACCAATGGAATTCTTTTCTCGCCTTACCAAGAAGGAAAAACTACTTCTAGCACTTTTTTTATCAAAGACAAACAGACGAATTTCTACTGGAGTAATACCCTATCTCCTGCTAAAAAGAAACCAGATGAAAGTATGGCTTGTTTTTCACCAGCTTTTTGTGAATTTATGAGAAGCGATGATGGTATTCAAATACTCACCAAGTATCTTCTTTCGAGTGAAGATAGAACTCTTTTAAAAGAGGTAACGCTATATCATCATCGAGAAAGTGAAGCAAATTTAGATCTTTATCAGATGGAAGAGGTGATTCTTTGTTTAAAGGATAGTTTTCTCTCTCATCCTGCCTACCAAGGGCTATTTTTGAATGCGCAAAACTACCAACAGGATGTCCTAATGGAAAAGAAATTTCAGAATGGAAAAGTCCTCTATTATATGAATTTTGTAACAGATGAACAAGGAGTGAATGCTAATTTTGAGATAGAATTAGATAAGACAAAAGTGATTGGAAGAGGGAGAAGTATGCAAAATCCTATCATGGTTGAACAAGATAAGACTTTGTCAAATCAAATCGTTTCTACCGTTAGCCCCATGGTAACATTAAAGAAAAGCTTGACGCTTAAGCCAGAGGAAAAAGTGACATTTTATTTTTATAGTATGGTGGGAGATACCAAAGAAGAAATCGAAAGTTTGTATGAAAAATATCATAAGTTTGATGCGGCTAAAAGAATGGAGGAACTTGCCATTTCGAAAGCAAAAATCGAAAACCGCTTTTTAGGTTTTAAGGGAAAAGAAATTTTAAAATTTCATGAAATTTTAGCGGAAGTGCTGAATGGTTCCAAAAGCCTTATTCCCTACGAAGAAATCAAAAGAAAGAATCACCTTTCACAAAAAGACTTATGGAAGTTTGGTATTTCGGGAGATGTTCCGATTATTTTGTTTCAAACGAATCAATTAGGAGATGCTTTTTTACTTCAAAAATATATTCGTGCGATGATTTATTTTTATCATAAACATTTTCTCATAGATTTGGTTATTTTAAACGGCGAAAGCAATTCCTATGAACAGTATAATCAAGATAAAATCTATGAATTACTAAGTAAAGAAAATGCAAATTTTCTGCTCCATCAAAAAGGAGGAATTCATGTTTTAAAGGAGGCTTCTTTAAGTATCGAAGATTTAAATTTGTTATATGCTTATAGTGATATGATCATTGAGAAATCCACCTAAAAAGGTGGATTTCTCGAAAAACATGGGGAAATGATGGAACAAAATGGGAAAATATGATATAATATAAGAAATAAGGTTAGGATTGAGATGGGGGTGAATGCTATGGGACAAATGAAAACTTATGTATATGCGTCGGGATTTGATGAAGAAGAATTGACAGCGCAAATAGAAGACGAAATGCGTGAAACAGATGATGTGGAACAGCTATATTTCTACAATTATTCAACAAAACTGTTTGAAATAGATTTTTCTAAGATAGCAGGAAGCCAGTTACAAAATGTCAATTTGCAAGGTGTAAAGCTTTCCAGTCAATCCTTACAGGCACTCCTTACCAAGAATCCAAATCTTAGCTTACTGAAATTAGATGATTGTGAACTTGAGAATTTGACACCTTTTTTGCAAGCTCATCAAACAACAATGAGTATTCAAATTGACTCTACTATGGGAAATGCAGTGATAGAGAATTGCTCTGCAAATGAACTTATGGCATTTGAACAAAAATTTCCTGAGGTATACTTATCTCCTCACGTCCAAATTCCAATTCGCACTGAAATGTTAACGCCATTTGCAGAAGAATTAGATGCGAAACGAAATACCGCTTTTAGTGAGATGTTTTTGAATTCATTAAAAAATCTTCCTGAGCGGAGATATAGAGGTTTCTTATTGTGAATTGTGTTATTTACAAAAGAAAGGGCTGTTGCCAGAAGACTATGAAGGTAATTGTCAAGTAAAACTGGATCGAGGAATCAAAAATCCTAAGAGCTATTTTGAAAAAATGGCACAAACAAAGTATTCTTCTCATACTAAAATAAGAGTTTCACCGCAAGAATTTGAAGAGTGCCAAGAGTTTTTTCCAAAACATCCTCCAGTAGAAATTCAGTTTCCTAATTTAAAAGAATATCAGGAATTTCTCGAAGCTCATCCAGGAAAAACCTATTTATCTCGTATTTTGCCAGAATATGAAAATAATGGAAAACTGATTACAACTGTCATTAATATGACACAAAATCGTCATTTAATTGAAAATCAAAATTTGGACTTGTCAAATGTGAATGTGAAAATTAGCGCTATGGGGGAAATAGATGTTGCTATGGCGCAAAAACTTAAGGAACAGGGGTTGGAAACCATTCTTTTAGAAAATCAAAATGATTCTGATTCCTATCCTGATGGATATGAAACGGTTCCAATTGATAAATACATAGAAGCAAGAAAAAAACTAGATAAAATGAAAGCTTTCGTTGACGCTGAACTTCCAAGTGACGATGATTCACATCGAGAAAAAAAGATTTTTAGGAGAATTTGTGAGGTAATTGCTAATACTACTACATATAACTATTTTGGCGCTAATTATTTTCAATGGCAAGAATATTATAAGGCTCATGAAACTCCTGAAGAATTGAATGATTTTATCAAACGTTATCGAGAGGCAAATAAAGCTTCGACGAGTGCCATTGAAGGATTCATCAGAGGGGAATGTACTTGCGGTGGACTTTCAGAAATGCCTAGACATCTTGCTTCGTGCTATAAGATTCATTCTCGTACGGTGGGTGGAAGAACCAAAATTAAGGAAAAGAATGGAGACATATATGGAGGAGGTCATGCTTGGATTCAAGCTTATTTGGACGGCGTATGGCTTAACACGGACCTTACTTACGATCTTGATCGTTATAAAGCGGGAATGCCTCCAAAAAATTTGATGAAATCAGATAAAACTTTTGGCCATCATGATTATTCAGAACATCGCTCTAAAATGATGCCGTGTCCTAAAGATCTTACACCAGAGGAATATGAAGAATGTTGTTTGGGGAAGAGGGCCAATGCCCAAGAAAAGATGCAGTATTATATGGATAATGCAAAATTAATTACCAATATGACTGTTAGTCATGTTATGATTGAATTATATGATCGATTTCATATTGGAAGAGAAGAAACAAGAAAAATGACGGAAAGATTAAAACAAGAGAGAAAAAAACAAAAAGAAGTTCAAACTCCAACACAAGATAGTCCGTCGATAGGTGAATAATCAACAAAAAGAAGTGCTTTTTAGTAGGAAAAGCACTTTTTTTTATTTTAAAAGTTTTCTATTTCTTTTTTCAATTCTTCTATCACTTTTTCATGAGGAATCTTGCGAATAATTTCTCCTTTTTTAAAGAGTAGCCATTCACCATTGCCACCTGCAATCCCTAGGTCTGCTTCTCTTGCTTCTCCAGGGCCGTTGACAGCACATCCCATCACGGCAACTTTTAGTTTTTTAGGAATCGTTTGACAAAATGCTTCTATTTCACTTGCAATGGGAATTAAGTCGACCATGGTTCTGCCACATGTAGGACAAGAAGTAAAAGAAATGGCATTTTCGTATAATCCACAATTCTTTAAGATTTCTTTCGCCACTAAAACTTCTTCTATGGGGTCTGAGGAAAGTGATACACGAAGAGTGTTTCCGATACCTTCTCGTAGTAGAATGCCAAGACCAATACTTGATTTAATAGTACCACTAAATTTGGTACCGGCTTTCGGTAATTCCAATATGAAGAGGATAGGAAAAAACATTGGCAGCCATCTCATAAGCCTTTATACATAGGTCTAAATCAGATGCTTTTAGTGAAATACAAATATCATGAAAATCAAGATCTTCTAAAATTTGGACATGCCTTTTGGCACTTTCCACAATCGCTTCTTTTGTTACATGACCATATTTTTCTAGTAAGTCTTTTTCTAAAGAGCCAGAATTAACCCCAATACGAATGGGAATTTTCTTTTGTTTGCATGCATCTACTACTTTTTTGATAGTTTCTTTAGAGCCAATATTGCCAGGATTAATGCGAATTTTATCGACGCCGTTTTCGATAGCACAAAGGGCAATGTGATAATCAAAATGAATATCTGCCACAATGGGAATATGTATGTTTTCTTTGATTTTTGAAATAGCCTTGGCATCTTCTAAATCAAGACAAGCCACGCGGATGATTTCACATCCTACTTTTTCTAACGCTAAAATTTGAGAAATGGTTTGTGGTACATTTTTTGTTTTTGTATTTGTCATGGATTGTATGACGACATGGTTATTTCCCCCAACCTTGGTATTACCTACCAAAAGGGGAACAGTTTGGTTTCTTTGATACACAATTTTCTCTCCTTTCGCGTTTATTATACGACAAAAAATTGAAAAAATGCAAGAAAGAAACTTGAAAATGAGGACTACTATGGTATACTATAAATATGAAAATGGATTCGTATTGCCTATGGTTTTAAAAAATGGTTTGTAAGTTAAAGTGCAAGAAAGGAGGAATCAAGAGTGAAAAAAAGAAATTATCTTCGTATGGACCACAAACGCAAAAGAATTGTCTTAAAATTACTTTTGGGATATGGAATGCTATGCGTATGTTATTCTATTGGTCTTACCTTCTCTCGCTACTATTCCTCTGGTGCTTTTGATTCTTCTTTAGGCGTTGCTAAATGGAGAGTGTCGGTTGATAACACGCTTTCCAATTCGAATCTAAATTTAGTTTGTGGCAATAATACACAAAGTTATACTTTTTCGGTTGCAAGTGAATCGGAAGTCTCAGCCAAATATCATGTCATTTTATCGGATTTGCCGAATGAAATAGAAGTTTCTTTAGATGGCGGTACTTTTCAAACTCCAACGAATCATTCTCTTACATATGAGAATGTGGGAGTTTTTAATGTACAGGATGCACAGACAGAACACGAACACACTTTAACCTTTAGAGCACCACTTTCTTCTACAATGCCAAGTGTTAATCAAATTAATATGGAGGTTAAATTTTCACAAGTCATTTAGTTTTAAGAGAAAGGAGAGACGGTATTTCTATGAATAAAATCATACAAAAGATAATATGCATCCTTGTGCTTGTAGTCATTATATTGCCATTTGCTACAAGTGCCAGATATGTACAAGATTTTAATACCACTGTCACGATTCATGTGAGAAAGCCTAACTATACGGTTAGGTTTCATTCCAATCGCAATGATGGAAATCCAGAAGAAACTGCCTCTCAGTCTTTCGTATATGGCACAAGCCAAACATTAAATGCTAACACTTTTACCAATTCTCCGAGTGACTTTTTAGAATGGAATACGAGGGCAGATGGTAGTGGTGAAAGCTATGATGATGAAGAAGAGGTAAATAATTTAACCTCAGGAGATGGAGCATTTGTTGATTTATATGCCCAGTGGGGCACTTTATCAGGAGGTGTCGCTGCAATAGGCAATACAATTTATACAACTTTGCAGGCAGCATTAGATGCAGTGCCAAAGGATAATACTCAAACAACGGTAAGGCTTCTTGCCAATACCAGTGAAACTTTAAAGGTTCTTCCTAATCAAAATGTAATATTAAATTTGCAGGGGCATACCAATAGCATTAGTGATAAAATGATTATGACTAATTCAGGAGAGGTGCTGATTCAAAATGGCTATCTCATCTCTTCTTCTGTAAGTGATGGTGCTATAAATAATAACCGATCAGCAAAACTAACACTTCAAAATGTAACACTTAGTTTGACTGCTGACAAAGGAAAACAAGCGATTTATAATTTTGGTGAAGTAATCATTACTGGCAATTCTTATGTTAGTTCAGAAAGTGATCCTGCTACTGCTGGAAATAAAATAAGAGCTACTGTGCAAAACCTAACCGGAGGAAGGGTAACAATCTTAAGTGGTACCATTGTTTCTGATCACTTTGTTGCTGTCACTAATTCAGGTGATTTAACTATTGGCACAGAAGATGGTAATCCTAATGCTAATTCTTTGTGTATCATGGGTGGAACTTACGGCGTAAGAAGTACAACAAATTATGCGTTTTATGATGGAACTATTATGGGAAGAACAAATGGCATAGATAATGACAGCTTTATTACGGATTATGAAAGTGGGTACGAAATTCTTTTAGGCTATGAAGTGATAGATGGAAAATCATATGAAAAAAGGTATTTGGGAATAGCAGAACAATTAGAAAGAGTTGATTTTGATCCAAATGAAGGTAGTGTGGGTGAACCTATTAGACTCGTGAGAAGTGGAGAAGAAATTGGCAGCCTTCCTATTCCAACAAGGCTTGGATATGATTTTGATGGTTGGTTTACAGAGCTTACTGGTGGACAACAAATTACAGAGCATACGGTGATTACAGGACCTGTTACCTTTTATGCTCATTGGACAATGGCGTCTGTAGCTAGAATTGGTAGCGATTACTATAGCTCCCTTCAAGGGGCTATTAGTGCAGTTCCTAAAACGAACGTGCAGACAACAGTTGTGCTTTTGAAAAATACGGATGAAGTAATTACGACAACGGCAAGGCAAAATATTATCTTGGATTTACAAAACTATACCTTAACTAATACGAGTTCTGGTGCTGTTATTGAAAACTACTGTACGCTTGAAATAATCAGTGGTACAATTACTTCGCATTTAGATACGGGAGCGATTAACAATAACGCAAATGCGGTTTTAACCATTAGTGGCGGTCAAGTGCTTGCAACAGGTTCGAGACAAGCAATTTATAATAATAATAAAGGTACCGTTTATATTACAGGGGATGCCTATTTAAGTGCGAGAACAAATGGAACACCAGTGGGATCTACTATGGGAAGAGCAACCGTACAGAATTTAAATGGTGGTACTATGGTGATTACTGGTGGAACTATTGTAGGACTTGTTCAACAAGCAGTTTCGAATGAGGGTACTTTAACGATTGGCACAAAGAGCGATGGAAACCTTAGTATTACCTCACCAGAAATGCGAGGAGAAACCTATGGTGTTGTGAGTACAAAAGGAATTAAATTTTACGATGGTATTGCCATGGGTAGAACAGGTGGTATTTCGGGTACTGTTTCTGACCAAGAGCCAGATACTACACTAACGCAAGGAACACAAGTGGTGAGTGGTGATACTTATTACACAGCGTATTTGGTATCCAACTTGCAACAAAATAGCTTAAATATGCCAGATATGCAAATGATGAGTTTGCAGCCAGAGGATATACCATTAAACACGGAATTGACACCAGAGGAAGATGGCATCGAAAGTGGAGATACTTTGTCAAGTGGTGAAACAAATCTAGAAGAGAATATTCCAAGTGAAGAGAGTAGCATAAGTGAGACGAGTGGTGAAGCACTACCTTCAGGAGAGAGCACTTCGATGGGAGAAAATACACCATCAGGAGATACTTTGCCAAACAGTTCTTCTGGTGATACTCATAGTGAAACAGCAAACGAACCGTTGGTAGAACCTACTGAAAGTAGCGAAAATAAAGAAGACACCAATTCTTCTTCAGGAGACACAGAAAGTGTCAACGATTCTCCAACAGAAAATACAGAAAGCTCATCCTTGGGAGAAGACGATGAACCAAATATCGGTTCTAACGAGAATGAACCTAGTTTGACAGAGGAAAATACGACGAGTATAGGCCAAGAAGAGGATGGTAATTCTTCTCAGGGGGAAGAAAGTAATGCTTTAGAAGAAAACCCTATTTCAGAAGAAACCAATCAAACAGAAGAAAATGTGCAAAATGAAGATTCACAGGAAGATACTCAGACAGAACAAATACCAAAAACAACAAATTAAAAAGAATCATTTCTTAAAGTAGCAAAGTAAATCTTTGCTACTTTTTTTCTTTTTTGCACATACTATTGAGAAAGAGAACGAATGCAAAAAGGGAGAAAAGAAAATGAATACGAAAGAGTTACTCTATTATAATGGTTTTGGTGGTTTTACCAAGGATGGTAGAGAATATGTGATTCAAACGAATGAAGATTTCACGCCCCTTCCATGGAGTCACATTATGGCAAATGAATCATTTGGATGCTTAGTAACAGCAAGTGGTGGTGGATATATTTGGAGTGGCAATAGCCGTGAAAATAAAATTACGGTGTGGAGCAATGACTTTGTGGAAGATCCGCCATCTGAAAAATTATGGCTAGAAGAAGTTGTGCTAGAAAATCAAAATGAGGAAAAGAAAAGAAATCCATATCATCTTCTTCCTTATGAATCTTTAAAAAATTATATAGTTACCTTTGGTTTTGGTTATGCCATGTTTGAAAAAGAGGCAGATAGGCTAAAGACTAAAACCACCATTTTTGTGCCACGCCATGAAAAAAAGAAGGTTTATCAAATTGACCTCAAAAATAGTGAGAATAAAACTAAAACATGTGAATTTCATTATCAAATAAAACCTGTGCTGGGAGTAAATCGTGAGGATACCAAAAAGCATCTCATTATTTCGCGAAAAGATGATAGAATTACGATTCAAAATTATCATCGAGAAAGCTATGCCGAAGAAGTCGTATATATTCAAGCTTCGCAAAAAATGGAAACAGTAGAAATCGTAGAAAAAACAATTTCGTTATCATTTTCAATCACACTTGCACCGTTGGAAGAAAAAAAGATACTCTTAGAAGTGGGAATTGCAGGAGAAAACGATATTCTTTGTCAAGCGGAAGAAAAACTTCAAGAGGTAAAGGATTTTTGGAGTCAAATGACGGCTAAAGTTAAGGTAAAGACACCAGTGGAATCGATGAACATTTTACTAAATGGGTGGCTTTTCTATCAAACTGTCGTTAGCCGTTTGTGGGGAAGATGCTCGTTTTATCAAGCGGGCGGAGCGTTTGGTTTTCGAGATCAATTACAAGACCAATTGATCATGCTTTATTATGACCCTTCGATAGCGAGAAAACAGATTTTATATCATGCCAAGCATCAATTTAAGGAGGGAGATGTTTTACATTGGTGGCATCCTGAAAAGGATAATGGCATTCGTACAAGATATTCGGACGATTTATTATGGCTTCCCTATATTCTTTGTGAGTATGTGGAAAAGACGAAAGATTTTTCCATCTTAAGTGAAGAAGTACCTTTTGTTCAAATGGAAAAACTGACAGAAACAGAAAATGAAAGATATGCCAATACGACTCCAACAGAGGAAAGAGAAAGTGTGTATTTACATGCAAAAAGAGCCATTGACAAGAGTTTATCTTTTGGCCCACATGGCCTTCCTAAAATGGGTAGTGGCGATTGGAATGATGGCATGAACCAAATTGGAGGAGAAAGCGTGTGGCTTGGCTTTTTTCTTTATGAAGTGCTAAAAAGATTTTGCAAACTTTGTGAAATTACACAAGACCAAGAGCAAGAAAAGTATTTGGCAATGATGGAATGCTTAAGAAGTAGCTTAAATCAAAATGCATGGGATGGTGCTTGGTATCGTAGAGCCTACTACCCAGATGGTGCTATGGTGGGTTCACATGAAAGTGAAGAATGCAAAATTGATTTCATTTCACAAAGTTGGTCGGTTCTTTCGGAAGCGGGAGATAGTGAAAAAACCAAAAGTGCCATGAAAAGTGCAGAAAACTATTTGGTAGATTCTGAAAACAGGTTAATCAAACTCTTAACACCGGCGTTTCATTTAGCAGAAAAGAATCCCGGTTATATCAAATGCTATTTGCCAGGGGTAAGGGAAAATGGAGGCCAGTATACGCATGGGGCAGTATGGAGCATACTTGCCGAAGCAAAACTTCATCACACAGAAAAGGCGGTAGAGTATTTTTGCTTTTTGAATCCGATTGAACATGCTAGAACGAAAGAAAGTGCTCTTATCTATCAGGTGGAACCCTACGTGGTAGCTGCTGATATTTATGCGGCAAACGGCATGGTTGGGAGAGGCCGGGTGGACATGGTATACAGGGTCGAGCGCGTGGCTATTTTTGGCAGGAATAGAGGGGATTTTGGGAATTTGCAAAAAGGGAGATAGCTTAATCATCAATCCTTGTATTCCTTTTGATTGGGAGCATTACATGGCTATATACCAGTTTTTAGATACGGTATACGAGGTGAATGTGTACCAAGAAGAAGCAAAAACAAAACTGATAAAAAGTGTCTATTGTGATAACCAGTTAATTCCAACGAACGAGATTTTGATGAAAAATGACAAACAACATCACAAAATTGATGTGATTATCGGATAAAAAAGGAAGCAAAAAAGCGATTTCTTTTGGGGTTTCGGGGCAAAGTACATTGACTTTTTTGCGTATCTTTCATATAATCAAGCTAGTGTTTTATGTGGAAAAAGAGGTGGGGAGAAATCGTGCAAAGAAACGTGCTAGAATACTTAGAAAATACAGTAAAAGAATATCCTAATAAAATGGCATATACCGATGAAACAGAGGAGCTTACCTTTGGAGATTTTAGAAAGCGTGCCATGCAAGTGGCAACAGCTATCCATCAAAAAACAGATGCTATGAAAGAACCGATTGCTGTGTTTGTAAATCGTCGTGTCCAAAGTTTAGTTTCTTTTTTTGGCGTACTATATAGTGGTAATTTCTATGTGCCAATTGATGCTAAAATGCCTCAAAAGCGAATAGAAGATGTTATAACTCAAGTTAAACCGAAGCTTGTTATTTGTTCCAAAGAGGATATAACACTTGTTCCCCAAAAACTAAATTTGACTACTATTTGTGTGGAAGATTGTTTAGAAATGACATATGATGAAACGACTCTTTTAGAAAAAGTTAGTTTAGTTCTCGATATTGACCCTGTTTATGTGATTTTTACATCCGGCTCTACAGGAAGTCCTAAAGGAATTGTGATTTCGCACCGTAGCGTGATTGATTTTACGGATTGGATGGCGAATGCTTGCGCCATTTCTTCTCAAAATGTGATGGGAAACCAAGCTCCTTTTTATTTTGATTTGTCGGTGAAAGATATTTACTTAACTCTAAAATGTGGAGCAACGATGCACATTTTGCCACAAAAGGCGTTGTCGTTTCCGATGACACTTGTGGAATATTTAAATCAAAAACAGGTTAATACCCTCATTTGGGCAACCTCTGCATTTCATTTGGTGGCTAATTCTGGAGTACTTATCAAAAATCCACCAAAGTATTTGCAAAAAGTCATTGTAGGGGGAGAAGCACTTTTAGCGAGCAGGTTGAATATGTGGAAAAAGGCACTTCCTCATGTATCGTATATCAATTTATATGGACCAACAGAGGTGACGGTAGATTGCACGTACTACCCAATTGATAGAGAGTTTGAAGACCATGAGGCAATTCCAATTGGTAGACCTTGTGAAAATAAAGAAATCATTTTATTAGATGAAGATCTTAAAATGGTTCCAAAAGGAGAAGTAGGTGAGATTTGCGTGAGAGGAACAGGTCTTGCCAAAGGGTATTTTGGGGATTTCGAGAAAACCCAAAAGGCGTTTATTCAAAATCCTCTTACACCCAATTTTCCAGACATCCTTTATCGCACAGGTGATTTAGGACGCATGAAAGAAGATGGCCTTTTCTATTTTGAAGCAAGAAAAGATGGCCAGATTAAACATATGGGATATCGTATTGAGTTATTAGAAATTGAGAGAGCGCTTTGTACAATGCCAAAGCTTAAGGCAAGTGCATGTGTATACGATAAAGAGACGGATCGCATTGTATGTTTTTATGAGGGAAAAACTACGCAAAAAGAGATCATAGAACATATCAAAGAGTATCTTCCTAAATATATGTTCCCTAATGTGTTTGTGGCACTTGATGAGATGCCTTATAATGCAAATGGAAAAATTGACAGGGTAGCTTTGCAAAGAAAACTTGGTGAAAGTTAGTGGGGGCGATAGTTTGGAATTAGTAAAGAGTTTTGAAGAAATAGCGCCACTTGTGAAACAATATTTGAAAGTTGGTATGGAAACCAATTTGTTCCTTTCAGAAGAAGAGTATCGCTCTCTGATTGCACAGGAGCGTTTGTATTATGAATGCTTTGAAGGAGGAATCCTTCTGTTTAAGAAACGCGCATGGGATACTTTGTGCTATTTTGAACTCAATTGTTTTGAAGTGCCTTCTATTGTATTAGAAACTATTTCGAAAATCAAAGAACCTCTTGTGGTAGAATTAGTATATAAGACAAAAGAACCTATCCAGAGTATTTCGTTTTTTCAAACACTTGGATTTAAAGAAGTGCTTCGCCGAGTAAGGATGAAGAGAAAAGAGCGAAAGGATTTTTTAGAAACACCTTGGAAAGTAAAGCTTGCAAGTAAAAAGCAACAAGAAGCGGTCTTTTCTTTTTTGCAAGAAGAATTTTCGCTTCACACGGGGTGCATTCCTTCTAAAGAAGAACTAAGCAAAATACTTTTGCAAGAAAAGATTTTAGTAGTACAAGATGAGAAGGAAAACATTATGGGTGTTTTGCATTTTGAAGTGCAAAATGCTTTTTCACAGATTCGCCATTTGGCAGTCAAAGAAGCGTATCGTCATCAAAATGTGGCAGGCGCGCTGATACAAAAGTATCATGAAATTACCATGCAAGATCAGCAAGTGGTATGGGTAAGTGAGCAAAATGAAACAGCACAAAGAGTATATCAAAAGTATGGGTATGATTTTGAAGCCTATCATTCCCTTGTGATGATGAGAAAGGATGAAGAAGATGGATCAATTACAAAAACTTTTAATGGAGATTAGACCAGATATCGATTTGGATAGTAATCGTTTGGTAGATGACGGCTATTTAGATTCGTTTGATATTGTGACATTAGTGAGCGAAATCATTCAAGAGTTTGGCGTGGATATTAATGTCGAAGATATTGTTCCCGAAAATTTTAATTCTGTAGAAGCAATTTACGATTTAATAGAAAGGCTTAAATAATGTCATTTGTTTCACTTCGATTCTTTGCTTTTTTGGGCATTGGTTTGGGATTGTACTATACCATTTTGAAGCGATTTCAATGGATATGGTTACTGTTTCTAAGCTATGTTTTTTATAGTTTTGGTGGAATCACAGCAATGGGGTATCTTTTACTTACCACTTTAACTACGTACATATCGGGAATGTATTTACAAAAGGCAAATGATAAAATACAAAGTCAAAAAAAAGATGTCAATAAAGTGAAAAAATGGAAGCAACAGAAAAAACAATTCGTGTTTTTGACCCTTCTTTGCAATTTTGGGATCTTATTTTTCCTTAAGTATTGGCAAACCGTAGTGAATGTACTTCATTATCGCACGGGGATCTTACTTCCCTCGCTGGAACTTGTATTACCGCTAGGCCTTTCGTTTTACATGTTTCAATCGATTGGTTATGTGATAGATGTTTATCGCGGCAAATACCCTGCGGAGAAAAATATTTTGAAATATGCGCTATTTGTTTCATTTTTTCCGCAAATGGTACAAGGTCCCATTAGCCGTTTTGGAGACTTAAAAAAAGAGTTATACCAAAAGCATGCATTTGATTTTACCTCGATAGAGGCAGGACTTCGTTTGATGCTTTGGGGGTATTTTAAAAAACTACTCATTGCGGATCGTGCATCGGTGGTGGTAAATACCATTTTTGACGGTTATACAGGGTATGCAGGAAGCGTTATTTTGTTTGGCGTTATCCTATACTATATTCAGCTTTACTGTGACTTTTCAGGTGGTATCGATATTACGAGAGGTGTAGCAAGATTATTTGGTGTTCATTTAATCGAAAACTTTAAACGCCCTATTTTTTCTACTTCGCTTCAAGATTACTGGAGAAGATGGCATATGAGTTTGGGCGCGTGGATGAAGGATTATGTGTTTTATCCGTTATCGCTTTCCAAACCATTTCTGAAATTGGGTAGTTTCGTGAGAAAGCATATTAAGGGAAAAGCAGGACAAGTTCTTCCTGTTTCTATGGCAACCTTTGTGGTATATTTTTTGATTGGTATTTGGCATGGAGCCAATTTTAAATACATTGTGTTTGGACTTTGGAATGGTATTTTGATTACCCTATCGATTTTACTCACACCATTTTTTATCAAGATAAAAAAGAAACTTAACATAGAAGACAAAAATCCTATTTATCATGGCTTTATGGTGCTTAGGACCTTTTTGATTGTTTTAATTGGAAGATATATGACAAGAGCTAAAAACGTTACGGCGATGTGGCAAATGCTTAAGTTAACGGTTACATCGTTTTCATTAAAAGCACTAACGAGCAAAACACTTATGACACTGGGGATTGAAAAAAAGGATTATTTGGTGATTTTGTGTGGGACGCTTTTACTTTTATTGGTGGAATTTTTAGAGGAAAAAGAAATCGATGTGAGTGCCAAAAGTAAAAAGCTTCCTGTGATAGTGCAGGTGGTAGGTATGTTTTTGTTTATTGGTGCCATTGTGGTACTAGGTGTTTATAAGGACGATTACATTGCTTCTGAGTTTATCTATAAGCAGTTTTAAATTTGGATGATGTGTAAAAAGTTAAGAAAAGGAGGGAAGGAAACATGAAGCATGAAAAAAAAGAAATATCGTCTCAGCTTTGGTGCATGCTATTCATCATTTCTTCCCTTTTAGTGGTGGGTTGCATTTTGCTTCTCAATGTGGTAGTAGACCCTATGGGGGTTTTTGGTGATCAATTTCTTAACTGGTTTTCGTATGATTTTACGAATAACCCAAGAGTTGCTAAAATTACCTATTTGGACAAGCATTTTGACGAGTATGATTCCTATATTATTGGTTGCTCCTCGACGAGTTCCTATCCTACAGAAGAACTAAATAAGTATTTTGGAGCAAACTTTTACAATATGATTATGTATGGCGCAGATATGCTAGATGTTGAAAATGAATGTAGGTACATTTTGGCACAGGATGATGTGAAAAATATCATTGTGAATATTTATTTTTCAAATGCTAGTTTTTATGATCGTGAGTCCGATCCGATTACACTTAATATGCATGCCAAGGTGGAGGGGTCTTCGCTCCTTAAATTTTATCGCAAGTACTTATTATTAAATCCTCAGTATGCGGTTGCTAAACTAAAAGCGCTTCAAAAAGACACATATTTAACACAGCCGTTTGACGTATTTAATGTAAAAACAGGTGCTTATGATAAAAAAGTGAGAGATGCCGAGCCAATTGGTAATATGGAGGAATATTTAGAAGTATATCCAGTGTTTGCAAGTTATCCAAAGGCTAGTTATACGATGCCGAAAATTGATGAGACAGTCGCTTCGATTAAGCGCATTAAAGAGATGTGTGATGCGAAAAATGTGAATGTTGTGTTTGTGGTGGCACCGGTTTACAAAGAAAGCATTCAGTACTTTGCAAAACCAGATATTGATGCCTTTTTTACGGAAATTGCCAAAGTGACACCATTTTGGGATTTTTCATCTAGTAGTATTAGCGAGGATGCAAGGTATTTTTATGATGAAACTCATTTTCGCAATGCAGTTGGTAAGATGGCAATTGCTAAAATGTTTCATGACGATTCGGTGTACTATCCAGAGGATTTTGGGTACTATGTGACGCTGGAAAATATAGCAGAGCATCTACAAAACTATTATTTTGATGCAAGTCAAATAAAAGAGTACACGGTAAAGCTTCCTGTTTTAATGTATCATCATTTAGCAGAAGAGGTGCAAACGGCTGACACGATTAGTCCACGTCGTTTTCGTGAACATATGGAAACGATTGAGCAAGCGGGATATACGCCGATTACTCTGCAAGATCTTTATGATTATGTGGAAATAGGAAAAGAATTACCACCAAAGAGTGTTTTAATCACATTTGATGATGGGTATGAGAGTAATTATAAACTTGCATTTCCTGTTTTAAAAGAATTCAATTTTCCTGCAGTGATATTTGCAATTGGTTCTTCTATTGGTCATCAAGAATTTTATAAAGATACGCATTATCGCATGACACCTCACTTTTCATATGAGGAAGCCAAAGAAATGGAAGAAACGGGTCTTGTTTCTATTCAAAGTCATACGTATGACATGCATCAGTGGGCTCCGTTTGAAAGCGGCGAAACAATAAGGGAAACGGTTCTTGCTCTTTCGGGTGAGAGCGAAGAAGAGATTATTCAAGCATTAAGAAAAGATGCAAGAATCTACCGAGAAGAAGCTAGTAAGAACTTAGAAAAAGAAATGACGGCGCTTTCATTCCCGCATGGTGATTTTGATACGTTAAGTCATGTGATACTCAAAGAAGAAGGCATCAAAGCAACCTTTACTTCTATAGAAGGAAGTAATACCCTCATTAAGGGTCTTCCTCAAAGTTTACTAGGACTAAAACGATACCACATGCGTGAGGAAGTCACAGCAGAAAGATTAAAAGAATATCTAGAAAAATGATACTTTAACAAGATTTTCGTTTTTTCTAGCTATTCTTTTTTTTTTATGATAAAATACTCGTAGCGGTGAACTTGAATCATCATATTGAAACGGTGGTCTTTGACTGCCACAGCCATAAAGGAGTTATAGGAATGAATACAGATGACATTTTACAAGGACTAAACAAAGAACAAAAAGAAGCAGTGATGCATGTAGATGGTCCACTACTTGTGATTGCAGGTGCTGGTAGTGGGAAAACAAGAGTGTTAACACATCGAATTGCGTATTTAATTAGTGAGTGCAATGTGAAACCATGGAATATCATTGCCATTACATTTACCAATAAAGCGGCACGCGAGATGAAGGAACGTATTGAAAATATCGTAGGCGATACAGCTCGTGATATGTGGGTGGGTACGTTTCACTCGATGTGCGTTAGAATATTAAGACGTGAGATTGAAAAGATTGGGTATGGAAAAGATTTTATTATTTTTGATACCACCGATACCAAAGCGGTAGTTAAAGAATGTATCAAAGAGCTAAATTTGGATGAAAAACTATATGGAGATAAGTATTTACTCGCTGAGATTGGCAAGGCTAAAAACGATTTATTAGATCCAGAAAGATATGCCAATTTATATGCTCAAGACTATCGCCTTAGCAAGGTTTCGGAGGTTTATGCACTGTACCAGCAAAAACTACGTAAAAATAATGCGGTAGATTTTGATGATATTATTAATTTAACCATAGAAATTTTTCAGCAAAATGAAGAGGTACTTGATTATTATCAAACCAAGTTTCAATATGTGTTGGTGGATGAGTATCAAGATACCAACAAGGCACAAGATCTATTAATCAATCTTCTTGCTAAAAGGCATCATAATATTTTTGTGGTAGGAGATGACCAACAGAGTATTTATAAGTTTAGAGGCGCAGATATTAAAAATATCTTAAGCTTTGAAAAACGTTATCCAGAGACAAAAGTAATCAAGTTAGAGCAAAACTACCGTTCTACCAAAAATATTTTGGGGGTGGCAAACGAAGTCATTAAGCATAACGAAGGCAATGTTAAAAAGAACCTTTGGACAGAAAATGAGGAAGGAACAAGGCCAACAGTTTATCAAGGAAATGATGAATATGATGAGGCAAATTATGTAGTGTCTCAGGTACATACTTTAAAAACAGAAGAGTATTATCAGTATTCTGATTTTGCAATTTTGTATCGTACCAATGCTCAGTCTAGAGCATTTGAAGATGTTTTAATGCGTGAGCAAATTCCTTATAAAGTGGTGGGCGGTCAAAAATTCTATGAAAGAAAAGAAATTAAAGATATTATTGCTTATTTACGATTAATTCAAAATACAGCAGATAATGTTAGCTTAAAAAGGATTATTAATGAGCCAAAACGAGGAATTGGAAAAACTAGTTTGGATGCTGTAGAACAAGCAGCAAATCAGCTAGGTAAATCCATGTTTGATGTGATTAAAGAGGCAGATAAATATGTAGCAACAAGGGCAAATGGTGCTTTAAAAGAGTTTGCGGAGTTTATTATGAATATGCAAGAGGATACTTCTAGTATCGAAAAATTAACGAATCGAGTGCTACAAGAATCTGGCTATATCAAAGCACTAGAAGAAGAAAGAACGGATGAAGCTGATGGCAGAATTGATAACCTTGGTGAGTTCGTGAATGTTGCGATTGAGTTTGAACAGCAATATGCAGAAAATGGACTTCCAGAGTTTTTAGAAAATTTAGCACTCGTAACCGATTTGGACAGCGTCGATGAAGAGCAAGACCAAATGCTTCTTATGACACTTCATACGGCGAAAGGTTTGGAGTTTCCTGTCGTTTTTATGGTTGGGATGGAAGAGGGACTATTCCCAAGTTTTCGTAGTATTGATGAAATAGATGGCGAGGAGGAAGAAAGACGCCTTTGTTATGTAGGAATCACGAGAGCCAAGGAACATCTATTTTTGACTTGTGCAAAGTGCCGAACCATTTTTGGGAGCACTACCTATAGTAAACCTTCTAGGTTTTTAGAAGAGATACCTTCGGAGATGTTAGAGGGAGAAATAAAAAAGAAGAGTCGCTATAGTTTTGAAGATGATTTTGAAAATGATTATGGAGAAAGCGATAGTGCCTTTTCGATTTTTTCTAAACCACAAACTAGTTACAATTTTAGGACGGCAGAAAGTTTCTTAAGTGGTTTGGGTGGATTAAAAACGTCCTCTATTGCTGGTGCCAAAGCATCTGCAAAAGAAGTGTCACTTAAGGATTACACGGTTGGTACAGAAGTCATGCATAAAAAATTTGGCAAAGGCGTGATTACGGGAGCAGAACCAGAAGATGACGATTTGAAATTAGACATTCAATTTGAAAAGGTCGGAAATAAAAGATTGATGGCGAAGTTTGCCAATTTAGAAATCATATCATCTTACTAAGAGGAGGTTACAAGATGGAAAGAAAAAATGGCGTGAGTATGATAGAACTTGTAATTGTTCTAATCATTATCATCTTGATTACATCTTTTTCAATTTATACTGGCAATACGGCACTAGATCAGGCAACAGCTGGAGAGGTGTATGCAGAGATTAATTCTATGCGAGAAGCGGTGAATGGTATTAATGTTAAGAAAACCATTTATGATGATTTTGAAATTGTTGCTGGGACGCATTATGATGTGAAAGTAGAAGATACACTGACACAAAGTGAATTTGAAGCTCGATTTGGTGAAGCTATTTCTGAGGAAGAGTATCGCCATACGTATATTATTTATGGAATGGATATGAAGGAAGAATATGATAATAGTCATGTCAAAGATTTTTATGGATTAGATACCATAAAGCATTCTTATCTTGTGAATTTTGATGAAGGAAAAGTTGACTTATTGAAGAGTGTGAAAATATCGAATCGTACCGTAAGAACATTTGAACAAGTGAGAGCTTTAGTGGATGAAGGAGATATTTAAAAACAAAATCAGGAGGTGTCCAATTTTGAATAGACAAAACGGAATTACAATGATAATGATGGTTATTACCGTTGTCATGATGGCACTTATTGCAGCGTTTTCGATATATAACTCGAAGGAGACCATTGTGGAAACCAAAATAACAAAAGCCTACAATGAAATAAGAGAAGTAAAAGATGCCGTGATGAGATATGCGATGCTTAATTTAGAAATGAGTGATTTAAGGGGATGTCTTGTAAGCAATCCCGCCAATTATGGTAGTGTACTAGATTCATATTATCCTTCCTATGAAAATCATGTTTTTTACTTTTTAAATTTTAAAGAACAAAAAAATGTATTGGAAGATATTTTAGAACTTAGAAATGTTGAAAACAACTATATTATCGATGCCACGGATTTAAGTAATTTAAAGGTTTATTTGGTGAATGGCATTCAAATTGAAGATCGTATGTATTATATGGATACGGAAATTATTGAAAAATACAATGGAATTTTCTCTGGAAGATAATCAAATAGCTGTAAAATTACATAGAGGTTTTGTCAAGGCACTATCAAATTATGTAAATTCAAAACCAAAAAATTGCCATAAAATGGCCATTTTTAGCAAACATGTGTTTATAAAATGTAAAAAAATGATAAAAATCATTTGCTTTTGGAAATGGAATATAGTAAAATGAATATGCTTAGTAAGAAAAATACCATAAATAAAAAAGGAGTTGGAATCTTGCTAAAAGTATCAGGAAGAAATAGGCTAGCGATGAGTGTTGTTGCTAAAGTAATGATTACTTCGGTTTTAGCTGTATCAGCACTAGTTGCCATTATGCTTACAAATTATAAAATTGTATATAAAGTACATATTAACGGAGAAGAAGCAGGTTATATCACTAATAAAGAGTTAATGGAAAAAGAAATCAACAAGTATGTTCTTGAGGGTGATGCTGACAATGTTGCTTATGTTCAACTTAATTCTACCATTGATTATGATTTAATGTTGGTTAAAAGAGATACTGCATCAAGCGAAAAGGAAATCTTCGAAGCGATGAAAAATGATTGTGAAGTTTTTTATCGTGTTTATGCTGTTAATGTAAGTGGTGAAGAGAAATTCGTTCTTTTCTCACAAGATGATGCACAAAAAATAGTGGATGATATTAATGATAAACAAAAAAATTTCACCAAAAAGGTAGAGGTTGAAGTTAAGGAAAAGGTTGTTCAAGAAGCAGAGTTTACTACCGATTTGCAAGTGGCTGTGAATGAGATTATTACACCACTTCAAAAAGAAAATGATGAACTTGTTGCGATGAACCTTCGTTATGCTTCTACTAAAACAGTTTCACAAGAAGTGTTGCAAGCACTAAAAGAGAACTTACAAGATCTTGACTTTGGAAAACCATTAGATGATGGTATTATTACTTCTCGATATGGTTGGAGGTCTTCTGGGTATCACTATGGACTTGATATTGCTGCTGCGACTGGTACTCCAATTCATGCTTCTGAAAGTGGTGTTGTTACCTATTCTGGTTGGAGCGGCAGTTATGGTTATATCATTAAGATGGCACACTGTGGTGGCTATGAAACATATTATGCACATTGCAGTAAATTACTAGTAGATGTTGGTGATGAAATCACCAAAGGTGATACAATCGCTTTAGTAGGAAGTACGGGTAGATCAACTGGTCCTCATGTTCATTTAGAAGTTCGATACAATGGACAGACGTTAGATCCAGAAGCTTTTGTATATGATAAATAATGATACATCAAATGGCAAGCTTTTAGCTTGCCATTTTTTGATAGCGATTTTAGGTCGCTTTTTTTATGGAAAAGAAATAGGATTTTTCAAGGAAGGCAACTACAAAAAAAGAATATTTTTACATTGACATTTGAAAGGGAATCATAGATAATAAAAATAGTAAAAGTCCTATATCCGTAGGAGGGTGTGAATATAAAAATGGGAAAGAAAATTTTGATTGTTGATGACGAGAAGGCCATTGTTGATATTTTAGATCATAATCTTAAAAGAGAAGGGTATGAGACAGTGGTTGCTTATGATGGTAATGAAGCAGTCGAGACATACCAAAAAGAAAAACCAGATTTAGTTTTATTAGATGTCATGTTACCTAAGAGTGATGGATATTCTGTTTGTAAAACAATTAGGCAAACAACGAATATTCCAATTATTATGGTTACAGCCAAGGAAGATGTTGTGGACAAAGTGATTGGACTTGAATTAGGAGCCGATGATTATATTACCAAACCGTTTAGTGTGAGAGAAGTGGTGGCAAGAGTGAAAGCAAATCTTAGAAAATGGGATGGGATAGAAGCTTCTATTAAAAGTGAGAATGAGGGAAGCGACAAGACTAATCCAACACTTGTATTTGGTCCACTTAGCTTAGATACGTATAAATACGAAGCAAAAGTGGGCGGCAAAAATGTGGAATTGACGCTTCGAGAGTTTGAATTATTAAAGTTTTTAGCAACACAAAAAGGACAAGTATTTTCACGTGAAGAATTGCTAGAAAAAGTTTGGGGCTATGAGTATTTTGGAGATGTTAGAACTGTGGATGTTACGGTAAGGAGAATTAGAGAAAAAATCGAACAAAATCCAAGTACACCGGAACTTTTAGCAACCAAAAGAGGCATTGGTTATTATTTTAATGCACTTTAAGTTTTTAAGACGTGTGTGAACACGTCTCTACGAAAAGAGTAAAATAATGTAGGGGCGACCATTGGTCGCCCATTTTGATAGGGGTGAAACCATGTTTTTTAAAAGTCTTCAACTTCGATTAATTGTGATTTTTTTCGCATTAATATCTGTGATTATTGGTGGCGTCAGTGTGATGTCTATTATTAAAACAGAAGAAATATATTATAAAGGTTTTGTAGAAGAAATGGTCAACACAATCGCAGGTTTTGGTTTAAACATTCAAAACATTAAGAATGAAAGCTCTCAAAGGGAAACTTCGGAGATAGAAGAAATAAGAGAAGAACCAGAATCAAAAATTGAGGACAAAAGTGATCTTTTGAACAAGATTTATACCAATTTTAATATCTATTTTTCTATTAATACAAGAAGTCGTATAGGGTATATTATTGATTCAACTTTACAAGATGTGGTTTCTGGGAAAAAATATGAACTTCCTTCAAAAGCAATAGAATGCATGAATATGATTCATTCTAGAAATCAACCTTATTATTCTTGCATGGACTTATCCAGTGATTGTTATTGGTTTGTATACCAAATTGAAAAGGATGTTGTAGAGGGAGAAAATCACTATATTGTTGTTTCACAAAATCGAGAGTATATTAAACGAGAAGTTGCTTCCATTCGTATGATTTATGTTGGTGTGTTATTGGTAACAGCAGTGATTACATTGATTATCATCGTTGTGATAGCAAGAAATATTACAAGACCAATTGAAATTCTAACCAATAAGGCAGAAATGATTGCAGAAGGAAACACTTCTCATATTGCTGTCCCAGAGGGAAAGGCAGTTGGTTATGAAATTTCTAAACTCATTGACACTTTCAATTTGATGGCAACACAAATTGAAAATAATTTAAATGAGATATCCTCAGAGAAAAATAAATTGGAAACGATTTTAATGCATTTAACAGATGGTGTATTGGCTTTTAATTTAAACGGTAGATTGATTCATGCGAATTTGGCGGCCAAGAAAATGCTAGATATTCAAGAAGAACGTAGTTTTGAAGAGATTTTTAAAAAAATGAAAATTGATGTGAATATGGAAAAAATCATTTATTTAGAAGATTGGACATCATCGGAAGAAATGATAAGCTATCAAGAAAAGTTTTTAAATCTCTTTTTTGCTCCTTTTAGAAATGAAAAAGATAAGCCAAATGGCGTGGTTGTGGTAGTACAAGATATGACAAAACAAGCAAAATTGGAGGATATGAGAAAGGAATTTGTGGCGAATGTTTCTCATGAATTAAAAACGCCAATTACTTCGATTAAAACGTATTCGGAAACACTTCTTGATCAGGAGGAATTGGATGAGGAGAGTAAGATTAAATTTTTGAATGTCATTTTAACAGAAGCAAATCGTATGACGAGACTTGTGAGCGATTTATTGCAACTGACAAAATTTGATTATAAAAAAGTGGCATGGAATAGAATTCAGTTTGATATTACAGAGCTCACCAAACAAGTTTGTGATAAGCATAAAATTCAAGCAGAAAAAAAAGGACAGTTGGTAGAATGTTATGTCACCTCCAATGTGCCAGATGTATTTGGAGATAGAGATGGCATTGAGCAAGTGATTACCAATATTTTAACAAATAGCATAAAATATACTCCAGAAAATGGAAGCATTAAGGTATACGTCGGTGCTGTTCATGATGATGCTTATATTAAAATTATTGATAATGGCATTGGTATTCCTAAGGAAGACTTACCGCGTGTTTTTGAAAGGTTTTATCGTGTGGATAAGGCTCGCTCTAGAGAAATGGGAGGAACCGGTCTTGGACTTCCCATTGCGAAGGAGATTATTGAAGAAAATGGTGGAAGTATTTCCATAGAATCAGAAGTGGGAAAAGGAACAGAAGTTATCATTAAAATTCCTACATATAAGTCTTGAATTAAGTAACATTTTGGTATATAATATGCTCCGAGGTGATTTAAGCAAATGAAGAATGTAGATGTGAAAAAGGATGGAAAGGTAGAAGAAAAGTCACTGATTCGAGAGATTTTTGACTGGGTTTTTTGTATTGTCACGGCATTTGTTCTTGCACTCATTATTAAGTACTTTATTTTTACGCCAACGCTTGTCATGCAAACTTCTATGACACCAACCATCCAAAACATGGAAAGAGTGCTAATTAATAGAGTTGTTCGTACGTTCCATTTGCCAATTTTTAGAGGAGATATTATTACATTTGAGAAGCCTTCTTATACGGAAAATGGTCTAGCAGTTTATTATGAAAAGAAAGGTGCGATACCATTTTTCATTTATCATGTATTAGAAGCAGGAAAAATAAGTTATATTAAACGTGTCATTGGTGTTGCGGGAGATCATGTTGTCATTGAAGATGGAGAAGTATATGTGAATGATATGAAATTAGAAGAGCCGTATCTTCAAGATAGTGTGAAAACTCCAACAAAAGGACCATATTACGATGTCGTTGTTCCAGAAGGATATTTATTTGTTATGGGAGATAATCGAACAGGCTCCACTGATAGTAGGATGCTAGGTTGTATTCCTCTTAACAAAGTAGAAGGTAGAGTTACTTATCGTATATGGCCACTGACTGCTTTTGGAAAAATAGACAAGTAAGAAGATGGTTCCACGAGAGGAAAGGAAATCAGATTGATGAATTTTGTTGGTCATGAAGATGTTTTTGAAAAACTATGTCAAATAGTCAATCTTAATCGAGTTGGGCATGCATATTTGTTTTCTGGGAAAACCGGAATTGGGAAAAAATTGGTTGCGATGGAATTTGCTAAAGCAATGATGTGTTTGGAGCCCATTCAGGGACATGCATGTGGCAAGTGTGAAGCGTGCCTTGTTTTTCAAAATAGTTCCGATTTTTATCTCATTGAACCAGATAAAAATATGATTAAGGTAGATGCTATTAGAGATCTTACCGAGCAAGTGTACTTAAAACCAACCTTAGCTAAAAGAAAATGTTTTTTAATTGATCAAGCTGATTTGATGAATGAAAATGCGCAAAATGCTCTTTTAAAAATCCTAGAAGAACCGCCATTGTATGCTACTTTAGTTTTAATTAGTGCCAATAAGCAGAAGCTACTAAAGACAATCCTATCGCGAGTGACAGAAGTGTCATTTGTGGCGCTTTCAGGTGATGAGATGAAGAAAATTCTAGGTGCTGGTTTTGATGAGACAATCATTCAATATGCCCGTGGCAGTGTAGAAAAGGCACTAAAACTTGCAGACAATAACAAAATTGAACTAGCACGTGAAATGGTGAATTTGTTTGAAACGAAGGATTTTTTAACGTTAACACAAAAGACAGAAGAACTGAAGAGTGATAAAGAACTAAAAACAAACATTTCTAGCTTACTAGAACTTATGATGATTGTATGTTTTCAAAAAATACGTCATCATGCTGAGCTGTACACAAGGTATATTTCTATTATCGAAGAAACTAATCAGAGACTTTTTAAAAATGCCAATTTGGATTTAGCTCTTGATAATATGATACTAGAGGTTTGCTTTAACTAAAGGAGGACATACATGAAAGAAATTGTTGGCGTTAGGTTTAAAAAAACAGGAAAGATTTATTTTTTTAATCCCAATGGATTTACACTTTCCAAGAATCAATATGCGGTTGTCGAGACAGCAAGAGGAATTGAACTTGGGGAAGTGGTTGTTGCAAATCAAAAAGTGGATGATCAAAAAATCGTGGCTCCACTGAAAGATGTGATTCGAGTAGCAACCAAAGAAGATATTAAAATTTATGAAGAAAATGAAAAAAAGGCGGAGGACGCCTATAAGGTATGCGAAGAAAAGATATTAGCACATGGTCTTGATATGAAACTTGTGGATGTGGAATATCAATTTGATGGCACGAAGATTTTGTTTTACTTTACAGCAGAAGGTAGAATCGATTTTAGAGAACTAGTCAAGGACTTAGCTGCTGTTTATCGTACCAGGATTGAACTTAGACAAATTGGCGTTCGTGATGAAGTAAAGATGCTTGGTGGCTATGGAATGTGTGGAAGAGAGCTTTGCTGTTGTAGACATCTTAGCGATTTAAATCCTGTTTCGATTAAAATGGCAAAAGAGCAAGGACTATCCCTAAATCCAACTAAAATTTCAGGCGTGTGTGGCAGATTAATGTGCTGTTTAAAAAATGAACAAGAAGTGTATGAAGAAAAACTATCTAGACTTCCAACAGTTGGTTCAATTGTGAAAACACCAGAAGGAAAAGGAACAGTAGAAGATGTGGAAGTACTAAAAGAAGTAGTTAAAGTAAAAATTGAGAAAGATGGTACGTTTATTAAAAAGAGTTTTCGCGCTGCAGAGTTAGAAGTATTGAAAGCAGGCAAAAAAAGAGAAAGTTCTCATTTGGAAGATGGCGTCAGTATGAAAGAATTAAAAGCCTTAGAGGAAGGTTTTAAGAGGCAAGATGATATTTAAAAGTGGAGAGCCCCTTTGGTAGTCATCAAGAGAAAGATTTATTCCACATAAGGATAGAGCAAATATTGGAGGAGGTGAGAAATCATGGCATATAAAATTTCTGATAGCTGCATTAAATGTGGTGCTTGTGCAGCTGGTTGCCCAGTATCTTGTATTAGTGAAGGAGAGACAAAGTTCGAAATCAATCCTGAACAATGTATTGAATGTGGAGCTTGCGCAGCTACTTGTCCTGTTGGTGCTCCTACACAAGAATAAAAATGGTTTATGAACATGAACTTGGGGGAGTGTAAGCTTAGTTTTTGGGCTTTCACTCCCTTTATCTTTTTTTATGATTTCCAATGTTTTAAAAAAGAATAACATTTCCTTGCTCGATTGATTTTGGCACTACAGTTTAAAAAATGTTCTACTTCACGTAGAGAACAAGAGAGATGCTTAAATAGATTTTGGCGTTTAGAACGACTTCTATATGGGTAGTTCATCACTATCACATCCTTCTTAGGATAGTATATGAAAGGAAGAAAAAAATGAAACTAAATGATAATGAGAGAATTGACGATTTACAACTGAAAGGACTGAAACTCATTCAAAACAAAGAGGGATTTTGCTTTGGAATTGATGCCGTCTTGCTTTCTGATTTTGCGAAAACCATGAAAAATAAAGAAACAGTAGTTGATTTATGCTCAGGTAATGGCATTGTTTCGATTTTATTAACGCGGTAAAGTGGAAAATATTCAAAAAATCTATGCAGTAGAAATACAAGAAGAGGTTGCTAAGCTTGCCAAACGTAATGTTAAGCTAAACCACTTAACAAATACGATTGAAGTATTGGCGATGGATTTAAAACAAATTGATACGGTAATTCCTGCAGGAAGTGTTGACTGCGTGGTTGTGAATCCACCGTATAAGGCAAAAAATAGTGGCATTATTAACGAGGAAGATACATTAACAATTGCAAGACACGAGATTTCTTGTACGTTGGAGGATATTATGGTGAAATCTGCCAAGATTTTAAAATCTGGTGGTAATTTATACATGATTCATAGACCAGAAAGATTGGTGGATATCTTTTATGAAATGCGAAAGCATCAGTTAGAACCCAAAAGAATTAAAATGGTGTATCCTGCTCCTCATTCGGTAGCAAACTTAGTATTGGTGGAGGGAGTAAGGTCTGGAAGACCTTTTTTAAAGTGGGAGAAGCCACTTTACGTCTATGATTCAAATGGGGAATATACCGATGACATCTTTCAAATATATGGCAAGAAAAGAGGAGAAAAATAAGATGGAAAATGGAAAATTATACTTAGTAGCAACTCCTATTGGAAATTTAGAAGATATCACATTGCGCGCACTTCGCATATTAAAAGAAGTGGATACTGTTTTAGCAGAAGATACACGAAAAACACTTCATTTGTTAACACACTTTGAAATTCAAAAACCGTTAATTAGTTTTTATAGGCATAATGAAGGGGTAAAAGTCGGACATGTGATTTCTCTTTTGCAAGAAGGGAAAAATTTGGCTTTGGTGTCGGATGCGGGTACCCCTGCTATTTCTGATCCGGGTGAGGATTTGGTCAAAGCTTGTATTGAAAGTGGCATTGAAATTGTTCCCATTCCTGGTGCAGTGGCTTGCATTCAAGGCTTAATTGCCTCTGGATTTGATACAACAAAATTTGTGTTTGAAGGGTTTTTATCGATTAACAAACGATGCCGCAAAGAAAGACTAGATGTTTTAAAAAATGAAACAAGAACGATGCTATTTTATGAGGCACCCCACAAACTAAAAAGAACCCTACAGGATTTTTTAGTAACATTTGGAAAAGAGCGCCGTATTGTTTTGGCTCGTGAAATCACAAAGATCCACGAAGAGTTTTTACGAATGACATTGGAGGAAGCCAATGCCTATTATACAGAGGAGAATATTAAAGGAGAATTTGTCATTGTGGTGGAAGGTGCTCCTATGGTAGAAGAAGAGGAGACCACTTCTCTTTCGGTTCAAGAACTCATGGAGCAGTATTTAAAAGAGGGTATGGATAAAAAAGAGGCAATGAAAAAAGTAGCCAAAGAGAAGCATATGACCAAGTCGGAAGTATATAAAAAGTGCCTAGAGGATTCTTCAAAATAGAAAGATACCATATTGATAAAATAAGCGATTTTGTATATAATACCTATAAAAGATAATAACAAAGGAGGATCATTATGTCAGATATCAAAACAGAAGGACAAAGACTGAAAGAAGAATTATTAAATAATCCTAAGAATGGATGGGATGAAACATCGGAAAGTGATAGACGCACCATTAGAGAGTTTTGCGATGAGTATATTCACTTTTTAAATCAATCCAAAACAGAAAGAGAATGCGTGAAATCCGCCATCCAAATTGCACAGGAGAATGGCTTTAAACCGATTGATAAGATGAAAAAGTTAAAAGCAGGCGACAAAGTTTATTATGTAAATCGCGACAAAAATATTATTTTAGCAGTAATAGGCTCAGAAAGTTTAGAAAGTGGTCTTCGCGTTGTGGGAGCACATATCGATTCTCCAAGGCTTGATTTAAAACCAAATCCTTTGTATGAGGATAATGGTTTTGCTTATTTTAAAACACACTATTATGGAGGAATCAAGAAGTATCAATGGGTTACCATTCCGCTTGCTATTCATGGTGTAGTGGCACTTAAAAATGGTAAGAAAGTGGAGATTAGCGTGGGAGAAGAGGGAGACGATTTCACATTTGTGATTACAGACCTACTTCCTCACATGGCAAGACGTCAAATGGAAAAAAAGATGTCAGAGGGAATTGAAGGAGAAGACTTAAACCTATTAATTGGTAGTATTCCTTTTGACGATGAAAAAGTTAGCGAAAAAGTGAAAATTAATATCATGAAGATATTAAATGACCAGTATGGAATTGTGGAGAAAGATTTCTTAAGTGCAGAGCTAGAGATTGTACCAGCGTTTAAAGCAAAAACCATTGGCTTTGATAGAAGTATGGTTGGCGCTTATGGTCAAGATGATAAAGTATGTGCCTATACGTCCTTAAGAGCGATTTGCGAAGTGAAGAATCCAAAACATACCGCTATTTGTATTTTGGTTGATAAAGAAGAAATTGGTAGTGTGGGGAACACGGGTATGGAAGCGAGAACCCTAGAAGACTTTATTGGTGAACTTCTTGTTTTAAATGGAGAGGAACATAATCCAAATGTAATGTCAAGATTACTTAGAAATTCTAAAATGCTTTCCGCTGACGTGGATGGTGCATTTGATCCTATTTATGCATCTACTTCCGAGAAGAGAAACGCTTCTTTCTTTGGAATGGGAGTTGGTTTAAATAAATATACAGGAGCAAGGGGAAAATCTGGGGCTAACGATGCTAATGCTGAGTATGTGGCAGAGCTTAGAAAACTATTTGATGATAATAAGGTAAGGTTCCAAATAGCTGAACTTGGCAAAGTGGATGAAGGAGGCGGTGGGACAATCGCCTATATTCTTGCTGATAAAGGCATGGATGTCATTGATTGTGGCACACCTGTTTTATCAATGCATTCTCCATATGAAGTTGCTAGTAAATTTGATATTTACATGTCTTATAAAGCTTATAAGGTGTTTATGAAATAAATATATGCGTAGAAGGATTTCAAAGAATCATATTATGTAGAGGTGACTTGTGGCCACCTCTATTTTTGTAAAAAACCCCTATGATTCCATTGACATTTTTATCATTCATGTATATCATAGTTGTGTAACAAAAAAGACTACGGAAGCACGACTTTATGAGGAGAATGGAGGATATTTATGGGAGAAGTAATTGTCATAACATCAGGAAAAGGCGGCGTGGGAAAGACGACTAGCGCAGCAAATTTAGGAACAGCACTTGTCATGATGGGCAAGAAAGTTGCCCTTGTAGATACGGATATTGGTCTTAGAAATTTAGATGTGGTGATGGGCCTAGAAAATAGAATTGTGTATGACATTGTGGATGTTGTCGAAGAAAATTGCAAACTAAAACAAGCACTCATTAAAGATAGAAGATATGAGGGTTTATTTTTGCTTCCTGCCGCTCAAACAAGAGATAAAAATGCCCTTAATGAAGAACAAATGAAAAAGATTTGTGAGGAATTAAAAATCGAGTTTGACTATGTTATTATTGATTGCCCTGCCGGAATAGAACAAGGTTTTAAAAATGCAATTGCTGGTGCAGACCGTGCTTTAGTAGTTACTACGCCAGAAGTATCTGCTGTAAGAGATGCGGATCGTATCGTGGGTCTTTTAGAATCCAGTAGTCTTCCAAAACCAATGCTTATCTTAAATAGAATTCGTACCAAAATGGTTCGAAAAGGGGAAATGATGGATGCGGATGATATCGTCGAACTTCTTTCTGTGAAACTCATTGGTGCTATCCCAGATGATGAAAATGTCATTATTCAAACCAATAAAGGAGAGCCTTCTGTTACCAATAGCAAATCACAATCTGGAAAAGCTTATATGGAAACGGCAAGAAGAATTTTAGGCGAAGAGATTCCTGTTACCATTCCAGGAAAAGATGAGAGTGCTTGGAAAAAATTTAAAGATTTCTGGACAAAACCATTGAAGCAAGCCTAAAAATAAGGAGGCATATCTATGGAACTAAAAGAAGTGTTTGAACCTGTTTTCAGTTTTGTGAAAACATTTCAAAAGAAAGATAGAGAAGTCGCATCAAAACAAGCAGCAAAAGATCGTTTAAAACTTGTTTTAATGCAAGATCGTGCGAGTGTTTCTCCGGATTTCTTTGATATGATGAAAAAGGAATTAATCGATGTGATTAAAAAATATATTGAAATTGATGAAGAGTCTTTAGAAGTAGAATTGACAAGGGGAATGGAAGTTGGACTGGAAGGGCCTGCTCTTTATGCGAATATTCCTATTAAGAATGTCAAACCAGTTGCTCCTCAAGGTGAGTTAGATGAGATGGATATGGACATGGTTTCTGAACTTTCAGAGGAAAGGGTCGATGCGGCAGCTGAACAGATTTTAAGTCAAATTGAGGAACTTGCCAAAAAGAATAAAGAGGAATTACTCATGGAGCAGGAATCTGAGGAGTATTCTACGCCATCACCTATTGGCGAAGAACGCACGGAATCATTTGTGACAGAGGATATCACAAAGAATGTTGATAAGGCGGTAGAGAATACGGAGGTTACCGTAAAAGAAGAAACAAAAGTAGAGGAAATCACACCTACAGAAGAACCTGAAGAAAAACCAAAGGCAGTCACGAAGAAGAAAACGACAACCAAAAAAGCAGCAACTAAAAAGAAAAAAGAAGAATAACCATTGGGCGCGGTAGTATCCTCCGCGCCTCACTATTTATTAAGGAGAAGACTTTATAGATAAGGAGTGAATTCATGATCAAAAAGATATTTAAATCAATTGATTATGGGCTTATTGTGATTGCCCTTGTTCTTTTTGGAATTGGAATTGTGGCTCTTCATAGTGCAAATGGGGGAGTCAATGGCAATATGGAGGAAGTGACCAAACAACTGATTTGGTTTGGTGCGGGGATGGTGAGCATGATGGTGGTGCTCCTAATCGATTACGATATCTTACGGTAAGTTATGGCTTCCAATTTATTTTCTAACACTACTGAGTTTGATAGCGGTTTTGTTCACACCCCCTATCTATGGAGCAAGAAGCTGGTTTCAATTAGGCAATATCAGTATCCAACCAGGGGAAATTGCCAAGATTACTCTCATTATAGGTCTTGGAAAACTATTGGAGTTTTTTAAAAAAAGAGGCAAACTAAATCATCCGTTTTATGTGATTCTAGTATTAATCTATGTAGCAGTTCCTTGTATCCTATTGGCGTTACAACCAGATTATGGTACGGCAATGGTATTCTTAGTGGTGGCTGCTATGATGATTTTTATTGCGGGGATTAGTGGTTGGTATGTTTTGGGAGCCATTGTGACGGTTGTGATTAGTGTATTCCTAGCGTATCAATATGTTTTACCGGATTATGCGAAGAATAGAATTACCGTTTTCTTAAACCCTGGAATGGATCCTAGTGGTGCCGGTTATAATATCATTCAATCGGAGCTTGCTGTTGGTTCTGGTCAAATGTGGGGCATGGGGCTTCATAATGGTAACCAGTCGCAATTAGGGTATTTGCCAATGAAAACGACAGATTTTATTTTTGCAGTGATTTCAGAAGAAATGGGATTTGTGGTATCTACCCTTGTGGTAATACTGTTTGTGTTGTTAATCGTTAAAAGCTTTTATATTGCCAAAACGGCAAAGGACGATTACGGTTCTTTTCTTTCCATAGGCGCCGCAAGCATGTTTTTGGCTCATTTTATAGAAAACGTAGGAATGAATATTGGATTAATGCCGATTACAGGAATTCCTCTTCCTTTTATTAGTTATGGTGGAAGTGCGATGCTGACAAATTTTATTGCACTGGGACTCGTTCTTAGTGTCAGTGGTAGAAGAAACAAAAAGATGTTTGAATAATTTTTGATTTTGACAAGAAAAAGAGGAAGAAACATATGAAAATTGGAAATGTGGAAACAAATAATGCTGTTTTTTTAGCACCGATGGCGGGAATTACGGATGTGACATATCGTAGTATCTGCAAGGAGTTTGGCGCAGGACTTACGGTAAGCGAAATGGTGAGTGCGAAGGGACTTTTTTATCATGATGAAAAAACCAGTCAGTTAATGAAAAAAGCGCCGAATGAAACGCCTTTTGCTATTCAAATCTTTGGCTCTGATAGTGATATGATGGCGAATGTCGCAGAAAGCATTAGCGAGCAGGCAGATTTGATAGATATTAATATGGGGTGTCCTGCACCGAAAGTGGTGAAAAATGAAGATGGTTCTAGGCTAATGCTTCACCCTGATCTCATTGATGAAATCACACGGAAAAGTGGTTGAAAAGGCAAAAGTTCCTGTTACCATCAAGATTCGAAAAGGATGGGATGCGGATCATATTAATGCAGTAGAGATTGCTAAAATTGCGGAGAAGAATCATGTGGCGGCAATTACCATTCATGGCAGAACAAGAGAAGAATTTTATACTGGAAAGGCAGATTGGGATATCATTAAAAGAGTGAAAGATGCTGTTTCTATTCCTGTGATTGGAAATGGAGATGTAGTAAGCTTTGAAACAGCGGAAAAAATGTTTCGAGAAACGGGTTGTGATGCGATTATGATTGGCAGAGCAAGTTTAGGAAATCCGTGGATATTCCAAGAAATTCTTGAAAAAAGGGAGATTTTTAAATCAAAAGAAATGATGAAACAGATGATACTGAAACATCTAGCCATGCTTTCTAAAGATAAGGGGGAATATATAGCGGTAAGAGAAATGCGCAAATGGATTGCATGGTATATTAAGGGACTACCTTATGCGACAGAAATGAGAAGTGTGGTAAACCAAATAGACAACCAAGCAGAATTAATCCAAAAAATAGAGGATTTCTTAAGTAAGTAGCTTAAGAAATCCTCTTGATTGTGTTAGCTTAGACCGAAACTAATGCCTAATGCATTATTGACTTGCCCCATAATAGCTTCATCTACTTGCCCAATTTTTTCTTTTAAACGAGATTTATCAATCGTTCGAATTTGCTCAGCTAAGATAATGGAATTTTTCATTAATCCATGTTCTTTTGAGTGGATATGAATATGGGTGGGAAGTTTATTTTTTTCAGTTTGAGAGGTAATCGCTGCTGCGATGACCGTGGGACTAAATTTATTTCCAATATCGTTTTGTACAATCAAAACGGGTCGAATTCCTCCTTGTTCGGAACCCACAACAGGGCTTAAGTCTGCAAAATACATTTCGCCTCTTTTAATTGTCACATGACTCACCTCTATTATATGTGTCATAATTTTCTTACTATCATTGTGTCCTTGAATAGAAAATCTATTCATTAAAATATATGCAAAAATCATAAAGGACGTCCCTGGCAGAAATCGTTTTTGGATAATTTTGTCAGTTTATGACTTTTGATTGCATTTTTTATCATATTATGCTAAAATTTTGATAGAATTTAGATACAAAAGGAGCGCATATTTATGAAAATAAACTATTTCAATCAGCCAAAAGAAAAGACCATGGGAGATATTTTAAAACAAAGGCTTGGAGAAGATTTTGGAGAGGTTTTTATTATTTCTGGTATTGCCAAGGATTCTGCCATTGATTATTTAGAGGAGGATTTAAAAAGTGCTTCAGAAAGAGGAATAAAGATTCATATATGCGTTGGTGTTGATCGTAAAAACACATCAAAAGATGTGTTATTAAAAGTTTTGAATTTAGGAGCGAATCTCAGCATTAATGTGAATGGAGATACTAGTAAAGTAGAAACTAGATTATATGTTTTTAAGTCTGATAACAAACCTTCTTACATATATATTTCTGGCGGAAAGTTTTCAGAGGGTGGACTTGTGGAAAACACTTGTCTTATTACGGAGATTTGTTATGAAACAGAAGACAAAGAGCTTTTCACTCGCTTTTTAAAACAGATGGAGGAAGCACTTGCCATCTTTAAAAATGCAGACAAGGATGATATTGCACTTCTTGCGATGAAGGGAGAAATTGTTTCAAGAATTATTGATCGTAAAATTCCAAGTATTAGTGAGCTATATGGTGATAAAGAGCAAGTGATTGGGGAACAAGTGTATGATGAGGGTGTTGGCTTAGGAATGATTCATCAAGATGATTTAGAAGATTTCGAAATTGAATTCGACGAAGGTATTTCCCTTAGAAAAAATGTAGAAATGGAAGCGGAAAAAGAAGCTAAAATAGATGCTTTTGCTGAAACCAATAAAACAGAAGAGGATTTAGATCGATTACTAGGAAAAGAAAAAGCGCAAAAAGAAGTTAAGAAGTCAAGAATTGTTAAGGATTTAAAAGAGTCAGATTTTAAGGCGATGACCTCCCTAATTATGGAAGTAGGAAAATTGACAGATCAGGAAATGAAGATTCCTAAAAATTTGGCAATGTTTTTGGGAGAATTCTTACCATTTAGTGATGCGATGAGTATGGAGGTAATTGACAACCGTGATAATCAATCCAAAAATATGACAGTGGAAATAAAAGATAATGGCAAGGGTATCTCACTGATTTCTGAAGAAATGGAAAAACTTGGGCTTGCTGATGCCGATATTGTTAGGATTATGAAACTATCAGCAACACAGTATCGTTTAGAAATCATTCGTGAAGGTTCGAATGAGTATGCGATATGGGAAAGATATTTAACGAATACCATCAAAGGAACCAAAAGAAGATTTGGAATTGAATAAGGATTAAGAAAAGGGCAAGAGACATTTTACTAAAAAAGTAGAATGTCTTTTTTTAATGAATTCTTTTGTCGAAAGATATCCTTTTAAACCTTACGGATACTTAAAAATACTTAAAAATCCACTTGAAAAGAAAGACAGAAATCGTTATAATGTTTTTAAAAAGGGGCCAGAAAAAGGAAGAGAAAGAAGAGACACAATCAGTTTACGGTTTGAGGACAAATCGTAAAGGAGAGGTCTTTTTATGAAACTAAAAGAATTACCTTGTATGGAACGCCCTTATGAAAAATTAGAAGCTTATGGGGCAGAGAGTTTATCGCTTGCAGAATTAATGGCAATTGTGATTAAAACAGGAACCAAAAATTTGACTGCTATTGAAATTGCACAAAACTTGTTAAAGGATGATACGAAAGAAAGAGGTATTAGCTTTCTAAATGATTTTTCCCTTCAAGAATTAAGAAAAAAAGAAGGGATTGGTCGTGTGAAAGCCATCGAATTAAAAGCTGTATGTGAGATTGCTAATCGTGCAACAAAGCCGAATTCGTTTCTCCAAAAACAATTAACTTCTCCAGAAGATGTTTACCATCTTATAGGAGCAGAGTTTAAACATGAAAAAAGAGAGATTATTAAAACGATTTTACTGGATTCTCATCATCGTGTGATTCAAATCATTCAAAATGCAGTGGGACAGTTAAATACTGCGAGTATAGAGATGAAGGATATTTATAGAGAGCCAATCAAATGTGGCGCACATGGCATTGTACTTGTACATAATCATCCTAGTGGAGATGTTAATCCTAGCGAAGATGATTTAAAATGTACTCAAAAAGTGAAAGAAGCAGGGATTCTTTTTGGAATACGATTAATTGATCATGTGATTGTTGGCGATTCAACTTTTTCAAGCCTAAAAAGATTAAAGAAAATATAAAGAGGTGAAAACATGGGCTTTTTTGCAAAAGATATTGGAATTGATTTGGGAACAGCAAATACATTGGTACATTTAAAAGGAAAAGGCATCATTATTCGAGAACCATCTGTCGTTGCTGTGGATAAATATACGGGGCAAGTTGTTGCAGCAGGAACTGAAGCAAAAGAAATGCTTCGGAAGAACACCGGAGAATTTAGATGCAATCAGACCATTAAAAGATGGAGTAATTGCAGATTTTACAGCAACGAGTATGATGCTAAAGTATTTTGTAGCAAAAGCATGTAAAAGATATGTGATTGCTCGTCCAAGAGTTGTCATTTGTGTGCCAACAGGAGTAACAGAAGTGGAAGAAAGAGCAGTGATAGAATCAACAGAAAAAGCTGGGGCAAGAGAAGTGTATTTAATGGAAGAGCCAATGGCTGCAGCGATTGGAGCAGGACTTAAAATTGGGGAACCAAGTGGTACGATGATTGTAGATATTGGTGGGGGCACTAGTGAAATATGTGTCATTTCTTTAGGTGGTGTTGTTACCAGTAAATCACTTCGTATTGCGGGAGACGAATTAAATGAGGCAATTATTGACTACGTGAAAAAGAAGTTTAATGTTGCCATTGGAGAAACAACGGCAGAAGAAATTAAGATGTCGATTGGCTGTGCCTATCCTTCTATGACTACAGAAGAAATGGATGTGAAAGGAAGAGACTTTTCTACAGGTCTTCCTAGAACGATTACCCTTACTTCGGTACATACAGAAGAAGCAATGAAAGAAGTTATCATGCAAATTGTGGATGGCGTCAAGATGACGCTTGAAAAAACACCGCCTGAACTTGCAGCGGATATTATGGTGAATGGAATTACGATTTCTGGAGGAGGAGCGCTTATCAAAAATTTTGACCGACTTCTTGCGCTAGAAACAGGAATTCCTGTTAATGTTGCTGAGAACCCACTAGATTGTGTGGTAAAAGGTGCTGGCAAAGTGTTAGAAAACTTAGATAATCTAAAAGGCGTTTTGGTGAATGCCAAAAGACGTTAGTTTCTTAGGATATACATTGACTATATTTTGTCAATGTATATCGCTATTTTGATGTAAAAAGAAGATTAAATAAGGAGGGAGAACAATGCAAAAAAAGAAGATAGTCGTTATTTTGAAAATGTTTGTCGTGATTGCATTGTTTTCTTTGATTAATTTAACGAATGGCGTTTCGCGTAAAGTAACAATTCTAGAAGAAATTACATCAGATTTGGTAACGCTCCCACAACGTGCGATTGTATATGTGAGACAGTTTTGGAAAGAGGATAAAAAGCTTTTCTTTCAAGATATCAAATTGCTCAAAGAAGAAAATGAACGCTTAAAGGAAGAAGTAAAAACACTGAAAGAAAAGATGGCAGATTATGAAGTGATTGTTGCAGAGAATAACAATTTAGTGAAGCAAGAAAATTTGAAAGAATCTTATCCTAATTATGATGTTGTGATTGCAGATATTATCTTAATGTCAAGTAGTAATTGGAGCCACGTCTATACGATTAATAAGGGAGAAAAAGATGGTGTTATGCCCAATAGTGCGGTTATCTGTAAGGATGGTCTAGTGGGATATATTCAATCTGTCACGGGGCATACGGCCAAACTAGTTTCTATTTTAGATGCAGGAAATGCTGTTTCAGCAAGAATTACTAGGACAAGAGATCATGTGATTACCAAAGGACATTTAGGCCTTTCCTCTAAAAACCAAATGAAAGTGACCAATATTCCGATAGGGGTATCTTTAATTGAAGGGGATAAAATTGAGACCTCTGGGATGGGTGGAATTTATCCGAAAGGCATTGTCATTGGTAAGATAAAAAGTTTTGAGCAAAAGAATAATCCTTTAGAAAACGAAGCAGTCATTGAATCGCAAGTCAATTTTGAAAAGCTAGAGACTGTGGCAATTATTGTGCAAAAGGTGGAGGAACCATGAGAGATTTATCCATTTATTTAATTGTACTAATGGTAATACTATTTGTCATAATGTTGCAATTTAATGTGTTCGATCTCATTCGATTGGTGGGAACTACTGCTAACTTAGGAGTAGTTTTGGTAGCATCGGTTGGACTCATGACGGGCAAAGAACGTGGAGCGGGAGTGGGAGCCGTTTATGGAATGATGCTTGATTTGATAGAAGGAAAATGCTTGGGAGCATTTCTTTCGGCGTACCTTTTGCTTGGTTATTTATGTGGTAGAGTTGGACAAGATTTTTCTAAAGAAAATCGTACAACAGCCGTTGCTATGGTAGGTGTTGGAACGGTGGTCTTTGAAGGAATCATTCTTCTTTTGAATATATTGCTATTTAAAATCGAATTGACGCCAATTTTTTGGGGAATGGAACTTGCCAAAGAAGCCGTCTATAATATGTTTATTACTATTATTTCTTTTTCATTTTTATATCGACTATCCGATTTACTCAATCGAACTAAGAATAATTATTATCTGTTGTAAAAGAGGTGAGCGCCATCAAAAGTCGTTTTTATTTATTAATGATACTGGTATGTCTTGTGGGAATTATATTTATCATGAGATTGTATCATTTGCAAATTGTGAATGGGGCATCTTTTTTAGAACAATCAGAAAAAAGACTTGTGAGGGAAGTGGAAGTTCCTGCACCTAGAGGAGAAATCTACGATAGATATGGTAAGCCGTTGGTTACAAATGAAACAGCTTATGATGTTTGTATTTATTATACTAAGATTGGCAAGAAAGAACTTAACCACAGTTTGTACAAGATTTCTCAAATATTAGAGAAAAATGGAGATAAGTATATTAACAATTTTCCAATAGATTTTAGCAAAATGGTATTCACAAAAGGCGAAGAGAGCATTCGTGAGTGGAAAAAGGAATTTGGACTTCCTACCAATTGCAGTGTCCAAGATGCCATTTCCTATTTTCAAAAAAGGTTTGAAATGGAGGATGAGGAGGAACCATTTCTTGCTCGTGTTATTCCACTTCGCTATGAGATTAGCACAAAAGGATATACGAGCTATAAAAGTGTTACACTAGCAAGCGATATTTCTGAGAGTAGTATGCTTGAAATAGAGGAGAGAAACAACGAATTCTCCGGCATTAGTCTCGCAAAACACCCTAAAAGAAAGTACTTGACGGGGACGGTGGCATCTCATATTATTGGATACATGGGTGCCATCAGTAGTAGTGAATATGAAAGTAAAAAAAATGAAGGATACTCTATGAATGATTCCATTGGTAAGACGGGAATTGAAGCCACCTTTGAAGAACGTTTACGAGGAGAAAATGGTAAGGATAGACTAGCCATGGATTCCAAAGGGAGAATAACAGAGAGTACTACTGTTGATGAGAGTAAAATGGGGGATAGTATTGTTTTAACGATTGATATTGACCTACAAAAAAAATCAGAAGAAGTGCTTGAAAAGTATATTCATATGATTCAATCTGGTGGTTATGCTGAAAAATTTGCGGATGCGACAGCTGGTGCTATTGTCGTGTTAGACGTTAAAACGGCAGAAGTATTAGCCTTGGCAAGTTATCCTAATTATAATCCTAGTGATCTTTCTGATGGGATTACCAATAAAGAATTTGAAGCGTATTTTCAAAATGAAGACCGCCCGATGTTTAATCGTGCAATTCAAGGTACCTATTCTCCAGGCTCTACCTTTAAAATGGTAACAACGATTGCTGCTCTTGAATCGGGTGCGATTGGTGTCGATGATATTGTAGTAGACAGAGGGCGATATGATAAAGGACATAAACCTGTTTGTTGGATATGGTCAGATTATGGCTCAACTCATGGTGCTGTGAATGCTTTAAAAGCTTTAAAAGTGTCATGTAATTATTACTTTTATGAAGTTTCTTATCGCATGGGAATTGATAAACTTTCAGAATATGCCAGAAAATTTGGCCTTGGTTCCAAAACAGGAATTGAATTGTTAGGAGAAGTGCGTGGAACGCTTGCGTCAAAAGAATACATGAATTCATTAACCGCACAAGATGGCAAGGAAAGAACGTGGATGATTGCAGATACTCTTTCTGCGGGAATTGGCCAATCCTATAATAGTTTTACACCGATTCAAATGGCATACTATATTGCTACTATCGCCAATGGTGGTGTCAAAAATCAGCTATCCATTATTAAAGATGTTATTTCTTCTAATGGAGAAGAAGTATCACCGTCAGAATATCGTAAGACGGTTACTTCCAAAACAGGAGAATCAGAGATTCAAACAGGTGATTTACACATTTCTCCTGAGGTCATGCAAGCTGTTTTTGAAGGAATGAGAAGTGTTACGAGTGATAGAGGTGGAACGGCGTATAGTACCTTTAGCTCTTTTCCGATTGAAGTGGCAGGAAAAACGGGTACAGCAACGGCGGGGAGTGGTTCCCCTAATGCTTGGTTTGTAGGATTTGCACCATACGACAATCCTCAAATAGCAGTTGTTTGTGTTATTGAGCATGGAGGACACGGAGGCTACACGGCTCCTGTTGTCAAAGAAGTGATGGAAGAGTATTTCGGATATAATAACGATAATATTAATGAAAATATTGAACTTAAATCATTAAATGATATAATAAGGTAGAGTAAGAAGGATACGAAAAGTGTTTATGTGAGAAAGGAAAGATTACATTGAATACTGATGTTTTATTTGAAACTAAGGATAAAAAATTAGTAGTCACTTTAAATAAAGATGCAAGTTATCAAGAAATTAAGGAGAAACTTGCCCAAATACTAGATTCTTCAGATACATTATTTGATGAAGTAGATGGAAAAATAGTGGTAAAAGGTAAAAGACTATTGGATGGAGAAGAAATTGAAATTATGAATATGATTCATGAAAAAACGCCACAAGAGGTTGAAATAGAGCGTCCCAAACAAATGGGGCTAGCATCCATTAATAACATTTTTACCAAAGATACTACCATTACCAATACCAAAGTGGTAACAGGAACCATACGCTCTGGCAGAAGAGTAGATTTTGAAGGAAGCATTGTGGTACTTGGCGATGTGAATGGAGGAGCTGAGGTAATTGCAGAGGGCAATATTATTGTCCTTGGCAACTTAAGAGGCTTTGCCCATGCAGGTGCGAAAGGAAATCGTAGTGCATTTATTGCTGCCAATGCCATTAATCCCACACAGCTTAGAATTGCAGATATCATCATGAAAACGATGACAGAAAAGAAAGAAATTGGAAATAGCTATGAAGTGGCTGCTATCAAATTAGGAGAAATTGTGATAGAAAAATAAAAAAGACATCCATTCTTTACGATGCAATCATAATGAAAGCATAGTAAAGCGATGCCTCTATTTCGCGGAGAGCGACTAAAATCACCCAGACGAAATTGAAATCACACAAATCTAACTGTTTGCTTTTGGTGCATAGGATATGAAACCAATCATCCATTAGGCTTATGCATATCTCACAATTAGATTTGATATTCTTAGTATATGTCATATTTTATTTCTTATGCAAAAAAATAAAAGATGGAGGAGAACGAATGAAAAATAATCAAGGAATTTCTTTAATTGTTTTGATTTTGACAATAGTGATTATCATTATTTTGGCATCTATTGTGATACAAACAACAAGTGATGTGCCAGATAAAGCACAATATACCAAATATATGCAAGTAATGAAAAATGTACAAGTCGGCGTGGATAATGCCAAAATAGAAAATGCCAGAAAAGGAATGACGGAAAACAAACTAATGGCTGGATTTAAAAAAGTCTATTTAGAAAAGGCACCTTCGGAATTTGTTAGTTTTGGAGAAATCTATGACCCTGTCACGGGATATTTGGTTAGTCTAGAAAAAATAGATTATCGTGATGCAGAATTTGGCCATGGGTATCTTGCGTATTTTTCAGGAGACGAAACTCCTACGATCCAATTTGGTAGTTCCTCAGGGGATGCTTATGTAATAGATGCTGATTGGCAAGTATACTATATTAAGGGACTTAACTATGATGGAAGTATGAATTATTCTATTAAATAAAAACATAATAAAAAAGTCGTGCGTTGCACGACTTTTTTATTTAGATGTTCTTTAATTTTTCAAGACAGTTTTTGCAAATGTTTTTTTCTTCGAAAGAAACAACGTTTTCGCTTTCACCGCAGAAAATGCAAGTTGGTTCAAACTTTTTAAGAATGATCTTTGAATCTTCAACGTATATTTCGATAGGATCTTTGATATCAATATCTAACGTTCTTCTTAATTCGATAGGTAAAACCACTCTGCCAAGTTCATCTACTTTTCTTACAATACCTGTTGACTTCATATCCTTACCCCCTGAATCAAATTTTACCAAAGTATATCACATTAAACTAAATATGTCAACGAAAAAGTAAAAAATTGGGACTTTTTTGGTAAAATTTTGGAGGAATGTCGATTTTTGTCGAAAAATGGCGAACAAATATACTTGACTTTTCGCTACCGGGACAATATAGTATGAGTAAAATAAACTAAGGGATGTGAAAGTAAAAGTGCAAATACTTCTGTTTAGTTTGTTTTTTGTTTTATCATTTTTGGTACTAGAAGAATTTTCCAAAAAACGTAGTGCTATCAATTTTAAAAAGAAAAACAATCCATTGTTGGTTCCAAATGATGACAAATTCCAAAAAATTCTAAAGAAATATCATTTTTTAAAGTCCAAAGAAGAGTTTTTATCCAAACAAGGTAATCCCCTCCATTTCAATAGTGTATCTTATTATACTGTCAAAGTAGCTTTTGCTGGTACTTTTTTTGTGACCTCAAGAGTAAACTTTGACTCTGTTTTGATGACCACTTTTCTAACCCTTTTGGGCTATTATTTCGTTGATGGGTACATTTATCTAAACAAAAAGGCAAGAGATGCGGCAATATGTACCGATCTAATGCAAGTATCCAATTCCATTTCTCTTCAATTATCAGCAAATATCATGCTGAAAGATTCCTTGAAACAACAATTTGAGATATGTCAAAATCCCGATTTCAAAAGAGCTATGCTAAAGTTTTCAACAAAATATGAATTATCTGAACTGGATATTGAAGAATCACTCAAAGAATTAGAAAGTCGATTTGATATTCCAGAGATAGAGCTTTTTTGTAATTCATTAAGACAATACAACCATGTAGAGAACATGATAGAAGTACTAGACAATTTGTCAGAGGCATTAAAGGAAAAATATCTACAAAAAATGAGAGATGACACAAGAAGTAAAGTTCTTTATATCACGTTTGGAGTTTTCATTGCACTAGGCAATATGATTTTAATCACGTTTTATCCTTTATTTGTTTCTTTAGGAAACGGTTTTAGTACCATTTTTAATTCATAGGAGGTATAAAAATGAAAAAGTTATTAAGCAAAAAATTAAAAGAACAAAGGGGAGCCGAAATGCTTCAAGTAGTATTAATTTCAGGTGTCTTGTTGGTACTCGTCATTACGGTGTTTTATCCACAAATGCAAAATTTATTCAATACCTTAATGACACAAATCACCAATTGGTTTAATCGTACAGGAAGTACTATTTTTACAGTATAGTAGGTGAAAAAATGAAAAAGAAACTATGGATATTTTTCCCTGCCATGCTTCTAACAGTTGTTTTATTTTCCTTATCAACCACGTTGCAAAGAAAGTTAATTCAATATGAACCCAAGACAAAAATCTTGTTTTTAAAAGAAGATATTATGGCAAACGAAAAGCTAAACGAAGAGCAATTCTTTGAAGGAGAAATTGCCATTTCTCTTGTCGCCAATCTTAAAGTGGTTAGAAATTTTTCGGAAATACAAGATTTGTATGCAAAAGATAACATTTTAAAAGGCCAAATTGCTTTGTTTCAACAGTTTGATACCAAAGAGAATCTATCTATTTATGAAGTGGAACAAGAAAAAGAAAAGATATCTATCAAAATCAAAACTCCAGAAAATGGAGTATCGTATGCGATTAAACCAAACTCTCTTGTCAATGTTTACGTGACACTTAGAAGTGATTTATCAGAATCTCTTTTTAAAGATGCAGAAAAACTATCCATTGGTTCTCTAGAATATGGCTATGAAATCATTCCTCTCCTAAAAAATCAAAAAGTGATTGAATGCTTTGATATAGAAGGAAAGCGTATTTCTGAAAGTGAAACGGGAATCATTGATACCGTTATTATTGCCGTAACGCATGAAGAAGCAAAGCAAATCAATCTGTTAAGAGAAATAGCAACCTTCAATATGACAGGCGTAAGTTGATTTTTTATGAGAAAGGAGAAATGAAAGTGAAGATTTATATCATTGATGCTAAACGGGAAGAGTAGCCAGCTACAAGAGTCACTCCAAAAAGAGATGAATCAAACGGTAGAAATAAAACCTGATTTATCTCATCGAATCAATAAAACCGATTTTGTCATTTTGATGGAAGATGAGTATCAAGCGCAAGAGATTCAAAAGGTAAATCATTTAATGATAGTGACAGATGCAAAAACTTACGAAACGGTTTCAAAATTATCGCAGTTTGAGCATGTTTGCGATATGATGGATATTCATAATTCTCCAGCCTATCTGGCAAGAAGAATCAAGGGGGTTATTGAAAGATGTTAAAAAAAATAATACTAGGAATGATTGTTTTATTCATGAGTAGGCAAGTAGTTTATGCACAAGAACTTGTAGATATTCATCATCACTGGGCCAAGGAACAAATTATAGATGCACAGCTTGATCAAATGGTTTGCGGTTATGAAAATGGTACTTTTCAGCCAAATCGTACTATTACACTTCCAGAGTTTGTCAAGATGCTATTGACTTCTTCCAAGGATTTTTTAGAAGTAGAGGGAACAGTATTATATCCAGATGCTTATTTGCTGACAGCAGAAAGAAGAGGATATATTACAGAGGAAGAAAAGAAAGAGGTTAAAAAGAAAATGACAAGATATGATGTAGCGACTATTCTTGCAAGGTATCTGCCATTGGAGGAAGTTGAAAAAACTTCCTCTAAGTTAACAGATCTTTCTGCTTATGAGGAACAAACCACCTCAAAACTAGTGGCACTTGGCGTTATTAAAGGATATGAGGATAAAACTTTTAGAGGAAATCAACCGGTTACTAGGGCGGAGGCTGTGGTTATGATTCAAAGAGCTACCCAAATGAAAAGAAAACTAGCTTTGGACAAGCTGTATCCTTTAGAAAAGTCTCTGGCATATGCTAATTATCAAAATCATAGTAAAAAAGGAACACTTTATGATGATGTAAATTTTGAAATTCAAAAAGGCTCTTTATTTGTTACCGATGAAGGTAGGTATCAAACAGTAAATCATCAAAAAATTACAAGTGATATTTTTGACACCTCAAAAGTAATCAAAGTCATTCAAAACTTAGTTAATGAAACAGGTTATGTAGGAGTTGTGCAGTATCCTGCAATAGATAATAGTTATCAGTTAGCCATTTTATATGGTGCGAATGAAAAGCGAGTTTCCAATGGTGCGCACGATTTTTGCTTTATCTATTATCAAAGTAATGGATACGACTTAAAAGAAAGTAGCCATGTAGATGTATTTAGTAATCATTGTTATTTGAAAATAGTTATTTCTAAGCTTTGGGAGGATTATCATGAGTTCCAAAAGGGAAATTATGTGGAAAGCTATTTAAGCAAAAGGCTTGAAAAAGCACTTGAAGGAGAGTTTGGATCTTATCAAGCTTCACAGATTGCAGAGTATATCAAAGAAAAAGTCAATGATAAATTTGCAGGGCAAGAACATGACTTTATTGAAATAGGACAAAAAATTTTTGGCAGCTACCAAGTAGATTACTACCGAAGAGAAAATGAACTTCCAGAATTTTATTTTTCCAAAATTAACTAATGTGACAAATTTTTGATTAAAAATATGCCACGAAAATGGCTTAAAATAGGAAATCTGTTACCCCTAACGTTTTCTATTTTAAGCCGTAGAAAGGATACAAAATGAAAAAAAGATTGTTAGGTGTCATGATTTTATGGTTAGTATCTTCTATGTGTTTTGCTTCCGATTCTGGCTTTTTGTATATGCTTGGTGTGATGGAAATTCCAACCGAAAACTTGAATGGATATAGGATTAACGAAGAAATCTATCAAAACTACCATTTATTTGTTTATGGAACACCTGAAATGATAACAACACGGACAAAGATGGAAGAATGTTTCAGACGGAAAGTGGGAGAAAAATCATCAAAGAGGAGAATATTGGGTTTTGGGACAAAATTATCAAGGAAAAGAGGTTCATAATCCAGTGTTTCCTTATGATTATGATTCTGGTACAAACCCATTATATTGGCCCTACGTTGAAATCTCTGGAGGAGTAGAATCGTGGTCAGATATTACCAAATATCAAACGCAAAAACAAAAGGAATACATGCTTTCTGAACACTTGTGGAGAAATGATACAGAATATGACTTCACTGCGCCTATGATTGGCTTAAATAAAACCAGAGTAGAAAACGTTGCTACATGGCAAACAAACGGCGTGATAGAAGTAAGAAAAAAAGATGCAAATGGAGTATATTGGAGTGCAACCTTTTATATCAAACCTATGGCAGCAGATGCAAGCTTAATTGCAAACCTTAATGTTGACCAAGGCCTTTCCTATCATTTTTCAGAAAATGGCGAAGATCTTTTGATTTCTGTTTCTTATGGAGCTAATGTCGAAAATCTTTCTGGCTATGCGGAAGTTGACGATATTAAACAATTGCGTACAGAATTATGGGTGGAGGGAGTCTCTAGAGATTGCACTACCGTATCGAAACAAACAGAAGTTATCTCAACTTATCTTTTGACGATACCAAAATCAGATTTGGGGAGTGCTTCTCAAAAACAAATTTCGATTAAATGTATGGCAATGCTAGAAACTTGTTTCCAAGGAGACTTACCGATGTATGATGAAAAAGAATGCTTCATTACCATCTATTCAGGAGAAATGCTTCCCGAGGAGGAAGTGATAGAAGAAAAGGATCGTAATGTATTTGTAAAAGATGTCAATCGCCAGAATGAAAAAGGAGTTATGCCACAGATTGTCTCCATTGATGTGCATCGAGTATCCACTCATGCAAATGGCATAGAAAAGTTGACCAATTTGCTAGTGGCGAAAAAAACATCCATACCATTTGTGATGGCAGGGCAAGTGATTGAAGTGGAAGTAGATGCAAAATATGCGGAAAGAGTGATGCTAGAAGTTGCAGGAGAAAAAAGCATTTTGACATTTGACACACTTACCAAACAATTTGAGTGGGATGAACCAAAACAGAGAGGACAAAAAACACGCTTTGCTTCTTTGCAAGAGTTTGAAGCTTCTTACCGTATGCCAAAGAAAATGAAAGTGAAAAGTGAAGGAGAGGAACATGCCTATTATACACTTCGCTATCTGATTCCTTATCAAACGAAGCAGACACTTCACTCGTGGAATTCGTTAAGACAAAGGGATAAAAACGCCTTTGAGATACCGGAAAATGAATTGTTTACTCGTATCAGAAAACCATACGAAATTGTGATTAAAGCAAGCTCAGAAGTTGGAACTGTGACACAAAGAGTTGAGATAGATGTGTTTGAAGCATGGAATACCATTTATAATCGTGATTTATCCCAATATATTAAATAAAGGAGTACTATGAAACAAAATCAAGGAAACATTCTTCCTGCTATGATGATAATCGTCGGAATTAGTCTTGTGATTGTTATGTTGGTGATTGCTATATTGATAGGAACGGTAAACGGCCTGATTCATACCATAAAAACAGACATGTATTTCATCAATAAATCGGCCGTTCTTTCCGTCAATAAAACTCGCGCTAATATCGATGATTTTAGTTATCATACCAAAGAATATGAAAAATTTTTCCGCACGATGTTACAAAAAAACTATCATTTAAATGACGCTTTAGAAAACCGTGAGGGATTGATTCAAAAAGTTTTGATAGAAGAGTATCAAATCTATCCACCCAATAAAAAAGATGCTTTTACCCAAAAAAGAACAGAAGGAAGAGTGATTCACACAGTTGTAATGGTGAAAGTGAAACCCATTATTTTAGCGAAATACTTAGAAAAAGTATTCACATTTCAAGTACATGAAGATGTGTATTTAGAAATGCCAAAGCATTAAGGAGAAACTATGAAAAATCAAAAAGGAAGTTCTATTATTACTACACCGTTGGTGATTGCCATTGGCATGATGATTATTTCAACATTATTAGTATCGGCAATACAAATTATCATGCCATATATTTGGTATGAAAAACTATCCAGTGTTTGCATGAAGTATGTTTTTGTGTTAGAGGAGTATGGCTATTTAACCAAAAAAGAAGGAAACATGCTCTTGGAGGATTTAGAAAAGCAAGGATTTCAAAAAAAACAAATTCATTTGGATTACACGGCAAAAAAGGTGGCATATGGAGAAGAAATTTTTTTGAAAGTGGATTATGAGTACTCCCTTAAACTTCCTGGCTTTTCTAGGCAAGTCGTTCCTATGAAGGTGGAGAAATATTCTATTTGTAAAAGGTAGCAGAAAGAAAAAAAGAACTGCAGCAAGTGCAATTCTTTTATAAATGATACTTTTCATGGTGATTAATTTTAAATCCTCTAAAGATTTGTTCTAGTAGAAAAACACGAAATAATTGATGCGGGAAAGTAAGTTTTGAGAAGGATAAAACCAAATTACTGCTTGCAACAATTTTAGAGTCAATACCTAAAGAACCTCCAATTACAAAATCAATTGTACTAAACCCTTGAACAGGGATTTGTTCTAAAGTTTGTGCAAATTCTATGGATGTTAGTTCTTTTCCTTTTAAATCAAGGCAAATGACATAGTCAGAAGGTTTGATTACCTTTGCCATTTTTTCGCCTTCTTTTTTCTTGATAAGTTCTGCCTCTTTTGCAGAAAAGTTTTCAGGAATAGGCTCATCAGAAAGCTCAATCATTTCTAAACTAGCATATTTTGCAATACGTTTTTGATATTCAGCAATTAATTCTGTTAAAGCTTGTTCTTTAATTTTTCCCACACAAATGATTTTTAGATTCATCTTAAGAGCACCTCTATTTCAAATTACGATAGTTCGATTACTTCATCTATGGTATCTCTATGAGCAACACTTAAGGTAAAAGGAAGACCGCAATGAGAAGTCTCGAGCTCATTTAAAACAGTTTGATAGGCTAGTTCCGGGAAATTGTTTTCTTTACTTAAATGCCCAAGCACAATATGGTTTGCTCCATTTTCATAAATCGTTTTTAGGGCCTTGCTAGTTACCTCATTAGAAAGATGTCCAAAATCACCTTGAATTCGTTTTTTTAACAAATAGGGATATGGTCCGCAAAGCAGTGTGGCTGTATCATAATTCGATTCAATCAGCAAAATATCACTGGCATACATTTTTTGCATTAACGATTCATCTAAATGACCTATATCGGTAGCAACCGTGATTTTTCGATTCTCATGAAAAAGATTAAAAGCACATGGATCTACAGCATCGTGAGGAATTGAAAATGGTACAACTTGAATATCACCAATCGCAAACGAAACATTGGGAACAAAAAATTGTTTGCAAGAAGAGGAAACATTTAATCCTTTCATCGCTTCCCATGTCTTTTCGGTAGCATAAATAGGAATTTCATATTTTTTCGAAATTGTTTCAATTCCTTTGATGTGATCAGAATGTTCATGAGAAATCAAAATTCCGTCCACTTCTTTTAGTGAAACTTGAAGGCTTTCTAATGCTTTTGATATTTTTTGACATGACATACCGGCATCTATTAATAATCTAGTGGTCTGTGTCTCAATAAAAGTTGAGTTTCCACTACTACCACTAAACAAATTACAAAATTTAATCATATGTACTTCTCCTGACTTGCTCTTTTGATACTTCTTATGACTCACTAATTCTAGTGATGTTTGCTCCCAAAGAGTTAAATTTTTTCTCAATATTCTCGTAACCACGATCGACATATTCAATGCCAGATACAGTTGTTTCACCAGTAGCTGCAATTCCTGCAATAATTAACGCAGCACCAGCACGTAAATCGGAGGCAGAAACAGGACATCCATGAAGTTCTTCAACGCCTTCAAAAATAGCAGATTTCCCATTGACAGTAATCTGAGCTCCCATCTTACAAAGTTCTTCTGTATAACGAAATCTCGATTCAAAAATTCCTTCATTAATGATGCTTGTTCCTTCTGCCAAGGCTAAAACTACACCCGTCTGTGCTTGCATGTCTGTAGGAAATCCCGGATATGGCATGGTTTTAATAGTAGCTTTGGTAGGACGTTTGACATATCTTACGCGCACTTCATCACCATCATCGTTTTCAGTCACTTCTAAGCCCATTTCTTCAAGTTTTGCAGTAATAGAGGCTAAGTGCGTTGCAATACAGTTCGTTACAGTAACATCACCTTTTGAGGCAGCCGCTGCCATCAAAAATGTACCCGCTTCAATTTGGTCAGGAACAATAGAATATGTTGCTCCACCAGTAAGCTCTTTGACACCCGTGATTTTAATAATATCTGTGCCAGCCCCCCTAATGTTAGCACCCATATTATTTAAAAAGTTTGCCACATCTACTACATGAGGCTCTTTTGCAGCATTTTCAATTTGTGTTGTCCCTTCTGCCAAAGTAGCCGCCAATATAGCATTAATGGTAGCTCCAACACTAACAACATCAAAGTAAATAGTATTGCCTTTTAGCTCAGGAGCCTCTGCTTTGATGGTCCCACCTTCCGAGTCAATTTTAGCACCTAATGCTTCAAAAGCTTTAATATGTTGATCAATAGGACGAGAACCAATATTGCACCCGCCAGAAGAACCAACATTAGCCTTTTTAAATCTACTTAAAAGAGAACCAATAAAATAATAAGAAGCACGCGCCTTTTGTGTAAATTCATATGGAACTTCTGTTTTAGTAATATTGGTACAGTCAATTTCAATTTCATTAGGAGAAATGTAGGTAATCTCAGCACCCAAGCTCTCTAAAATTTCATAGCAAAGCGTTACATCCGAGATATTTGGTAAGTTATCAATTCTACATTTTCCTTTGATTAAGATGGTAGCTGGCAAAATGGCAACAGCAGAATTTTTGGCACCATTAATGACAACTTTTCCGTGAAAGCTTTGTGCCACCCTTAATTAATAATTTATCCATAAAAAACCTCTTTCTTTCAGTGATTTATATTTTCTCAATTCGTTAGTCACTCACGAAAAATATATCATATTCAAGGAAAGAAGACAAGAGGAAAATTAAGCACTCAAAGACTAAAAGCAAAACCACTTTAATCGAATTTCCTTACCATGAATTGTACACAAGGCTTCGCTTGAAAATGAGGAAGAACTCTCCCAATAAGAATGTCTGGGAAACATTAAATACCACCAAAAAACCAAAATGGAATATAAGATAATTTTTTTCACTAATTACCTCCTATGAGTAAGTGTTTGGTAGGATAGCTACCAGAGTTAGTGTGCATCATGGAAGAGAAAAATATTCCAAAATATGGTAATTATTATTGACACAATTTCCAAAATATGGTAATCTTATCATAGACAAATGAAGGAGGAGGAAAAAGGATGCAAAAAATGATAAAAGCTTGTAATTTTTACGTGAGTGAATGGCATTTATTTGCAGCATTATTACCTTATGTGAGGGATGAATTAAAACAGAATCATAAAATCATGGTAATCTCTCAAGATAAATTAGAAAAAGGAATGAAAGAATTAGTCAAACGATTGAACCTTAAATTTGAAAATCCAAAAGGACTAGATGATGTTTTCTGGTTGGGAGAAGAATTTGAACTCGAAATGCCAAAAGAAACAAAACCAGTAAGTATTATTGTGCAAGGAACTTTTGAGTTTATGACAGAGATTAATTACTACATAGAACAAACAATAGCACCTTGTTTTGAGATGTTAACTATTATTAACTGCTTTGAAGTATACAACACCAATACCATGTTGTATACGATTTTAGATAAACATGATTATGTATTCAATACAGCGGGACTTAATGAAAAAAGTGAAGTGTTTCCTGGGTATATTGATAAGAAAAAAACAATCAAGGAAGCGGTAGAGAGTGCTTAAAAACACTTTCTATAGATTGTCCTAATACATTTTGAAGACATGGCTTTATGAAAGTAAAATCATTAGCAAACATAGGTAAATAGTCATGTCTTCAACCCCCTCTATTAAGAGAATAAGACCAATCATTAGAATTAAATCATTATCAAAATGAGTCTGGAGGTTAATGAAAATCACCTCCAGACTTATTGATTTCCTCCATAATAGAAGAAAGCTTTAAAAGTTGTGCATATTGCTCAACTTTTTTTTGCTTAGAATCTCTTAAAAAGGGTTTTAAAGCGTATAAAAGATTTGTACTAGCGTTATTTTGAGAAGTATTCATGGCGCTTATTACTTTAAGCATTTTCATCATTGTCTCTGCATCGGGTTCAGAGCCACCTTGTGAGAAATTAGTTAAATCGATATGGTTATCTTTCATCATTTGGAGTAGTGTCGAAAGATCAGGCATCAAACCACCTCCTAATAGGCGTTCAAGAGGGATAGTAACAAGTTATTGACCTTGATTCTTCTTTTCATTTTCAATAAAAACTAACAATTTCTCATAATCATTTTCACTAAGGACACTTTTAGCCTTTGAAAGACTCTTTTGTAATTCCTCTTCGTTCATTTGATTTAGCGTTTGTAGAAACATACTATATAGCATTTCATTTGGATCCACTTGGATAACACCTCCTCTTTCACTATATGAAGTATCTATCGTATCATATGCCGATTTTTTCGCTTTGTGAGAGCATCTTTTAGAGGTCTGTCCCTTTTGGTCGCTAAGTATGCTTGGAAAGCCTTGCGAGAGAACAACTTGAAAAATGAAAAGCGACCAAAATGGAGCGTCCCTCTTGGTCGCTCTTGAAAAAGGGGAGAAAGTGTGATATACTGCCGAAAGTAGAAATTTTAGGAGGTGCTAAAAATGGCAGTTTTATGTGGAAGCGATATTGTGAAAGTTTCAAGAGTGCAAGATTCTATTGAAAAGACAGGTGAAGATTTTTTAAGGAAAATCTATACGCAAGGCGAAATTGAGTATTGTGAGTCACGCCGAATGTGTAAATTTCAAAGTTATGCGGCAAGATTTGCTGCCAAAGAAGCTGTGTTTAAGGCAATTTCTCCGATGAAAATTGAGGGCACTTCTTGGCAAGATATTGAGGTTTTTAAATTAGAAAATGGCAATCCAAAAATCCATTTACATGGGTATTTAAAAGAAGTGGCTGATCACAAAAATATTACAGATGATATGATAGATGTTAGTTTGTCGCATGATGCGGATTTTGCGATTGCGACAGCGGTGATTGAATATAACGAGAAAGAAGGAATATAAATGAAAATATTAATAGGAGGCGCATGGCCATATACCAATTATAATTTGCATTTGGGCCATATTGCGGGGCTTATTGGTGGTGATTTGCTAGCTAGATACCACAGAGCAAAAGGTGATGATGTTATCTATGTATCGGGAAGTGACTGCCATGGTACACCAATTACAGAAAGAGCTAAAAAAGAGGGAACTACCCCAAAAGCAATTTGTGAGAAATATCATGAAAGCTTTGTAAAAGCTTTTAATGGACTTGGTTTTTCTTATGATTTATACACGATGACAGATACCCCTTATCATCATGAAAAAGTGAAAGATATTATCAAAAAGATTTATGATAATGGCTATATTTACGAAAAAATTGAGCCACAGGCTTACTGTGAAAAATGTCAAAAGTTTATGGCAGATAGAGAGCTTCAAATTACTTGCCCAAGCTGTGGAAACCTTACCAAAGGGGATGCCTGTGATTGTGGCTATTTACCTACGGAGCAGGATTTACTTCATGCAACATGCCGTGAATGTGGTGAAAAAGTTGTTCAAAAAGATAACAAAAATTTATATATTGCTCTTTCTAAAATGCAACCAGAAATTGAAAAATTTGTGGCAGAAAACAAGCATAAATGGAGAGCTAATGCCCAAAATGAAACTGATAAGTATTTAAGAGAAGGCCTTCGCGATAGAGCGATTACCCGTGATTTAACTTGGGGCATTGATGTGCCAGTGCCAGGCTATGATGATAAAAAACTATATGTTTGGATTGAGGCCGTGCTTGGCTACGTTACCGCTTGCATGAGAATCTGCGAAGAAAGAGGTCTAAACTGGGAAGATTATTGGAAGCATGCCGATAGAGTGTACATGGTACACGGAAAGGATAATATCGTATTTCATAGCATCATCTTTACAGGCTTACTTCTAGCGCTAGAAGATGGCTTTAATCTTCCAGATACCATTGTTTCTTCCGAGTATTTAAACTTTAACAACGAGAAGGCATCCAAGAGCAAAGGAAATGCCATTTCTGCGGAAGAAATTATTGAAAAATATAATGTAGATACCGCAAGGTTCCATTTAATCAACAATGGTCCAGAGAGTAAAGATACAAACTTTAGCGTGATGGATTATATTGTTACGCATAATAACGAAATTACTAACAAATATGGAAATTTTGTGAATAGAACACTAAAATTTAAAGGCATGAGTGAAATTCCAGAAGGCATGATGGATCCTACCATCAAAGAATTAATCCTTGCAACTTACCAAGAAGTTGGTGAACTAATCGAAAAACTTGAGTTTAAAAAAGCATCTTCGAAGGCACTTAATCTAATTGAAGAAGCCAATAAATACTACGATGAGCAAAAACCATGGGTACTATTTAAAGAAGATATGCCAAAGTTTAATGATGTCATGTATACTTGCTCAGTGTTAATTGCCAATATTTCCAACATCATGGAGCCATTTATGCCAATGTCTTCTGAAAAGATTCGAAACATCTTAAAGCTAGAAAAAGCAACATGGGAGTACGTGGAAGTGACGCCACACATTAGCTTAGATGATGTAGAAATCTTATTTACCAGATTTGACGAAAAGCAAATTGCCAAAGAACTAGAAGAACAAGAAAAAGAAAAGGCTAAGAAAGAAAAAGAAGAGCTTAAAAAACAAAAAGAGGCAGAAAAGAAGGCACCAAAGGAGCAAATCGATATTGATTACTTAGATAAAATTAGCTTAAAGGTTGCTAAAGTGTTAGAAGCAGAAAAGGTTGAAGGCTCCGAAAAACTTCTTAAGCTTCAAGTATCTCTTGGCACAGAAAAAAGGCAAATTATTGCTGGCATTCAAAAATACTATCAGCCAGAAGAATTAGTGGGCAAAAAGATTGTGATTGTAGCTAACTTAAAGCCTGCTAAATTAAAAGGAGAGATGTCAGAAGGCATGATTCTTGCAGCCGGCGATGGCGACGTGGTAAAAGCACTCATTGTAGATGATGCTGTGGAAGAGGGAGCCGATATTCACTAAATCATTTGTTGAAAATACAAAAATAGCAGGCGCGAAAAGCCTGCTATTTTTTGTAAATGATTTCCAATCATGCCAAGAAGGTTCTAAATAGGAAAAAGTGTAAAAATAAAGTCGGAAAGTTCTCTACTAGATTGACATAATCGATATACAATGATATAATGCCCCCAATAGAAAGATGCTTGTAAAAGCATCGATTTCCAAAGGGGTAGTGGTATGGAAATCATAGAAGTATGGAACCAAAAAATTGAAAATGATGAAGATTTTAGTCGAGAAGATATTCTCTATTTTAAAGAGCATTTGACAGAGATTTTGTCCATGGAAAATGGCATCGATTTTTTAGCGTACGCAAGTAAAGTGGATATCGAATTTGTAAAAAACGTTGTTTTAGAACAAAAAGTACAAGACGAAGATTTTGTGGGGAGCCTTTGTTTTTATTTAGGAGATGATTCTTTTTTTGAGAATGTCGTTCAAAAAGAAATTCTAAAAAATCCTCTCGTCATTGCAGAGTACTTAGCTATCAAAAAAAGAATAGGGAAAAATGCACTCTTGTGTATCAAAGATTGGAAAGGAAGTAGGGAAGAAAAAGGCACGATTCAAACACTTCTTCATCATTTAAAAACATGTAAAGATATCACGTTTCATCAGTATTTAAATGCTATTTTTTATTATGCTACAGCACAAGATAGTATTGACATGCTTGAAATTAGTAGTTTAATTAGAAATGCTTTTTCTCCAAGTGCAGAGGGAAAAAATTTTACACTATCGAATGAGGATATGGAAAATTATGAATTATTGATTGCTCATTTTATGCATTACTACATGGTGGATTCCCATTTTGTTTCTCAAGCTTTAGAACATTTAAAAGAGTTTCCTTGTTTTCAGGAGTGTGCTTCTAGTTCTCCAATGCTTGTAGATGAAGTTCTTCACTTTTTTGATCAGCATGTGGATTTATCCATCAAAGAAAACCAAATGATTTTAGCAGAAGTGATAGATACTCATTGGAAAAAACATCAGGTAGCGATAGAGAATCGCCTTGAGATGATGGAAAATCTAATCAATGATTACTACTTTTTAGAAGATGATGTGTATGAACAATTGCTTGACAATTGCCATGGTAAACTAAACATACTTCAAAAAGATGCACAAGATGTAAAACCGCAAATAGCACAATTTCAAAAAATCATTGCGACACTACTTCAATATGATACCAATTTGCATTCTGCTTCGATAGTGAAAATAGCGCAGCTTGCTAATTTGGAACATTTTGATGCGAGTATGGAATATAATCAAAAAAATGAACTTTCAGATTACGCTTCTTTTGTTCTAGCGATACTGCATGAAAAAACAATTGAAAAACGCATTCGCTTTATCGATCAAATTGACTTAGTGGCATCGACTCGAAATGTGGTAGCAGTAAGATATATACTAGAAAGAATTCAGGGATTTAGTGATAGAAATCCCGATTTAAAGTATATGGAGCTCTTTAATGGTTGCTTGGCGCGTGCGATTATTCGCACCAACAACGATGCTTTGATTATGGAGCAATACCAAAAAGGAATCATTGATTTAAGCGACTACTCTCCTCGTGTTATGGAGGCTCAAGGATTCAGCAAAGAACAATTGATAGAAAAATTAGAAAATGAAAGAGAGTCACTTAGTGAAAATGAGCAAGTGAAATTGATTATGATGCTTCCAGATCAAAACTTGATAAAACAGTATATTGAAAAAGTAGATTTGCCACCTACTAAAATGGCGAGCATGATTCTTGCTTTTCGTGACGAAACGTATGTGAAAGAGTACCTAAATCATCATGAAGAGATGGACATTCATCTTAAATATTTGCTTGCACAAAGTCTTTCAGACAAGTCTTTGATCCATGAGATGGATTCACACATGCTAAAAGTTGATCACATATCTGAAATTCCACTAGAAGAATTAATGCAAAATGACCAGTATCAATATGTTATGGTGGGTGATGAGGATGACCACGACCGAGATGTTCGACGTATTTTGGGAACAAATGATATCTACTCAAGAGAGAAAATGATTCAAATTTTGCAAAAGGTGAATGCATTGTTAGAAGATATTCCTTATGCATGTGATGAGCGTGAAGGAGATTTAATGGAAGAGAGCATCATTTTTAAGAAAATCTATGAAAAGTATGCCCAAAATACCGAGTATGATGAGGAAGCGATTCAGGAAGATCATGAAAATGATTGGAGACGTAGAGTGAAGTGCAGAAACTTAGAGGGTGCTTTTTTAGATGGGTTAGTAGTGTGTTCAGGAGATTCTTTTTGCCTAAAAAATTTGCTTTCCATGCGAGGCCTTCATGCCTATATGACGCATGGAGATGATCAATATAGATCAGAGGCGGGACATGCATGGAATACTATTAGACTAGGAGAATTTTATTTTAAATTTGATGGAACGAATGCAAGAGAAAAAACAAAAGAAAATGGATATCTTGCCATGTCAAACATTCAAAAAGCACATGGAGATGATGATGAGTATCGTCATTCGTATCGCATTTTGCAGTCGAGCAGAGCCATTCAAGATGAAAAAGAGCAGCATCTGGGACAAAAACGAGTAGGAGTAGAAATAGAATAATATGAAAAAAACAGTTGACTTTTTTGATACAATTGTATAAAATGAAAATAGACAAAGGAAATCCGCATGAAGCGGTTAGCCTGAAATTGCGAAAGTAATCACTAGTCCCGGCTAAGACAGAGTGATTATTTTTTTATCTTTTTTTAGATAATGGCTATGAGTACAACTTTTAAGATGAGTTCTAAGTATTCGATATGTACCATATGCACCATCTCCTTTCGCTGTACGAAAAGGTTTAAAAAGGTAAAGATGAATGGAAAGAGGATGGCAAACCGCTCTGTAAATTTCTTTTATCAAATAATATTTTATCTAATCGTTGACTATAAGTCGATATTATAGGAGAAAAAAGATGAATCAAATAGAACTTGTCGATTCTCATACACATTTGATGGATGAACAATTTATTGGAGAAGTAGAGACTATTATTCAAAATGCAAAAAAATGTGGAGTGACCACACTCATCAATATGGGATATAGCAAAGAAACTTCGCTGGAAGCGATTGAACTTGCTGAAAAATATGATGGTATTTATGCTGCCATTGGAATGCATCCAGATGAATGTAATTGCGAAACGGATGTGACATTTTTAAGAGAACTTTCGCAAAATAAAAAAGTGGTTGCCATTGGCGAAGTGGGCTTAGATTACCACTACGAAGAAACCAACAAAGAAACGCAAGCAAAGTATTTTATAGAGCAAATCAAACTTGCAAATGACCTAAAACTTCCGGTATGTATTCACTCCAGAGACTCTGATATGGACATGCTAAAAGTATTAAAAGAAAACAAAATTGAAAATGGATTTGTGATGCACTGCTTTTCTTCTAGCATGGAAATTCTAAAAGAAATGCTAAAATTAGATGCGTATATTTCCCTTGCAGGGCCCGTCACTTTTAAAAATGCCAAAGGACTTTTAGATGTTGCCAAAGAAATTCCTATTGATAAACTTCTTGTTGAGACGGACGCTCCCTACCTTTCGCCAGAGCCATTTCGAGGCAAGAGAAATGAACCGGCAAACGTGTTATACACCGCAACCAAAATAGCAGAACTTCGAGGGATTTCTCTTACAGAACTAGCTAAGAAAACAACGGAAAATGCCAAACGCTTTTACCGAATTTCAATATAAAAAATATACATGGACTCAGAGACAATTCACTTAAGGTTAGGTGATGTTTCTGAGTTTTTGTAAATTCTTAATGAATTGCGACTCTTTCTTGCTTTTCAAAAATGCAAGTAGTACAATAAATAAGAGGTGGTTTTTTTGAAAAGAATATTTCTGCTAACATGGCTTTTAGTAAGTCTATGTTCAGTAGTTTTTGCGATAGAAGAAACGTTGGAAGAAATGATAGAGAGTGGGGAATCAGTGGTATCAGGTGAAGAACAAGTGGAGGAAACAAAAGCGCCTTCTTTTCGTTTTGAAACCTTGAAAGCAAAAGTTATTGAAGCGGGAAATCCCTATGATTCAGAAGATGAAATGCAAGGAAAGTATCAAGACTTAAGGATTTTTATTAATGATCACGATATCAAAACAACTTATAACACAACCGCAAGTTTAACATACTATATTGATACGACAAACTATGCTAAACCATATAAGGTAGGAGATAAGGTTTTTGTCTATACTACCTTTCAAGATAATCAATTAGTGAGCGCAGAAGTAGTGTATCGTAATTCAACGAGTTATATTATCTTATTATTTTTCATATTTGTTTTAACAGTTGTCTTAATTGGTGGTGTTAAGGGAATCAAATCCATCATAGGTTTGTTCATAACAGTTTTGCTAATTTTTGAAGTGATGATACCAGGCATTATTAAAGGGAAAAATCCACTCATGTTGACGATTGTGATTTCTATTTTAACGATTATTCTCACGTTCCTTATCATAGGTGGTTTTAAAAAGAAATCGTATGCAGCTATGATTGGTACATGTGGAGGTATTATTGTTTCTGGAATTTTGGCGTTAGTATTTGGTAACTTGTTTTCTTTAAGTGGTATGTGTGAAGAAACTGGTACCATTACCGTACTTGCTGGTGTGGCAAAAGGATTTGATTTTAGAGGCATTTTGTTTTCAGGAATTATTATCGGAGCGTTGGGAGCATGTATGGATGTGGGAATGTCTTTATCTTCTGCGTTATTTGAGCTTAAAGACGAGAATCCAGAGATTACAACGCCGAGGTTAATTAAGGCAGGAATGAATATTGGACGCGATATGATTGGAACGATGACGAACACCCTTATTTTGGCTTATGTAGGTGGTGCCGTATTAACCATATTACTTCAGGTTTTAGGTGGTTTAAGTATCGAGAAGATTATTAATCAAGAGATTATTTCTGAAGAAATCTTACGTTCTATTGCAGGGAGTATTGGTTTAGTGCTTACCATACCAATTACCGCAATTAGCAGTGGACTAATGATGGGAAAAAAGCAAAAAAAGGGGAGAGAAAGCTATGAGCGATAAAGAACAAAGAATGGATATCGTGTTTTTGGTCATTGTAATGATGGCAATTGCATCTTCCATTACCTATAGTATTACAACCTATATTCATCTAAAGAGAGAAGCAGAATTATTAGATGCTAATAGCGAAAAAGTGATTGAAAAAATCATTAGAAAAGAAGATAAAATTGTTCCTTATGAAGGAGAATTTGAAAAATTAAAAACGGTTATGGGCATCGTTGAGAAAGATTATTTAAAAGAGTATGATGTGGAAAAGCTAGAAGAAGGAGCAATTAGAGGACTTTTAGGTGCTTTAGATGATCCTTATACTACTTATTTTGATAAAGACCAAACCGATTCTTTTCTAACAGAAACCGAAGGTGATTATGAGGGCGTTGGCATGTACGTTTCTTTTGATAAAGCAAAAGAAACCGTAATCGTGCTTCTTCCTATTGAAGGTTCTCCTGCAGAAGAAGAAGGCGTTCTTCCAGGTGATTACATCTTAGAAGTGGATGGCGCAAGCGTAGTAGGTGTATCTTTAGAAGAGGTAGCCTCTCGTTTAAAAGGTCCTAGTGGCAGTAAGGTATTAGTAAAATTTCAAAGATTTCATGATTCGGGTGATAGTGAAATCATCGAGAAGAATATTACAAGAAGAAGGGTGGAACTCACAGGGTTTAAATATAAGGTGTTAGAGGATAACATTGGGTATATTACATTTGCAACATTTGATGAAAACGTCATTGGAAAATTTAAAACTGCGTATGAAGAGTTATTTCAAGAGAAGAAAGTGAATGGGTTAATCTTAGATTTAAGAAATAATCCAGGTGGACTTTTAAATACAGCTACCAAGGTAGCAGATAAACTACTACCAACAGGAAAGATTGTGTACACAGTAGATAAACAAGGAGAAGAAGAAGCCATCTATTCTGATTCAAAATGTGTGGATGTTCCGATTGTGGTATTAATCAACGAAAATTCTGCCAGCGCTTCTGAGATTATGGCAGCAGCAATTAAAGATTATGGTGGATTGGTAGTTGGAAAAACCAGTTATGGAAAAGGCGTTGTACAAGAGTTTAAGAGCCTTCATGACGGCACCTATGTCAAAGTGACAATTAGTGAGTATTTTTCTCCTAAAGGAAGCAAAATCGACAAAGTGGGAGTAGAGCCAAATGTGGAAGTTGAAGATAATGAAGAGACAGAAGAAGATGAACAATTAACGACTGCCATTCAAGAAATAAAAAAATTACTAAAAAAATAGGATTTCTTTTGACAAGAAATCTTGACTGTGATAAACTAAGTGTAAGTTGTAAGAGATGACATTTCATACTTCGTTTGTAAGCAAGGGAGGTATTAACCAAAGACAACGCAACAAATAATGTACGAAAGAAAGGAAATGAAAGAAATGGAGAGAGGTAAAGTTAAGTGGTTTAATGCTGAGAAAGGTTTTGGATTTATTGAAAGAGAAAATGGTACAGACGTATTTGTACACTTCTCAGCAATCTCAATGGATGGCTATAAGACATTAGAAGAAGGAGCAGAGGTTCAATTCGATATTGTTGATGGAATGAAAGGTGCGCAAGCAGCTAACGTTACACCAGTAACAACTGTTTCGTAAATATAGATCAGCCAATTATCCACTAGTATCATACTAGTGGATTTTTTATAGAAAGGAACATGACAATGGATCAATTAATCAAATGTATGTCGCATGTGGATATGGTAAAAATATCCGTTATAGAAAGTACAGAGTTAGTGGAAGAGGCCAGAAAAATTCATGGCTTAAATCCAACACCAACGGCAGCGCTAGGAAGACTTTTAACCATGGGAGTACTCATGGGAACCATGATGAAAAATGAAACAGACAAGTTGACGCTTCAAATCTTAGGAGATGGTCCTGCACATCAGTTATTAGTATCAGCCAATCAGCAAGGTCACGTCAAAGGATATATTTCAGATCCTTTTGCAGAGGCACCACTCAAAGAAAATGGCAAATTAAATGTCAGTGGAATCATTGGCAAAGGATCTTTAAATGTCATTCAAGATGTGGGGTTAAAAGAACCCTACGTTGGGAATGTACCACTTCAAACATCAGAAATTGCAGAAGATTTTGCTTATTATTATGCAGTATCAGAGCAAATTCCAACGGCTGTGGCCCTTGGCGTTTTGGTAAATCCAGATGGTAGTGTCAAAAAAGCAGGAGGATATCTGATTCAAATCATGCCAGATACCCCAGAGCAAATTATTGCACTCATTGAAAATCGAATTAAAGAAGCTCCTTCCATGACAGAAATGCTAGAAAAGAATATGACACTATCAGAAATTGCATGTTATATTTCGGATGATTTAGCAACGTATCAAGTAGAAGAAATGAAACCTAAATACCAATGTGATTGTTCCAAAGAGAGAATGAAAGAGGCTATTATGAGTATTGGAAAGCAGGATTTAATGGAACTTGCGGAGGACGAAGTGACAGAAATTCAGTGTCATTTTTGTAACAAAAAATATCAGTTTTCCAAAAGCGAAATTTTAGAAATGTTACAATAAAAAGAACAAAATAGGAGAGAGAATGTTGGGAAATTTTTCAAGAAAAATAGTTATGTTACAAACCTATGACAACTAAGAGGGAAATTCAAAAAAAATAGAAATAATTGTTGACAAATTTGGTAACATCAAGTATACTTAAGAAGTCGCAAGGCAAAGAGAAGTGGGCGCTTAGCTCAGCTGGGAGAGCATCTGCCTTACAAGCAGGGGGTCATAGGTTCGAGCCCTATAGTGCCCACCACTTTTTTTATAAAGCGATATCATGCATGAGGCGTGATTTTTTTATGAGATGGCCTGATAGCTCAGTTGGTTAGA
>DBWQ01000018.1:33393-37467 GCA_002308995.1 Clostridiales bacterium UBA1234 | reverse complement strand
CTGATAATCTAGAAGTATTTTTCACAAATTGTCTTGCTATCTTTTTTGTTTTGAATCCTAATTCATTAATTCCATTTTCATTTATTTGAATTTCTATATCATTATATATTTCTCTAATTTCTTCAAGTATATTTGTTTTAAATACTATTAAATCATTTGATAAAGAATATTCTAATCTATCTGCTGAAAGCATTGGTGTATCATTATCTGCAATTGGATAAATATGATAATCACAAACTTCTTCTAATTTTATATTATCTCTTTCAAGTAATTTCATTATATCATTTGAATCTTTAATTAATGTTTTTGTTAATTCTTCTGTTGATTCTTGATTCATATAATCACCATTCAAGAAATCTATACAATGCTTAAATGCAGGTGTTGCAATATCATGAAATAATCCTGATAAAGTTTGCTTTTTATCATGCGTAAAATTCCAAATTATTAATGCTACTGCTATTGAATGGTCAAGAGAACTGTAATCATTATAATCAAATAATTTTGAATAAATCTTACCACATGTAACACTTATATATTGTTGTTTTAACATTCGTTCTGTTTCAATGTATTCATCTAGCCAGTCTGGATAGTCTGGTGATAATATACTAAAATAATCTTTAATTAATTTGCTTGTTTTTTCTATAAATTTCATTTTTTCCTCTTTCAAATATTTTTTATTAAAAAAATGTAAAAATCCTAATAAAAAAATCCATTATTATCAACGCTTTAAGTGGAAGTTTCTATAAATTGGTTTTTCACACTGAATCCTTGTACTTGGCAACTTTTCTTTTTTGGCTTCCATTTATATCACTTCTTATTTTTCTTCTAAAAATACTTTTTTAAGCTTTATCTTTTTCTTTTACAGAATAGTGTTTAATTTCACAATTATCATGTGCATATACGCTTAGATTCCCATCTTCTGGAATACCATTGAAATATGCTCCTATAGCCCTACAAACACCATTATGTGTTACTATTAAAATTCTACTATTAGGATATTTTTGTTTTATATCATCTATAAAATCCCATATTGTTTTTACAAAATCTTTTATTGGTGTCATTCCTTCAATATCGAAATCATAATTATAGTTCCAGTAATGTGGATAATCAAAACTTTCTTTAGGCTTTCCTTCCATTGCTCCACAATCTCTCTCCATTATTCTGTCGTCTTCAATAACTTTTCTCCCTTTGATATTTACAAGTTCACAAGTTCTTTTTGCTCTTTCTAATGGTGAACAGATAACAAAATCATAATCTATTTTTTCAACTTCTGCTCTTGCACTTATCGCTTGTTGTTCTCCCTTTTCAGTTAACGAATAAATCTGTTTTCTTCCAACCATTCCTTTACAAGCATTAGTTGCCGTTTGTCCATGTCTTATAACATATAAATCCATAATTAGCACCACTTTCTAACAAATTCTTCAATATTTTTAAAATCTTCGTATCTTTCTTTTATGACATCATGTGACCAATTCCACCATTCTGATTTTTCTATTTTTTCTATAATATCATCACTAAATCTTTTCTTGATTGATTTTGCTGGAACGCCAACAACAACTGAATATGGCTCCACATCATGTGTTACTACTGCACCACTTCCTATTATTGCTCCGTTCCCAATATGAATACCTGGCATTATAATCGCATTATGTCCTATCCAAACATCATTACCAATTATTACTTTATCTTTTTTTCTCCACTCTGTTATGCTTGGGTCATTTTCCTCAGTTGTTTGAATATCGTTTTCCCCAACCCACGTATCGCAGTTTATATTAGTTTAATTTTCATTCATTTGTATCAACTTCTTTAAAAAGCAAATATGAGAGTAATGATTCCACTGCAAAGTGCTATTACACTGCGCCGCTGTAAAAGATTTGTCAAATATTCTCTATTTAATTCATTTGAAATAAAAATTCATTAAATTTATCTAATTCGCAAAATTCAAAAGTATTATCTTGATTCATAATTCGATACCTGATTGAGAACGTTTCATATTTTGTTTTTTTCATTTTGTATGCTTTATTTAGCTTTTCTAAATCATTTGATGTCAATAACTTTCCATATCCTTTTGTTTCCATCACAGAAGGACCGGCTATTGTTACTTCTCCATATTTAATCTCATATTTATACCCATTATTATCTTGATAAATAAATAAATCATAACCTCTGCTAGCATCTATTCCTAATTCATAGTCATAATAAATAGTTGCAATACATTTTTCATCTGGGCTAATCACTATATTATTGTCTGAATCAAGAATGATATTGCCATTCGCATAAAATTGATAAAATAGAATTCCTAATACTCCAATGATAATGATTGATACCAAAATAATAGTTAACTTTTTCTTCATTGATTTCTATCCCCTTTCAAAATAATACAATAGTTTCTATTTGACGCTTACATAATTGGCTCACACGTTAAATGAATTCCTAAATTCTTTAGTGCATTCATTTCTGCTTTTTCTAGCATATAGCTACAATGTGCTTCACAGTTTCTAAGTTTTCCAAGTTCGTTGATGGCTTTTTCAATGATTGGATTCGTTACACTGCAAATACTAAGCACAATTAATACTTCTGGCAAATTTAAAAAGTAAGAGGTATTATACGATGTTTTTTGTTTCATGTTGTAAATGCCATTTAGTACGGCTGGCGATAATAAATACTCATCATCTGGTATTTTGGTAATTTCTTTGATGGCATTTAAAAAGGCTGCACTAGCACAGCTTAAAAGTTTTGTTTCTTTTCCGGTGATTACCTTATCATCACCAAGCGAGATTGCTAGCACATTGGTGCCTTTCTCTTTTGCCTTCTCATTAGCAATTTTAGCAACTTTTCTATCTTCTAATGATAGCTCTAGTTTATCCATTAACGCTTTAGATCTTTTGACTGTTTTTTCATCACAGATTCTTTGTTTATAATCACAAAGTGTGTTGTAGTACCTTCTAATGATTTCTTCTTTCGCTGCATTTTTGCAAGCGTCTTCATCGATGATGCATTGCTTAATCATGTTAACGCCCATGTCTGTTGGAGATTTATAAATCTCACTTCCTGTAATTTTTTGAAGGATATTTTTTAAAATAGGAAATGTAGAAATATCTCGATTGTAATTAACGGCACTTTCACCATAAGCTTCTATATGAAATGGGTCAATCATGTTCACATCTTTTAAATCTACCGTTGCAGCTTCATAAGCAATATTCACAGGGTCTAGTAGGCTTAAGTTCCATACCGGAAATGTTTCGAATTTAGCATAGCCAGCTTTCACGCCTCGTTTGTGTTCATGGTATAACTGAGATAAACATGTTCCAAGCTTTCCACTATTTGGACCAGGTGCTGTTACCACTACTAATTTTTTGGTAGTTTCAATGTATGGATTTTTGCCATAGCCTTCTTCACTAACAATCGTATCGACATCATCAGGATAGCCTGGAGTTGGCCTATGGATATACATTTTAATATTTCTTTCTTTTAAAAGTTTTTCTAAATGTTCAATATGGTTTTCATCGTGATACATGGTTACCACCACGCTATTAATGGAAATTTTTCTTTCTTGCAATTTTTCGATTAATCGTAAAAGCTCTAATTCATAGCTAATACCATAATCTGCTCTAATTTTACTTTTTTCAATGTCATTGGCATTAATGCAAAAAATGACTTCCAAATCATCTTCAAATTGCTGTAATAGTTTTATTTTGTTATCTGGGTTAAATCCAGGTAACACTCTTGAGGCGTGATAATCATCAAAAATCTTTCCTCCAAATTCAAGGTATAGTTTGTTATCAAACATCTTGATTCTTTCTTTGATTTTTTCACTTTGAATTTTTAAATATTTTTCACTATCAAACCCTTGCTTCATGATTATTAGCCTCACTTTCTTTTTTATACTCTATTATTCTTTCTAATACTTTGGCATGCGCCTCATGCATGAGACCATTTTTGATAATTTCGTTTAACTTCTCAATACTCATATATGAAACACTTTCCACTTCTTCTTTTTGCAAGACAATATCTTTTAAATCAATATCCTTTTTTAAGTAAAAAAGAAATCTAACTGGAAAATCAAATACAAGA
>DBWQ01000018.1:0-33354 GCA_002308995.1 Clostridiales bacterium UBA1234 | reverse complement strand
TCTCGCTTGATAGTTTCGATTGGTTCTTCATCATGCCACACATGGCCACCAGTAGAGGAATAATGACCTCCTTTTTGTGCTGAAGTTTTTTGAATTAAAAACTCGTTTTGACTATTTTCAATATAAATGATGGCAACGGCAATTCGTTCTCCTTCTTTAAACATAGATTTTGGAGTACCTCTTTCAACTACTTCCCCTGTTTTTTTGCCGTTTGCATTATAGACATCTAAAAGTTCCATCTCATCACCTCTACTTGAATCATATTTATTTGATACATTCTTCTAACCATTTTTGATAGGCATCAAGTTGTTCTTTGGTATGAAAGTAATGTTCTCCTTCTTTTATGATGGTTAGCTGACATGCAAATTGCTGAGAAAACGCTTCTATTAATTCTTGCTCTTGCATATTATCCTTATCTCCATATAAGATACTAGTTTTATGATTCCAGTTGGTAATAGGATGCTCTTTTACGTACTCGTAATAATCATAGTATAATGTTGGTCCAAAGTTTGTTTGGATTTCTTGTTTTTCTTTTAGTACTTCTTCTGTAACATTACTCCACATCATCATGTTATCGATGATAACTTTCATGTTAATAACTGGTGACAAGAAATAGCATTCTTTAAGTTCTTCATTAGCATAGGCAAGTAAGCTAAAATAAGCTCCCATACTACATGCCCATAGGCTAATTTCTTCATAGTTTTGTTTAGCATAATTTAAGATTTTTGTTAAATCACTCACACAGTTTTGTGGCTTACACAAATAAGCAGTATCTTCCTTTCTATCTCCATGCTCTGGCAAATCAAAGCTAAGTACCTGATACCTTTTTTTGCTTGCATGCTCTGCCAACATTTTAATCACATCATCTTCTTTATGAGACATATTGCCATGTACGGCAATGATGAGTTTCTTACTTTGTTCTCCCCAAATCACTGAAGGGATGTTTTCTATCTTTGTTTTTTTTATTATCATTTAATTCTCCTTTTTATGGAATACATTTAAATTCATTAACTGTTATTTCTTCTTTAAAATAATCGCAATAAAGTTTAAGTATTTGCAAGCTCCTGCATCGATGGCTTTTTTATCCCCTCTAGCATATTCATTATCACATTTAATCCAATCATTCCAGCATTCTTCGTTACTTTCCATCACGTGAATCGAAACAATTTCACTATCTTTCGATTTAGAAATGATGCTAGTCCAATAAGTAATATCATGAATATAATCTAGTTGTTCTTCATTCCATGATAAAAGAAGTTCTGCTGGCAAGTGTTGATGTAAATCTTTTTTCATGCCTGGAACAACAATATAGATATAGCCTCCGTGTTTTACAAATGGCAATAGCTTTTCGTCTAAAAATTTGTCATCTCTTCCAAAATAATTATAAGAATCTGTGCTAACTACTGCATCAAAGAATTCTTTTTCGAATGGCAAATCGGTAGCATCTGCTTTAACTGGTATTAATTCATCATCACCAAGCCCCATTTCATGAAAGAATTTTTGATTTTCTTCTGGGTCACTCCATAAATCTGCCGCATATACTTTAAAACCATATTCTTTTACTAAAAAGATGGAAGTGATGCCTTGACCACTTCCCAAATCCATTACGGTAGCACCTTTTGAAATAGCGTTACCCTCCATAAGCTCTTCTTCCAATTTTAAAGGGTTTGGTCCCATTATTTTTTCATTAATTATTTCTGTATCGTATTTTAATGATTTTTCATAATTCATTTTTGTTTTCCTCCTATACTGTTTTTACCTCAAGCAAGTTCCTTCACAAATACAATTTCATCTTGATAGTCGCTTTCCATGCGATAATCATATTTTTTCACAAAGTTAATGAGTTCTTCATTGTCTTTTTGAATGGCCATATAGATATATTGAATATGATTTTGCGCAGCAATATCATCAATCAACTTCATATAACGAGATCCAATACCATGTCTAATATCTTTTACCATTAATGACCTAACTTTCATGATATTGCCATCTTGTAAAAATTGCTGTGAATCGGTTTCGTTTAGTTTTAAAATTAATACTGAAGACACACCATTTTCATTTTTGGTATAGTAAAATTGATATTCTTTCTTTTTGAGTCTGTCTAGCCATTCGTCAAAATCGTCATACATATCTTTTAAGGATAAAAAAACGGGATTTTGCATGCTGACATCTTCAATATTGCCTTTATAAATCATATAATTCTTATTTAATTTGATAGCCACAGCACCATACTCTTGTTGTTCTTCCATCGGATAAAACTTTTCTAAATCGGCCAACAAGCTCTCTTGAGAGGTTGATTCATCTGCAAGCTTACTGGTGCTAATAAAGTGAAATAATTCGTTAAAATTTTGATAGTATTCTTTATCAGCGATTTCTACCAAAAAAGTATCTTTTCTTTCTGGTTCTTTTTGAAAGGCAATAAAATCGCCATTATTCATCTTTTGCCTTTTTTCGTCATTTAGTCTGATTTCATACTCTTTGGTACCATTTTGAATGCAGTCAAAATACTTTTCTTGTAATCCCATCACATGTAGCATATGAATCTCCTCCTTTGATTTTATATTTTTATTTCTTCATAATCATGTTCACAAGCTCTGATCAAACGATTCATAATAGCAAGTCCCATTCCATTTTGGCTGACGCCTTCGATGATAGCACCGTCTGTACAAAAAGTATCTATTTGTCGAAGGGCTGAAAATAAATTGTGTGATACCTCTTCTAGGTGATATTTACTTCCTAAGTTTAAACATGGATAGCCTGAATACTCTTTGACATCTTCTTCAAAAGCGAGTATGAGCGGATGATTTAGTTTTTGTGCTTCTTCTAATATTTTATGAATCATTTTGCTAGCATCATCACTGTAGATTAATTTACATTTTGTTTTAGGTGCATAATGACGATATTTCATCCCTGGGGATACTACCTTTTCATTTGGTTTCATTTCTCCCATAACATGTTCATCCACTATCACATTGGGCACCACTTTTTGAATATCTTCTTTGGTGATTTTACCAGGTCTTAAGATTTGAACGGTATCATTAACTACTCTTACTACCGTAGACTCTAACCCTATTTCTGATTCTCCTCCATCAATGATGGCATCTACTTTATCTTGTAGTTCTTCGATGATATCTGATAATTTGGTACCACTAGGTTTACCAGAAATATTAGCAGAAGGTGCTGCGATTGGCACCTTTGCCTCTTTGATGAATTCTTGGGCAATTGGGTTACTTGGCATTCTGACACCTACTGTATCGCCACCACAAGTAGCCACCTCAGCAATTCCTTCTTTTTTCTGCAAAATAATGGTAAATGGCCCTGGCCAAAACGACTCCATGAGCATTTTTTCTGTTTTTGAAATGTTTTTTGCAATTTGAGAAAGCATTTCGATCTCTGAAATATGTAGTATTAAAGGATTATCCTGTTCCCTTCCTTTAGCGATAAAGATTTTTCTAACCGCTTCATCATTCAAAGCATTTGCTCCAATGCCATACACAGTTTCTGTTGGAAATAGAACAATGCCACCATCTTGGATGACTTTGGCAGCCTTTTTGATGGGATTTGTTAAATTTGTTTTCATATGTCTTGCCTCGTTTCTGCCCTTATTATACCATATTTGACAGATTTTTCAACGAAAAACGTATCGTTTTCTATGTAAAAAAGGCAGACAATTGAAGCATAATTTGTCTGCCTTTTCGTATTTTTAAAAATCATTGGATTCAAAATTTTTTAATTGTAAATCGTGGATAATGGTGTGCTTTGATTTTGTAACGTTTTTCTCACGATCCATACAATATACTTTGAATCCTTTTTGAACTGCAACATCTAGGTTAGCCTCATCATCATCAACAAAAATGGCTTCTCCTTTTTGAATCATGTAATCTTGAATCGGATAATCAAAAAAGGTTCCTTCTTTTTTGATGCTGCCATAAATAGATGATACATATACTTTTTCAAAATACTTGTCTAATTCATGTCGTTTTAAATAATCAAATACGCATGGCCAATTATCTGTTAGCATAATCATGGTATACTTTTCTTTTAGTTTTTCTAGCTCTTCATGGATGCTTTCATATAAATGATACTTGTCATCCATAAAAGCTCTGTCATGTGCAATTTTGCGAATGATTGTTTCATCATAATATGGATATTGACATTCTTTTAAAATACCACAGTAATAGTCAAAAAACATTTCTTCTTCTTCCTCTGTAGTAACTACATTTCTTGATAAAATAGAATCAATTTTTTTGACGGCATTTTTCCACTTTTCTTGATTGATTTTATCTACATGAATTAGTTCTAAAAATTTTGGTGTCATATCCCAATCACCTGTGGTTGGTCCTGCAATCACTTTGCCAAAATCTAAGATCATATACTTTTCTTGCATTGAAAAAAATCCTTTCTTTACACAACATTTTTCTTTTCATAGTCAAGATTAACACCTTTTTTCTTTGCGATTTGTATTTTAATAATGGCTACCACATTTGCTATGACTGTTATCACATCAAATGCTGTTGCTGTATATGATTTAATGGAGAAATCATACACAATCCATAGCATCATCACAAAGACAATTAATATCTTAAAATGTGTCACATCTTCTAAATTCATTAGCCACAAATAGGTAATAATGGCTATCAATGGCAAGATACCAATGACACCTTGCACGTTAAAATAAGCTACCGTAATGACTGATGCAACTGTAATGAGTATTTTAGGAATCAAATGTAACATGTCAAAATAGCAAAGAACATTTCCTATAATACTAATCACGTTCATAATAGCCCCAGAGATGCCTCCGCAATATCAATTGGCTAATGATAAAAACACCAATTTCGATGATTTGCGCAATTAAAATGTGTTTTTTATTCTTTAACGTGCCAGCATATACCATAATACATGATGCTATCAATGCGATGATATTTCCTATTAGCACTAGCAATTATCTTTCCTTCTTTCTAATATTTAAAAAATTTTTTAATTCCCCATTTTGATACTTTATAGATTGGTCCTTCTAATACTTTTCTTGCATTTTTTAATTCTTCACGTATTTTGATTCCTTGTGGGCAGTGCTGTTCGCACTTTCCACATTCTATACAGTTTGAAGCAGATGTTGCTTCTTTTCGCATTGCTGTACACATCAAATATTCTTTTAAGGCAGAGAACTTACCATCTATATAATGTTTGTTATATGCTGAAAAAGTGCCAGGAATATCTACTTTATTTGGGCAAGGCATACAATACCTACAACCCGTACAAGGCACTTTCATCTTTTCCCAGATTGCTTTCACAACATTTTGAAGTAATTCTTGGTCTTTCTCTGTTAGCTCACCAACTTCTGCTTCAGAAGCATTCTTTGCATTCTCTTCTACCATTTGGGTAGAGTTCATACCAGATAATACACACATGATTTCTTTTTGATTCCATAGCCATCTAAAACCCCACTCTGCTGGTGTATGCTTCACTTCATAGTTTTCAAATAATTTTTTTGCCTTGTCTGGCAAATTATTCACCAGTTTTCCTCCACGAAGTGGCTCCATGATAACAACTGGAATGCCTTTGGATGCTGCATAGTGAAGACCTGTCTTTCCTGCTTGCGAATTTTCATCCAAATAGTTATATTGTATTTGGCAAAAGTCCCAATCATAATCATCAATTAGTTTGCAGAAGTTATCTGAGTTTCCATGATAAGAAAAACCTACTTGCCTTATCTGTCCTTTTTCTTTTTTCTCTTTGAGCCAATCTTCGATGCCAAGCTCCTTTAAACGCTCCCATGATTTAATATCGTTTAACATGTGCATTAAATAATAATCTACGTGATTGGTACGAAGTCTTTTTAACTCTTCGGTAAATAGTTCCTCTATTTTTTCTTTTGAACTAGCATAATAGTGTGGAAGTTTTGTGGCAATATTGACTTTATCTCTAAGGCCATGTTTTTCTAGCACTTCTCCTAAAAAAGCTTCGCTTCCATTATAAATATAAGCTGTATCATAATAGTTAACACCGAGTTCATATGCTTTTAAAATTTCTTTTTCTGCTTTTTCAAAATCAATTTTTCCTCCTTTGGTAGTAAATCTCATACAACCATACCCTAAGATTGAAACTTGATTTCCATGCTTATCACTTCGATATTTCAACTAATTAGCCTCCTAACAACTATCATTTTTCCTTGTGCTGTGATAGCATACTATTTATTTTTATATTTGTTTGCCACCACCACAACTAATAAAAGAACTCCTCCCAAAAAGATAAATACTGGAATTAAGTTGATGGATGTTCCCTCTTCTGTATGACGTTGATTGTTTTGATTTTGCTCTTGTTCACCCGATGACTCCTTTGGCATTTGAAATGCTATTTCTATCTCATTTGTTTTTAAAAGGTCCCATGTATAGGTTAAACCATCTTCTGATACTTCCGTGGCATTATTTTTTTCTGCCTTTTGTGGAAGTGTCATTTGAAAAACCGTCATGATGTTGATTCCTTCCATGTCATTGTATTTTCTTGCATCTGCCAAATCACCAGATTCATCCTGAAGGAGAACATGAAGCAAGTATCTATCATCATCTTTCGTAAAAAATACCTCTTGGCGAAGAAAATCCCAAATTGGTACCTCGCCTGATGGTACCTCTCTTGATGATACCTCTTCTGATGACACTTCCCCTGATAGCACTTCACTTGATGGTATTTTTCCTCCTGTGATAGCATCTATCGATTCGAAATTTCTTTGATACAAATATCCTTTATAATCTTCACCTGAATATCTTGACGGCTGAAACTTACTTAGTTTGAAATGATCATTATGCTTTTCTAAGTACTCCCATCTATCTGCATCTGAATGCTCTTCTTGACTATTTCCTTTTTCTTGTGAAATATTGAAGTCGATCAAGTCATTATCTTTTGCAGAAATAATACTCATCGTAACTTTGCCATTACTTTCAATTGTCATTTTAGCATTATATTTCATTCCACATCCTGTTAATAATAATACCGTTATTATCCCCATGAATATCATAACAATTTTTTTCATCTTTTGATTCATTCTCCTCTATCATACTTTAGTATTTCACTAAATGCCTCTCCTTTATTGTGCTCCATTATCTTTATTTCCTCTAATAATGATAATGATAGCTACCACTGCCACAGCAACTAACGCAATAATCAAAATCATTGGCATGATGCTATTCTTTTCTTTCTCTGCTTTTTGAGTTGTCGTAGAGCTACTTGCTGTTTTAGTGGTTGCCTTAGCCTCATCTTCAAATGATAGCTCTACACTCGTTACTTCCATCAAATTCCATGTATATGTTAATTCATCTTCTGATACTTGCGTAGCATTATGAGATATTGCCTTCTTTGGTAGTGTGATACTAAAGTTTATTAGCATATCTATTCCTTGTTCTTTATAAGAATCTGCTTCTGCAAGATCTCCCTCTTCTCTATCCATATCAATATGAAGTGATAAGACTTTGCCATCTCTCGTGAAGAATTTATTTCTTTCTGTTAATTCATCATAAGGAATAGAACCCGCTGTTGCTTCTTCCGTTACTTCGTCTAAATTTCCTAAACTACGCGTATACTTATATCCTTTAAATTCTCCCTCTTCATATCTTTCCTTTTGATACTCTTTGTAGTCTTCATCTTCTTGTGCACTCTCTTCTACATATTTCCATCTTTCTTCATCCGTATACACTTTTGGCTCTTGTGCTGCATCGCCTTCTTGCGTTTCAGTAGCACCTTCTGCTGATTGTTCTTGCATGGAAATACTTGCATCGATAAGTTCATTATCCATTGCTGAAATAATACTCATCGTTACATTTCTATCCTTGTCTACCACTAAACCAACATCCATCTTAACAGCGCACCCTGTTAAAATCATCATACTAGCAATTAAAAGTATTAATAATACGTTTCTTTTCATATAAACTCCCCTTTTCTATTTTTTCTATTACGATATTCATTTTATCATAATTATTTTCGTTTACCAACATTTTTCTCTATTTATTTCCATTTTTGAGAGGTATTTCCGCTTCACGAAATGAGATAAATCGTGGTACAATGAAAGTATGAAGGTATACTTTTTATGTATTCTTTTGATTTTGAATAGTAAGGGGGGATTTTTATGAATTTTATGAAACGTTTTTTTTGGTTATTTTCACTTTGTGTCCTTGTCCTTACTTTTTCAAAGACAGTTTTGGCAAGCTATACAAGTCCTTATACTGAGCCATCTATCCTCATTCAAAAAGGATCTATTGGGACATCGGTAAAATGGGTACAAGACATGTTGCATTATTTGCGGATATTCTTTACATGTAGATGGTATTTTTGGTAACCAAACATACCATGCTGTTATAGATTTTCAAAAAAGTAATGGTTTAACTATTGATGGTATTGTTGGTGCCCAGACAAGAAATGCTTTGAAAAATGCCACTGCTTCTGTTAAACAAAATGTTTCTATCAATCACAATATGTACACAACTACCAATGTTTATTTTCGACAAGGCCCTGCGACAAGTTACCTTGCGAAAACTCTTTTAAGCAAAAATACAATTGTATATGTTTACCAGATACGAAGTGACGGATGGGCATACGTTAAGCATGATGGCATGTATGGCTACGTTTATGGGAAGTATCTTACAAACTCTTCTGGTGAAATTAATGTCAAACCTTCTACGTCTTTACCGGCTTTTACAAGAAATACTTCTCGTCTTTTAGATTTGATAAAAGCTTGTAAACGCTATTATGCAAATCATGACTTTGTCTACAGCTTAGCCAATGGGGCTCGAACAATTCCTGCTGACAAAAGTACGCTAATTGATGGTCATTACTGCGTGGATTGTAGTTCCTATGTGACATGGGTACTTTATGAATATGCTCTCGCAAGTGGCAAAACCGAAATGAAAAACTATTTTAGCTATCAAAGATCTAGTAGTACTTTTGCCTCGATTGGCACTATGCGGTGGCAACGAATATCTTTCTCTCATTTCTCGCAAAGGGATTTCTCCTGTTGATTTATCCCTTGCGAAAGAAGGCGATATTTTAGTAAGTCCTGGCCATGTCGAATTCTTTTCTTCTTACGTACAAAATGGTGATAGTGTTTCCTTACAGGTATATAATTGCGGATCAAATAGTAGTATTAAAGTACCCGGTATTAGTATTTCTGCTACCAAAAATATCAATGACATTACCTGTATTCTAAGGGTAAAATAAAATAAGTAGGAGGCAGATCATGCCTTCTACTTATTTTTTATGTAAGATTAAAGTCTACGATATACCACGTAGTCTTCTTTTGTTTCTGAATCTTTAGCAATATCTACTACCAAATAGTAATCTCCTTTAGAATGCTTATAGACTCAGTTGATTTGAACAATTCTGTTTTCCATAATTTTCCATCTTTTCCTAGTGAAAAATCAGTTTTTTATGCCTTGTTTCTTTCGAAAAAACTTTATCACATGTATTGACAAACAACAAGCAAAATGTTAATATAATATTTGTCTTTAGGACATGCGGGTGTGGCGGAATTGGCAGACGCGCTAGACTTAGGATCTAGTGTCAACGACGTGGGGGTTCAAGTCCTCTCACCCGCACCAAAAATGCTGTGGTTTTCCACAGCATTTTTTCTTTAAGTAAAAGACTACTCTCAAACGGGAGCAGTCTTTTCTTTGTTTTCCAAAATAATCTCAGTGAGTAATTGAAACTCATCTTCCCACCACCAATACCGATGAAGCATCTTGTGGCACTTAAGGCACAGGATTGCACCATTTGCTAAACTGTCATCTGGTGGAAGGTTGTCAAATTGCCTGACGTAATTAGGAACAATATGATGCCATTCAAGATTTTTCAGTGCTTCATATTTTCCACACATCATGCACCGCTCACCATGCGCTCTCAAAAGAAGTTTCTTTGTGATGTGCATTGTAAGATCTCCTTTCAAAAATGATTTTGATATCTTTATTATAAAACAAAAAATCTGTACTTTGTACAGATTTTTTGATAATTTTTATTCTCTTCTTCTTCCCCTAGATTGATTTAACATTAAGATTAATCTTAGCATGCTAACGATTGCCGATAGTGCAGCCCCTACATAGGTTAAAGCTGCTGCTGTTAACATTTTTTTGCATCCTGACATTTCTTCTCTATCAAACATACCAAATTCTGTTAATTGTTTTAATCCTCTACGTGATGCGTCAAATTCTACTGGTAAAGTAACTAGGTGAAATGCCACTGCAACGGCTTCTAAAATAATACCAATTTCAAATAGTTTTAAAAATCCTAAAATAGCACCTGCCGCAATCATGACATAACTTACTTTAGAGCTTAAGTTAACAACAGGTACCATGCTTGTTCTTAATTTAACAAATGCGTAACCTGTATGATGTTGAATGGCGTGGCCACATTCATGAGCTGCTACTGCAATCCCTGCAATAGTGGATGCGCCATAAATTCCTTCGGATAGATTGACAGTTCTATTACTTGGATCATAGTGATCCGTTAGGGTTCCTTGAACTGGATTGACTGGCATATCTGACATACCATTAGCATCTAGTATTTTTCTTGCCACATCTTTTCCTGTCATGCCACTTGCTGTTATTACTTTACTAAATTTGGCATATCGAGCCTTGACTAAAAATTGAGCAAGTGCTGTAATTGCCAAACTAACAATTAATAATAAATAATATTGTGATTCTGTCATGCTGATTCCTCCTTGTTATTCTTCTTCTTTTAAGGTATTTAGCTTTAGTAATTTCATTACTTCAATCACAACAAATGGTGTAAAGGTTAATAATATGGTTAATCCAACTTCACGAAGGGTTAGTTGTGTTACTTCAAATATGTCTTGTAAAAATGGTACGTTTAATACAATAAATACAAGTAGTGCTGAAACTAAAGTTGCTCCGATAAGTGGTTTGTTGGTTAAAAAGCCTACTTTGAAAATAGAATCTTTATTGGAACGAAGGTTATATACATGAACAAGCTCTGATAACGCAAGAACGGCAAAGGCCATCGTTTGTGCTGCCATACCTGTTCTAGTAATATTTCCTGCAGCATCTGTTAGTGCATCAAATTGGAACCCACATCCTATGCAGAATGCAAGAAGAGTTAATCCACCAACCATAATGCCTTGATAAATGACACGATAAATCATTCCCTTAGAGAATACTTTCTTTTCTTTCTTGGCTTTTCTATGCATAATGTTTTCTTCTGCCGGATCTACTGCAAGTGCTAAGGCTGGCAAACTATCCGTTACTAAGTTAATCCATAAAATATGAATTGGTAAAAGTGGTTCAATGGTCCAGCCTACGATGGTTGCAATAAATAGTACAATGATTTCTCCAATATTAGAAGAAAGTAAATATGCTACTGCTTTTAAGATGTTATCGTATATTCTTCTTCCCTCTTCAACTGCTGATACAATGGTAGCAAAGTTATCATCTGTTAGCACAACATCGGCTGCTTCTTTTGCTACATCGGTTCCTACAATGCCCATTGCTGCACCGATATCTGAGGTTTTAAGTGCTGGTGCATCATTGACACCATCGCCTGTCATGGCTACTACTTCATTATATGATTGCCATGCTTTTACGATTCGTACTTTGTGCTCTGGTGATACTCTTGCATAGACTGAAATATCTTTAACGTTCTTTTCTAGTTCTTCTTGAGACATCTTTTCTAATTCTGCACCGGTAATTGCTTTTTCACCTTCATTTAAAATGCCAATTTGTTTCGCAATGGCAACGGCTGTAATTTTATGATCTCCTGTAATCATGACTGGTCTAATGCCTGCTGTCTTACATTTATCTACGGCATCTTTTACCTCTGGACGGGCAGGGTCTATCATGCCTACCATACCAATATATATTAAGTCTTGCTCTAAGGTATCAATCTGATCTTTAGTAGGTACTTGATCAATTTCTTTATAGGCCATAGCAAGCACTCTTAGTGCTCCTGTGGCTAATTCTTCATTGACTTTTCGAATATAATCTTTATGCGCCTCTGTGATAGCAACGACGTTATCGTTTAGTAATACTTTAGTGCATCTTTCTAGAAGTTCATCTACGCCACCTTTGGTATATACGCGAAGCTTTCCTGGATAGGTATGAACTGTTGTCATTAATTTCCTTTCAGAATCAAATGGAATCTCTTCTACTCTTGGATGCTGTTCATCCATGGTAGTTTTGATGAAATCACTCTTCACACCTAAATCTACTAAAGCTGTTTCAGTAGGGTCACCCGCTGTTTTATAATCTGCTCCTTCTTTGGTGAGCTTAGTGTCGTTACAGAAAATCATAGCTTCAAGCAATAACTGATAGTGGTCACTTACGTTATGCACTTTTTCTTCTGTTTTGAAGACTTCATTATTTAAAAAGATTTTTTCTACTGTCATTTTATTTTGCGTTAATGTTCCTGTTTTATCAGAGCAAATAACCGTCGCACTTCCTAAAGTTTCTACCGATGGAAGTGTACGTACAATGGCATTTCTTCTTACCATTCTTTCTACACCCATGGATAATACAATGGTAGAGATAGCAGGTAATCCTTCTGGTATTGCTGCTACTGCTAAGCTTACAGCTGTCATAAACATTTCTAATAAGTTTCTACCATGAACCAATGAACCCACGATAAAGATAATAAAGCAAATCACTAACGCTGCAATTCCTAATGTTTTACCAAGTGCTTCAAGTCTTCTCTTAAGTGGTGTTTCGCTATCGTCTACTTCCTCAAGCATGGTAGCAATTTTACCAACCTCGGTATTCATTCCTGTGCCTACAACAATTCCTTTACCTCTACCATAGGTTACTAAGCTAGAAGAAAAGGCCATATTCTTTCTATCGCCAATGCCTACTTCATGAGAAATCGCACTCGTTTCTTTTTCAACTGGAACCGACTCACCTGTTAAGGCTGCTTCTTGTATTTTTAAATTGATGCATTCGGTTAATCTTAAATCAGCAGGAACATAGTCACCAGTATCTAAAATAACTAAATCACCCGGCACTACATCTTTAGAACTAATGGTATCTACTTTACCATCTCTTACGACTTTACAAGATGGTGCACTTAAATTCTTTAAAGCATTTAATGATTTTTGTGCTTTTAGCTCTTGAATGACACCAATCACAGCATTTAATATCACAATGATTAAAATGATGATGGAATCTGTAAATTCATGACTAACAACACCTGAAACGATTGCTGCTATGATTAATACGATAATCATGAAGTCTTTAAATTGCTCAATTACCATTTGTAAAACACTTTTTTGCTTTTTGGAAGTAATTTCATTCTTACCATAATATTCCAAAATATGAGGAATACTCGAAGACTCTAAGCCCTTCTCTAAACTCGTATCAAACTCTTTGGCAACCTCTTCTTCACTTAATGAATACCAGTTTTTCTGTTCCATCAAAGACCCTCCCTTTTATTCTTCCTATCCTTAAAATTATATTCAATTTTAGCTTAATAGTCAATTCTTCCATTGGATTTTTCCATTCCATTGACAATTTATGTTTACCATGATATGATAGCACTAATCTTATCTTTGAGAAAGGAATTTTTTGTTATGAAAAATTACCTAGATTTCGAAAACGTGCATGAGGATCCGTTACCTATAGAAAATCTTTGGGAAGATGATTTTGATGACGACTTTGATAATGAAGAAAGCGATGTGAACCTTGACTCCATTAACATGCTGTTTGGACAAGTTCGTAAGTCTACTCCGCTAAGTAAAGAAGAATTTCAAAGACTTATCCAAGAAAGAGATGCAGGAAATGAGGAAGCTATTTCTCAAATAGTAGAAGCAAATCTTAGGTTGGTTATATACTGTGCCAAACGGTTCGCACGGAATCAAGAGGAACTGATGGATCTTTTTCAATCAGGCTGTCTTGGGTTAATAAAAGCGGCTCAAAGTTATAGTGCTTCCAGAAATTGTCAGTTTTCAACCTATGCAGTTGTTTGGATTTTGGAAACGATTCAACGTCAAAAAGCAAGTTGCGAAAAGACAGTCCACCTTTCTATTGGCGCTCACTATGAGCTCAAAAGACTCATCCGCGCGAGAGAAGATTATTTTAAACTAAATGGCGAATGGCCGACCTATGAAACGCTTTCAGAGCTTGCCAAAGTGCCTCTCAAACATGTTGCCATACTGATGGAATATGAGCATATTCATTCTTTGGATAGTTTAGTACTTGACTCTGATACGGATGCCCCCGCCTCTATGATGCAGTTTGTTTCCTCGTCGGAAAACGTGGAAGATATTGTTATTGCTAAGCTTTCTGACAACCTTTTTGATGAAATTAAGCAAATTTTGCCAGCTAGAGAGTTTCAGGTTTTGGCCTATCATTACGGCTATCAAGGCAATACCCCCCTGTCTTTTGCTAAAATCAGTAGAATAATGGGATTAACCAGAGAACGTATTCGGCAAATCGAGCTTCATGCCTTTAAATTGCTAAAAAAGAATAAGCAATTTGTCAAAAAATATGGTAAAAATTGGTTCGTTTCTTAATTTAAGAAACGAACCAAATTTTTTGTGCTAAATTTGTCAATATTTGGCTATTTTTGTTGACTATTTATGTAAAATGTGATATAATCTTGCCCGAAATGTCCATCACTTACCATATAGGAGGATTAACTATGAAGGAATCCAACAGTCGTTTAGCAAAATGCCATGACAATCGAACAATCACGAATAACGGCGGATCTACAGTGACAAGAACGAAGAGAATCACCAACTATTTTCTTTATCAAGTAGACGAAAAAAATCCTCTTCGAAAAATTGATGAACAAATCATCTTTGGTTCTGACGAACACTTTGGCAAATCAATGAATGACTTCTACAAAGAAGATATCAAGCAGTCTTGTGTTAAGCTTTCACAAGAAGAAGTTATCGTACTTTTCAAACTGCGTGATGCAACAATGTATCACAGCAAAGACTATTACGCCATTCGAAACAAAATTGTGGAAGCATACTTAACTCTTGTCGTTATTATCGCCAAGCAGTTTACAGATGATGTTCATCTGTTACAGGACTATATTCAAGCTGGGAACATTGGATTACTAAAAGCAGCAGAAAAGTACAATATTCATTGGACAACGTACTTTTCTAGTTATGCTGCCAGAAAAATTCGCTGGGCAATTCTTAATTTCATGAAGGATACTAATTCTGATTTTTCTGGTTCATCTCAGCTAGGAAGTATTGAAAAATACTGCACTTCTTTCTATATGGAATATGGTAAAAAACCTTCCATTGAAGAAATACGCACAGTAACAGGGTTTTCTACTTTCCAAATTAAATCCTTTCTTCGTTCTATGGAAACTGTTTCGTTAAATGACACCCCCTCACCTGATGGGTTTGATTTCTGCGACATGCAGAGTTCGGATTATTTGGAAGACTTAGAGAGTGATGAGTCATCTTCTTCTCGTTTGGAAGAGATTCCTGATTTAGAAGAAAATACGGAAGAAAAGGCAATTCATCATATTGAAAATGATCCCTTTCAAATTGCGAAAGGACTTCTTACCCTTCGTGAATACCAAGTGATTACAGACTACTTTGGCTATCCAAACCGTACTCCCATGACTCTTGACCAAATCAGTCAAAAATTTGGAGTGCACAGAGAACGGATTCGGCAAATCAAAGCAAAAGCAATTCGAAAGCTTTTCAACAACAGCATTTTTAAATCATACTTCTGTACTCGCCAAAAGGGTTGCTTATCTAATGGAATAGAATATAGTTACTATTCATACGAGTATTGAAATTCTATAAGGAGGAATTTATCAAATGGGCGATACTAATCTTGATTTGATTTCTAACATTGAAGATCCAACGATAAAAGAACTTAACGAATTCGAATCCGAATATTTTCTTGGTGACAAGGATTATACCAGAAGCACCAAGTATGCAGGAACGCCATTCATGTATACGGATGAAGTGGAACAGTATTATCCGATGCTTTCTCCTGAAGAAGTGGAAGCAGTCGTCAAAAAGAGAGATGCTGCACTTCCTGGAAGCGAAGAATACTATATGTACCGGAACCAGCTGGTGGAAGCAAACCTGAAGTTGGTTGTTTCTTGGGCTTACCGGTACACCAGAGATCACGCTATTGTTACAGACTATATCCAGGCTGGTAATATGGGGCTTATGGTAGCCGCCGATAAATATCAGCTTGAGAAACAGTGCCGTTTCTCCACCTACGCTTCTTGGTGGATTCGTCAGGCTATCATTCGTCACATTTCGCTGGACCACACCATGCATGTCCCTGTTCATATTGCTGACAAGAGTGCAAAGATTACTCGGTTTGTTGGCACATTTCTTCAGGAACATGGTCGTGAACCGATGTATAATGAAATCAGTAAAGCAACGGGCATCCCTGAAAGTCAGATTCACCTGATTCGAACTTCTTTGAACTTTGACTCTCTGGATCGTCCCGTCGATGAAGACGAGACTCGTACTAGCCCCCTGGGAGATTTTGTTCCCTCGGATGTCAATGTGGAAGAAGAAGCCATCCAGCATATGACAAATGCTAAGCTTTTAGACGCTTTGAAAAGCTTCTTAAATGAGCGAGAATACATCGTCCTCTCCCTTCGATATGGTCTTGAAGACGGTCAGATTCGTACTCTTGAGGATGTAGGAAGTAGGCTTGGTGTAACAAGAGAGCGGATTCGGCAAATTGAAGCGAAGGCTATCCGGAAACTTCAGGTGAACCCCAAATTTTGTAGAGCCTTTACTCTTAATGATAAAACTAGGAGGTTTCAAAACCATACTGCATAAAAGAAATAAGCGTAGGAAACAGTTATTGTTTCCTACGCTTTTCTAGTTCATCAAGTGTTAATTCATACCCTTCTATTTCATTTGGATACGCAATTTCTTTCATTTTAAAATCTTTATTTCGATTGTGGCAAATGATTTCTACAAAATGTTGCAATAGTTCTGGATTCTTTATTAAGATAGGACCTGTAACATGTGTGCCAAAAAAGTTTTTGTACTTCACACCTTCATAATCGTTGTTTTCATTTTCGCCAACGCCAAATTCCACTGAAAATAATGGGTTCATATTGTGATACATGTAAGTCTGTTTGTTAATAAACCCAACGACTTTCTTTTCTAAATATTTGCTTTTGTAAATAACATCTCCCACATCTCTTAATTTGTTTCGCTTGGTTTCAAAATCAAAAATACCCAGTGCTTCTTTTTCATCAATTGTTTTGCCAAACATCTCAAAACTATTACCTGTACACAACATTGGTTTGTCCCTGTGAATCAACTGATTGAGTTTTTCTTTGTATTTTTTAATATCTTCTAGCACAGCATCTAAGCTACGTTCTGTTCCTGAGCCAAGATAAATAAAATCGTAATCTTCGAGATTAATTTCATCCTCAAACGATTTTTGTTCTAAACTGACATCTAGCCCTTGGTCTTCTAAATGTTTTTTTAGGATTCTAACATTTCCGGTAATCCCCATATAAGTTTAATATATCAGCATACATATGTAGTAATTGAATGGTCATAAAAACCTCCCCCATTTTTTTGATTACTTAATGCGATTAATCAATTTCATTCTATCTGAAAAACATGTAACTACAAATACTTTTCCTTCTGCATGTTCTTTGATTTCTCGCATCATCTCATCTAAATCCATTTTACTAACAATTTTTGTATCATGAATACCAGCAAATTGCATTCTCGTATTTAGGTCATGAACATACTTACCTGCTAATATTACTTTTTTCACATTTTCTGATTGTAGTAGTTCAAAATCAATATCCCAAAGCCACGAAGTATCTGAGGTAAAGTATTTTCTAGAAATGGCATCTACAATCACAACTACCGTACAGGGAATATTTTCTCTAGTTATATACAAAAGTGATTGGTTATAGGAAATAGAATTTTCGTGCTTAGAAGTAAGAAGCATGGTTTCATGTCCTCCCACATTAAACACTTGGATTCTATCATTTTTTAGTGAATAATTACTTAAGGATTGTACTACCAAATCATCTTTTACTCCTATCAAACGACAGACGGCAAAAGTAGCAAGTGTGTTATAAGCATTATATACACTCCTTAAATTAAGCTGCAGTGTGTATTTACGGTTAATTGTTAATTCTCCAGACGCCATATTCAAACTAGTAACGGCATAATCTGGCTTCTTTCTTTCATGCCCACAATTGGGACATTTGTATGCACCTACCTGATTAAAGTGAAAATACTCATACTGCATTTTGTGTTTACAATTTGGGCAATACTTGCCATCATGATAAACAGAAGTATTCTCTTTTTTGGATAAACTGTTTTCCTCCATGCCATAATAAGTAACATTTTTCTTTTGATATCCTAAAAGTGAAGAAAGTGGATCATCTGTGTTTAAAACCAAATGAATATCATCCGTCAATGGTCTTTTGATTTCATCATAAATAAATTCCGGATGCCCATTTCTAGTTAATTGATCTCGATATAAATTGGTTACTACTAAATACTTTGGTCTAATGTATTGTAAAATGATTTTTAAAGAACGTTCATCCACTTCAATTAATAATACATCCTTTTTCATCTCTCCAGAAAGCTTGGTATTATTTAAAACCATTGTTGTAACACCTGCCAGCTGATTAGCTCCCTCCGTATTACAAGCAACTGTTTTTCCATTTTCTCTTAGAACAGAGCAAATCATTTCTGTAGTAGATGTTTTACCATTACTACCTGTCACCATGATAATGTTATCTGGCAAGCTGATCTTTTTTAAAATATTTTTATCTATTTTTAATGCCACTTTCCCTGGCATAGAACTTCCTTTATGAAATAGTTTTCCTATTTGATATAAGATTTTATTGAGTAAAATAATGAGCGCTTTCATAAACGCACCTCCATCTAAAAATATACCACAAAAAAAGAGGTGTTTCAATCATTAAAAATATTTAAAATGAGGGTGTTCAAAATAGCCTTCTAGCAAGTAGTTTAGAAGGTCTGTCCCTTTTGGTCGCTAGGTGCCTTTTGAAAGCCTTGAGCGCGAGCGGTTTCAAAAACAGCTTGCGACCAAAATGGAGCGTCCCTCTTGGTCGCTCTTGGTCGCTCTTGAACGACAAAAAAGCGCCCGTTGGGCGCTTTTTAATAGCGGATGATATTAAGCTTTGGTGTGACTTCTCCTCGAACGAATATGCCGGGTTCATCAGCTAGGTTCCTTTCTAAAAAAGAGCCTGGCTGTGTGATATAGACGTTATGTTTGGAACTATACAGTTCCATTGGAATGTGTACGTGTCCGCATTCTAAAAAGCGAATGGGTATTGTGGTTTGCTCGGATACATGTACGTTTAGGCCTCCGTGCTTTTCAAATTCTTTTAAGCGTTCTAGGGCTGGAAACCCTTTTTTGTGTTCGAAATAACTTTCGAGGTGTATGACTCGCTTGATGATACCTGCGATTTCGAAATCAATTAGGTAAGTATCATAACTTCGAAAGTCAATTCCCTCATTCATTAGTTTGCGTTCCAATTCCTTAACAGGATTCATGATGCCAAGCTGTTCAAAGGCATATTCATGATTGCCGCAGATGGCATGATAGGACAAGTCGTACCGTTTGAAGATACGAAACAGTTTACGAAGCTGCTTTTTGTACACCTGCATAACACTTTGGATTTTTTCTGCATTTAAAATGCGAAAATCCAGTTCTTGAGGATTATCGATTGCTTCGAATAAATCGCCTGCAATGAATACCTCCTTTACTTCTCTATTTACGGCTTCTTCTAGGATTGCACATAGTTTTTCTTCCTCAAATTGTTCATTTCCCACATGAAGATCAGAGATGTCTAAAAAGTGAAAATAGGGGCTTTCTTCACGTGAATACAGTTTGACCAATGGAATGTTTTTCTTTTTGAGTCGAATGACTCTTCTGCCGTTTTCCTCCTCATGAATCACAAAAAATCCGCACCGCTTAGCTATACTTTCGAAAAGTTCCAGCTTTATCCCCAGTTCTGAGGAATCTGCTAAAACAGGATGATGATTGGCACTTTCGAGAAGCTTTAGGGCGTTAACCATAATAATGACTTTCCCTCCTAAAAATCCATTTGGTTACAAAGGCATTGTATACCCAAAAAGACTTATATGTCAACGAGGAAATCGTGGTAATATTTGGATACTATTGAGGAATGATTTTGATATAATCTAGGACAAATTCTTGCGAATATTTTCCCACATTTCTATCATACTTTTCCTCCAATAATTCATTATTAGAAATGGCACGAATCCCTATCAAAGGAATCTGGTAATTACTTGCTATCTTCCCAATTGCATAACTCTCCATATCTTCACAAAGTGTATGATACTTTTGGTGAAGTAACTTGATTGCTTTTTTATGCTTGTTCCATACATCTCCACTACCTATTCGCCCGATGTGAATTTTACCATGTGGATACGATATTTGACTTGCGTATGAGACTAGCACTTCATTGGTTTTTATTTGAGGAATTGTGCTAGGTTCCTGCAAAGTAAAATCTTCTAAATCATAAGGCAATTCTTCTCTGGTTGCATTAGGTATGACAAATGAATTGATTTGAATGATTTCATTGGCAATAACGATGTCTTTGGAGTGAACCTCTTCGCTGTGACTTCCCGCGATTCCTTGTATGATAATAAGTCTTGGATCATAGTGTTTGATAGCTAGTGTTGTGGCCGCTGTGGCATTAATACTGCCAATTTGTGTGTTTACTAGTACTACTTGTTTGTCATATATGTTTCCTTCATAAAAATGATATTTTCCCTCAGTTCTTTGCGTTTGATTTTCTAATTTTTCTTTTAATAGGTTTAATTCTACATCTTCCATCGCACCCATTACCAATATTTTTCCGCTCATGCTACGTTCCTCCTATACAAAATTTGGAACGATAGATGGCTATCGTTCCAAATGATTTTATGCTAATTGTTCTTTTACAAGTGCGATGGTATCTTCTAACCTTTCTTGGCCGACTACTGTTGCTAAAATTCCTTTTTCTGTATAATAGGCAATTAAAGGCTCTGTTTGTGCATGATACGTTGCAAGTCTCTTGGTAACTGTTATTTCATTATCATCATCTCTAACAAATAATTTGCTACCACATTTATCGCAAATTCCTTCCTCTTTTGGTGGATTATCTCTCATGTTGTATATTTCTTTGCATTCTGGATTTGAACATGTTCTTCTATTTAAGGCTCTTCCCATGATTTCTTCATCTGGCACATGCAAATTAATTACCTTATCGATGGATAATCCATTTTCTGTTAAATAGGAATCTAAGGCTTTTGCTTGGTCTAGTGTTCTTGGAAATCCGTCTAGCAAAAATCCCTTTTCTTTACAATCTGCTTCTTGTAATCTATTTTTTAATAAATTAATGACAAGCTCATCCGGAACTAAAGCTCCTTTATCCATATACTCTTTTGCTTCTAAGCCAAGAGGTGTGCCATCCGCAATGTTTTTACGTAAAATATCTCCTGTGGAAATATGTGGAACATCATAATCTTTGGTAATCCATTTGCACTGAGAACCTTTGCCACTTCCTGGTGCACCAAGTATTATTAATCTTATCATATGATTTTACCTCCTAAATATATTATATCTATACTATACATGCATTTTTCTAAAATGTCAATTTTTAAATTATGTGGATATAAATTGACTTATTTCGACATAAGTGATAAGATGAAGCTATCTAAAAACAGAAGGGAGGGAATTGATTATGCCAGCTTTCGCTAATGGTACAGCAAGCCTTGTCTGGGTTATCATTTCCGCAGTATTGGCCGTTGTTGGTGGCCTTGTTCTATACTTTACGTTTTTAAGTAAGAAAAATGAGGGCAAATTCAAGGGATTTTGGAACTGGATGCAAGAATTTTTAACATTTAAGAAGATGTTTATTGAGCATTTCCTTAAAGTAACTTATCTTATTCTTGCCATCTTTGTTACTCTTGCTTCTTTTTCAGCAGGACACTTTTTATGGGTTATTTTAGGAATTATTTTAGGAAACTTAGTTCTTAGAATTTCGTATGAGTTTTCTTTAGTTCTTCTTTTAATTTGTAGAAATACTACAGAAATCAACAATAAAATGTCATGCAAAGAAGCCAAGAAAGAAAACAAAGCTGAATAATAAAAAAACGCACATGAAGGGTTTTCCCCAATGTGCGTTTTTTTATTGTATAAAATGAGACAACTTTTTTTGTCTGATTTTAAAAAAATCGGACAGGAAAGGTTGTCCTTTTCTGTCCGATTAAATTTCAATTAATCTAAGAATCCTTTATAATGTCTTGTTAACATTTGAGATTCTAGTTGTCTAATTGATTCTAGAGCAACACCTACAACGATTAGGATGGCTGTTCCTCCAAATGATAAGTTTAATCCAGTAAACTTAACTAAAATTGGAAGCACCGCAATAATTGCTAGGAATAATGCTCCAAATGTGGTGATATATTTTAGGATAGCTGCTAGGTAATCTGATGTTGGTTTACCTGCTCTAATACCTGGAATAAATCCACCATTTTTCTTTAAGTTATTAGATACTTCAATTGGATTAAATGCCATTGCTAATGTATAGAAGAATGTGAATCCTACAATCAATAATAGATAAATGATGATATGGGTTAATCCATATCCAAATACGCCCCAATTAAATGCGTGTGTCGTTGAATTAATCAGTGGCTCTGTTTCGATAGAGGTAAAAGCAAATACTTTATACATACCTGCCCAGAAGCCAGATGCTGTTGCAATATTTGGATTGATTAATTGCATAATCATGGCTGGCATTTGCATAAATGACATTGCAAAGATTACTGGTAGTACTCCTGCCATGGCAAGCTTCATTGGGATGTTGGTGTTTTGACCACCATACATTTTTCTTCCTACCACTCTTTTGGCATATTGTACTGGAACTCTTCTCTCTGCTTCTGTTACCCAAACAACACCTGCGACCAATAAAATGGTTGCTACAATAACGGCGATTGTGATAACCAATCCTTTTACAACAAATGCACCATCTACTACCATTAATCCATACAAATAAACAGCTGCAGCTGGAAGTCTAGAAACGATACCTGCAAAGATTAATAGCGAAATACCATTTCCAATTCCTTTTGTGGTAATTTGATCACCTACCCACATTAAGAATGTGGAACCTGCTGTTAATGACAAAATAAACAACATTGGTGTTAATGGACCATTCATTTTAATAAATAATCCTGCATTACCTTGATATGTAATATATACACCAAATGCTTCGATAGCGGCAAGAATCACTGCACAATACTTGGTGTATTGATTTAGTTGTTTTCTTCCCTCTTCGCCACCTTCTTTAGCAAGTTTTTCTAAAGAAGGAATAGCATGTGATAGCAATTGAATAACGATGGAAGCGGTAATATATGGACTGATTGACATTGCAAAAATGGATAAGTTTGCGAATGCACCACCAGTGATAATATTAACAGTACCAATAATGGAATTTGATGTAGCTGCAGAGATCTTTTCTAATACATCTGCTCTTACACCAGGTGCTGTAATAACTGCTCCAAATCTAAATATTGCTAATAATAATACTGTATACAAAAGTTTTTTCCTTAATTCAGGAACTTTCCATGCGTTAGCAAGTGTTTTAAACACTTTACACCACCTCAACCTTTCCACCAGCAGCAGTTATTTTTTCATTTGCTGATTTTGTAACTCTAGCAGCTTTGACAGTAAGTTTTTTTGTTAATTCTCCATTTCCTAAAACTACAATACCGTCATTTGCTTTTCTAATAATGCCAGCTTCTACTAAACTTTCAGCTGTGACAATTGTTCCGTTATCTAGGTTTTCAAGCATACTAAGTGTTACTTCTGTATATGTTTTTGCTCCTTTGTTGTTGAATCCTCTCTTAGGAATTCTTCTAAATAGTGGCATTTGTCCACCTTCAAATCCAGGTCTTACACCACCGCCAGATCTAGCATTTTGGCCTTTATGACCCTTACCTGAAGTTTTTCCAAGGCCAGAGCCAATTCCTCTACCAATTCTTCTTCTTGTAGTTCTAGCACCAGGAGCTGGGCTTAATTCATCAAGTTTCATGTTTTGCACCTCCCTTTGGTTTTACTCTTTTATTACGATCAATCTTTTAGAAACATCCTTTGATGATGTTTTCATTGATTAAAGTTCTGAAACTTTTTTACCGCGAAGTGTTGCAACTTGTTCAGCTGTCTTCATTTCGCCTAAAGCTTTTAATGTAGCGTAAGCTGCATTTCTTGGGTTATTTGATCCCAAATTCTTTGTTCTGATATTTTTATATCCTGCAATATCTAGGACAAGTCTTGCAGCACCACCAGCGATAAGACCAGTACCTTCTTGAGCTGGTTTTAATAATACCTTTCCGCTTCCGAATGTACCAATTAATTCGTGAGGAATTGTGGTATTGACAATTGGAACTTCTACAATATTTTTCTTAGCATCCTCGATTGCTTTTCTAATGGCATCTGGAACCTCTGCAGCTTTTCCATTACCAATGCCAACATGTCCTTGACCATCGCCAACAACAACTAGAGCACTGAATCTAAAAGTTCTACCACCTTTAACAACTTTTGCAACTCTGTTAATGGTGATTACTTTTTCTTGAAGGTCTAATTTTTCTGCATCTATCATTTTTGTTTCTCCTTTCCTAATTTTTTAGAACTCTAAACCTGCTTCTCTTGCAGCTTCTGCAAGCGCTTTGATTTTTCCATGATATATGTAACCGCCTCTATCAAATACAACTGTTTTGATTCCAGCCTTGGTAGCTCTTTTAGCAATTAATGTACCAACTTCTTTGGCTGCTTCAATATTACTTGCTTTTGTTTTTACTTCTTTATCTAGGGTAGAAGCGCTAGCAAGTGTATTTCCCTTAGTATCGTCAATAACTTGTGCATAAATACCAGTATTACTTCTATAAACAGCAAGTCTTGGACGCTCTGCGGTACCTGAAATCTTATTTCTTACTCTAGTGTGTCTAATTTCTCTAGACTCAGCTCTACTTTTTTTATTAATCACGTCTTTTCTCTCCTTTCTTTCTTGAAAATTGCTAACTCTCAAGATGTTTTTTTAGGATTATTTCTTACCCATCTTTCCTTCTTTTCTAATGATTCTCTCATCAATGTATTTGATTCCTTTGCCCTTATATGGCTCTGGAGGTCTAACCTTTCTAATTTCGGCAGCAAGTTGTCCTACTGCTTCTTTATCTGGGCCAACCACAATGATACTGTTTGGGTTTGGAGCTTCGATTTTTGTATCTCCTCTATCTTCAAATTCAACAGTATGAGAAAATCCCATATTCATGACTAATTTATTTCCTTGTTTTTGTACCCTATAACCAACACCGTTAACTTCTAGCTCTTTTTTGAAGCCTTCTGTTACACCAACAATCATGTTGTTTAAAAGTGTTCTTGTTAAACCTTGAATATTGTCTTGCTCTTCATTCTTAAGTTCAACTGTAATGACACCAGCTTCATTTTTAAGAGTCATATCTGGATGAAGTGTCTTTGTTAAAGTACCTTTTGGGCCTTTTACGGTTACTTTATTACCGTCTTCGATTTTCACTTCAACACCAGCAGGTATCGTAATAGGTTTCTTTCCTATTCTAGACATTTTCTATTTCTCCTTTCTTCCAAACTACCATACAAAAGCTAGGACTTCTCCGCCTACGCCTTCTTGTCTTGCTTTCTTATCTGTCATAATTCCTTTTGATGTAGAAATTAAAGCAATTCCTAGTCCACCGATAACCTTAGGAATTTCGTCCTTGGTGGCATAAACTCTAAGGCCTGGTTTACTAACTCTCTTTAAGCCAGAAATAGCTTTTTCTTTATTCACATACTTTAAAGAAATTCTAAGAATTCCTTGAGAATTATCATCGATTTCTTCAAAAGCTTTAATATATCCTTCTTCTAATAAAATCTCTGCAATAGATTTCTTTAATTTAGAAGCTGGAACATCAACACTTTCATGTTTTTGTGCATTTGCATTTCTAATTCTTGTTAGCATATCTGCTATTGGATCAGTAATGTTCATTTATTTTTTGCTCCTTTCGTTCTAGATTTTTATCTATGAAGCACTCATCGTGCTCCGCAATGCGGTCTCTTGTTTGTGGAACACGATGAGTGCTCCGCCTTATAAACTCTACCAGCTTGCTTTTTTTACACCAGGTATTTGACCCTTGTGAGCTAACTCTCTAAAGCAAATTCTGCAGATACCAAATTTACGAATGTAAGCATGTGGTCTTCCACAAATTTTACATCTGTTATAGTATCTTGTAGGAAACTTAGGATCTAATTTTTGTTTCGCAATCATTGATTTTTTTGCCATGGTTTACCTCCTTTACTTTGTGGCGAAAGGCATACCAAGAAGTCTTAATAACTCTTTAGCCTCTTCGTCAGTGCTAGCTGTAGTAACAAATATAATGTCCATACCTCTAATTTTATCAATTTTATCGTACTCAATTTCTGGGAAAATTAATTGTTCTTTCACACCCATTGAGTAGTTTCCTCTTCCATCAAAAGAGTTTGGAGATAATCCTTTGAAATCTCTAACTCTTGGAAGTGCAGCTGAAACTAATCTTTCAACGAAATCATACATTTTTTGATTTCTTAAAGTTACTTTACAACCAATTTCCATTCCTTCTCTAATTTTAAAACCTGCGATAGATTTCTTTGCTTTTGTTGTTACTGCTTTTTGACCTGTAATAATTTCTAGATCTCTTACAGCATTTTCTAGAGCTTTTGCATTTTCTCTGACATCACTAACACCCATGTTAATGACAACTTTTTCAAGCTTTGGTGCTTGCATTACTGATTTATATCCAAACTTTTTCATAAGCTCTGGAACAACTTCTTTTTTATATGTTTCTTTTAATCCTGACATCTTCTAGGTTACCTCCTTCCTTACTTAATTTCTTCTCCACATTTTGCACATGTTCTAACCTTTGTACCGTCTTTTTTGGTATTCATTTTAATTCTTACGCCTTTACCACACTTTGAGCAATATGGATTTGCTTTTGATGCGTTAATGGCAACTTCGGCTTTGATAAGACCTCCAGCTTCCCCTTGTTTCTTAGGTTTGGTAGCTTTTGTTCTTACATTGATGCCTTCTACAACAACGGTATTATCTTTTGGATTCACAGCTAAAACTTTGCCTTTTTTACCTTTGTCAACACCAGCATTCACCATGACTGTGTCGCCTTTTTTAATGTGTAGATTATTCATTTATTTTTACACCTACCTTTAATGTTTAATTTTTATTACGATTTTTATAGTACTTCTGGAGCTAGTGATACGATTTTCATATAATCGTTATCTCTTAATTCTCTAGCTACAGGCCCAAAAATACGTGTTCCTCTTGGAGTCTTATCATCTTTAATAATAACGGCTGCATTCTCATCGAATCTGATGTAAGAGCCATCTGGTCTTTGAAGACCTTTTTTACTTCTTACGATAACAGCTTTTACAACGTCTCCCTTTTTTACCATTCCGGCAGGAGCAGCACTTTTTACTGAAGCAACAATGACATCACCGATGTTGGCAAATTTTCTATGAGATCCACCCATACATCTAATGCACATAAGCTCTTTTGCACCAGTATTATCAGCAACTTTTAAAATTGTTTGTTGTTGTATCATTTTCTTTCTTCTCCTTCCAAACATAGCGGTCCTAACATTTAAGGACTTATGTTTAATTTTTAACTTAATCTATCTTTAATTAAGTATCTGTCATAAATGAATCAAAATTATCAGATTGCGGAATTTTTTAGTTTGTGCGAGCGCGGAAGCGTACGATGGTACGCTGAGCACCAAACAAGCTAAAAATATTTCGCAAGATGGTGATTTTCATTCATTTTGACTATTTTGCTTTTTCTACGATTTCAACTAAACGCCATCTCTTATCTTTCGATAAAGGTCTCGTCTCCATCACTTTAACAGTATCACCAATTCCACATTCGTTATTTTCATCATGAGCTTTTAACTTAAATGTTCTTTTCATGATTTTTCCGTATAGTGGATGCTTATAACCGTCTTCTACAGCAACAACGATTGTTTTATCCATCTTGTCGCTGACAACTTTACCAATTCTTGTTTTTCTTAAAGCTCTTTCTTCCATAACTTTACGCTATTCTCCTTTCTAAATGAAATGTATGAAATTTCATTTAAGAATTATCTTTCTTAAGATTACTCTTCTTCAGCAATCTCTCTTTCTTTTAGAATTGTTTTGATTTTTGCAATATCTCTTTTTGTATTTTTAATCTTCATCGGATTATCTAGTCCGTTAGTAGCAAGTTGAAATCTTAATTTGAATAATTCAGATTTTTTCTCCACTAGCTCTTTTTCTAAATCCGATGAAGTCATTTTTCTAATTTCATTAGCCTTCATCGTCTTCACCACCTTCATCTTTATTTGCAGTAATGAATTTTGTTTTAATTGGAAGTTTGTGGGCAGCTAGTCTAAATGCTTCTTTTGCAACTTCCTCAGGAATTCCTGCCATTTCAAATAATACTCTATCTGGTTTTACAACTGCAACATAGTATTCTACGCCGCCTTTTCCACTACCCATACGAGTTTCAGCAGGCTTTTTCGTAATTGGCTTGTCTGGGAAAATTTTAATCCAAACATTACCACCTCTTTTGATGAAACGAGTCATCGCAACTCTGGCAGCTTCGATTTGGTTAGAGGTAATCCAACCAGCTTCTAGTGCTTGAAGACCATACTCACCATAAGTAATGGTATTTCCTCTTGTTGCTCTACCTCTGTTTCTACCTTTTTGCATTTTTCTATATTTTGTTCTTTTAGGCATTAGTGGCATTAGTTTCTACCTCCCTCTGCTTGATTTTTTGCTTTTAGTACTTCACCTTTATAAATCCAAACTTTAATACCGATTTTTCCGTAAGTGGTATTTGCTTCTGCAAATCCATAGTCAATATCAGCTCTTAATGTTTGAAGAGGAATAGTACCATCTCTATAAAACTCTGTTCTAGCAATTTCGGCTCCACCAAGTCTACCAGAAACAGCAGTTTTAATACCTTTTGCTCCTGCTTTCATAGATTTAGCCATGCATTGCTTCATTGCTTTTCTATAAGAAATTCTTCTCTCTAATTGACCAGCAATGTTCTCTGCAACTAGTTGTGCATCAGCATCAACATTTTTTACTTCGATAATATTAACGTTAATATCTTTTTTGAACTTTTTCGCAAGTCCAGCTCTTACTTTATTAACGTTTTCACCACTCTTACCAAGTGCAATACCTGGTTTTGCAGTATATACATTAGCTTTGACTGCTTTTGCTGTTCTCTCAATTTCTACTCTAGAGATACCAGCGTCAAATAAATTCTTTTTAATGTATTTACGAATGTTTACGTCTTCTACTAGGTTATCTGCAAAATCTTTTTTGTTTGCATACCATTTCGAATCCCAATCTTTAATAATTCCCACTCTTAAACCATGTGGGTCCATCTTTTGTCCCATTGAAAAATCCTCCTTTCTTCCTCTATTCTCTCTCTTTAAGAACAACTTCAATGTGTGAAGTTCTCTTTCTGATACGATTTGCTCTACCTTGTGTAGCTGCTCTAATTCTCTTCATTGTTGGTCCTTGATTAGCATAGATTTCTGCAACATATAATTTATCTGCATCCATGTTATGATTGTTTTCAGCATTTGCGATAGCTGATTTTAATACTTTCTCAACTAATGGAGACGCAGCCTTTGGTGTAAATTTTAAAATAGCTAATGCTTCTTTCACATCTTTGCCTCTAATTAAATCGATGACGATTTTTACTTTTCTGGCAGAGATTCTAGCATGTTTTAAACTAGCTCTACTTTCCACTTTCATTTCCTCCTATCATACAATTTTATTGTTGTTTCACTTTAGTCGTTTTGTCTCCAGCATGACCTTTAAAAGTTCTTGTTGGAACAAATTCACCAAGCTTATGTCCAATCATTTCATCAGAAATGTATACTGGTACATGTTTTCTTCCATCATGTACTGCAATTGTATGACCAACCATTTGAGGGAAGATTGTTGATGCTCTTGACCAAGTTTTTAAAACTTCTTTTTTATTCTCTTCGTTCATCTTTTCAATTCTAGCAAGTAATTTAGGATCAACGAAAGGTCCTTTTTTAATAGATCTTGACATTTAACTTACCTCCTTATTTAGCGTTTCTTCTCTTTGTAATGAACTTGCTACTTGCTTTCTTCTTGTTTCTCGTCTTGTATCCAAGAGCAGGCTTGCCCCATGGAGTAACAGGACCAGGTCTACCAACTGGTGACTTACCTTCACCACCACCATGAGGGTGATCGTTAGGATTCATAACAGAACCTCTAACTTCTGGTCTCTTACCAAGCCATCTAGATTTTCCTGCTTTACCAAGCTTGATATTCTCGTGCTCAGTGTTACCAATTTGACCGATAGAAGCAATACAATCAACGCTAACAAGTCTCATCTCGCCAGAAGGAAGTCTTACGTGAGCATATTTGCCTTCTTTTGCCATAAGTTGTGCTGCGTTACCAGCACTTCTTACCATTTGTGCACCTTTGCCAGGTTTCAATTCGATACAATGAATCATGGTACCAACTGGAATGCTAGAAATAGGAAGTGAATTTCCTGGTTTAATATCTGCATTCGCACCTGCCATAACAGTAGCTCCTACTTCTAAACCGATTGGAGCTAGGATATATGCCTTTTCTCCATCTTCATACTCTAATAATGCGATGTTTGCTGTACGGTTTGGATCGTATTCGATAGCTACCACCTTAGCAGGAACATCTACTTTTCTTCTTCTAAAATCAATGATTCTATATTTTCTTCTAGAACCACCACCTTGGTGTCTAACAGTGATTCTACCATAAGAGTTTCTACCAGCATTTTTCTTTAATGTTGCAAGTAAAGACTTTTCTGGAGTCTTTTTGGTAATCTCTTCGTAAGTAGAAACTGTCATACCACGTCTTGATGGTGTTGTTGGTTTAAATTGTTTAATACCCATTTTAATTTCTCCTTTAAAATATTAAGGCCATTTCTCTAACTGGCTTTTCAGATTATTTATTTTAGGCCTCTAATCTTTAACTGCCAATCAGCAATTTTTTGAAACGTTTCAAAATTATTAGGTTGCGGATTTTGGATGTGACCGAGGAGCGGAGGCGTATTGAAATACGTTGAGCACCGAGGTCATAGCCAATAATTCGCAAGATGATGATTTTCAAACGTTTCTACGCCTAAGCGCCAAATTCCTCAATAGAAGTTTTATACTTCTTACTATCAAGTTTTTTAACTTTTCCACCTTTATCTGTATAAGACTTCTCTGCTGGATTTGTATCAATTGTCACAATTGCTTTTTTCCAATCAGATGTCATACCTTGGTGAACGCCTTGTCTCTTTGGCTTACCTTTTACATTCATTGTAGTAACGTCTAATACTTTTACTTCAAACAATTTTTCAACGGCATGTTTGATATCAATCTTTGTTGCTTTTTTACTTACTTCGAATGTGTACTTTCCCTCATTCATAGCATTGCTGCTTTTTTCGGAAATAATTGGTCTAACAATAATATCTTCTGCTACCATTATGCGTACACCTCCTCAATTTTTTCTACCGCATCTTTGGTAACAACAAATGTATCATACTTTAAGATATCGTATGTGTTAATTGTGTTAACAAGTGCAGATTTTACATTAGGAATATTTCTTGTAGAAGCTTGAACATTAACATTCTTTTCTGCAAGAACTACTAATGCTTTTTCTACTTTTAAGTTTTCAAGTATTGTAGCCATATTTTTGGTTTTGATTTCATCAAAATCTAAGCTATCAAGTACAATTAGTTTGTTTTCTAAAACTTTGGTTGTAAGAGCAGACTTAAGTGCCAATCTCTTAACCTTCTTATTTAATGTATATTTGTAAGATCTAGGTTTTGGTCCAAGAGCAATACCACCTTTAATCCATTGTGGAGCACGAATGCTTCCTTGTCTTGCTCTACCTGTACCTTTTTGTTTCCATGGTTTCTTACCACCACCGGTAACTTCGCTACGAGTTTTCGTAGATTGTGTTCCTTGTCTTTGATTAGCTAAATAATTAAGAACTACTTCATGCATCACATCTTCATTGACTTCTACATTGAAGATTTCGTCTGAAAGCTCTATATTGCCAACCTTTTTACCTTCTTTATTTAATAAATCAACCTTTGGCATCTATATTTCCTCCTCTCTCTTATTTAGCACTCTTAGTAACAGCTGTTCTTGCTGTTTCTTTGATTCTTACTAATGAATTTTTGTATCCTGGGATAGAACCTTTAATTAAGATAACGTTCTTATCCATATCTACTTTGACAATTTGTAGGTTTTGAACGGTTGTAGTGTTCTTACCTGTTTGACCTGGTAACTTCTTACCTGGGAATACTCTTCCTGGAGAAGAAGTAGGACCCATAGAACCTGGTCTTCTGTGATACATACTACCATGTCCTTTAGGACCAATGTGTTGACCATGTCTCTTGATAACACCTTGGAAACCTTTACCCTTTGAAACGCCTTGAACATCAACTAGTTCACCTGCTTCAAAGATATCAGCTTTAAGTTCATCACCAACATTATAGTTTTCAACGTCATCAAGTCTAAGCTCTTTGATATACTTTCTATAAGAAAGCTTAACTTTATCGAATTGACCTTTATTAGGTTTGTTCATTTGTTTTTCTTTTACTTCACCAGTTGCTAAAACGATTGCATTGTAGCCATCTGTTTCAACTGTTTTCTTTCTTAAAACAAGGCTTGGCTCAACTTCAACGACTGTAACAGGGATTACAAGTCCATCTTGGTCGAAGATTTGTGTCATACCTAATTTTTTACCGTAAATACCTTTTTTCATTTTAATAATACCTCCTTGGCTATTGGTTCACTTTTTGTGAACATGACCTTTTTGAACGACACTGCTATTTTAGATTATTCATCTATTTTCATTTCAGCTTCTACACCAGCTGGTAGTTCGATTTTCATCAAAGCTTCTGCTGTTTTAGAAGTTGGATAAAGAATATCAATAACTCTCTTATGGGTTCTCATCTCGAATTGCTCTCTAGAATCTTTGTCTTTGTGAGGTGATCTTAAGATGGTTATTACTTCTTTTTTCGTAGGTAGTGGAATTGGACCTGATACACTAGCACCTGTTCTCTTAGCCGTTTCTACTATTTTTTGAGCAGACTGATCTAATAGAGCATGATCGAAAGCTTTAAGTCTAATTCTGATTTTTTCCTTTCCTACATTTGCTTGTTTGTTTGCTTTTGGCATCGTTTTTACCTCCTATAAAATATTGCGTGCCGACAAAGCTTTACAACGCACCCGGGTGTTTCATGGACTCCCATTAATTAACCCAAGGCAAGAAACCCTTGGGAATAAGTGCTTTCTAACCC
>DBWQ01000017.1 GCA_002308995.1 Clostridiales bacterium UBA1234 | reverse complement strand
AGTTGCTTGAAAAATATAAGAGCAACGAAGAAATTTATAATTTAATCAATGCCCATTATGGTACAAAGGAGTCATTTCAGATACCTGATTTAGGCATTATTTTCTTTGATAAGGAACTTTCTAAAGGCATTGTAGGCGGGGAAAAGCTCACTTATGAAGATTTCCTTGATTTGCAGTTTCAAACCAAAACTGACTTTAGAGGTTCATTTTTTATGTGTTGGGTATATTGCCCAATGGGATTTAAAGGTGAAGTAGAAACCTTTGCCAAAGACAAGATATGTTTTAAACGAATTTACGATGAATATATGCTTCCTGACACAACCATTGAAATGGGCAAGGAAGATCATGTTTGGATGAGCTCCGAAGGATTCGGAAAATTGAATAAAGGCGATTGCGTTTCTTTCTCTGCGGAAGTTTACCGCTACATCAAAAAGAGCGATGGAAAAAGACTTGATTATGGTTTAAGGAATCCAGAAGACGTAGAGATAATAAGCAAATATGATTTGCCATCTGATGATGATTTAATAATGCAAACAATCGATGGTATACTTTGCGAAACCTGTGAAATGGCTGACTTCTGTGCTACTAAATCTAATTGTATGAGGGATCCTAAAGAACGAAAGCTTCTTAAGAAGCAAATGTTTGAAATGGTTAAAGGCACCCCTAAAAAGGAGAAATAATTATGGGACCAAAGTGGTGCATGAATTATGACTCTGGTGATTACGAATGGATAGACGAAAGTGGTTATAGTTGGGACCAAGGCGAATACGTCTATAACTACGACCGCAGTGCTTTCGATGACGACGATGAAGACGATGACGATTGGTAAAAGAAAATATTAGGAACCTCCTTTCTATACACCCTCACTAAATCCTTAGCTGCATTTCTCCTTGCATTATGGCTAAGGATTTTTTTCTTCATTATTTCTTTGAAATAAGTTTATATGAACATATGTATGATTTTTATGGCGGAATTAAATTGTTAAAAAACCCTAAGAGCAAAGAAGTAATAGGTGTCGAATGGAGATTCGATGATGGCACCAAATCTGTCTTTTATCCGAGTGATATTAAAGAAGAATGGTTTGTTGTATTAGTCGAAAATGTTAGAGAGATGTGGGCCAATGATAAAAAGGAACGTTATCATCAAGCCTTTAATGTAGAAAGTTCGTTATTTGAAGGCGCGATAGTTTGGGACCAAAATACTCCTCCTCACATCATTAACCTTCAAGATGAACAAGATAATGTTGATGCTTTTATAAATAATTTGACTGAAAAAGAAAAGCAACGACTTCAGATGAAATACGATGAGCCATCTTTAAAATTGAGTGAAATCGCAAGAAGAGAAAATGTTTCCAAAACAAATATTTTTAAACAATTTAAGAAAATAAGAGAAAAGTTTATAAAATCAGAGATTTATCGAAATATGAAAAATATTTAATATCAAATAACTCTTTGAGTTAAAAAATATTAATAAAATTTGTTTGGAAAAAAATCGAAAAAGTCGCCTACGGAGATACTAAGTATCTCCTTATATATAGTAGGAGGACTTATTATGAAAAAGTTAAAAAACAAAGATTTAAATCGTCTTGAATCTGATCTCAAAGAATCGTGGCGAATTGAAGAGAAAATGCTCAAAACAACCGAGCAATTAACACCTGATGAAATTGAGTTTTTAAGAGCTAGAGCAGAAGGCGGCGTACCTCTTGGCGAATTCAGTTACGGTTTATACTACCTTTTGTATGAGCAAGATGAGAAAACCGCGGAAGAATGGTGGAATAAATTTTTCTATCATTCGAATGGCTTTGGGCTTTGGAAGGCTAGTGGTATTTTTGCCTACTTAGGTGATCAATACTATGATTGGTCGATGAAGTGTCTTAGAAGAAGTGCATGGAGACAATTTAAACTATCTAAGATGATGCTAAAGGATATGAAAGCTAATCCGTTTAAATTTCCAGAAGCTTAATTGTATTAAATGGAATTGAAATGATTTAAAATATCAGTATGAGTTTTGATGTAAAGTTTGCTGATATCGAAGAAAGAGATACTGATTTCGCAATAATTAGGTCTTTTATTGATTATGAATGTGTTAGGAACCTATTTTTCTCTAAGATAGGTAAAAATGGACATTTAGTAAGGGTTTATCATTCAAAAGTGCAGACTGAAAGTGATGGCCATGTTGGTGAATCAGATATTATTTTTATTCTAGAAAAAGACAATAAAAGATTTGCTATTTTTGTTGAGGATAAAATCGCCGCTGATCCACAGCCTTCTCAAAGAAAAAGGTATGACGATAGGGCAGAGCTACTCAAAAAAGAAGAGCAATACGATGAATACTTTGTATTCCTTTGTGCTCCTGAGGCATATCTAGGTACAGCAAAAGCCGATGGTTATGATTTAACCGTTTCTCATGAAGAAATTGCTAAATGTCTTAATGACGACGACTTAAATAAGTTTGTTTTTGCCTTTTCTACTGATGAAAAGAAACAAGGGTATAATCCAATTAAAAACGAGCCAGTTACTGAATTTTGGGATAAGCTCTATAAGCATGTCAAAGAGCATCATCCTCAATTAATCATTAATGAATCAAGCAAACCTAGAGGCGGCAATGCCGTTTGGCCAGAATTTGGCACTAATGTTAAGGGATTAAAAATTATCTGGAAAACAAACATAGAGAAGAACTGTATTGATTTAACTTTTAATGGTTTAGCTAATGACTTAGATAGATTCAACAAAATTGTAGAATCCGTTAATGCTACAAACTATGTTCCAGCCAAGACTAATAAAAGCATGGCATTAAGAGTCTCTTTGCCAACTAGTAGAGCGGTGTATTTCAGAGAGAATTTTGAAAAGCAAATCGATAATATCGATTACTGCTTAAGAATCATTGACGATTTATTTGAAGTCGGAAATAGGATACTTCGTGCTGGCATAGATAAGATTTAATTACTTAAATGTCTTCTTCTCCCCATTCATTTGGGGATTTTTTTATTATGGATACCGTCTTTTTTCTTCTCACTTGTCCCTAGTGCACTAGGTGACCAAAGTTGAAAAGTTTCCTTTATCGGTGCGACTGCTCATCTCGTTGGTCCCATATGGATTAGCGAAAGGAGCGGAACTCTATGACGGAAAATGAAATCAAAAAAATCTACGAACTCAAAGAAGAAGGAAAAGGCTACTACGCCATAGCGACA
>DBWQ01000006.1:92031-116599 GCA_002308995.1 Clostridiales bacterium UBA1234 | reverse complement strand
CACAGACTTGGTATTCAAGCATTCGAGCCAGTATTAATCGAAGGTAGAGCCATTAAACTTCACCCACTTGTTTGTACCGCATTCAACGCCGACTTCGATGGAGACCAAATGGCTATTCACTTGCCACTAACCCCTGAGGCGCAAGCAGAAGCAAGATACTTAATGCTTTCTGCTAACAACTTATTAAAACCTCAAGATGGAAAACCAGTTACCGTTCCAACACAGGATATGATTTTAGGTTCTTACTACCTAACCATTAACGAAGCTGGTGTGAAAGGCGAAGGCATGATCTTTAAAGATGAAGATGAAGCTATGATGGCATACCAAAATGGCGATATTCATATTCATGCTAAGATTAAAATTAGATATCAAAAAGAAATTGACGGTGAGTTAAAGAGCAAACTAATTGAAACGACGATTGGTAAAGTTATCTTTAACAACATCGTTCCACAAGACTTAGGTTTTGTAGATAGAACAAATCCAGATAAAATGTTTGATCCAGAAATCGATTTCGTTATTACCAAAAAGACCATTGGAAAGATTATTTCAAAATGTATCAAAGTACATGGATTAAACGTCACTGCAGAGCTTCTAGATAATATCAAAGCACTTGGTTACAAGTATTCTACCAAGGGTGCTATCACAGTATCCATTGCCGATGTTATCATTCCATCAGAGAAGAAAGATATTTTGGCTGCTGCAGAGCAAAAAGTTGATGAAATTACGAAACAATATAGAAGAGGTTTAATTTCTAACGAAGAAAGATATAACAGCGTTATTAAAGTTTGGGATAAAGCAACCAACGATGTTACCGATGCCATGATTGCTAACTTCTCAGAGACCAACCCAATTTACATGATGGCAACTTCTGGTGCCCGTGGTAACATGAAGCAGATTCGTCAGCTTGCCGCTATGCGTGGACTTATGGCTGATACCGAAGGTAGAACCATCGAAATTCCAATTCGTTCTTGCTTTAGAGAAGGAATGGACGTACTAGAGTATTTCGTATCTGCCCATGGTGCCAGAAAAGGTTTGGTTGATACAGCGCTTCGTACTGCTGACTCTGGTTACTTAACTAGAAGACTAGTTGACGTATCACAAGAAATTATCGTACGTGAAGAAGACTGCGGAACCACCGATGGTGTATGGGTTTCTGATATTAAAAATGGTAATGAGTTAATCGAAGGATTAGCAGAAAGACTTTCTGGTAGATATGCTGCAGAAGATATTACAAACCCAGAAACAGGTGAAGTAATTGTTCACAGAAATGATTTAATTACCGATAAACAAGCAGATGCCGTAGTGGCAGCAGGCATCACAAAAGCAAAGATTAGAACCTTGCTTACTTGTCGTTCACATAGCGGTGTTTGTGCAAAGTGCTATGGTAACGACTTAGCAGGACGTAGCGAAGTTAACATTGGTGAATCTGTTGGTATCGTGGCTGCTCAGTCAATTGGTGAGCCTGGTACACAGCTTACCATGAGAACCTTCCACATGGGAGGCTTAGCTGGTGGAGATATCACACAAGGTCTTCCTAGAGTTGAGGAACTATTCGAAGCTAGAAAGCCAAAGGGCCTTGCGATTATTTCAGACATTAGCGGTAAAGTAACCATTAGTGATACTAAGAAGAAGAGAGAAGCTGTTATTACTAACGATGACGGCGAATCTAAGACATACCTAATTCCATTTGGTTCTCGTTTAGTAGTGCATGATGGCGATGAAATTGAAGCAGGTGCTGAAATTACAGAAGGTTCTATCTACCCACAAGATATCATGAGAATTAAAGGTGCTGAAGGCGTTCAAAGATATATCGTTGCCGAAGTACAAAAAGTATATCGTAGCCAAGGTGTTGATATCAACGATAGACACATCGAAGCCATTATTAGACAAATGCTTAGAAGAGTCAAAGTGGAAGATGGCGGAGACACCACAATGCTTCCAGGTACCATGGTAGATCTTCTAAGATTTGAAGACGAAAATGCAGAGGTTGAAGCAAAAGGCTTAAGACCAGCACAAGGAAAGAGAATTTTACTTGGTATTACCAAAGCATCACTTGTTACGGATTCCTTCTTATCTGCGGCATCTTTCCAAGAGACCACAAGAGTACTTACCGAAGCTGCTATTAAAGGAAAGGTTGATCCACTAGTTGGTATTAAAGAAAATGTTATCATCGGTAAACTAATTCCAGCAGGAACAGGTTTAATGAGATATAGAAAGATGGAGCCAGTAGATGCAGAAACTGGTGTGCCAACAGCAACGACAGTGCCGGAGCATGTGGAGGAAGAGGCTAAAGCGGAGTAGTTCTTTAATTTATTTGCATAAAAATCAAGATATTAAAAAGCAATCGCGAAAGCGGTTGCTTTTTTGTTGACCTTCACAATCAATGCATCCGCCCTTTGGGCGTTTTATGTCGAAAGTTGTCGAACGAAATTTATTGATTTGATAATAAAATGTGGGTACAATACTTCTAAAAGATAAAAGAGGAAAATTCAAATAACAATATTGTATTTGTATGCATAATATGTTATAATATAAGTATAATATGTTAGGAGATGATGATATGGCTACGATTAATGTCAATGTTGATGAAAAAATAAAGGAGCAAGCCAAAGAAACATTAGATAATTTAGGAACAAATTTTACGAATGTAATTAACATGTTACTAAGGCAAATTATTCTTACGGAAAGTATTCCCTTCGAAATAAAAATACCAAGGCTTAATAGTGAAACGGTAAAGGCACTAGAAGAAGTAGAAAAGGGAAAAGGTCTAAGTAAAGCTTATACTAATTTAGATGAAATGTGGGAAGATTTAGAGAAAGAGGATTGAGTCATTTGCTAGTAGTTAAATTTAGTCACGCTTTTAAAAAGGATTATCAACTGATGAAAAAAAGAGGCAAAAACATGAATCTTTTACATGAAGTTGTTGAAAAACTAGCCATTCATATGGTTTTGCCAGATAAATATCAAGATCATATTTTACTTGGAAATCTTAAGCGGATATCGAGAATGTCATATTGAGCCAGATTGGCTATTGATTTATAAAATTGATAAAAACGAACTCATATTAACTGCTTTTAGAACAGGCACACATGCAGATTTATTTTAGTGCAAGGGTTGTGAAGGAGTCATGTAAAAACATGGCTCTTTTTTGATGCTCTTGCATAAATGCAGGGAGCAACTTTATTCGTAGCTCCACATTTGATTGTAATAAAACGCAAAACGCGGCCATGTGTTGGAACATGGTCGCGTATGCACCGCGCGGTAACAGAACTGAGCGGTATAAGAGTTCCGCGCGGCAATAGGAGCCGACGGCGCTCGAGAACGGAGAATTAAATCAACCCTTCATCGTGCGCCTTCTGCTGCAGGCGTTGCTGATCCCTTTCAGCGACTTTGATTGCCGTTATCTCCTGTTTTGTAAGGAGAAAGGGAGCGAGCTTATCCGTCGCCCATGTCCAGAAAGACAGGTGACGGTCATAAAATGAAATCGGGCAGTCGTGTACTGCACGGCGCGCCACCCACATGGCGGTCTCCATGAGGATGGCCGGGTAGACTGGGAAAAAGGCTATGATGAGCCCAATGAGGAAGGAAATCATGTACATCTGGTGCTCATCAGACCAGAGTACATATGCCTCTGACGTCCGGCAGGCGAAAATAATGCCTGCAATAATCAGAGAGGTCCGGAAAATCGTCCGTACGATTTTTTTCATGCTGATCTCCGTTTCTACCCCGCAACCTTATTACCGACAGTCGTCGTGCGGTACGGTTGGGGGATTTTTTTTTTTTTTGAAAAGGATAGGGGTTTCGCACCTTTAATTATACCATATTTTACAAAATAATTCAACATAACGTAGCGATATCGAAGCTGTTTTTTGACAAAAAATGTAATTTATGCTTGAAAGTTAACATAAAACGTGATGTGATATTTCTTGGAAATGGATCCTGCACGCGAAACCCTTTTGTTAGGTTTCATTTCTCATCTCATTACATTGAAGGTAAAGATGAACAGAAAAGAATTTCATTTGGAGCGCTGATGGGAAGGCTGTTTGCCCTCTACATCATCGATTCTAAATAAAGCGAAAACCTAAGGGCGAACCTATATCCAGGAAAAGGTTCGCCCTTGTGGCGTTTTATGGAGAAAATAGTTGTCCCAGAGAAAAGCTTGCTATTTTCATATATTTGTTGTAAGATGGAACTATAGAAAAAGGAGGAATTAGTATGGAAGAGTTGGATTTAAGAACATTGGCTGAAAAAGTAAGTGAACTTGAAGCTAAAACACGTGAGCAAGATGAAGAAATTAGAGGGTTAAAGGAACAAATTGCTATGCTTCGAGGAGAAGATAAAGATAGGTAGAGCTAACGAACTAGGAGAGGATGAAGTATATGGATATATCTGAGCTTAGGGCTAGAGCAAGAGAAGATATGCTAGAAGAAATGTTTTCGCCACTAACCATTAATTTAGCCAGAAAGTATCAAGCAGGATTAATCTACGAGGATAGACTCTCGGAGGAACAAAAAGCAGAATTAAGAAAATATTTTCAATATCGCATTAAAGTGTTAAGGGAAGATACGGTCAAAAAAGATCGTACCATTGAGTATTTAAAAGGTCAATTAAGGCTTGCGATGCAGAAAAAGAAATAGTTTTAAAAGGAGCGGTGTAAAAACATGGCTCTTTTTTGTTACATAAAAATTACATTTTCTTCCATTTAAATTGACGTAGTATTATGATTATGTTATAATTATAATATAGTGCGATGTATCTCATAGCAAAACCCTTTTTTTGGGATTGCATCGGCACACTTTATTGGAGAGGTAAAAAATGAAAAACATTTGGTCTATTCTGGAAGGCGTGACGCGCCTTTACGTCCTGATCAGCATGGGCTATATTTATTATATAGCTCTTCCCGGCGAGTTGATCGATACGTCGAGTGCTCTGCGCTCCGTCGCAGCTGGCGTGTTCATGTTATCTTGTTTCTCTTTGATGAGATTCTTCAAAGAGAAAACCAAGGAACTCGACAATGCCAACGCCAACGACAACGACAACGCCGCCAAAAACTAAAGTGTGCCCTTTATTCCCCGACGGATTCGGCGGGGTGCACTAATTGCCCGAGGGCGGAACTGACCAATCATCAGTCCCGCCCTTGTGGCGTTTTATATGGAAATTTTGGGGAAAGCTATGTGAAAACATGGCTCTTTTTTGTTGTGTTTTTTCTTATCCTGTGGTAAAATATTCTCCGTATGTATATGCATACAAGGAGGGGAATATGCTAGACTATATAAGTATTAGGGGAGCAAAAGTAAATAACCTTAAAAATATTGATGTAAAGATTCCAAGGGACAAGCTTACGGTAATAACAGGCCTTAGTGGTTCGGGTAAGTCGTCGCTTGCGTTTGATACGATATATGCGGAGGGGCAACGAAGATATGTAGAGAGTTTATCTTCGTATGCAAGAATGTTTTTAGGTATGAAGGAAAAGCCAGATGTGGAGCAAATTGATGGGCTTTCACCTGCCATTTCTATCGATCAAAAAACCACTTCCAAAAACCCTCGTTCCACGGTGGGAACCGTAACTGAAATCTATGATTATATTCGTTTATTATATGCGCGTGTGGGTGTACCACATTGCCCTAATTGCGGGAAAGAAATTAAGCAACAAAGCATTGATCAAATTGTGGATGCTATTTTGGATTTAGGTGAAGGTACCAAAATTCAAATACTAGCTCCTGTTGTTCGTGGCAGAAAAGGCGAGTATACCAAGCTTTTAGAAGATGCCAAGAAAGATGGCTTTGTAAGAGCCAGGGTAGATGGTACAGTTTACGATTTAGGTGAAGATGAGATTAGCCTTGACAAAAAGAAAAAACACAGCATCGAGATTGTGGTGGATAGAATTGTAGTAAAGCCAGAGATTCGAGGAAGAATCACCGATTCTGTGGAAACCGCTTTAAAAGCTGCCAATAAGCTTGTTTTAATTGATGTGATTGGCGGTGAAGAACTATTATTCTCACAAAACTATGCCTGCCCAGATTGTAATATTAGCATAGAAGAACTTACCCCTAGAATGTTTTCGTTTAATAATCCTTATGGTTCATGCCCTCTTTGTTCTGGTATTGGTAGTCTTATGAAAATGGACCCAGATATGATTATGCCAGACCATAGAATTTCTTTAGTCGATGGTGGCATTAAGGCAATGGGCTGGAGCAAAGAAAAGGATAGCATGGGCTTAATGTATATCTATTCTTTGGGAAAACACTATGGGGTAGATGTGAATAAGCCTATTAAGGATTTACCGGAAGATTTTATTAATAAAGTATTATATGGTACTGGCAATGAAAAGATTGATTTTAAGTATGAAAGCGCTTCAGGAACGAGGACATTTACCGCTCCATTTGAAGGCGTGATGAATACTTTAGAGAGAAGATATAAAGAAACATCATCCAATGGTATGCGTGAGTTTTACGAGCATTATATGTCGGTTTCGCATTGCCCAGAGTGTGATGGAGCAAGGCTCAACAAAAATGCCTTAGCTGTGACCGTTGGTGGCAAAAATATTTATGAGCTAACTTCGATGTCTGTGGTAGAAATTAAAAAGTTTATCGAAGAAATCAAGCTAACTGAAAAGCAAAAAATCATCGCGGAGCAAATTTTTAAAGAGCTTCATGCAAGGCTTCAGTTTTTAATTGATGTAGGTTTAGATTATTTAACTCTTTCTAGAAACGCGGGAACGCTTTCGGGAGGAGAATCACAGCGTATTAGACTTGCCACGCAAATTGGTAGTGGCTTAATGGGGGTGTTATATATTTTAGATGAGCCTAGCATTGGGCTACATCAAAGAGATAACGAGCGATTAATTGCTACGCTTAAAAAGCTTCGTGATTTAGGAAATACCTTAATTGTAGTAGAGCATGATGAAGATACGATGTATGCCGCAGACCATATTGTAGATATTGGTCCTGGTGCGGGTGTGCATGGTGGAGAGGTAGTAGCCGAAGGAACTGCCGAAGAGATTAAGAAAAATCCAAACTCCATTACAGGAAAGTATTTAAGTGGAGAGCTTAAAATACCAGTACCTGAAAAGAGAAGAAAAGGCAATAAAAAGTTTTTAGAAGTGATTGGTGCCAAGGAAAATAACTTAAAAGAAATTGATGTCAAAATTCCACTTGGCGTCATGACAGTAGTCACAGGTGTTTCCGGTTCTGGCAAATCTTCTTTAATTAATGAAGTAGTTACCAAAAGGCTTGCAAATGACCTAAATGGAGCTATGGGAAGATGCGGTAAATGCAAAGAAATTAAGGGCATTGAAAACTTAGATAAAGTGATTGCCATTGATCAATCACCGATTGGCAGAACGCCACGTTCAAACCCAGCAACGTATACAGGAATTTTTGATCTAATTCGAGATATCTTTGCCGAAACCAGCGAGGCCAAAGCTAGAGGTTATCAAAAAGGTAGATTTAGTTTTAATGTACCAGGTGGCAGATGCGAATCTTGTGAAGGCGATGGTATCGTCAAAATTGAAATGCACTTTTTATCCGACGTATACGTACCATGCGATGTATGTAATGGTAAGCGTTATAATCGAGAAACACTAGAAGTAAAATATAAAGGTAAAAACATTGCCGATGTATTAGATATGACAGTAGAAGAGGCACTAGACTTTTTCGCCAATGTGCCAAAAATTAAATCAAAATTACAAACGCTATTTGATGTTGGACTTGGTTACATTAAACTTGGACAATCATCTACCACTTTATCTGGTGGCGAAGCCCAAAGAGTCAAACTTGCCACCGAGCTATGCAAAAAATCAACAGGCAAAACACTCTATGTGCTAGATGAGCCAACTACCGGGCTTCACATGGCCGACGTACACCGCTTAATTGAAATCTTGCAACGACTTGTTGATGGAGGCAATAGCATGATCATCATTGAGCACAATTTAGACATCATCAAAACCGCCGACTACATCATCGACCTAGGACCAGAAGGAGGCATTAACGGTGGTGAAGTCATTGCCACAGGAACCCCAGAGCAAGTCGCCGAAAACGAAAAATCGTATACGGGGATGTTTTTAAAAAAAATACTAGATTAGCGACCGACCAAGAGGGACGCTGGATTTTGTCCGGCGTCTCTTTTTGTATCCATTCTCGCACAAGGCTTTCCAAACACACTTAGCGACCAAAAGGGACAGACCTTGTAGAATCCTCTTGTATGGCTGGCTTCAAATTGATATAATATGAATAATTGATAGTGAAAAAAGGGAGGAAAAGGAAGATGAAAAAATTAGTAATGCTAGTTTGTTTTATGATGGCATTGACTTCGATGTGCTTTGCCAAAGAGTTTACAGATTTATCAAGAAATCATTGGGCATATCCTGTGATTCAAGAGATGACCAAAGAAGGAATTTTGAGTGGATATCCTGATGGCACGTTTAAACCAAATGGAGAAATTACAAGAGCAGAGTTTGCTAAGATATTAGCTACGACATTTGAGTTGGAGAATCATGAAGCGTGGCCTTATGACGATATTTATAATCATTGGGCTAAGTCTTATATTGAAAGTGCTGATTGGTACATGAGGGAGAAAGAAAGTTTTAATGTACCGCATTTGCCAGATGGAACGAATGTATCTTTTAGTATCATTTTTTCTCCTAATGCGGGTGTGACTCGCAATCTCGCAGCACTTTCCGTTATTAAAGCATCCAATTTACAAGATGAAACACCAGATTTGAGCGTATTAAATGGTTTTAAAGATAAGGATGACATTAAAAACTATCGTGAATATGTTGCTCTAGCTGTAAAGCATGGCTTTATGAAGGGAAATGCTAATGGTACGTTTAATCCAAATGGAAGTCTAACTCGTGCAGAGGTATGTCAGTTATTATATAATGTTAGGTACTATACCGTAAGTAATCAAGTAAGTGATGAGCCAGAAGTTGTGCCATCTAAACAAGAAGAAGAGAAGATGACAGAAAGCGATTTTGCTACTAGCTTTTTAAAAGAAGAAAATAAAGGAAAAAACTTAATCTATAGTCCACTTTCTATTAAATATGCTTTAAAGATGTTAGAAGAGGGAGCAAATGGCAATACCAAAAAGCAAATTGAAACTGTGGTAGGAGGTTTAAAAGCTACTAAGTATGCAGGGATTGAAAATGTATTATCTCTTGCCAATGGGCTATTCATCAAAAATGATTTTGAAAAAGATGTTAAAAGATCTTATACAGATACTTTAAAACAAAAGTATGATGCCGAAATCAAGTATGATTCCTTTCAAAGTGTAGATGCGTTAAATGCATGGATTGAGAATAAAACCATGGGCCTTTTAAAGAATGTATTGCAACCAGGTAGCATTACGCCTAGTACGGTGATGGCTCTTATGAATGCCCTAGCAATTCAAATGGATTGGGAGAGTAGCTTTGATACTGCAAATACATGGGGACGAGAGTTTACTAAGGAAGATGGCACCAAGATTCAAGCCACGACAATGCATAAAAATGCAGTGGGAGATAGTGAGGCTTACTATATCGATGATGATGTAACAGCCCTTCGTATGAATCTAAAGAAGTATGATGATGTACAACTTGAGTTTATTGCTTTAATGCCAACTTCTCAAACGCTTTCAGAATACGCAAAAGAGTTTTCGTTAGAAAATTTAGATAAGATTGAAGGTCAAATGAAAACGAAAAAAGAAGTTAATGGTAAAATTGAGATTAATATTCCAAAGTTTAAATATAATGTTAAACTTGATAATTTTAAAGAAGATTTACAAAAGCTTGGAGTCGTAGATGCTTTTTCAGCATTGGATGCTGATTTTTCCAATATGTCAGATGTTCCGCTTTCGGTAGATCAAGCCATTCATCAAGCCATGATTGATTTTTCAGAAAAGGGAATCAAAGCTGCTGCTGTTACTGTGTTTATGATAAAGGCAAATGGAATGTTTATGGAGCCTGAAGAAATACATTATGTCACAATTGATCATCCATTTTTATTTGTGATTCGTGATAAAGAAACGAAAGAAACTTGGTTTATTGGAACGATGTATGAACCAAACTTATGGGAACAAGACAAAGCAGAGTATACGGGAAAATGGTAGTTGATAATAATCTATTTTCATAAAATTTTCTATTATGTATTCTTTACATAAGCATTTTGGCAAACCATTGGCGCTCTAAGGATAAAAAGGATAGATATTCCTTTGACAAAATTCGATTTGTATGCTATACTGTTTTCAAACACAGAAGATTAAGAGGGGTGGTTTGTGTGATAGAAAAGAGCAACTTAAGTGAGGTTAGAAAAAATATTGAAGAATGTGTTGGACAAAAAGTTCTTCTACGTGGTAGCCTTGGCAGAAATAAATCATTCGAAAAAGAAGGTACTTTATTAAACACTTATCCAAATATTTTTGTAGTTAAGATGGATGATACCCAAAGAAACGTTACTTACACTTACACCGATGTATTAACCAAAACAGTTGAACTTGGTATTAATGCAAACGGTGGCTATGATTCGATTTTAAATACAATGAACCCAGAGGTAAAGATGTAAGATGGTAACTTAAGTTACCATCTTTTTTTTGCTTTAATGAAAATCACCAGTTATACCGGTGGTTCAAAAATATTTTATTGAATGACTAAAAAAGGGGCAGACGTTACATAAACAACGTCTGTCCCTTTTGGTCGCTAAGTGTGTCTGGAAATCCTTGCGCGAGAATGCTTTTAAAAATGAGTTGCGGCCAAAATCCAGCGTCCCTCTTGGTCGCCCTTGGTCGCTCTTGGCCGGCTACTTAATTAGAAGAATATTTTTTTCCTTTTTGCATATGGTTTTATTGTATGAATTATTGTTGAAGGAGGTTTTTGGCTATGATTGAGATGATTAAGAATTCTTTGAATGCTTGTCAATTGGTGTGTGAGGATAAGAAACGTTTTGTGGTTGAGGGGGAGGTGAATGTTCCGGATATTAAACCGGATATTTTGAATGTGGTTCATGTTTTTGCAGATGGGTTTATTTCTGGCAAGGAGATTGTGGACAATCGCGTGAAGGTTGAGGGTGTGATGGATGTTTATTTTGTGTATTTGGCAGAGGATGAAGAGGGGGCTACGAGGTCCATTATGTATCCGCTTCGTTTTACCGAATATTTGGAGGCGCCTGGTGTTGGTGATGCTTCTATGATTGATTTGGACTGTACGGTTTCTTCTGTTGATACTAAAGTTTTGAGTAACCGTAAGGTTAGTATTAAGGTGAATGCTTTTCTTCATATGAAAGTGTTGAATGCGCTTTGCTTTGATGTGATGAGTGGGGTGACTTCGGATTCTCATTTTGAATTGAAGAAGGAATCTGAAATGCTGAATACGTTATTGATGCAGAAAACAGATGTGGCTACATTGAATGAAACGGTTTTGATAGATAATGGTAGCCCGATGGGGGAAATTTTAAAAGCGAGTATTCGATTAGTCGGAAGTGATGTGAAAGCAAGTTACAATAAAGTTTTAACAAAAGCGGAGGCAGTTGTTACGATTGTTTATGTGGGGGATGATGAGAACTCTGCGATTCAAAGTTTTGAGACAAGAATTCCTGTGATGGGGTTTATGGATGTGGATGGCTTAGATGATCAAAAACAGATTCTTCTTTCTAGTAAAGTGCAAAGCTTTTCGGTGAAACCGATTTATCAAGAGATGAAGGCGACTTCCTTTTTGGTAGAGGGGTTAGTGGAGTTTACTGCTTCTATTTATCAGGTGCAAGAGGTGGAACTATTAAAAGATATTTATGCTATTGATCAGGAGTTAATGGTTAAGGAAGGTGATATTAAGGTTTTAGATAATGTGTTTAGTAGTGTGGAAACGATGAGTATTTCTCAAAGTTTGTTAATCCCAGATTTAGATCGTATTAGGATTCTAGAGATAGAGGTAAAACCTAGTATGACTAGTGTGGATGTTTTGGAAGGGAAGATTTCTTTAGAAGGAGAGCTTCAATTTGATATTCTTTACGCTCGTCTGGATAAAAAAATGATGGAAACGAAAAAGATGGAATTGCCATTTAGGCAGGTTGTTAAGATGGAAGGGGTTAAGAGTACAATGACCCCTGAATTAGTGATGAAAGTGCAAGAGGTTCATTATCAAGTAGCTGGTCAAAATGAATTACAGTTAGAGGTTAAGCTTTGTCTTTCTGTGTCACAGTGTGAAAATAAGACGTTGAAGTTTGTGAATGCCGTTGAGAAAGTAGAAAAAGAGCGATTCAATCTTCCTAGTTTAGTGATTTATTACGTGAAAGGAGGAGACTCGCTTTGGAGTATTGCCAAAGCGTTTCACACAACGGTAGATGATATCAAAGCAGTGAATGACTTAAAGGAAGACACGATTTATCCTGGTGAGCAATTGTTTATTCCAAGGTATCAATTTGTGAAAGAAACTTCTATGATGTGATATGGAGCGATTTGGGTTTCAAAGAAGATTTCACTTTAAAATAGGAAAGACAAAAATTAAGTGGATTATCATCATATTAATCATGCTTGTGATGCTAGTGATTCATTTTTTAGATGATGCGGTTGAAGATACATTACATGTGCTATGCGATGCTAAGGTAGAAAGTATTGGCATTACGATTTCAAATCGTGCAATTGATGAGGTGATGAATGGATTAACTTATGAAGATTTAGTAACATTTGTGAAAAACGAAGAGGGAAAAATTGTGGCGCTTAAGTCGAATATTGTTAAGATGAATCAGATTGCCTCCGAAATAGCAGTTAAGATTCAAGAAATGTATGATAAGATAGATAAGATTTATGTGTATGTGCCACTTCGGTAGTTTTACGGGAAATGATTTTTTAAGTGGAGTAGGACCTAATATCAAAATGAGAGTTATGCCAGCGGGAACCGTGATGACAGAGTTTAAAACCGAGTTTTTATCGGCGGGCATCAATCAAACAAGGCATCGTGTTTATATCAATGTGGTTTGTCATATGAGGGTAGTGGCTCCTTTGGCCAGTAGCGATGTCCTTGTGGATAATAGCGTTACGGTGGCAGAAACCATTTTAATTGGAGATGTTCCAGAGTATTATCATGGAGAGAATTAATCGAAATTACATAATATGGTTGACATTATCTGTAAATTATGGTAAACTAAAAAGTGCGCGTTATCCCTAAAAATGAAAAAATATGCGGTGTACCGCAAAAACAGGAGGTTCCCATGCGGAACGAAGTTTACTCTCGTAGGTCTCACATGCGTCATGCTTTAGTTGCCGTGCTCGTGATATTTGGCGTTCTCATGACGTCATTTGCCATGCGTGGTAAGAGCGTATCGGTGGTGGAGGCTGCCGGAGTAGGACGTGAAAACAAGGAATCTGAAGTGGAGGTTTATTATGCGGGTAGTTATCAGAGCGATTCTCCTGCATTAGAAAGTAAAGCCCAAGAGCTTTATGGAACAGCCATCACAGTGCAAAGCGATACCCCTGAAGTAATTGCATTAAAAAAGTTAAGTGATATGAAGGTAGAAGAAGCACAGGAGGTTGTTCCAGAGGATTGGTTTGATCCAAGCGAAGCTACGGGTGAAATCAAGGAAGAAGCAGAGGGGGTTATGCCGGAAGAACCGGAAGACTGGTTTGACCCAAGCGAAGCTGCTAGTGAGGGCATAGAGGAAGAAACACAGGAGGTTATGCCAGAAGAACCGGAAGACTGGTTTGATCCAAGTGAAGCTGCTAGCGAAGCTAAGGAAGAGGTGATAGTACCTATAGAAGAATTGGTAGTAGAAGAACTTGCTAAAAAAGAAGAAGTCTTTTCTACTAAAGAAGCTGCTCCCAAGGAAGAACCTAAGAATCAAACAGGAGTCCTTGCCACGCTCACCAAATGGTGGAACAGCCTTTGCTTTACCTTTTGGGAGATGAACCGGGAGCCCTGTGAATACAACTCTGTGTATGACAGGGTTCCCAATGGCGAAGAGTTTGAGAATATTGAAATCCTCCACGAAGATACCGTGGAAAAGATTCTGTATTTCGATAACTTCTACTACGCCTCCTATTGGGGAAAGCTCCAGATAGAGAACCTCACCCACTACTGTCCGTGTGCCACGTGCTGCCCGACAGCACCTAGGTATAATGGAGGAGCGTGGGACGAGATAACTCATTCAGGTCATCAGTATCGAACTGGTGACCACATTCTGGCAGTCAACTGGCAGTACTTCACGTGGCTGACCGGTGTGGAAGTTGAGTTTGGGCAGCTTGTCTACCTCGAAGTTAACGGGGTGGGCATGATTTGCTCCATCGAAGACACAGGCGTACAGGGCCTGTGGATGGACTTTTTCCACCTGTACCACCACGAGGCGGTGGGCTTCGAACACGGTATTACGGTGTACTTCCTGGACTACGAGTTCTCGGACACCGTAATGAACGGTGTACATATGGAGTTCTAAGCATTTCAAGAAAGCGCTGGCAAGTTCTTTGCCGGCGCTTTCGCCGTTTTTCGTCAATTGGGGACACCCCTTTTTGACGTAACATAATCAAGTTTTCAACCATTGAGCATTCCGTGATTTATGTTACGTCAAAAAGGGGTGTCCCCAATTGACGTAGTTCTAATTCAACTATTGGTTTCATATATTGAAAAGAAGGAGTGTGATGGTGAATGCCAATTTTACGTTATGGTGCAAGTGGTGCCTACGTGTTTTTACTACAAAGTGTGCTAAAGAAGTTGGGCTATTATGAGGGAAATGTAGATGGCATATTTGGTGCGAAAACACTAGAAGCGGTGCAAAAGTTTCAAAAGGCCTTTGGAACAATGGTAGATGGAATTGTGGGAGAAAATACTTGGAAATTACTGATGCCATACCTAGATGGTTCTCAAGGGGATATTGTTCCAACGGATATCATTTATCCGTATTCCATCATGATGATGAATCTTCGTTTCTTACTGCAAAAATATTCCTTTTTGAAAAGTCGGTTATTATGGCAAAAGTGTACTAGGAAAGGACTTACCTTTGATTCGATTAGGAACAGGTGAGAAAGAAGTATTTTATAGTAGTTCGATTCATGCCAATGAGTGGATTAACAGTGTGCTTATGATGAAATTTATAGAAAATTATGCGAAGGCATATGAAAAAGATGAAAAAATAGGAAATATCAATGCCAGAGAGCTTTTTGAAAAGACATCCATCTATATAGCACCCATGACAAATCCAGATGGCGTCGATTTAGTTTTGTGGCAATTGCCACAAAACTCAAGAGCATTTGTGAATGCCAAAGGTATTGCCAGTGGCTTTCCAGATATTCCATTTCCCAATGGGTGGAAAGCCAATATCTTGGGAGTAGATTTGAACTTACAGTTTCCGGCAGAGTGGGAGAAGGCTCGTGAGATCAAGTTTCAGCAAGGTTTTATTAGACCTGCTCCACGAGATTTTGTGGGGTACCGTCCACTTAGTGAGCCAGAGGCTAGAGCTCTATACGAATTAACCTTAAACCATGATTTTGATCTGATTTTGGCGTATCATACGCAAGGAAAAGTGATTTATTGGCGCTTCCTAAACTTTAAGCCAGAAGGGGCAGAGGCTCTTGGAAAGGAGTTCTCACGAGTAAGCGGTTATACGCTTGATGACCAGCTTGATAATGAAAGCTACGCTGGTTTCAGAGATTTCTTTATCAAGGAGTTTGATTTACCAGGATACACCATAGAAACAGGAGAAGGGCAAAACCCTCTTCCTATCACTCAATTTGAGCAGATTTATCGAGATAATGTTGGAATTTTAGTATTAGCAGCCAATAGCTAAAATACGATATCTGTTTTGAAGTTTACAATTATGATTGACATAATTTGTATCAAGTGATATAATCTTTCCCGTCTCAAATAAACAAAAAAGAGGTGGTGCACTATGAAGGCACAAAGAGACAGCTATGTCAATGAACTTAACGATAGCAGGAAAAGGAGGAGAAAGTGATGGCACATAGGCATCCTGGCATCCTGAAGATTTTGGAAACTGGCTTTTTGAACGTTCGGTTTGGAGGCCAATTCGAGAGTGTGCGTGAAATCGCGGATTTTTATCGTTGTAGTGATTCTTCCGTTTACCTTTTGCTGGATGAAACGGCCGAAAAAATGAATGTTTCACGGCAAAGCCTTTTGTTTTTCCCCGATATGTCTCATAAGGGAAAAACCAACCTAAGGGTTTATACTACCAAAAAGGGTAAAAAGACGACGAAAAAGACGAACCTTGACGATGGTATCCGTGAAAAGCTTAGCTTTGCGGAAAAATTCCTGAAAGGGAATCAGCTGACAGATACTCTTCAAGCAGTAGACTTGATGATTAGCATCACGAAGGATATGAGGAGGATATAATATGGCAAACACGATTACGGTTCGGACCTTTGATGATCAATACAGAACTATTGAGGTAATGAAGATTATCAATTGCCTCAAAAATGGATGGTCATGGCTTGATATTGTGGTTGAGTTTGATACCACCATCGAGAGCGTGAAAGAAGCGATAGAAAAGTCTGAGTATGTTTCTGATGAGAATAAGAGAATGGTTAAGAACTACGATCGCATTCTCAACAAAACCCCCAAGAGCCAAAAGCTTCGTGCTATTATCAAGAAAGGTGAAACAGAGAAGCTGCCACCTTATGCGCAAGAGTTTTTAGGACGTCTGTTAGATACCCTTCCCAATTTTCCGGTGGAATCCAAAGTGCCTTCTGCTTCACAAGAAGAGATTTCTCCTGTTCAAGAGACAATCACTCAGGTGGTAGAATTGGAAACTACTTCTTTAGAAAGCGAAAAAGAAAGTGTTGCGACGAGGAATCCTTCGGAAGGCCAAGTCCCGAATGAGAAGGCTGAAAACATGATTGTAGACGAGGTGCCAGTGAAAGAACAAGAATCTTCTGAATCTGCGATATCGTCAGCTGAGGAAGAGATGGTATCCACAAGCGAGAGTCAGCCTTCTATCTTTGAGGAACTTCAAAGACGTAAAGACGAAGTCAAGGACCTTCGGCATCAGATTACCGAAATTGTGTCGAACAATCTCGTGGAGCAGGAGATCCTTACCGATATCGAAGAAAAGCATGAGAAACTTCGTGGTAATGTGGCAGAACTATTTGATCAGCTGAAGAAAATACAAGGAGAACTCTTGGAGCTGGCCAATCAGAAAATTGAGGCACAAACACGAATCAAGCAGAATGAAAAGTCGATTTCGACTCTGGAAGCACATGCAAAACATAAAGAGGAAGAAATCGAAAGTCTTCGCATGGTCAAGGTGTTTCTTAATAGCGACGGCACTTATCCGGATACCTTTAAAAAGATGCTTCCGACAGAGGAAGATATCGATAGGCTTCAGCTAGAATACATGAAGCGGAAAGAATTTCGGACATTTGCCGCGATGCACATCGAGTATATGGCCAAAATCATGGCCCTCGTCAAAGTGCTGGATGTCTTCGAATTCAACTGCGAAGTGGAATTTAACGAAGATATCCCCGTTCCTGTTAGGACAGCGATTCATCAGCTCCTTTCTGAGAGGAAAGGATAAGCCTTTTCTTCAGTTTCAGCCGTTTATTTACAGCTGTTTACATAGATAGGATCTGTCCTCTTTTGGGCAGATCCTATTTTACTTTACATAATTTTTAATAAATTTACATAAAATGTATTGACAAATACATAACAACATGATACAATTTATCTCACGTTAAGAAACCTGATCAATCGCAATCGCAAGCAAGCAATCAACTACTACAATCATGGTAGTTGTTTACGATATGTCCCTTTTGCATCGGCCCCTTTGTCGTCTGTGCGGCACAGGGTGTAGAGGCCTATTTTATAAGGAGGAAGTATGACGAGCGGCTTTACGTAGTGACCCATTGAAATACTAGCATCTAGAATATGAAACGGATCAACCACCTGCTGCTCTAAAAGGGAGGAAATCGTGAGCGGATTTGTCTAGCATCTTGCTATAACACACCCATCATTTACCTGGGTGTCGTAAAAATTTGGTAAGCCAAAAAAATCTCCTATATGCATCGATCCTAGCATAAGGAGAAAATGTTCTGCCCAACATGCGGAGGTATGTTATGAGTGGATTTACGTAGCAACACCGTATAATAATTTATTTGGCTATACATCAACCGGGAGCGCCAAGCTGATATTTATCAGTCGGCGCCCCCGGCTTTTTTATGGAAAAATGAAGAGATAACTGGTATCCAATAATTAAGTTACAAAAAAAGTAAACAAATTTGTAAAATTATGTAGACAAATTATCAATACTATGGTAAAATAATACTTGCGTTTAGGAATAAAATTCCAGAAAACGGAATAGAAATTACATTAGAAAATATCTAAAAAACGAATGAGGGGGATTACAAAGTGGTAAATTTTAGCGATAATAACAGTATTACACTTGCTGGTACCATTGTTTCAGACAAACAGTTTAGTCACGAAGTATATGGAGAAGGGTTTTACACCTTTGATTTAGAAGTGCCTAGACTTAGCGAAAACAGTGATATCATTCCAGTTACCATATCAGAAAGGATTTTGGGAGATAACTTTAAAGTTGGCGAAAAGGTTGTGATTGATGGTCAATTTAGATCATATAACAATTACGAAAATGAGAAAAACAAATTAGTGTTGACCGTTTTTGTCAAAGATATTAAGAAGATGACAGAAGAAACCGAAGTTGCCAATCCAAATGAAATCATTTTAGACGGATTCATTTGCAAAAAGCCTATCTACAGAACCACACCATTTGGTAGAGAAATTGCAGATATCTTACTTGCCGTAAACAGAGCATATAACAAATCTGATTACATTCCATGTATCGCATGGGGGAGAAACGCAAGATTCTGTCAAAACATGAATGTTGGTGAAAAAATTAAAATCTGGGGTAGAATTCAAAGTAGACTTTATGAAAAGAAATTTGAAGATGGTACCTCAGAAACCAGAAGAGCATATGAAGTATCGGTATCGAAAATGGAAGTAGAAAAAGAAGATACCGAAAACCAAGAATTAAGTATTACCGGGGAACAAAACGCATAACAAATTCATAATAATCATCCTCTTGACAAGACTAGGTAGTTGGAAGCGCAGCTATCTAGTCTTTTTCATTTGGTTGTGATACAATAAAAACAGAGGAGGATTTGATGATGAAAGAAGAGGAAATAAAGCGTTTAATAGAACTTAGCAAATATGAAAAAGAATATTATGAAAAGGGGTATACCTGCATTGCGGGAATCGATGAAGCAGGTCGTGGACCACTAGCAGGTCCTGTGGTGGCAGGCTGCGTGATTTTACCGAAAGGTGCTTTAATAGAAGGCGTAAATGATTCGAAAAAGCTTTCTGAAAAGAAGAGGGAAAAGCTCTATGACGATATTACATCGCAGGCAGTTGCATGGGGCGTGGGGATTGTAGATCATACCGTCATTGATGAAATCAATATTCTAAATGCTACCAGAAAAGCCATGAAAATGGCCCTTGAAAGCTTAAAAGTGAAACCGGATTTTATTCTAATTGATGCCGAAAAAAAGGTAGATACAGATGGAATCCCATATTTACCTATCATTAAGGGAGATGCCTTAAGTATTTCGATAGGAGCAGCCTCCATTGTTGCAAAAGTCACAAGGGATAGGATGATGAGAGAGTATGATACGCTTTACCCAATGTATGGCTTTGAAAAGCACAAAGGCTACGGAACTAAGGCTCACGTGGATGCGATTAAGGAATTTGGGCCATGTGAAATCCATCGAAAAAGCTTTCTAACGAAAATCATATAACATGAAAATAAGGATTTAATGGATAACAACCTTCAGATCCTTGTTTTTTTATTTTTAGAAATATTTTTTGATGATTATTAGTAACTATTATCAATCATTAGGCAAGAGTAAAATGCTTTCTTCCGTAAGAAAAAATATGTTAACTAGCGCAAATGATAATCATCAAAAGCAGCTTGCCACAACGATTTCAAAGAATACATGTATTGTTTATGTTTTCTAATTATGGTATAATATAGTAGTAAACTGAAACCTAAGAAAAAATAGGAGGCGGTACGAATGAAAATGTTAAAGAAGATAATACCTTTATTAATCATGCTGTTAATTCTTAGTAGTTTAGTATATGGTGCAGATACCTTAACGCAGGAGCAACAGGCAATTTTGGATACAGCAAAAGCGTTTTTTTATAGGGGAAGTTATATCGATTATGATAGCATTGGGATGAATTACTATGGAGATTCTGTATATGGTCAAGATGAAGTATATATGCAGAGAAACTATTTGGTAACGCAATCTACTCATGATATTCCCAATGGATTAGACTGGCTTTATTCACCAGAGGATGCAACAAGACAATATCATAGATATTTTGTATGTTCTCATTTTGTGAGTAATGTTTTCTATGAAGCTTTTGTCGATAGTAATGGAAACCATTATTTACTAAGAGATGGGGAAGGAAATATTGCTCGTATTACTAAAAAGATGTACCGCTTAGCAGTTGAAGGCGATTCTATGTACAATCCAGAGGTAGCAGTGGATTTGATTATTAATAGTGGACAAATCACTGAGGAGGATAAACAAAGAGTTTTAAATGAATTAGAACCAGGAGATTTGATTGTCTATTCCAATTCTAATGGTGGACATGCAGGTATTTATGTTGGCAATGGACTAGTATACGAATCAACTCATAGTAAATATAACGTTTCTGAAAAAAAAGATAGCAAAGATACCACGGTAGGAAGACGTAATGTAGAAACATTCATTAATATAAATCTAAAGTATTTAGCTATTTTAAGACCTCTTAATGAAATTAAGAAACAGGGATATCAAATAAGTAGTGATACTTTAAAGAGAATGGAATATCCTGATTTAATGGTAGAAAAAATTGCTTCCACAGAGCAATACGATAGCGTTAACCCAGGAGATCAAATTACCTATTCCATTATTCTAACCAATAAATCTAAAACAGAAGATTATAGTGGGATTAAGGTAACTGACAATATTCCATCGAATACAGAGTTTGTCAGTATCGATTCATTAGGAACCAATAAAAGTGGTGCACTTTCGTGGAATGTAAGTGTTGGAAAAGAAAAAAGTGTAACCTTAAAGTATACTGTTAAAGTAAAAAATACAGATTCACTAAATGGAAAAACCATTTCCAATAGTAATACCATTGTGAATGGAATTAAAATAAATATCATTCAAACAAAAGTGAATCATACTTTGACAAAAGAAGAACAAACTAAAATCTCTAACTTAGCATCGAATAAAGGAAAAAACTATAGCTCTACAGAGGCATTTTTAAACGAAGTTTATCCAAATGCCAATTTTAAGAGCGTTGGGGAAATGGTAGAGATGTTTTTTACATCATCCAAAACCAATATTACCAAGGTGAAATATGGTGAAAAGAAAAATAATAAAACCGTATATCAATTGAAAAAATTAAATAGCATAGATAGCTCATTTGCCAATATGTTTGTAGATGGCTTGTGGGGTGGTTTTTATACAATTGGTCAAACAAAAGAAACGAATGATGATGGAAGAGGCGTGTATTTTGATTCTAAATCCTTTATGATAGGTGATGTTTTAATATTATGCGATGAAGGGTATCAAACAGATATCTATGTGGCAGGGGAAAAGAATCTATACTTATATCTAGCAGAAAACAAATTTGCAACGGTAGATAATGGTAAACTTAGGATCATTGAAGGCGATGAAGGGGCAAGATTAATTGATAGCTTAATTGCCCAGGATGCTTTTATCGTATTAAGACCTAGCTTTACATTAACAAGTGAAACCCAGCAAAGCATCAATTATTATCAAGTAGGAACAGAATACTTTAGTACTCTTGAAGAAGCTGGAAAAGCAGTTCAAGGAGAAGGGACCATTAAGGTACTAGAGACGGTAGAAGATCAGTCTAGTTTTACAATTAGTGCAAGCCAAAACATTGTGCTAGATACCAATGGTAAGACTATTTATTTAAGAAAAACAAATATCACGAATAGAGGCACACTAACAATCAAAGGAAAAGGACGTTTAGAAACCGATTTAGCTTATTTAATACAAAACTATGGAATCCTTACAGTAGATGGCCCAACACTTGTCACAAACGGAATGACAAAGGCCAATTGGTATACTATTTTTTCAAAAGGCGGAACAGTAACCGTTTTAAACGGAAATATTGGTGCTAAAGGGACTGAGAGTGCTAATACCAGTAACGGACGTGGCATTGGGTTAAAAGATGGTGCTATTCTAACTGTAAAAGGTGGGCAAGTTAAATCATACATTGGATATGCCATTACTTCGATTTCCTCCAAAACAGGGACATGTGGAAAAAAAATTAACATTGAAGGGGGAGCCATTAGCGGAATGTATGGCGTTCACGTATCTGCAGACGGTAATTACGAAGTAGATACAAAAGTGAAAATGATAGATGGTTCTATTGAAACGACTAAAAATGCGGTTGATATTAAGGAAAACACCGATTGTGAAGTCATCATAGAAGGTGGCACGTTGCTTTCAAAAAATGAAGTGGGAATTGCTCATCAAGGAAATGGAAAACTTGTGATTGGTAAAAATGATCAAACTATTTCCGTAAATAAACCAGAAATTCATGGAAAACTGGCTTCTATTCAATCGAAAAATGGATTTGAGTTTTATGACGGTATCTTAAAAGGAAGCGAAAAAGCGTATGATGGCCAAATAATCCAAATGGAAGAAAACAGTGAATTACTAGAAAAAGAAGAAAATAAACTAAAAACAGTTTCTTTAAAAATAAAAGACGAAACTCCAGTGCCTACAGGATCACCTACACCTAGTCCAACAAGAACAGTAGGAAGTTTTGGTGGAGGAGCCGGTGGCTCTGTCGGAGGAACCTCTGATAAGCCAGAAGAATATCCATGGCAAAAGGCAGATAATTGGGCAATCGATGAATTAATAGAAGCAAACCAAAAAGAAATCATTCCAAAAACACTAAAGGATAAGGATTTCACAATGCAAATTACTAGAAAAGATTTTGCGGCAGTAGCAGTAGAATTATATGAAGCAATTAGTGGCAAAGCTACCAAAACAATTGCTAAAAATCCATTTATTGATACCGAAGATGAATATGTACTAAAAGCATACAATTTAGGCATCACCAATGGAACATCGAAAAACACCTTTACCCCAGATAAAAATATTACCCGTGAACAAATGGCAACAATGCTGACAAGAGCCTTAAAAGAAGTAGGAGTTGATACGAACTTTGATTTAAGCAAAGCAAAGAAATTTTCTGACGATGATTTGATGCATGAATGGGGCAAAGAAGCCATCTACTTTATGGCAAAAGACGATATCATCAAAGGGGTTGGAAACAATACTTTCAATGTATTAGGTAATGCCAAAATTGAGGAAGCACTGCTAATCAGCCTACGTAGTATCCAAGTGTACCAATAATGAAGAGATAACAAAAGGCCGTTTCTATAGAAAACAGAAACGGCCTTTGTTATTTCGTTTGAAGGATTCTTTAGTGATTGATCTGAACCTTATCAATCTTAACGACTTCCTCGTTTTCCCAGTAGACCTCATAGGCGTAGTCACCGAGAAAGAGGCGAACACACCCTTCTTTTTCACCGGTTTCTTTGGCAAGCTTTAAGGCATATTGGGTGCAGACTTCTTCAATCTGCTCCGGAGTAAAATCTTCCACGGAAATCAAGGTCTCCGGGATGTCGGTTTCTTTGGCACTGTTTTTGGCTTCGGTGGTTGGCTTGCATGCCATGAGGGTGAGAAGAGTGAGCAGGCAAACGATGAGTGCGAAGAGTTTTTTCATAGTGGAACTCCTTTGATGATGAAATAGGTTGACGGTAGTATATACTGTTTTTCATAAAATGTAAACATTTTTTAAAAATATTGTCAAGAGAAAGGCGTGAAGGATTCTAATTTGAACCAGTTAGAGATAAGAAAATATTTAAATATTACAATTTTGTTACAAAGGTTGACATTTTACGAAAATAATGTAAAATATGTGGTAAAGAGGGTTAATATGCGAGTAGTGTCAGGAAATTTAAGAGGAATGAAATTAAATACCATAGAGGGTGATTCTACTAGGCCTACAAGGGATATGGTAAAAGAAGCCTTGTTTAGCATCTTGCAAAACGATGTGCCCAATGCCGTTTTTTTAGACTTGTTTGCTGGGAGTGGAGCCATTGGAATTGAAGCCCTAAGTAGAGGTGCCAAAGAGGCCATTTTCATAGATTTAAACCCAAAATGTGTGGCTGTCATCAAAGAAAATGTTCAAAAAGGAAGGCTAACAGATTGCTCGCGTATCTATAGTACAGATTATAAAACCGCTTTAAAGAAGCTTTCTGGCGAAAAAATAGACATTATTTACATCGATCCGCCATATCATCAAAATATGGGAATTGATGCTATCAAAAAGGTTTCTGAGTACGATATTTTGGCAGAAGAAGGGCTAATTGTCATCGAAACCGATACAGATGAAGAAGTGCCTGATGTGATTGGCAGATATGAAAAGTTTAACTACAAAAGATACGGAAGAAATATATTAAGTATGTTTAGACGAAAGGAGTAGACTTAACATGGAAGTTTTAACACTCTTAGAAACCTTAGAAGAAATGCTAGATAGAAGTTCCGGTAT
>DBWQ01000006.1:0-91965 GCA_002308995.1 Clostridiales bacterium UBA1234 | reverse complement strand
CTGATGAATTAAAACAGGCAAAATGGGTGAAAGAAGAAAGGCAAAAGATCTTGGTAGATGCGCAAAAAGAGGCAAATCAGCTTATCAAAGAAGCAGAAAATCGCATTATTGGTATGATTGATGAGCATGAGATTACCAAAAAGGCATATGAGCAAAAGGCAGAGATTATCGAAAGTGCGAACGCATTTTCGAAAGATTTGATTAATGGGACCAAAAAGTATGCAGATGAGATTTTAGCAGAATTAGAATCCAATCTTCAGCAAAAGCTAGAGGTCATCAAAGAGAATCGTAGTGAGTTAAAATAATAATAATAAAAAGCCTTGAAGGGTACTCTTCAAGGCTTTTTTATGCTAAAAATAATGTTAAAAAATTACAAATTATGTTGACCAAAACGGTATATAATGGTATAATAGAAGAGCGTGAATCCCTTAATATATTCTAAAATTCTGGAGGAATACTATGCATTTTACAATAGGAGGAGGTTTTGACCCATATACCTTAGCGTATAATTTGGTAGAGTCAAAAGTCCCTATTTTCATTGGAAACGATGCTGTCGAAGTATCGGGAGATTTGTCTCTTTTATCAAAAGAAGAAATGGATGCTCTTTTAAATCAGCAAGTCATGGGAATGAAAAACACTCCCTCTTTCGACTTCTATAATCAGACTAATTTGGAAGAAAGGACCCATATCCGTTCGCCCAAACCTTTCTATGTCAGCAATGACAAGAAAGAATACAAACAGTGGGAGGTGTGGCTCGTCGATTTTGCTGAACCCTATGGGCAAGAATTTGGCTATTTGCATTATGCCGTTCTAGGGACGACAGATGCAAAAGGTCTGGTGAGGGTGTATCCATGCACCTCACAGTTCCACCTTGGAAATACGGTGTATGCCCTTAATTTCAATCAAGAAACTCTCTATGGAGAGGATTATTATCTTGAGCGATTTAAAGATCGCATCACCTACGTTCTTTGCCACATGGTGGATCACGTCGATGTGACAAAACTGGTTCGCAAAGTCGGCACGCTTCAGCCTAGTGTCATTGCCGAAATAGAAAAGTGTATTCAGGCTGATACCGATAACCAGCTTGCTTCTTCCAAGAAAGTTACCAAGGTGGTTTCTTCAGCGCTTTATAGTATTAGCAGACTTCAGGAAAAGATACTGAATGCTCCTGATAGGCTTGCCAATATTAATGCCATCTCAAAAAATTCAGAAATGCCGTATGAAACCAAGATAACTTCTCTCATGAATATCTTTGGCTTTTATGATGTCGAGGATGGCAAGTATCTCTTTAGCTTTGTCAAAGCGGCAAAAGAAATGAGCTTTGTCAGAGTGGAAGAAGTGATGAAGGAGGTTTCCAAAGGTAAGCTTTTAAAGAGTGAAGTCATCCAGCAGAAGATTGTGGAACTTGTATACAAACGATTCAAAATAGAAGAAGACGATAAAGTCAATCTTCTTTGTGAATTCGTTCAGCTTATCAACAAGCTGGCGGGTAGCATTATTTAAGAAAGGGGCTTATATGACGAACACCTTAGAAATCTCCTACAAGGAGATAGTAGATGAAAAACTCAAGGCGGAGTATTTCATCTATTTAAGCTCCCTCAAAGGAGCAAAGTTTTACTGGGACTTTAAGTCCAGCACGATTTCAATCTGCTGGACGATAGCAGAGGAAATCAGGAAACTGATTTTGGCCTCACGGAAAATTTTCGGCAGACAGGTGACGTTTTTCATTGACAATACCCTTGTCAGTGAGAAAAAGCCTTTGCTGGAAGATAGTAATGTCAAAGACGATGGCATCGAGGTTCCCGAAGAAACCGAAGAGGAATCTTCGAATAAAGCGCCGGAAGATGACATCAGAGGTGAAGTTGTCGAGGTTCCCGAAGAAACCGAAGAAGAATCTTCGAATAAAGCGCCGGAAGATGACATCAAAGGTGAAATTATCGAGGTTCCCGAAGAAACCGAAGAGGAATCTTCGAATAAAGCACCGGAAGATGACACCAAAGGTGAAATTATCGAGGTTCCCGAAGAAACCGAAGAGGAATCTTCGAATAAAGCGCCGGAAGATGACACCAAAGGCGAAATTATCGAGGTTCCCGAAGAAATCGAAGAGGAATCTTCGAATAAGGCATCAGAAGATGACGCTATCGAGGTCCCTGAAGAATCCGTTAAGGTTCTTTCTGAAGAGGAAAAGGCGCTTCGAGCACCAGAACGTGTAAAATACCTAAAAGAAGTTTTCTTTAAGGATTTTACGCTTCCCTCTCTCTCGGCAAAGAGTGACTACACGACAGCAGTGTTTAATCGCTGTACGTCGCTTGGCATCAAAAATCAGGAAATGATTGCCACGCTGGTATACGCGGGAATCAAAAACTCCGAAAAAGACATTTATGCAAGTGTTCAAAAAAACTTTAGGAGTAAGAACCCCGTATATGTGCAGGCAGTCGCTCGCAAGAGCTATCTGAAGTGGTTGGAAGAAAACCACTGCGAATTCTTCAAGAAGTATCCTGAGAGTACCCTCATGGATTTTGTGAATGCTTTTAGAGCGGAGGATAAAATGCTTTAAATGATTTGGTCCACACATGTATTTGTGTGGACCCCTTTGGTTTTATGAGCCAAGTTGTGAAAAAAAGATTTCACAACTTGGCTTATTTTTTGGTTCTAAAAGAAAACGATACAGCATATAGATGAAAGTGAGGTGAAAAAGATGGCACTAAGGATACAAGAAGAAATTCTTTCTTTTTTTCCCTTTTCAATTTTTTCACAAAATCAATTTCACATAGAAGACAAGCTAACGCAGGTGGAAGAAGTGCGTATTCGTTTGGCAAAACCTATTTTCCTTTGCTTTGCCAATCAAGACATGTTGGTAAATCATTTGACAACCGAAGCAGAAATGACAAGGATTTTAGAAAACTTTTGTCATCGCTCTATTTATGCCTCGCAGGCAGAAATCAATCAAGGTTACATGACATTAAAAGGAGGGCATCGTGTAGGAATCTGTGGTACTTGTGTGTTTGAAAATGAAACGATTAAAAACATCAAAAATATTTCAAGTCTTAATGTTAGAATCGCAAGAGAAGTCAAAGAGTGTAGTCATCCAGTACTAACACATATTGTAAAACACCATGGATTTCAAAATACCCTCATTCTCTCTCCACCGGGATGCGGAAAAACCACTTTATTAAGGGATATGATACGAAATTTAAGCAATGGATTTGACTCAATGCAAGGACAAAACATCTCTCTTGTGGATGAAAGATCAGAAGTGGCTGCGATGTATAAGGGAATTCCACAAAATGATGTGGGCGAAAGAACCGATGTGATATGCAATGTTCCTAAATGGCTTGGCATCAAAATGATGATTCGTAGTATGGGACCCAACATCATTGCTACGGATGAGATTGGGTTAAAAAAAGAGTGGGAAGCGGTGGAAGAAGCTGTTTGTTCCGGCGTGAAACTACTACTTACCTCTCATGGAAATTCTTTATGGGATATTCCAAAGGAAATCATAGAAAAGCAGTATTTTCAATATATTGTTATTTTAGAGAAAAAAGAAAGACCAGGAATGGTTAGTAAGATTTATCATTGGGAGGATAATCATTATGTTCTTTTTGATTAAAATGCTATTATTGCTTTTTATTTTGCTGTTGTCCACTACAATAGGATACATGGTGGCGTATCGTTATTCAAGACGTGTGGCAGAGCTTGAAGAATTCAATACAGCTTTAGAACTCTTTGAAACAAAAATCACCTATACGTACGATGACTTGATAGATGCATTTATGTACCTATCGGAACATCTTAAAACTAAGATGTATCGACTGTTTTTTATCACTGCAGAAAAATTAAGAGAAAGCGTAGATATTTCCGCGGGCGATACGTTTCGCAGAGTAGTAGAAGAAGAAAAGATTTTTCTAGAACTGAATCCAAACGATATTGAAATTGTGAAAAGTCTTTCCATATCACTTGGGCAAGTTGATTTGGAATCGCAAATTAAAAATATCCATATGGTGCAAAAGCTAGTGGAAAAAGAATTAACAGATGCCTATGAAGAAAAAAGAAAAAATTTTAAACTCTATCGTCATTTGGGAATGATGGGTGGCATGATGTTAGTCATTTTGCTAATTTAAAAGGGAGGAAAGCATGGAGATTCAACTATTATTTAAGATTGCAGCAATTGGTATTTTGGTGGCGGTATTACACCAAGTGCTTTGTAGAGCGGGGCGAGATGATCAAGCGATGATGGTTGCTTTATCGGGAATTGTGATTGTTTTGGCAATGGTCGTTAAAGAAATTAGTAATTTGTTTCATACGGTGAAAACACTCTTTAATTTATAAGAAGGTGAAAAAATGGAGATTACCAAAATCATAGGAATTGCTTTGGTGGGAGTATGTACTTCTCTTTTTTTAAAACAGTACCAGCCAGAGTTTGCGATTTTTATCTCGTTAGTTTGTGGATGTATGATTCTTGTTTATGTTTTTCATAAATTGTCTTTCATAGTGAATTTGTTAAAAAGCTTGGCAAGTAGAATTGACCTAAATGAGGATTTTTTAGTCATTTTATTAAAAGCAACCGGCATTGCGTATGTGACAGAATTTGCATGCAATACTTGTAGAGATGCAGGAGAAACGGCAATCGCATCAAAAGTGGAATTGGCGGGGAGGGTACTCATTGCTTCGATGGCAATTCCTATTATCACTACTCTTGTAGAAATGATGCAAAAACTGATTCCTGCATCCAATTAAACTAGTGGAGGCTATATGAAAAAAACGATGTGTTTTCTGTTTGTGTTTCTGTTTTGGATGATGCCATGTGGACAAGCAAACACCATCGATTTTGAGGGATATGTGGAAGAACTCAAAGCATTCCGGAAATGACATGTTCCCAGAACTAGAGGATAAACGGTTTTGTAGAAGAATTAAAGCAAGGAAAAATTGCTATCAACCAAGAATCTTTGATTCAGAAAATAGTAGGCATTTTAACAAAAGAAATCCAAAATAGCCTTTCTATTTTTTTTCAGATGATGGTAGTATGCTTCTCTATGACAATCGTCAAACAAATGCAAAATCAAAGCGAAAATGGAGTGTCAGAAGTAGCCTTCTATGTATGTTTCTTGGCAGTTAGTACCCTAATTATGCAAAATTTTATCCTCGTTGCAGAACTTACGAAAAATACACTACAAACACTCAATGCCTTAAATGGAGTACTAAACCCTATCTTGATGATTTACCTAGCACTTTCGGGAAATATCACTGTATCCACAGTATTAAGGCCAACGTTATTTTTTATGATGACGTTTTTAAGCCAAATGAGTTTTTGGGGATTAGTTCCACTAGTATTTACAAGTACCGTATTGGGACTTGTTGGCAGTCTTTTGGAGGGAATAGATACGTCGAAATTAAGTGGATTTATCAAATCGAATGTCATGTTGTTTTTAGAAATCTCTTTGGTTATATTTGTAGGATTGTTATCGCTAGAAGGAAGTTTAGCAAATAATGTGGACGCAGTTCTTACCAAAACTTCCAAAACGATTATTAGTAATTCGGTTCCTGTGGTGGGAAAACTGATTGGGGATGCTGCAGAAAGTGTCATTGGTGCGACTATGGTTTCTAAAAGTGCGATTGGTTTTTTGGGAGTACTCATCATGGTATCCATCGTTATGACACCACTTATCAAACTACTCATACTCTCCTTCATTTGGAGTGTGGGAAGCTCTTTGATAGAACTATTTGCAGATAAACGTATTGCAAGATGTTTATGGATTGCGGTAGATGCGGTTAAAATGCTAGCAGGAATTCTTGCAATGAATGTGATGATGTATTTGATCCAAATCGGTTTTCTCGTGAAGATGAAAATTAGTTAAAAATGTTTCCCAAAAAGGAGGCTTTTTTTTGATAAGTGGAGGATCTCATTTTACGGCTAAGATTCTATGTATCACAGTTTTTGTAGGTATCATTCAAATGATACTTCCCAAGGGAAAGCTCAAGCAACATGTGTTATTTCTTGGGATGATGATAGTTACCTTGCAAGTATTAGAACCTATTCTTTCTTTGCTACATCATGACTATGATTTTTCAAAAGTGTATCAAGAACAAAAAGAAGCATATGAAATAGAGAGCCAAAAACAAGAATGGGAATGGTATTATCACCAAATGTTAATAGAAACATTTGAAAATAACTTAGAAGAAGACATTGTGAGTCGCTTGCAAAAAGCTGGTTACCGTGTCAATTCCATTCAATGCGTTATTGATGAGGTAACCATGGAGCCAACCGAATTAAGAATGGAAATTGAAACAGAGGATGGGTTTATTCAGCCGGTTAAGATAGAAGTAATGAACCATGGAGAAGAAGATTTAACTCAGAGGGAACGATATAGAATCAAACAATTACTATCTAGTGAATATGGTATTCCTGTAGAAAACATCTGGATGAATGGAGGGTAACATGATGGAAAAATTACTAGAAAAAATGAAACTAGGAAGCAAAGAGCAAATCAAAAATTTAGTGATATTTTTAATTCTAGTCATCATAATCATGGTAGTGATGAATGAAGCATTTCCTAAAGAAAAAAATGTCGCTACCGAAAACATGGTTACTTCTACAAGGTTACTAACGGAAGAAGAGTCTTTTGAACACAAATTAGAAAAAATCTTATCTTCTATACAAGGAGTAGGAAGTGTCAGTGTGCTCATTTCTTATGAAGACACCATAGAAAAAGTACCTCTTTATGACACCAAGGAAACCACAACGGTGACAGAAGAAACGGATCAAAATGGGGGAGAAAGAAAGACAAAGCAAACCAATCAGGAATATCATATCGTTTATGAAGAGACAGGAAATCAAAAAACAGCACTGATAAGGCAAAATAGAATGCCAAAGATGATGGGCGTCCTTGTAGTCGCAGAAGGTGCTCAAAATAGCATTACTAAGGAAAAAATCACAGAAGCAGTGATGACGATTACAGGCCTTAGTAGTAATAAAATTAAGGTACTTGCAAAATGAAACTTGACAGGAAAGGACAACCTTTTTTGTCAAAAAAGAGGAGGAGAAAATGAGCTTTCAAATCAGTGTTATTAAGAAAAATCAAATTTTAGCATGGGTGTTTACGCTTGTTTTGTGTGTCGCTGGTATTTTAAACTATGCCAATGACCCCCGTAAAAACTACCAAGTAGAAGTAAGTGGAAAAATGGAAGACAGTTTGGGAGAAGCTATTTTAGTAGATAGTCCTAATCTTGTGAGTAATGTAGATGGCTATGTGGAATCGATTGCAGAAACTTCCAAAACACAAACGGCTTTAGAATACTTTGCTCAGAGTAGAATGAGTAGGAACAATGCCTATGGAGAACAAATGGAAGTGTATGAAAAAATGCTCGAAAATCCAACACTTCCCGAAAGTCAAAAAGAGGTGGCACAAAATGAAATCAAAAAAATCAATGAGCAAAAAAATGCCATTGCCATTGTTGAAAATTTGTTAAAGTTAAAAGGTTTTGGGGAGGTCGTGATTTTTAAAAATGCGGAGAGTATTAACGTAGTCGTGGCAGAAGAAAACCTTTCGGAGGCAAAAGTGGCGCAAATTCAGTATATTATCCAAAATGAAATGGGGGCAAAGGTGGAAAATATCCATATTAACAATCTGTAAAATATTGTAAATTTTATCAACGTGGATGAAATACTGGAAAATCATGTCATAGCCACATTTGGATGCCATCCAAATGGGAACAAAACAAGATTTTTAAGGAAGATGAAAAAGAGAAAAAAAGTGTTGAAATTATGTCAAAAGTAGTATAAAATAGCCCTATATTGTGAAAACAAATAGGAAGGGGTTTTTTTTAAATGATTAGTGCAGGAGATTTTAGAAATGGTACTACTTTTGAGATGGATTCTCAAGTTTATAGAATTGTAGAGTTCCAACATGTTAAACCAGGAAAGGGAGCCGCATTTGTAAGAACAAAACTTAAAAATGTAATGACAGGTGCCGTATTAGAAAAAACGTTTAATCCAACAGAAAAAGTACAAGAAGCACAAATTGATAGAAAAGATATGCAATATCTATATACCGATGGTGATATGTATTATTTTATGGATAACGAAACCTACGAACAATTACCACTTAGCAAAGATGAACTAGGGGATACTTTAAATTACCTAATTGATAATATGATGGTAAAAGTAGTATCTTATAAAGGAAAAGTATTTGGAGTAGAGCCTCCTATTTTTGTGGAGCTTTCTATTACTTATACAGAGCCTGGTTTTAAAGGGGATACTTCAACAGGTGCTACGAAACCAGCAACGGTAGAAACAGGTTATAACGTAAACGTACCATTATTTGTAGAAATTGGGGATAAGATTCGTATTGATACACGTACGGGTGAGTATATGGAAAGAGTGTAAAATTCAAACGATAATTGCGCTTTTGCGGCGTTAAACTGCGCATCGCAAATCCTTTGGCGTATACCAATACGTTTCCGGTTTGCTCGTTTGTTTGCCTTGCAAAATCACAATTCTCCTTTGAATTTTGATACTATTACGAAGGGAGAAGTTGGACTTAATGTCTAGTATAAAAAAGAAATTGGAAGAAGTGAAAAATACAGTCTCTAATCCAGAGGAAGCCACTAAAGTAATGGCTATTATCATGGAAATTGTGGAAGAAATGGAAGACAAAGTAAATGGCGTAGAAAAGCGTCAACTTGCATTAGAGGAAAAGACAGCTGAGATTTATGAAATGCTTTCTGATATGGAAGAAGAATTGGTTTCTGCTATGAACGAAGAGTTTGAGGCAGAATGCCCATATTGTGGAGAAACCATTCCTTTTAAAGTGCCAGAAGGTGAAGATGATGAATTTGAATGTCCAAAATGTCATAATACCATCGAACTTGAAATGATGCTTGGCGATGATGATTGTGATTGTGGTCATTGCCATGGTCATTGTGATGACTGTGATGATTGTGATGATGAGGACGAAGACGAAGACGAAGACGAAGAATAATAACAAAGGGTTGTCTTTTAGGCAAAGGCAACTCTTTTGTTTTATATCTGTTACAGCGATTTTTTGTCGTTATCAAAACTGTTGCGGTGGCCAATGGTTGCCATGAAGGGGAAAAAATGATTAATGTAGTGAGTGAAGAAACAATCAAAGAACAAAAAGAATATATGAATCAGGTGAAAGAACATACAAAGGGACTTTGCTATCTTATTCAAACAATGGGGTGCAAATTAAATGAAAATGATTCTGAAAAAATAGCGGGTATGTTAGAACAAATGGGATATCAACCGACACAGTCTGTAGAAGACGCCAATTTGGTGGTATTTAATACGTGTTCTATTCGTGAAAATGCAGCGGAACGCGTTTTTGGAAAATTGGGAGAAATCAAGGCACTCAAAGAAAAAAATCATATGATAATTTGTTTTGGTGGCTGTATGAGTCAAGAAAAGCATATTGTCGAAAAGATAAAGACAAGCTATCCATTTGTTGATATCATTTTTGGCACGCATAATTTTTATAAGCTTCCAGAGATGCTATATCATAAAATGACAGATACTAAGAAAGTGATTGATGTATGGGATATTGACGGAGAGATTATTGAGGGGCTTCCTATCAAAAGAGAAGATACCAAGAGTGCATTGGTAACCATTATGAATGGCTGTAATAATTTCTGCTCGTATTGTATTGTGCCTTACACGAGAGGGAGAGAAAGAAGTCGAAATCCTAAAGATATTGTCAGAGAAATTGAAGCCCTAGCGAAAGAAGGCTATAAAGAAGTGATGCTTTTAGGGCAAAACGTCAATTCATACAAAGGGGGAGAAGGATATACCTTTGCCAATTTGCTAACAGATATTGATCACATTGAAGGGATTGATATCATTCGCTTTATGTCTCCTCATCCTAAAGATTTTAAAGAGGATGTCATTGAAGCGATTGCGAATTCCAAGCACGTGTGTAAAATCATTCACTTGCCATTGCAGTCAGGAAGTACAAGAGTTCTAAAACTCATGAATAGAGGATATTCTAAGGAAACCTTTTTGGAATTAGTTAGTAAAATTCGCAATAGAATTCCTGATGTGAATTTTACCACAGACATTATTGTGGGATTTCCTGGTGAAACAGAAGAAGATTTTCTAGAAACACTGGATGTGGTAGAAAAGGTTAGGTTTGAGCAAATTTTTATGTTTATGTATTCAGTAAGACATGGTACTAAGGCTGAAACTATGCCAAATCACGTTCCCGAGGAAACCAAATCAGAACGTTTTCAGCGCCTAAAGCTTCTTGCCGACCGCATTACTGAGGAAGAAAATGTAAAGTATGTGGGAACAACGCAAAAAATTCTGGTAGAGGGAGAAAGTAAAACCAACCCTGATGTTTTAACAGGCAGAACTGAAACTTATAAAGTAGTTAACTTTGTAGGAGATAAATCCTTAATTGGCAAAGAGGTTTTGGTAAAGATTGTTTCTCAGCATATTTGGTATTTAAAAGGTGAAATAATTTAACTTGCGTCCTTCATATAATTATATTACAATATAGTTATATGGAGGCGATTTTTTATGGTAAGTGTCAAATATGATAATTTAACTTATGATGTAGAAGAAGGCACCAAGGTCATTGATTTTATGCGTCAACAATTGAATGTGAATGAGGATGAAATCATGGCATGCCTAGTCTCTAATGAAGTAAAATCATTGGACTACAAAATTGATAGAGATATTACTCTTGGTCTTGTGGACTATTCTAGTTCTAACGGGAGTAGGATATATGTTAGAGGACTTACTTTTATCATGTTAAAAGCATTTGAGGAAGTATACCCAAATATCAAAATATTAGTGGATTATGTTTTAGGACATTCTATCTATTGCGAGCCAGCCATTAAAACAGAAATTACAGAAGATATGATAGAAAAAGTAACAGAAAGAATGAAAGAAATTGTCGAAGAAGATTTGCCTTTTGTGAAATTGGTTTTGCCACTAGATGAAGCACGAAAGATATATGAAAAGAGCCATCGACAAGATAAGATTGATTTGATGGAAAATCGTATGAAATCTTATGTTTCTGTTTATTCTTGTGGCAATACGTATAATTATTTTAATGGTGTGATGCCAATTTCCACGAAATACATGAAGTATTTTGAACTTGAAAAATACGAAAATGGCATTTTACTAGTTTATCCGAGAAGATATTCTCCAACCAAAATTGTAGAAGTGAGAGAAACGAAAAAACTATACAGTACATTTCAAGAATATGATAAGATTCACCGTGTACTTGGTGTTTCTAATGTGTCAGAATTAAACAATTGGATTAAAAAAGGAAATGTGGGAGAGTTAATTCGTATTTCAGAAGCATTGCACGAGAAGAAAATTGCGCAGATTGCGGACCAAATTGCCGAAAATCCTACGAAAAAAATCGTATTAATTGCAGGACCGTCGTCTTCAGGTAAAACTACTTTTGCGCAAAGGCTTGGTATACAACTCAGAGTAAATGGCTTAAGAGCAGTCACCATTTCGATGGATAATTATTTTGTCAATCGAGAGGATACGCCTCGTGATGAAAATGGTAATTACAATTTTGAGTGCATAGAAGCCATTGATACGAAGTTGTTTAATGATCAGTTAAATAGTTTATTAAACGGCGAAGAAGTGGATCTTCCTTTGTTCGATTTTGAAACAGGAACCAGAAAATATGTAGGCAATAAAGAAAAACTAGAGGATGACGAGATTATTGTGATAGAAGGAATTCATGGCTTAAATGAGAATCTTACCAAAGAGATTCCTAGAAGCAATAAATTTAAAATTTATATTAGTGCTTTAACGACTTTAAATATTGATGATTGTAATCGTATTTCTACTTCAGATTCCAGATTAATCAGAAGAATCTTAAGAGATTATAAGTATCGTGGACACAGTGCGATTGCTTCGATTAAGATGTGGCCTTCTGTGAGAAATGGAGAAGAAAAGTACATTTTCCCATATCAAGAAGAAGCAGATGTGATGTTTAATTCCTCGTTAGTATATGAACAAGCGGTACTAAAATCCTATGTGGAGCCTATTTTGGCGGTTGTCAATAACAACAATCCTGAGTACGCAGAAGCCAAGCGTTTATATGAGTTTTTGGGATATTTCTTGCCAATGGAATCAGAGGAAATCCCAATCAACTCTATTATTCGAGAGTTTATTGGTGGCGGTTGCTTTTATCGTTAATGGATAGATTGAGTAGAAAGGAAGAAAAATGCCGAATTTTACGGAAATTGATGAAGAATTTATTTGTGAACATTGTGGCAAAAATGTGCCAAAACTACATTACTCTTGTAGAGATCATTGTCCCTATTGTTTATATGCCAAACATGTAGATAAAAATCCTGGGGACCGTTTAGAAGAATGTCATGGCATGTTAAAACCAATTGGGATTGAAACGAACTCCAAAAAAGGATATGTGATTATTTATCAGTGCGAAAAATGTGGTGCGATTCGCAAAAATATTGTGGCAAAAGATGATGATATGAATTTAGTTATCAAACTAAGTGCCAATCCACTTCTTTATTAAACAGATAGTTCTATTTTGAAACTCCTCCGAATACGCTTTGATGTATAAGGAGGAGTTTCATCATGAAAATGAAAATAATCATTTTTATTGCACTTTTGTTAATACTGACAGCTTTTTTTATCAAGTTTTCACCGCAAAAAAGTAAAGAAGAGTTTAAGCCGCTTACAATAGAGGTGGGAGATGTATTTGATGGGATGAATTATGGCGATACGATGTATGTTTTAAATTATGCGATTGGTGATGTCACAAGTGATACCCAAAATGATATGATTCTTTTGGTAGGAAGCAAAGAGACAAACAATCATCCTTTTGCTCAAAAAGTGGACGTGGTTGTGTATGATACAGCATCGAAGCAATTTCAAAAAGCTGGTTTAAAAAGTTTTGAAGGAACATCACCCAAAATCATGCTTGCAGATGTAACGGGAGATGCCCAAAATGATGTAGTGGCGATTTTGACTTGTAAAGATGGGACGCAACAGATGCGAATTGTTGAAACAGGAAAAGGGACACTTGATGAGATTTTTCATAAAAAAGAAAATCGTGGAATCGTGATTGTGGGTGAAGTGGTAGATGGCCTCAAAGCACATTTAAGGTGTGGAAAGTTTCAAAAAGAAATGAATCTTGACGTATCTGATATGAAAAATAGTTGGATACAAGAAAACAAAGTAAATGAATCTGGAAAAATTTTAGATTTGTATCCACAAGTGGTGACGAGAGGATTTGAAAGCGTTGACTTGGTACAACTGAATCATCAAAAAGCTGTCCAGACGATACAATCTCTTGTGACATTTTCGCGGAAGTAGTATTCTAGATAGTATTACAACACTATGGAAGTATGAAAACGGCAATTGGCAAGTGGTAGAAGCTAGTGGCAATCGTCTTGGTAATCTATTAAACTAAAGCACTTGCAAAATGACTGTAATATTAATACAATAATAATATAAATGATACAAATGAGGGATGAATATGGAGAATCAAAGTATGAAGGAATGGTTACAAGAAAAAAGAATTTGGGTTCCTTTTCAAATAGTAACAAAGATTGAGTCGAGCAGATTAAATGCCACTTCTTTTTTGGTAGGAGGATGGAAAGAAAATGAGAAAATAACGGAATATACTGCGGTATTAGATGATGTCCAGAGTGATTCTCGCAAGGGTGACGTAACAGCAAAAGTATTATTTTTATCTAATGATATGAAGTTAATCAATGATGATTTTGAAAACATTGATTGCGATGAGTTATCCTATGGCCCTAAAATTTTTAGAACGAAAAACGAGTATGGTCACTATTTTATTCCTAAGGGAACAAAACTATTGAAAGTGGATACGCAAAAGGATGAAGAGGGACATCAAGTATTATGGTATGTGCCGGAAGTTTTGTATGATAAATATTGTCGTGACAGAGGCCTAGAAAATTTATTCACCAAGAAAACGGATGAAGTAGAAGAAGAAATACTTACTTTTAGTGATATGCTAGAAAGAGTGGGAATTTCTAAAACTAGCATTCAATCGCTTTTTGCGAGGATGTCTAGAGTGAAAGGAAGTTTATTAAAACAGTATGAAAAACTAATGGGTAGAGAGGAAGAAAAGGAAAAAAGGGGAGAGGAAGTGACGATTTCATGACAGTAGAAAATGCAAAAGTGTATCGAGAAGTTTTTGAAGTATTAAAACTATTTCCGAATTCCTTCATTCGCAAAGTACCCAAAGAAAAGATTTTATATGTATATGAGCATATGGACCATGAGATGTCTTTTTCTATCTCTAAAGAAGAATTTGATCCCACTTGTTTGTCAGAAGAAACTATTGCGATTTTGACGATGCTTTTTCGCGATTATTGGGCAACCGAAGAAGAAAGAAAAGCATTGCTACTTGCAATGAAAAAGAATGAAGAAAAAGAAAAATCAAAACAAGCTTTGCGGAATAGATTATGCAGAACTATTAAAGCAGAATCAGTCCGATAAGTTTACGATGAATGGGAGTAAGATAGAAGAAGTGGCTCCAACTCTTTATCCTTCTAAAGAAATCAAAAGTTTTTTTCAAAAAATATTAGTATTTTTTAAGAAAAATAAAAAGTAGTGGCAATCTGTTTTAAAAAGCAAAGGCGACGCTGATATCAAATATCTTTTTGAAACCCCATCCTCACCGCTTTTGGACAAATCAAGCCCCTCTATGCCTAAGTCCACCCAGTATACAAGATACCTTAGTATATATTAGGTGTGTACTTATACGGCAAGAGGGGCTAACTTTTTCCAAAACTACCCTAGGTTTCAAAAAGATATGTTGATATATCGTCGCATCCGTTTTCTCCTGACAGATTGCCACTATTTTTTTTACATCCTACAATTAACATAATACGTGAAACAACGCTTTTATTTTTTAGCAGTTTTTCGCCCAAAAACTGTTGCTTTTGTAAGATTTATGATATAATGTTGGTGACAAAATACAAAAGATAAAACGTAGTTTAAAATTAAGGGGTGTACATATGAAAAAGTTTATAGTGTTTTATATCATTTTCATCATGTTATGCGCAAGTATTTGTTTTGCTAGCATTGATGTTCCAGATACGATTCGTATTGGAATTTATGCTACTACCAATAGTGTTTCTTCTTTTACCATTTCCTCACCTTCTGGAATGGAAGTTGGTTTGGTAGATAATAATGGCGACTTCGAATCTATGGAAGAGTTTGGTGAAGGAAAACAAATTACGATAAAAAGAGGTTCTAAAACAAATAGTGTATATGTGGAAGGCATTGGAGAAATAGGAGATGGCAGTCATTTTGTGAGAATCATTCCGAATGATTCTACCGATATTCCACAATTAAAAGTCAATGGCAATCGTTATCGTGGAGAAATTGAAGTTAGAAGATATTCTGGCAGCGATTTAACAGTCATTAATGAAGTTACGATGCAAGAGTATTTATATGGCGTAGTACCAAGAGAGATTGGCGGTAATAGCCCTACCGAGGCAGTGAAAGCACAAGCGATTATTGCAAGAACCTTTGCAGCTAAAAATTATAATCGTCGTATAGAGTATGGCTTTCATTTGACGAATACGGTGTCTGATCAAGCGTATGGTGGCCTTGATTGGGAAAATAAAAATTCTAATCGTGCAGTTGACGAGACTGAGGGGATGGTTGCTACTTACCAAGGTGAGTTAATTGGGGGATATTATTTTTCGACAAGTGGTGGATATACCGAAAGCTCCGTAAATGTTTGGGGCGGTGAGTTTGATTATTTAGAAGCAGTTCCAGATCCATATGAACCAACTAATTTAGAAAAAACGACATGGACGGTAAAGTATTCTGCATCCGATATCGAAAACAAATTAAGAGCGAAAGGCATTAACATTGGCAAAGTCATCAATATGTATGTGACAGAGTTTTCCGATGCGGGTAGAGCCTTAGAACTTAAAATTATAGGTACCAATGGGATTCAAACTTACACAAAATCAAACATCAGAACATTCTTAGATCTTAACAGTCAATGGTTTACCATTAACGATGAGGCACCTGAAATTCCTCATTTGGATCAAATTGCTCAGGCAGATGAGCCAGAAGAAGTTGATGATGTTCTTGTCGAGGAAGATGATACTCTTTTTCAAGAGGATGAAGAAGATGACGTAGTGGTGGATGATATGGAGCAAGAGGAAGAGTTGAAAGAAGAGGATGCTTCTCAAAATGAAGAATTGGAAGATTCAAAAGAGGAGGAAACAGAAGATTCCTCTACAATAGTATATAAACCACTGATTACAGAGATGATTGCCAAAATAAAAGGATTTAGACAAAATACCGATATGATCTTTGCAAAAGCTGAGGAAAAAGCAGGTTATCTTGAAAATGTTGAGACAATTCAAATTGCATATGCCGCCTCACAAGAGCAAGTTAGTTCGTTTGAAATTCACGGTAGAGGATGGGGACATTCAGTTGGTATGAGCCAAAATGGTGCCATTGGTATGGCAAGAAATGATTTTTCTGCAGAAGAAATTATTAAATGGTATTATCGCGGTGTAGAGATTGAAGGATAGTGAAAAACATTTTCTCTAGGAGGGGATTTTTATTAATATAGGAATCGATATAGGTGGGAAACATGTTGGAATGGGAATAGTAGATGATAGTGGTAATCTTCTTCAAAAGGCGGAGTTTAGTTATCCACATGAAGATGTTTTACTAGAAGATATTTTAAATCCTATCAATGAGTTTATTCATGAGAATGAATCGGATGAGATTGATTGTATTGGAATTGGCGTCCCTGGAATTGCCAGTGACACATTGGTCAATTATACGTGTAATCTTCCTTTTAGAGATGTCGAAATTAGAGATTATCTAAAAACGAAGCTTCCCATCTATGTTTCAAATGATGCTAATTGTGCTGCGATTGCTGAATATCAAATTGCAGATGGTAGATTATTTTCGAATTATGCTTTTGTGACATTTGGCACAGGAATAGGTGCTGGGATTTTTATTAATGGCTTTCTATATACTGGTACTACGGGTGCTGCTGGTGAAGTAGGGCATATGGTGATTGAAAAGGACGGTATTCCTTGTAAATGTGGAAGAAAAGGCTGCTTTGAGAAGTATGCTTCTGTCTCTGCCTTAAAACGTATGACGAAACTCAATGATTTAAAAGAAATTTTTTATTTAAGTGAGCGAAATTCCATTATTCAAAAAATATTAGATGATTATATTGAGAATATGGCAGAAGGCCTTGCGAATATCATCAACTTATATGATGTGGAAATGCTTGTCATTGGAGGAAGTCTTGCAGAGTATGGTGAGAAGTTTTTACCGAAGCTAAAAGCACTGATTGCTGAAAAGATATATAATAAATATACGTATGATTTGAATATTAAGACGGCAACATTAAAAAATGATGCGGGAATTATCGGTGCATCATTTTTAGAAGAGTATTTGTAAAGAAATAGAGGGGGAATCAAGTCAATGGATGAGTTATATGACATTTTGGCGAAAGAGAATATCTTTGCCAATGAACCAATGAGCAAACATACTACCTTTAAAACAGGTGGTGTGGCTGATTTTCTTGTTATTCCTCAAAGCAAGGAAGAAATGATAGCCCTTTTGAAACTTAACGTGCCAAAAACCATCATTGGTAATGGTAGTAATTTATTAGTGAAAGATGGCGGCATTAGAGGGCTTGTGATTAAAACGACAGGGCTAAATCATTATCAAATTCAAGAAGAAATGATGATAGCGCAAAGTGGCGTTTATTTATCTAAGCTTGCGCAAGAAGCAAAAGAGCATTCTTTGACGGGTTTAGAATTTGCCTGTGGTATTCCTGGAACACTAGGAGGCGCCGTCATGATGAATGCGAGTGCCTATGGCGGTGAAACCGCCAACGTTGTGGTCGAGACAGAATATGCTGATTTTGAAGGAAATGTGCATCGCGTTACGGATCATCAATTTGGCTATCGCAGAAGTAGGTTTACAGGAAGCGATGCGATTATTCTAGAATCTAAATTGCAGCTAGCCAAAGGCAATTATGATGAAATTGATGCTAAGATGCAAGAATTTATGAAAAGTAGAAATGCAAAGCAACCTATCGAAAAGCCTAGCGCAGGGAGCACCTTTAAAAGACCAGAAGGGTATTTCGCTGGAAAACTCATTGAAGATGCTGGGTTAAAAGGGTTTAAAATTGGTGGCGCAAAAGTATCAGAAAAACATGCGGGATTTATTATCAATGATGGGGGAGCTACCTCGACGGATATTTTGGCCTTAATCCAATATGTGCAAGATAAGGTGAAAAATGAGTTTGGCGTTGATTTAGAACCAGAGATAAAAATTATTGGAGAATCATAATCTCCTCTAAAAAAGACAGAACTTTAACATAGAAGGGTAAGAAGAAACGATGAGTGTGTTTGGAGAATGGTTTGGCTCAGGATTAAAAATGAAACGTTGGTTATTTCTAGAGCTGGTAGGAACATGGATGCTTAGCTATAGTGTCGCTATGTTATTTACCAATCAAGAACTAGAAATCAAGGGTTCTATTATTTATGGACTCATGTTTGTGTTTGGCATCCTCGCAATTATCATAGGTTTTATGATGGCACAAAGAAGACTTTTGCAGGCGATTGCAGAGTATAGTGCTAGTAGCAATAATAGTCATTTAAATATCAAAAATTTGTTATATGATAAAAGTATGTTAGATAGAAACTTAAAAGTGGTTGCCATAGGAGATGGGGAAGGTCTTTCTGCGGTATTAAAAAGTCTAAAAGTGTTTTCTAATAATATTACGGCAATTGTGAGTGTGATTGGAAAATCAAATTCTCGTGATATGAATAGTAGTATTGATGTGACGGGGATCAAAAAAGCGATGATTGCACTCTCAGAATGTGAGGAAGAGACGCGTGACTTTCTTAATTATCGTAATATGGATTCGGAATTATTTGGAAAAAATGCAGGAAACCTAATGCTTCATTCACTAAGTAATCTTCATAATGGTAATTTATCAGAAGCCATTCACCACATGTCTAAGCTTCTTGCTATGAATGGAAAAGTCATTCCGGCAACCCTTAACCAAATGGATATTGGCGCTATTTTGAATGATGGTACCAGAGTGGTAGGAAAAGAGGAACTTGTTCAAAAAATTAGCGAAAGAAAATCACCCATTGAAAAATTATTCATTGTTCCCGAAAGATGTGAACCAGCACCGGATGTGATAAGGAGCATCAAAGAAGCTGATGTCATTATCATTGGACCTGGAAGTTTATATATGGGCATTTTGCCAATTTTACTAATTCGTGAAATTTCGGATGCTATCAAAAAAAGCGAGGCAACTAAAATTTATATTTCTAACATCATGACAGAACCTCATCAAACGGACAATTTTGCTGTGAGTGATTATATTCATGTCATCGGAGAACATATTGGAAAAGGATTGTTTGATTATTGCATTGTTTCTGATAGCGACATTATGCCAGAATATATCAGACGTTATAATCAAAATGGATCCGACATTGTGGATATTGATAAACACATTTTAAAGAATACGAATTTAAATTTGATTATTGAAGATTTAACAGCACTAGATGATAAAAACTATATTCATCATGATCCTAAAAAATTAGCAAATGTGATTGTAAAAGTCATTTGCGATAACATGGAACTCAAAGATAACCAAAGTACACTTGAGTATTATACGGTAAAATCTAAAATGAAACGTCTTAGTAAAAAGAAAAAGAAAAGCATCTTGTTTAAAGATGTGAAAGTAGTAGTTTCACCAAATAAAAAGAAAAAAGAGAAAAAAAGATAATACGATATCTATAGATAGGAGATTATCATGGAAATTACAAAAGATAGTTTTGAGAGTAATTTGAAAAACGAATGGCTTCTTACGAATGGTATTGGGGGATATGCCTCTAGTACCATTTGTGATTGCAATACTAGAAAGTACCATGGACTATTAGTTGCAGCATTGGGAGAAAATGGAGAACGATTTTTATGCCTTTCTAAGATAAGTGAGTCCTTAATTTTTCGTTCAGAAGAATACTCTTTATCTACGAATGAGTGTAATAATTTTATAGAAAAAGGTTACCTTCATCAAACGTCTTTTTCTAAGGTCTATTTACCGCATTATGAGTATGAGGCAAAGGGCGTTAAAGTAACGAAAGACATTGCGATGAAATATGGTGAAAATAAAATTGCAATTTGTTATCATGTCAAAACCCAAAAAGAAGAAGTGACATTAGAATTAAAGCCTTTTGTGAATTTTCGCGATTTTCATTCAGTCCGTAATTGCTTTGAACTTGCACAAGAAGTAGAAGAAACTTCTGTCAATGTCCATTTAAATTCTCATGGAGTTACCCTTCATATGGCGATTGCAGAGGGAGAGTATCTTCCTTATAGCCGTACGTATTATAAAAATATGTATTATCGCCAAGAGGATGACCGTGGATTAGAAGCATATGAAACACACAATATGCCAGGCGCTTTTCGCATAGCGTTTCCTAAAAACTTTGAGGGTGATGTCGAGTTTATTGCCTATGTAGATGAAAAAAATGATTTTATACAAAAGGTGAAAGCCAAAGATTTGATTCGAGGCGAACAAGTGAGACTTGAAAAACTATGCAAAATGGCAGGTTGTACAACAGAATGGCAACGCACTGTTGCAATGGCAGCGGATAGTTTTGTGATTCAAAAAAATGGTAGGAAAACCATTATTGCAGGATATCCCTGGTTTGGTGATTGGGGGAGAGATACTTTTATTGCGTTAAAAGGACTAACACTGAAACTAAATCGTTATCGCGATGCCAAAGAGATAATTCTTGGTTTTAAAGACTATATCAAAGATGGCTTAGTACCAAACCTAATCTCTGAAAAAGGCGGTAGTGCGTATAATAGCGTCGATGCTTCACTTTGGTACATTAATGCCATTTATCAATATTATAAATATACGAATGATTTCGATTTTGTTCAAAGTATGTTTCCAACGATGCTTGCCATTATCGAAGCATATAAAAATGGAACCATGTATGGCATTCAGATGGATCCGGAAGATGGTCTGATTCGTGCAGGAAATGAAACCACACAACTTACATGGATGGATGCTAAGGTGGGGGACGTTATCCCTACACCAAGGTATGGAAAAGCAGTTGAAATCAATGGCTTGTGGTATAATGCCTTAAAAATTGTCGAGATGTTTTCTAATTTTTTAGGCGAAAAATATGATGCTAGTTTGTCACAAAAAGTGGAACACTCTTTTCAAAAGTTTTTTGCGAAAGAAGGGCTTTATGATACCATTGATCCTATTTGTGAAAAAGTTAGACCTAACCAATTGATTGTATTATCACTGGATTTTTCGCCAATTACGAAAGAACATGCTCGTGAAATTATGGCATATTTATATCCCATTTTATATACTAAGAAAGGCCTTAGAACTTTGTCCCCTAAAGATGAGGATTATCACCCTTATTATTTTGGTGGCGTATACGAGAGAGATACCGCTTATCATCAAGGAACGGTATGGCCATTTCTATTAATGTTTTATAATGCGGCATATAAAAAGTATTACAAGAAGAACAATGACGAGATAGACTACTATGGACTATTACACGATGGATGCGTTGGCAATGTTTGCGAAATTTATGATGCGGAAAAACAAGATAAAGCAAAAGGAGCTTTTGCGCAAGCATGGAGTGTAGCTATGCTGATTGAGAATTTATTTTAATGTTTAGGAAGGAGAAGCTTACATCTTTGAATGAGGATGTAAGAAAAACGATGAGAATTATTGGAATTGATCCAGGATATGCAATTACTGGTTTTGGTGTTATTGATTATCAAGGAAATCATTTTAAACTGATTCAAGCAGGAGCAATTGAAACAAAAGCAGGTGTTGCATTTCCTAAACGATTGGAAAAAATATATGATGATATGATAGAGTTAATAGAGGAATATCATCCAGATGCAATTGCTGTTGAGGAATTATTTTTTAATACAAATACAACCACTGCTATTGGCGTGGCACAAGGAAGAGGCATGGTATTGGTGGCTGCTTCTAAAACCAATACTCCTATTTATGAATATACGCCACTGCAAGTAAAACAAGCAGTGGTTGGATATGGAAGAGCAGAGAAGAAGCAGGTACAAATGATGGTTAAAAAGATTTTAAACTTAGAAACAATTCCTAAGTTAGATGATACCACGGATGCGATGGCGATTGCTATGTGCCATGCGCATTCTTGTAGATTTGCAGAGCCAATTAAGTAAAAATGTGAAAGAAGAAATGTGATGAAAAATTTGTATTTAATAACAGGCAATGAGTCTTATGACAAAGCTGAGATGTTAGAAACCATTAAAAACGAATTTGGCACCTTAGAAAAAGGAATTAATTATATTGTTTTAGATCAAGATACGGTGGGTAGTTTATCTAGTGAAATGAATACGTATGCATTTGGCTATGAGAAAAAACTCATTGTGGTGAAGACAGAGAGCAAGCAATCGACAAAAGAGGAAACAAAGTCTGAAAAAAATGAAATTCTTACCCCTCAGCTAGAAGAAGAGCTTGCTGCTTTAGACGATTCTGTTTGTGTGGTATTTGTAGGAGAATTTGCTAGTAGTAGTAAGCTTTATAAGTTTGTGCAAAAGCATGGTACTTGTTATGTCTGTGATTCCAAAAAAGAAAATGAACTATGTGGATGGGCAAAGGGTTTTTTTGAAAAAGAAGGCATTACAATTGCTAATAGCGATATTTCTTATATGATAACACTTTGTGGAAATCAAAAACAGAATTTAAAAAATGAAATCGATAAGCTGATTTCTTATGCGATGGATACTAAAAGGATTATCAAAGAAGACATTGATAAGTTATGTATTCGTAATGCTGAGGTTATTATTTTTGATTTGACAGATAGTTTGGGATATCAAAATCCACGGAAAAGCCTTACAATGCTTAAGGGATTTACTAGATAGCAAAGAGCCGATTCAAAAGATTGCTATTATGATTGCCAAACATTTTAAATCACTATTGATTGCGAAGGAAGCACTTAAAAGCGGAAAAGACCCTATGAACTATTTAAGCACTAAATCTGTATATGCTGCGAATAAATATAAAGAACAGGCCAAACGTTTTGAAGAAAAAGAACTCATAAAGAGAATTCAAGAATTAGCGCAATTGGATGTGGATGCCAAAGTGGGAAAAATAGATTTGCAAATAGGAATTGAAAAATGGATTGCACAGTAATCTTTAACCAAAAAAGATACTGTGCATTTTTTACTTTAAGAAAATAAAGCGGTATTAATACTTTCAGCAAGAATGTTGGAAAGAGTATCGGCGATGTCATCGATGTCTTTCGGCGTTACCATCAAATCAAATTTTTTATTTTCTAAGATTTCTTTTAAATAATTGGTATCTTCTAATACCTTTTTTTCTTCAGCTTTAGGAAGTTTATGAATGGCATATTGCATGGCTTCCTCAACAATTGTGGGAACACCAACAACGGTAGGAATTCCAATCACAATGACAGGGACTCCCAATGTTTCTTTGGTGATTGCAAAGCGACGATTGCCAACGCCAGAACCAGGGATAATACCAGTATCAGAAATTTGAATAGTTTTACTAATGCGATCCATATTTTTTGAGGCAAGGGCATCAATGACTATGACAAGATTAGGATGGGTTTTTTCTACAATTCCTTTTATGATATCAGATGTCTCAATTCCTGTGGTACCTAGTACTCCGAGGAACCACGGCACTTACTGACCTTGTATGAGGGGGAAGGTACTCAGGGGTATAATGTAATAAATGTCTTGTGACTTGGATTTTTTCAATGACATTCGGTCCCAAACTATCTGGCGTAACTTTTTGATTGCCAAGTCCTACGATGAAAACAGCGTCTGAAGGGGTTAGTTTTGATACTTCTTGAATGAGTTTGGCTGTTTTTTGGATGATTTCTCTTTCGGCTTTTTCCACTTGCATTGTCATTTGATCCGATTCTAAGGTGATGTAGGTGCCAATTGGCTTATTTAAGGCACATTCTCCTTCTTTTGAGGTGATTCTTACTCTTGTAATATGAAAAAAAGAGTGAGAAAAGTCACTTTCTATCTCTATACCAGGAATGGAATTTTCTATTTTTTTGGCTTTTTCATAGATTTCTTTATTTTCCACTGCTAAATCCGTTCTGACTTCAAAATTCAACAAAAATCATCTCCTGTTGATAGTATCGTCAAAAAACTGTCAAATATGCGAAAATTCATCATAAAAAATAGGTAATTTCTTGCCTCTATATTTAAATTAGTGTATAATTATATATATACGAGAGAGGAGAGATTGATATGGTAAAAGAGGTTATCGATAAGGGAAAACAAGTTGCGGTAAAAACGAAAGAAACAATCGAAAAAGTGATTCATGCAATTAAGTTTTTCGTCTTTAATCCGATTGGACAATTTTTAGGAATTGTATGCCTTTGTTTATCTTTAGCAATCTTTCTTTTTATTGCCGTTAAGATTGTTATGAATGCAATTGATATCTTTTTTAATGATGACTATGCCGGTGTTTCCACTACAGAGGATTATGAAGTCATTGTGGGAACGATGAGTAGTTCTGGGTATGATGCTTACGTTTCAGAAGAAAAGTGGCAGGATTACTCAGCATTTGAATATGCAGTCTTGATGGATGTTGCCGAATTTATTTATTATAATCAAGATTACTTAGTCGATGCCTTAGATGAGAGTGGACATACTGTGATGAAGAAAGATGCAGATGGAAAAGATACTGGAGAAGCAGAGATGACTTCTGCGGTTTTCCCAGAGGGAATTGTTCACACATCGTACAACCAAGAAGGATATATTGAAGGTGAAGAAAGGCCTGGACATGAGCGTTTTAAGAAAAAAGATTGGCAAGCGTTTGCTGTTGAAGGGCAAAAAGGGGCAGAACATTCTGTTACCGAGAAAAACGATGAAGATAGAAAACTTTTAGGTGGTAATAGAAATGTGTATACACCTCGATTGATTTATGAAATTGCGGATCATGAGTACGAAGAAGAAGCTTTTTCATTAATGCCATATATTACGGTTGTGAGAGAAGATATAGAGCTTAACTACTTTTTATTTGATGATGCAAAAAATCCTTATCGTAAGGATTCCAATCATCCAGAACTAACCATTGAGTTACAAGAGTGGAGAAAAAGCACAAAGGATACTTATGGCGATAACTTAAAAGATATTAAGCTTACCAACCCTAATACGGGTAAAGAGATGGTGTCTGGTGACAATGCGCTTGAACCTGTTCGATTTAGTGCAGAACTTAATCAATACAATTATTTCATGCCTGTTTCAGCTTACAAAAAGGATATCCTAGAAGAGTATCACGATAATGAAATGGTGATGGGAGTTCAACAAAAGTTTGGTGATAGTAATGGTAGTAACGGTGCAGGAGGTAATTCTGATAAAAAAGATGGAATCGAGAAAAAATATATTGGTGCGGATCGTTATGACTTTGTCAAAGAAGGTGAAACAGATGCAAATGGCAAAGAAAAACGTAACTATTATGGGGATGATGTTTATTATATCGAACAAGCCAAACACATCGTCTATAAAATTCCATTAAAAATATTGATTAATCGTTATTTGCCTAAGGCAACTCTTTTGACAGCATGGTACATGGTGAAGACAGATGAGAAGGATGGGGAAGAAGGCGGTAGTACAACTACTTTTGATATTGATAAATTATTAACTACCATCAAAGAGATTTATAATTATGGGTGCTACAGAAGCAATGAGGACTATGATAAAGTGACGGATGAAAATGGTAGAATATTTACATTTAAATACAATATTACTGGAAAAATTGACGAGAATGGCAAAAAGCAAAAAGGTGGTGCTGGTGGAGAAATTAGAATTCCAGATATTTCTGACGATGGAGAAGGGTTTGATACTGATAATGTTGAGGCGGTTCAGTATGATGACTATGGTAGAATTATTCGTGACGAAGAAGGTAAGGCTATCAAGGGAGATAAGGAAATCAAATATACAGCACAAGAAAAAACAAATCGAGGCACTTTTATTTATTTCCAACAATTTGGATTGGAAACACAGCGTTACGAAAAATACAAAGTGTACTTAGGCCCATCGGGGGAAAATTTGCTAGATGCTAAAAATAAAAAAGGCTTAGATGTGTTAGCAAGTGGTGATGAGGCAAGACCAGTGGCAGAATCTCCTTCTATTGACTATTTAACAAGAGAAAAAGTGAATATGATTGAGGCTCTTAACCTTAACCTGAAAGATATTCACTACTACTATAGAGATTTAAATAATGATCAAAAAATGAAGATCCTTGGAATTGATGAATATGGTAATTTTGATGACGATGGTGATCCTGATGTGGTTGGCTGGACAATTAATGGGACGAAAACGATTTTTTCTAGTAATGAAGAAATGAAAGAAGAGCTTAGTAAGTATATAAATGGTGAGGAAGATGTTGAAAACAGCGAAACAAATGATGCAGAAGATGAAAACAGCGAAACAAATGATGCAGATGATGAAAGCAGCGAAACATTTGATTTAGGAGCATTTCTTAGCAGTATTCAGTTCATTCATGGCGTTGGTGATTTTCCTCTTAAGTTTAGAACGGCGATGAACTATACCGATAAGACAAAGGACGAGGTAAGATATAGTGGCGATGAATATGAAAAGATTAAATCAAACTTTTTGTATAACACTGATTTAAGTCTAACTGCAAGAAATACCACAGGCATTAAAGACGGCATTTGGTTCCCAGAGGTAGCCAAAAAATGGGTGCCACTTGCAGAGCAAATGGTATATTCTACAGAGGATACAGACTGGGAGGGTGAGCATTATTGGAACGATGTTGACTACATTGGCGGAAAAAAGCAAGTTCAAATTTCTCAAAAAGGTCGTTCGGGAGACGATGGCGAGTGGATTTACAATAATCTTAGAATTAACAAATTCTATATTCCTGCTGAGATTGTTAACTATTATGAGTTGATGAAAGAAAAATATCACGAAGACGAACTCGAAGTGAAAAAGCATCCAGATGAGTGGTACTATAAACCAAATGAGGACTATAGTTTTTATAATCAAGATTATACGAATTTAGATGATAATGACGATGAGTATATTGAGCAAGATATGGATTTCCAAGTAAACAAATTGATTGCTCACTGGTATGATTTATTGACAGGCGATGATGGAAAACCGGTTGACAAAGAAGAGTGGGAGGAAGGACGAAATAAATTAGAAGAAGCCTACCTAGATGCCTTGATGTATGATGGAGCTGAAGAAGACAGAAAACTTTATCTTGACACCAAGAAACATTACAGGGAGGAGGATTCTCTTACGGGAGCCAATATTATTTATGAAATGGATTTGACAGTTGTTCGTGATGCAAAGAAAGAATATGTTGGTGGCACGATGGAGGATGCCAAAAAGCACATCTTCTTAGAAAAAGGGTTTGATAAGTTAGAATATGCGACTGAAGTTGAGTATTTGTACTCGAATAGTGCTGAGTTATATGTTAATAAAGGTGATGAACGTAACAAAACAAAGAACTCCGATGCAATTCATAATCCGGATGGCGAAGAAGTATTTAATGGTGAATATAGAGTAAACTATTATTGGATGCCTTTATATACTGTGAAAGAGAAAAAATTAGAAATGAGGCAAGCCATTCACCATAGAAGAATGCCGGCATTGTTTGTAGAAGATGTGGAGATGTGGTCGAAACGAACGAATTATTATAATATTGTTACGATGAATCCAATTAGTTACCGTAATATGCGTTATTTAATTCCGGATTCTATTAACTCTCTTGGCATTGAAAACTTAGAGTTGAAAGAAAGAGCTGCGTATCGTACCGAAACGTTCAAAGAGTTTTTTGATAAAAAGAGCGAGGAAGATCCACCAGCAATTAAAGAAGCTGATGTATTAAACATGTTAATTCAATGGGAAAAATATGGTGATGAGAGTAATGAAGTTGCCTATGCTTTCATGAGGGAGCTTTATAAACTGATTATCGAGATACGTGATAGTGGAAAAGGCTTGATGGAAAAGTCGTATAGCTATTTGTATATCCCGTATACGATTTCTAATTTTGATGATGCTACTACACAACTAGTATTTTGGACGGAGCGACTGGCAGCAACAGAAGGCGACGACGAATTAACAGAAGCTGAGCAATTGCAAACGAGGACAAAAGGCTATGAACCTCGTTGGCAAAATCTTGAATATGATGAATACGATGAATGTATTACTTCTGGAAAAGAAGGAACGAGCGGGAAAGAAACATTTGGTGTGTATGCAGTCTTCCCATATGGTTCTCCATATATTCGTGCCTATGCAGTGCTAGAAGGATATGGTTCCATTCAGTCTCAAAAAGCTCATGATGGAGAATTAGCTGGTGATAATGCGCTTGATTTGGTTTCTCGAAAGAAAATAGAAGAGATTTACAGACATCAAAGCGGTACGCCAAAATATATTTATTTCTACGAACTAAATAGACGTACTACCGCGTATATGAGAGCGGGAAATCGTAAGGTAGATGCCTTTTTGATGGCGGAAGAAGATTTAAATAAAGAATTAAAGAGTCATGCACTTTATTCGCCAATTGTGGCGATAGCACCTGGTGTTGTTACCAAAGTAAAATATGATTCCCGCAGTGGTTTCCAAGTTAAAATAGCACATACTTTAAGAAATCAGGCGGGAGGTTCAGCAAGTTGTAATTCTTTCTATTGCCACTTTAAGAGATGGCCAAGAGTAGAAGTAGGGGATAAAGTTGGTGCAGGTACTGTTCTTGGCTACGAGGGAACAACAGGAAGAAGTACAGGGTATCATCTACATTTTGAAGCTTTAAGCTCCGAAGCTAGAGGCGGTGAGAATGGACCACAAGGATATATTGAACCAATTTTCAATCCGTTCTTCTATTATGATAAGATGGAAAAGGCATTAGAAGACGAAGAAATGAAAAAGTTAGCATTAGGAAGTCCATATTTTTCATTAGATAGAACCATTATGCCTCAATTTCAATTAAATAAGGATTATTTCTACATTGAAGGATTAAAATTAAAAGATGGGTATGAAATAAAAGCAGAAGACGCCAAAGAACCAACGGCATCTTATAAACACGATGAACCGTATTCGGATGGAACAATGGATATGGTGTGGGGAAATAACGTGCCGTATACACCACTTACAAAAGATTTGAATCATTTTTGGGATATCAATCTATTAAATTCAACAACAGAGTATCAAAAAGAATTAGGTTTTGTTCTTGGTGATGATGGCCATACTCCAAATAAGAAAGAAGATGGTTTCCCGATTGGAGATTTTGCCGATGGACCTGATGTTAGTTTTGAAGATGATGTAACATCAAATCCTGAGTATTTCTTAAAAGAAGATAATGGAGAGTACACCAAATTTATTGAGGAACGTCTTGATTGGAAAAAATGGTTTGCTGTTCAAATGGCAGAATATAAATCTCCACGTGTTGTTCCATACTATAATGGCCCAGAAGATAAAGATAATAATGGGCAAGAATTATCAGGAGAAGCACTAAGAGATTTAAAATTCATGCAAGAGTCATTAAAGAAAGCTGGTTATTATCGTAAGGCGAAAGTAGAGTTTGAACCAAACTATGGAGAATTTACAGATGAATTTAAAGAAGTTGTGAAAGAAATGCAAAAAGACTTAGAGAAGAAAGACTATAAATCGAAAAAGGATGGCAAACTTACTCTTGAAACAGTTTATTTATATAATACGATGATGCAATATACGAAGAAGGAAAATCAAGATGAGATGGCAAAACGTGTGTCGTATAATTCGGCAGTAGATTTAAGTGATGAAGCAGCAGTTTTGTGGTCCATTGCAGATAATGAGTCTGGGTTTATTTCACTTACCGAAAAAGATGGAAGCCAGCATAAAGAACTTTATTACAAGTTAGAAAAGAAGGACTTTAATAAAGATCAAGGATTAATGCAAGTTGGTCCTCAAACGGCGATTAGACGCTATGAGGAAGACGACGTAGAAAGTGGAGATGCTGTTTTGTTTATCAGACAGCCAATGAGAAATACGAATGTTGGAATAGAACTTCTAAAAGAGTATATGATTTTGGTTTATCGTGACTTCTCTGGAGATTTAATCAAGTGTAGAAATCTACTTCTTTACGATGCTAAGGGGACAAGATCTGATGGAAAAGAAATTAAAGTGGATCAGTATTGGAAAGACTTGATTAAAACAAAGGATGACTCTTTGATGAAACTACAAGAAAAGAATGATAAGTTGGAACAAAAAGAGCCATATCCATGGTGTGACCCTCAAGACTGTGACAAGCTATTTGTTTATGCACTAGCATATCGTGCTTTTGTCTATGAACGTGAAGTGGGCAATGATGTCTACTGGGATTACGAGGAAAATAAGTGGGAAGACTTATATGAAAAAGTGATTGAGAACGCTCCGGAAGGAAATGTGCAGAACTTTATTGAAAAGTATAAGGAGTATATGACAGATGGTGGCAAATAGTATTTTGATGCAGTTTTGTAATTGAATAATCATTTTGTTTCAATAGCTAAAAGTCATTTCAGATGCTAGCAGATGCTAGCATCTGACTTTTGGCTTTTTGTAGGAAAGAGGTGAAGCTTTTGAAAAAATTGAGTCGATTTTTAATGATTCTCTTATTGATACTGATTTTGTTTGTACTTTTTTTCCCAAAAGTTTTTGAGGAAAAAATCGATATTTCTAAAAAGATAGGACAAAAGTGGAGTGGCGGCTCTATGACAACAACAGAGTATGCTACCATTTCTGAATGTAGTGCTTTATATTTGGACTCATTATGCAAGCAAGACTATGTGAAAGCGTATCATCTTTTGACACCTACTTATCGCTCCTATATTACTCAAGAAGAGTTTGAAAAGCCGTTGAAACAACAAATCGTTTCTACCTATGAGATTCAGTCAATTCAGCCGTTAACTCAAAATGCGTATCAAGTGAATGTCATCGTAAATGAGTCTCAAAAGGAGCAATTTTTGGTGCTGATAGAAGAAAATGCTTTCCATATTGCACCGGATTTATTCTTGGAGTATAGAGCTTTTGAAAAGGTTCTAAAAGAGGGAAAAGCCAGCTATCAAGTTCATGAAATGATTAACTATTCCAATCGTTGTGTTGTTAAGATGACGATTACCAATACGGATAGAAGAAGAGATTTAAAAGTAATTAATATGCAACTTTTGTCTGACGAAAGTCGCCTAAGAAAAAGTGATTTTGAGATGACAACGATTGCTCCCCGAGAAACAAAAACCTTAGAGATTACTTTTGAAACTCAGGTTGATTTCCCAATGGGCCTATGGATGCAATTACAACTTGGCGAAAAAAAAGTTCAGGAAGTGACATTGGAATTTTCGAAGCTTAAGGAGGTGTTTTCTTGGAAAGAAAGAATTTAAAAAAAGTAGGAGTCATTATCCTTATTGTTATCGTCGCATTAATTTTGGTAGAAAATGCAATTAAAGGAATCATCTTTGCCAAAAATAAGATTTCCTCTAAAATTGCCGAGAAAAAAGACATGGAGATTTATGTGTCATCTGATGAGTTCAAAGCAGATGAAGCTTTAGAAAAAATTGTCAAAGAGATTCAAGAGATGATTCTTAATGATAACATGGATGCGTTATATTTACATTCTTATCCTGCCTACATGGATGCGAAATTTCACAATGATCAAGAAGCTTTTGCTGAGTATATTCATAACTTTTATCAAGGGTTAGTATCAATTGAATATCAAGAGTTCCAAGATAGCAACCATGCCTACTATACCTCTGTATTGGTGGAAAAAGAAAATAATAATTTTATTTATCATTATTTGATTTTTACCGATCCGAGTCAAGAGTCACTTTCTTATCAAGTAGTTTTAGAAAACTGTTATAGTATTGATCCAATTGATAGAGGAACCTACAATACAGAATTAGGCGTTCGTATGGAAGTAAAGTATGCCTTGTCCAAAGAGGCAGCGCTACAATACGCTGTTGATTTTACTAACATGAATCAAGAGGAGACATCCCTTGAAGTTAAGAATGCCGTGATTTCTACGACTGATAATAATGGGTTTGAAGGAAAGGATACTACTTCGTCTATTGTAAAATTAAAGCCAGGAGAAACTACGAGAAGGATGATTTCATTTGAAAATAATAGTGCCAAAGGTACTGATATATACGATTACCCAGTCAGTACTCTTAATGTGATGGTAGAAACGAATGAAGGTAAAAAGAGTGATATTTTAATGGTCAACTTTTCAAGACGTTAAAACACATCACATTTTATAAATAAGTGTTGCAAAATAGCTAAAGTTGTGTTAATATAATCATGCTATATTCGTACAAGGAGGAGTAAAGATGAACTTTTTAACAAATTTAGTAACAATATTTCAAATTATTTCCGCTATTTTAGTCATGATACTTGTGATGCTTCAAGACACCAAAGAAGATGGCAATATTGTTACTGGGTCTTCTAATAAAGGTGGCACGATGGGAATGGGAAGAGAGGAAAAATTGGCAAAATATACCAAGTATATTGGAATTGCATTTATTATTCTTACAATTATTTCCAGTACTATGTTGATTGTATATCGTGGTTAATCCATTAATTGAATCATAGAAATAATGATAAGGCAGAGTGCTAGTAGGGATATCACCGTAGCACCTGCTTTATTTTTTTGTTTCCATTCGTATTTGGCGTAGCATACAGCATATACAATTGAACCAATGCTAAGTAAAAAAATGATGAAAGAATAAGAAAACATGATGAGACCTCACTTATTTTGGAAATTCTGGAAGAGAATTATGAATGATTTGTGATACATTTAAATTGCTTTCTACTTGAATTTGATAAGTTAAATTTGGATAGATTTCTTTCCAATTTTCTTTTTGAAAAGCATTCCATGTAAGATAGTTTTTTTTAGCAAACTTACCAAGTCCTGCACTATCTGCTTGTAGTGTGATTGTTTGCTGTAAGTAGTCATCCACTATTTGTTTGATTTTTTCTTCGATAAGGGTATTGAGTTCTTCCATGGTTTTGGTTTGATATAAATCGATAGAACTGCCGTTTGAATCTAAATGAGAATCGACTCTTAATAAAATCGTTGCATGAGGAACTCCATTGGTTATAGTGACGTGGATGATAGGTTTTTGCTTTGCTTGGATTGTGATAGTAATATTTTTGGCTGATTCTTCAGGATAAGGAATGGCAAGACTTGCTTTATGGAATGTGCTAGTTAGCAGTAAATGCCCCATTAAAAGGGATTCCTTAAGCTCCCCAATATACTGTAACCCTCTAAAAACAGCAACTGAGCTAAACTTAGCTTCATGGTGATCGTTTAATTCACAGATAGCAGCTATGGGGACTCTATCAATACTTTGACTAGCGGTATAAAAATCTAGGATTTCCGTTTTGGCACTTCTGCTCGTTTCTTGAAATGAAGAAATGAGTAGGTCGTAGTACCTAGCAGGACTACTTTCTAGTGTCGGAGTGACATTTTCTAAAAACTCTTTGGCGCTTTCCTTACAAATTGCAACAATCGTTCTTGGCCTGATTGCTACATTACTAATCAAAGAATTCACGTGACCTTCAAGGCCTTTTTGGGCAAGCTCTTTGGAATAAAGAATTAAACTTACGTGAGATAAATCGATTTTTTTACTGGAAACCGTGTTAATTTGGGAATTTGCGATACTTAAAGAAGGAGCGCAGGTTGTGTATGTGGTAAATGTCTTTTTGCCTGTTTCATTATTTTCTCCTGTAATTTTTAAAGGAATGGCCACTTGATAGGTGATTTGAATTTCACCTTCTTTTCCATTGGGGGCAATATCGGCTCCCATGGCGATGACATAAGCTAAATCATCGAGTTCTGCTTTACCATAGCATCCTGTTAGGAAAAGACACAGGAGCAATAATAAAAAGAGGTTAAGAGTTTGTTTCATGGATTTGACTCCTTTTTTTTATGGTAGCTAGTAGCAAAATAACCAATGGATATCCCAATGCCACATAGGGGGTAATATAGTTGGTTAAAAACTTTCTTGTATGGATGATATCGGGATAAGAAACAAAAAATCGTGCGAGGCTAATTACGAGAAGAGAGATTAAAGGAGCAATACGATATCCAAAGTTTAGATGGCATACTTTAGAAAGCAAAAATACGGTATAGGATGTTCCAATGGAAATATAAATATAAACGGCGATGAGCCATATGAAAGTATAGAGGGATTCTACTCGTTGCCAAAATCTTCCGAAACTCATGAGCCTACTTAGTTCAAAAAAAGGAAAATAGTTTTCTGTGATGGATGGATAAGGGATGATGCCATAAAGTAATACGGTAATGAGAAGTATAATGAAAGCAATAAATAAATATGACCAGATGGCTGCTTTCTTTGGATTCTTCAGGGTGTTTCCTAATAATAAAATGAGAAGCATTCCTTCAAAAAATTCTATTTTGAGTGCATCTTTCCAAAAAAGAAACATATCATTCCCAAAGATAGGCGTAAAATTGGTGATGTCAATATCTTGGTAAAGGGATAGAAACATAAAAATAAGGCTCATGAGAATGAGTGGTGCAAATATGGTGGCGGCACGAAAGACCCCTTTTAATCCATGAAAAACGCCTATCACTAATCCTACTAAAAAGATGAGGTAAATATAATCAGAAGGTGCATTTTGAAATAAGATGTTTCGAATGTTTTCGTTAAATTCGACTAAGACAAGAACGGCAGAAGTAATAAGATAGACAGAAGCTAAAACAGTAGTGAGAATCTTTAAAAAACTTCCTCCTACATATTCGGAAATATCAATGATATCTTGATTGGAAAATTGAAAATACAAATGGAAAAGGAGAAAAAGGATAATGGCATTCATCAAAAAACTATAAAGTGTATGAGCCATAGCACCTGTTCCATAAGTTTGTGCATTAAATGTAGGAATCGTGAGTACCAGTGGAATAATGCCGACGCAGCCAATGGTACAGATAAATTCTGAAGTTTCTATTTTCATGGCTTTTCTCCTTTCTTTAATGTGAATTAACTTTTCATCCATTTCCTTGTTATTTTTGGTTCACGATTTTGTTCTTTGGGTTTTAAAAAAATAGGTCTTTTTTCTTGTTTCCATAAAGGTGCAATGAATAAATCATCTTTGAAAGCACCTTTTCGAAATGGTGTAAATGGTGTGAGATAGGGGACTCCAAAGGAGGAAACATTACTTAAAATGATCATGTGAATAAAAAGGCCAAGGGCAATGCCAAAGAAACCAAAAAAACCTCCTAAAAAGATATAATAAAACCTTGCGATTCGAAAACTGTAGCTTAGCGAAAAGTTAGCGATGGCAAAGGCACTGATTCCTGTTAGTGCCACGATAATGACCAAAACGGGGCTAACGATACTGGCACTGACAATGGCTTGGCCTAAAATTAATGTGCCAACAATCCCAAGGGTTGGGCCAACTGGTGCTGGAGTTCGAATACTGGCTTCTCGAATAATTTCAAACGATGTTTCCATGATGAGAAGTTCAATGAGCATAGGAAAAGGAACTTTTTCCCTTGTTCCTGCAATCGCGAGGAGTAAGTCAGTGGGAATCATTTCTTGATGAAAAGTCGTAATGGCGATATAAATTCCTGGTAAAAAAATAGATAGCAAAATGGCAGGAATCCTAAAAAAACGTAACAGCATTGCATAGGGGTGTCTTAGGTAAGTATCCTCGGGAGAGTGGGTGAAATCTGAAAAAATAGCGGGAACAATGAGTACGTTAGGGCTTCCTTCAAGTAAAATTGCCACACGTCCTTCTGTTATGCTAGAGGCAACTTTGTCTGGCCTTTCTGTGCTTAAAATCAGTGGATCTAAGAGAAAAGTTTTATCTTCAATAAGCTGTGCGAGTTCTCCAATATCAATGATAAAATCAATATCAATGGAGGAGATTCTTCTTTTTACCTCGTTTATTAAAGAGTCATTGGTAACATTCGTTAAATAGCTAATGACACAATTGGTTTTACTTTTGGCACCAATGGTAAGATTTTCAAAAATCAAGTTTTCATCTTTGATAAATTTACGAATGAGGGCGGTGTTCGTTCGTAGTTGTTCAATAAAGCTTTCACTAGGCCCTATAATGGTCATTTCATTTTCAGATTTATTCACTGCTCGGCTAGGTATTTTTTTGACATCGCACAAAATGGCATGAGCAAGAGAATCAACAATTAAAGCACATTCTCCATGATTGATTCTGGTGATAATCTCCTTGGTATGGGAGATTACTTTCACTTGACTTTGAATGAGAATATGCTTTACGAGTGCATTTTCTAATTCTTGAGAGGGAAGTGTTTTGAGAACGCTTGAAGAGGGATAGAAGTTTTCTTTAGTTAGTGGATTTAACAAAGTAGTACTAATCATTTGAGTATCTGTTAGTCCGTCAAAAAATAAAATGGCAGCAGGATAGGTTTGCTGATTTAAGTGGATTTCCATTTCTTTGATTTGAAAATCACTGGTAAGACCAAAATGAAAGATTTCTTTAAAACGTGTCACATTCTTTTCTAGAGAATCTGAAAGGATATCATCTTCTGTGATGCCACTTTTCAAAGGAAGCATAGGCTCTTTTAAAGAAAAAGGTTGAATGGGGTGGGGAATAAATTTAAAAATATCTTTCATGGTACACTCCTTTTAGTAGGTAGTGTCTCTCAATTTGCCTAAAATATGTATGCAAAAACGCCTTGAAAAAAAATCACAAATACCATATAATGAAAATAAAGTTAAAGATAGGAGGTTTTTATCATGAATCCATATGATAAAGTACATGAGCTTGTAAGAGCAATTAAGGATAGCGATGAGGTAAAAGAATACTTGGCTATTAAAGAGGAACTATACCAAGATGAAAAAAATAAATCCATGATTAAAGATTTTAGAGAAAAGCAAGTTGAGGTGCAATCTTTATTATTACAAGGTAAAGAAGCTGAACCTGAGAAAATGGAAAAGCTACAAAACTTATATGATATTTTAGCAAGTAATGTAAGAATTAAAGAGTTTTTTGATAAGGAAGTTCGATTTGATGTGATGCTTTCAGATATTTATAAGATTATTGGGGATGCATTAAAGGATATTGTGGAATAAAGGTTTTCTTAATAGGAGGATAAAAGTAGATGAAAACACTAATCAAAAATGGATACATTGTTTCGATGGTTTCCGATGTGCAAAAGGCAGATGTCCTAATAGAGGATGATCGCATTGCCCTCATTGGTCATGCGGATGAGTCGACTGCAGATAAAGTCATCGATGCCACAGATAAAGTAGTGATGCCAGGTCTTATTAATAGCCATACTCACGTGGCGATGTCTCTTTTTAGAGGTTATTCTGATGATGAATTTACGCTCAAAGACTGGCTTGAAAAAAGAATGTGGCCTATCGAAGATAAATTTGACCGTGATATTGTTTATCATGCCTCTCTTCTTTCTTGTGTTGAGATGATTAAGAGCGGTACCACCACGTTTAATGATATGTATTTTTTTGAAGATGCTACGGCAGAAGCAGTAGAAAAGATTGGTATGAGAGCAATCCTATCTCGCTGTATTATTGGTGAAGGAGAGCAGGCTGCAGAAAGAACCAAAGAAGCAGAAGAATTATACCAAAGCTATCATAATAAGGCAGAGGGTAGAATTAAGATTTGTGTAGCACTTCATGCTCCTAACACGTGTCCTCCTGATACCATAAAACGTGGTATCGAGCTTGCTGATCGTTTAGGAACGCCAATTCATATTCATTATCTTGAAACAAAGAGTGAGATGGATTATGTGCAAGAAACCTATGGAACAAGCGTCACGGAATATCTTAAGAAATGTGGATTATTTCAGTATCATACCATGCTGGCTCATGGCGTACAAATTAATGACCAAGATATTAGTATTCTAAAGGATGTTAGTGGAGGCGTTGTTTATAATCCTATTAGTAATTTAAAGTTAGGCTCTGGTTTTGCCGATGTTGTTAAATTAATGCAACATGGCATTACCGTTGCATTGGGAACGGATGGACAAGGTTCCACCAATACGCTTGATATGTTTGAAGAAATGAAGCTTGCTGCGTATTTACAAAAAGGAATCTATCATGATCCTACCGTGATTTCTAGTAGAGATGTTTTAAAAATGGCAACGTTAGAAGGTGCAAAGATTTTAGGAATGGATAGTGAACTTGGCACCCTTGAGGTTGGTAAAAAAGCTGATATGATTATCATAGGCCTTAAGCAACCTCATCTAAATCCAATTCACCAGATAGAAGCACTTCTTGCATATTCAGTAAATGGTGCTGATGTTGAGACATCGATTATTGATGGTAAAGTTGTCATGGAAAATAGAGTGATTACTGGCATCAATGAACAAGAGATTATTGATACTGCCAATCGATTAAAAAGAAGTCTATTTTAATTTTGGTGAGAATCAATCAGTGAGCATTCCAAAGGAAAAATAGAAAGCGCGATATATCAACATATCTTTTTGAAACCTTGGGTGGTTTTGGAAAAAATTAGCCCCTCTTGCCGTTATGTACACACCAATATGAGTGATAGTATCTCGTATATTGGGTGGACATAGGCGTAGAGGGGCTTGATTTGTCCAAAAGCGGGGAGGATGGGGTTTCAAAAAGATATTTGATATCAGCGCGCTTCTCGATGATTCATTGGTGGAATGCTCGCTGATTTTCCTTTTGTAACAATCATAAATCATCTTGAATTTGCTTCTTGATTGCGATACAATAAAATTAAAATAAGAATTATAAGGAGAAAGGTATGATAAAAAAATGGGAATTCTATAAAACGGATCCTAGCAAAGTGGATGAGATAGCCGAAAGAAATCATATTTCCCAATTGCTTGCTAAGATTATATTAAACCGTGGCTTAGAGCAAGAAGACGAAATCAAGGCTTTTTTAAATCCTCAAATCACTGATTTAAATGATCCGTTTCAGTTAAATGATATGGATAAAGCAGTCGAGAGAATTCTAAAAGCTCGCGAGCAACAAGAAAGAGTAACCGTATATGGTGACTATGATGTGGATGGTATTACTAGTGTGGCAGTGGTCTATCAGTTTTTAAAAGAATTAGGAATGGATATTCATTATTATCTTCCAAGTCGTCTAGAAGAAGGCTATGGCCTTAATAATGAAGCTATCTTAAAAATTAAAGAACAAGGAACAACGCTTTTAATTACGGTTGATTGTGGCATCTCAGCAGCAAGTGAAACCAGCTATGCCAAAGAAATAGGAATAGATGTGATTGTAACAGACCACCATGAGTGCCCAGAAGTATTACCTGAAGCAATTGCCGTTGTTGACGCAAAAAGAAATGATAACACCTATCCTTTTAATGCCTTGGCAGGTGTAGGGGTTGCTTTTAAGCTGATTCAAGCCATTGCTTATAAGCTAGAGCTGGATAGAAAAAGTTATTTAAAATATCTTGATATCGTCTGCTTGGGAACGGTAGCCGATATTGTACCTCTTGTAAAGGAAAATCGAGTCATTGTCAAATTTGGACTTATGCTCATGAAAGAAACAAGAAATGTGGGACTCAAAGCCATTATTTTGCAGTCAGGATATCATAAAATTGATTCTAGTATGATTTCTTTTGGGATTGCTCCTCGTATTAATGCCTGTGGTAGAATGGGAAAGGCAGATTTGGCATTAGAATTATTATTAACAACAGATGAAAAGAAAGCGATAGAAATTGCAGAGCAATTAGGAACTATCAATAAAGAAAGACAGGAAGCAGAAAAAAGCATTATTGATGAAGCCATCAAATTGATTGAAGAAAAAAAGTTATATGAAGATAATGTGATTGTTGTTGGTGAACATGGATGGCATCATGGAGTAATTGGTATTGTTGCATCCAAAATCACAGAGATGTATTATAAACCTTCTGTGTTAGTTTGCTTTGAAGATGGCATTGGAAAAGGCTCTGGTAGAAGCATCGATGGGTTTGATTTGCATGATGCGTTAACCTACTGTGGAGGAGATTTATTAAAATTTGGAGGCCATGAAATGGCAATTGGCCTTACGATTCAAGAAGAACAATTTGAAAAGTTTCGAAAGGATATCAATCAATATGCAGAAGGAAAATTAATAAAGGATAAGACTCCTACGATTATGGCAGATGCGGAAGTAAATGCAAGTATGATTTCAATGGAACATCTAAAAGAATTGCAGGTATTAGAGCCATTTGGCGAAGCAAATCCTGTTCCCGTTTTTATCTATAAAAATATGAAGGTGGATGGAATCCGATTATTATCTAACGAGAGACATTTAAAGCTCATCTTAAAGGATAATACGGCAATTTATGATGCAATTGCCTTTAATATGGGAGAAATGCAATATAGCATTAAAGTGGGAGATAAGGTAGATGTGCTTCATTATTTAGAAGTAAATCATTTTAATCATACTGATAAAATTCAACTGAATGTAAAGGATTTAAAAAAGAGCCTTTAGGAATGGAGGGTGTATGGCAACCATTGAAGAAGTTATCAAAGACGCTAAAAAGTATAATAGGCGTTCCAATTCTAAGTTAATATTAAAAGCTTATGATTATGCCAAACTTCATCATGAAGGACAATTTCGAAAATCAGGGGAACCCTATATTATTCACCCTGTAGAAGTAGCGTATATAGTTACAACGCTTGAACTGGATGATGATGCCATCTGTGCTGCATTACTTCATGATGTGGTAGAAGATACGGGTGTGACAAGAGAAGATATTATTAGCGAGTTTGGGGAAGAAATTGCCAATTTGGTAGATGGAGTTACCAAACTTGGAAAAATTGCGCACTACTTAGATAAAGAAGAAGAACAAGTAGAAAACTATCGTAAGTTTTTTATGGCGATGGCAAAGGATATCCGTGTACTGATGATTAAATTGGCCGATCGTCTTCATAACATGCGTACACTAAAACACTTAAGTGATGATCGCAAATATGCCATCGCAAAAGAAACCATGCAATTATATGCGCCACTTGCCAATCGTCTTGGTATTTATTCCGTAAAATGGGAGTTAGAAGACTTAAGCTTTTTGTATATGGAACCAGAAGCGTATGCTGATTTGGTTGAAGGAATTAATAAACGAAGAGAAGAAAGAGAAAAATTTATTAATGATATCATTGTAGAAATTAGACAAAAATTAAAAGAAGTGAAAATTGAGGCAGAAGTATATGGAAGACCAAAACACTTTTATAGCATTTATCGTAAGATGATGAAAGACAATAAAACTTTAGACCAAATTTATGATTTGTTTGCAATGCGTATCATTGTAAATTCTGTCAAAGATTGCTATGCTGCCCTTGGTCTTGTACATGAACTCTATAAACCAATGCCTGGAAGATTTAAGGACTATATTTCGACGCCAAAACCAAATATGTATCAATCGTTACATACTACATTGATTGGTACCGAGGGAACACCTTTTGAGGTGCAGATTCGTACTTGGGATATGCATAGGGTTGCTGAATATGGTATTGCTGCTCACTGGGCCTATAAAGAGGGAAAAAGTGTTACGGCATCAGATGAAAAGCTATCATGGCTTCGTGAGGCGATTGAATGGCAAAAAGAAACGAATGATGATAAAGAGTTTTTAAGTAAGCTTAAATTTGATTTGTTTGACGAAGAGGTTTTTGTCTTTACCCCAAAAGGTGATATTAAACCATTACCAGCAGGCAGTACACCAATTGATTTAGCTTATATGATTCACGAACAAGTAGGAAATCGTATGACGGGTGCCAAGGTCAATAGTAGAATTGTTCCTATTACCACACCGCTTGAAAATGGAGATATTGTAGAAATTATTACTTCTGATTCTTCTAAAGGCCCTAGTAGGGACTGGCTTAAAATCGTCAAAACCACGCAGGCAAAGAACAAGATACAAAATTGGTTTAAAAAAGCTGGTAGAGATGATAATATCATTAAAGGCAAAGAATTGATTGAAAAAGAACTAAAACGTATTGGTATGTCTTTTGCAGATTTGTTTAAAACAGAGTGGGTGGCGAAAGCGCTAGAAAGATATAAGTATAATACCCTAGAAGACTGCTATGCGGCGATTGGATTTGGTGCTATTTCGCCAGCTAAGATTATTACCAGATTGTTAGAAGAATACAAAAAAGAAAATAAAGAAGAAGAAATAGAAAATAAGATCCAAGAATTAAGAGAGTATAAACCTGCTGTTAGAACCAAAGCCTCTAAGTCTGGTGTGATAGTGAAAGGTATTGATAATTGTTTGGTAAAGCTTTCTAGGTGCTGTAACCCGCTTCCAGGGGATGAAATCATTGGCTATATTACCAAAGGAAGAGGGGTATCAGTCCATCGTGCAGATTGTGTGAATTGTAAAGAATTGATGAATGATGAACAACGTTTGATTGAAGTCTCTTGGTATAAAGAAGATAACACTTCTTACAATGCTGATTTAGAGATTTATGCCAATGATCGTAGTGGCCTACTTGCCGATATTACCATGGCTATTGGAGAACTAAAGGCAAAAATGACTACCATTAATGCTAGAACCGTCAATAATGATCGTGTCGCTATCATTAATGTCGGGCTAGAAGTAGAAGATATAGAGAAATTAAATAAGGTTATTAAAGCCGTTAGAAAAGTTGACAGTGTATATGATGTCCATCGTCAAAAATAAGGAATGATAAGGGTGGAGAATACAAATGATTTTTAAAGTGTTTAGAGTACTTGTGGGGAAAAATGATACATTTACCAATTGTTATGTGGTTGCGGATGAAGAAACCAAGATAGGAGTTGTGATTGATCCGGCAGGGGAGATTGATAAAATCTATAATTATGTAGAAAATAGAAATATTAAGCTAGCATATGCCTTATTAACCCACTGCCATGCAGATCATATTGCAGGCCTAAGTGCTTTAAAGAGCCAATATCCGCATCTTAAAGTGGCAATTCATGAAATAGAGGCTCCTTACTTATTAGACGATGAAGTAACGTTATGTACTTTCTTGGGAATACCAGAAAATACCATTTGTGCTGATGTGACACTCAAAGAAGATGACGTGGTAAAAATTGGGAACCTTGAAGCAAAGATTATTCATACGCCAGGCCATACTGCTGGAGGGATGAGCATTGTCATCGAAGATGCTGTTTTTACAGGGGATACTTTGTTTCGAAGAACCTATGGCAGAACCGATTTAAAAACTAGCTCAGAAGAGGCAATGCTTCACTCAATTCGAGATAAATTATTAAAACTTCCAGAAAATACCATCGTTTATCCTGGCCATGGGGCTGTAACGATTATTCGAGAGGAAAAGGCATTTTATCGATGTGAGGAATGAAATGGGAAAAAATGGATAACAATAGAGCACTAAATGGAAATGATTTCCATTTAGTGCTCTTATTGATTGCTTCGATAAAAAATACCTAACTGGTACCGGTGGTGGGACTTGAACCCACACGGTTTCCCGCATGATTTTGAGTCATGTGCGTCTGCCATTCCGCCACACCGGCACGAACAAATAAAGTATATTATTCGGTGCTACAAAAGTCAAGAAAAAAACTCGATTTTCTCATGTGAAAAGGTTGCATTTTGATTATTTTAATGGTAAAATGGGACTGTTCCTAGGCGGATTTGTAGCAAAAAAATGGGTTATTTGTTAATAAAATGTAAAAAATGGAAAAATCTTAACAAATTTACATAATTTTGTTGCTTTTCGTTTTGGTTTGTGTTATTATTATTTAGGTAGTGAAAACACACTAAAGAAATTAGGAGGTTTTAAAAAATGGATATTAGAAAGAAAATATCATTTATTTTAAGTATCGTTATGCTTGCTATGACGATTCTTCCTGTTGCAACTGTTGTTGCTGCTACAAGCGCTACAGTTACACTTACATTAGATGGCAAGAGCATTGCTGCTAATGGTATTTATGAATTAAAAGAAGGCAGTGAGGTAGTTGTTACTGGAACACCTGCTGACCAAATTTCTGGTATTGTTTGTCAATGGGGAAATAATGATCCACTTCCAGCTTCGAAAACGAGCCAAGTGACCATTCCATTTAACAATATTCAAGAAGACACAAAGTATGTTTTAAAGGTTTATGCTAATTGTAAAGATGGTTCTAAAACTGCAACCAAAACCTTTACATTCCTTACTCCAGTAAAGGAAAGCAAATTAACAGTTACATTAAATGACAAGACTATTCAAAATGGTGGCAGATATGAAGTTAAAAATGGTGATAGATTTGACTTATATTCTTACCCAACATCTAGAACAGAAAGCTTTACAGTAGGTTTTGTTGGTGGTCAAGAAAAAACAAAAATGGTAAAACACTATTCAGGTGAATTTACTGCTTGTGAGCCAGGTCAAGTATACATCATGAATGCTACAGTTAATTATATTGATGGCACAAAAGTTGGTCCTCAACAATTTACATTCTATGTACCAGAAGAGGAATATACAGGTTCTGTTACATCTAAATTAAATAACTCTAAGATGACTTCTGGCAAAACGTATACTGCTGAGCCAGGTGCTACTATCGATATTTCTGCAGCTCCAAGTGATAAGGTAAGCAAGTTAGAGTTAAATTGGAATGGCGAAAATCCAACTTCAACGACAAGCTCTTCTTTCAAACAATTTACACTTGATAATCCTGGTGAATACAAATTAAATGTAAAAGCTACATTTAAAAATAATACAACCAAGAGTGAAAGCTATACAATTAAAATTGAAGAAAACTATACGGGTGCGTTAACAGCTAAATTAAATGGCACAGCAATGACATCTGGCAAGTCATATGAGGCAACACCAGGTGCAAAGATTGTTTTAACAGCTACTCCAAACAATAAAGTAACAGCGATTGAAGTTGATTGGAATGGTGCTAATAAATCTACAACACAAGGAAAAGAAAAACCTTATACAGCAAGTACAACTCTTACAGAGACTGGTAAATATATCATGAATGTTACCGCAAAATTTGCTAATGGTACAACAAAGAGTGGTACTTATACCATTACGATTAAGCAAGAACCAGTGAATGGTGCATTTGAGGCAAAATTAGATGGTAATCCTATGACTTCAGGTAATACTTACGAAGCAAATGTTGGTGCTAAAATTGATATTACAGGTACACCAAGCGATAAAGTTACAGCAATCGAAATTGACTGGAATGGTGCTAATAAATCAACAACTGCTGGTACAGATCACCTAGCTTCTGCAAGCACTACTTTAACAGAACCAGGTAAGTATATTATGAACGTAAAAGTAATTTATACAGATGGTTCTACAAAGACTGGTACTTATACGATTAATGTAAAAGTTCCTGCTGTTGATGGCAAATTAACAGCTAAATTAGATAGCACAACAATGAAATCTGGTAATACCTATGATGCAAAAGTTGGTGCAAAGATTGTTTTAACAGCTACTCCAAACGATAAAGTAACTGCTATTGAAGTAGATTGGAATGGCTTAAACAAGTCTTCTACAGCTACAACTGCTAAACCATATACTGCAAGCACAACACTTGAACAACCTGGAAAATATATTATGAATGTAAAAGCTATTTTCACAGATGGTTCTTCAAAGAGTGGTACTTATACAATTAATATCACGAAAGATGCTGAGCCTGTTAATGGTAAAGTAGAAGTTACTTTAAATGGTAACAAGATTAATGATGGTAGCGAGCATGATGTTTTACCAGGTGCTCCAGTTGCTATCTTTACAACTCCAGCAGATCAAATTGATTGGGTATATATCCACTGGAAAGATGGAGAGACTACAAAGCATAAAGATGAAAAAATTAACTTCATTATTCCTAAGGATGCAAAAAATGGCGATAAATATGTAATGGAAGTTCATGCTTCTTTCAAAGATGGTTCAGAGACTAAAGTTCAAACTTATACCTTTAATGTAAAAGTTCCAAGTTCTTATGACAAAGATGTAACTGCTTCTATTGATGGTAGAGTTTGCACTCCAGGTTCTGTAACGATGGTAACACCAGGTACAATTATCTTAGTTGCTGGTTCACCACTTGATAAAACGACAAGCCTAGATTTACGTTGGGCAGAGGATACACAACACTTTGCAAAATCTTCTCAAAAATTAAAGATTGCAGATGATGCAAAAGCTGGTTCATTATATGTTTTAACAGCGATTGCTAACTTTGAAGATGGTACATCTACTCCAGTTAAGACTTATAAGTTTAAGATTGCTGACGAAGTTGTTCCTCCAAAGGGTGATCTTGATATTGAGCCTTGGATGGAAGAAAATGATGACATTGATGATATTGCACTTGACCAATTAGCAATTTCTCTAAGAAATGATTCTGAAGAAACAGAAAAAGCAAACAAGAACATTTATGAATTAGAAGAAACCGTTACTTACTACATTGATTACAAGAATGGTGGTAAAGATATTGATACAGAATGCTATATCAAATTAGAATTACCTCTAGAATTCAAGGTAGTAGATGCTGACGGTGGTAAAGTTGAAAAAGATACTATCGTTTGGACTTTCCCAAACGGAATTGAAGAAGGCGAAAAAGGTACTTTAATTGTGAAAGTAAAATATACTTCTTTAAGCAAATCTAAATATGATGCAGAAACAATTTATCCATCTGCTTCTATCTTAAAAGGTAAAAAAGTAATGGATGTTTCTACAGTAATCAACTATATCATTACTGATTATGATGTTGAAATCGATGTTGATCATTACCCATACATGTTTGGTGATGCCAACGCTGATACCTTTAGACCAGATCACTTCATTTCAAGAGCTGAAGGTGCTCTAGTATTAGCTAGAATTTTCGATTTAGATTACAATAGCTTAAGTGAGAGCGAAATTACAACTAAGTACACAGATATTAACCAAACATACCTAGAAGCTAGAAAAGCAATTACTGTTGCTACCGCTGCTGGTTTAGTAAATGGTTATAAAGAAAATGATGGTACTTATACCTTTAGACCAAATGGAAAGATGACAAAAGCTGAATTCATTAAGATTTTAGCTTGCATGATTCAAGAAAGAGCTAATGATGAAGGTATTGAAGGTCTTGAAATCAGAGAATTAACTGAACTTATTAAGAAATATGATGATACAAAGAAATATTACATGGTAGATGGTAAGAAAGTATTTACACACTGGGCAATTGAAGAAGTTACTTTACTTGCTAGATTAAATATGCTTCCATTCTTAACCGAAGATGATCCTTCATTTACCTTAGATGAAAAGATTACAAGAGCTGAAGTTGCTCAATTAGTAAATGCATACTTACTAAGAGCTCCAGCCTATGTAAATTCTAAGACAAAGATTGGATTTAGTGATGTTTCTAGAAAACACGAACTAATTGGAGATATTATTGAAGCTACAAGAGCAGCTCACACATTTTCAATTACAAGTGATGAAGTATTAGAGGTTGAAGAATAATACTTTTTAGTCAGTCGATAAAAGTGACCGCTTGAAGCGGTCACTTTTTTTGTCTTGTAAGATAAAAAGTAAAAACAAGAATTTCTAGTTTTTTCTATTGCTTTTATGAATGAATAATAATACAATAATATTAGATATGTATAAGAGGAGCGTGTACGAATGAAGAAGACAATGAATACCATCCTATTTTTATTTGTGTTAATAGGAGTCATGCTACTTAGTAGCGTTTGGGCTACCGAGAATGAATATATAGTCACAAAAGAGTATTTATACCAAAATACAAAGGATTATGCTCTTAAAAAGGCTTGGGTTAAAATTGCCATTGGAAGTGGTGACTTTACACAATACCAAGATGACCTAGAGTTTACTATTGTTCCTAAGCCGGATGAGGTTACCATAGATGAGTATGGCAATGAATATGCGTTTTTTGATGTTTCGGGGATTAAACCGAAAGATAAATTTAAAGTGACGGTGACAAGAAGATACATTTTAAAGGATTATGCAGAATTAATTCCTAGCCGTACCAATACAGAACGCTTTGAGGGTGATGAGATTTATTTTGACACGCAAACAAGGACTGATCTTGATAAAGATAAAAATGAAAAAGAAGTGTTAATGGTAGCTCCTGAGGATCCTGAAATCATTTCTAAGGCAAAAGAGCTTACTGATGGGATTGCCAGTGACTATAAAAGAGCACAAGCGATTTTTGAATTTGTCAATGTGAACATGGAGTACAACATGACGCCAGAATATTCAAATCAAGGTGCCGTTTCTGCATTAAGCACGATGAAGGGCGTTTGTGAGGAATATGCGACTTTATTTGTTTCTATGTGCCGTGCTATTGGAATTCCAAGTAGATGTGTTGAAGGTTATTTTGTCCAAGTAAAAGAACTAAATGATTCCGGAGAACAAGTGAAAGAGCTTGGTAATCACTTATGGGCAGAGATTTATTTGCAAGATTTTGGGTGGGTTCCTGTAGATCCTACGATGGTGTATTCTGGTCCTTCCAAGGGAATCCCAAATTTAAAGACATTTTGCAAACTAAATACGGCAGAGTATGAGTATATGGCAAATGGACTTTATAATCCTTCGATGAGTAATCGTGATATTCTTAATTTGACGGAAATAAGTTACACAGAATCGCTTATGGAAGCTGCTAAAAAGATTCCTGAAAAACAAGCTAATTTTCTAGACTTGGGAGGCTATGATTGGGCGAAAAGTGCTATTGATTACTTATATCGTTTAGATGTAGTCAAAGGTTATTCAGAAGAAAAATATGGTCCTCAAAACAACATTTCTAGAATTGAGTTTATCTCGATGCTTGCAAGGACTTTAAGATATAAAGATACTGCATCAGATCCAAAAGGTCTTGTTTATTACTATATGGATTATGACAAAAACCATTGGTCTAAGACGGATTATGATTATTTAATGAGATGTTATCAACAGATTAATCATGTAGATAGTGATTTTGCCAATGCAGGATTTAGCACGATTGCTAATATCTTCTCAGGAAAGCTTGATATGAATAAGGCAATTACGAGAAGTGAGGTGGTAGCCTTAATGGATGTCTTCTTAGAGGATGATTTTTCTGCTACTTCGCTTAAGGATATTCGAGGACAAAAGTTTTCCAATAGTATTATCAAGGCATATAATTCTGGGTTGATTGTGGGATATCCAGATAATACGTTTAGACCAAATAACAATATTACGAGAGCAGAAATGGCTTTAATTTTAGAAAGATATATAGGTGGTAATACGTCATATCATGTTATATAGGAGATAATATGTATAAACTAATTGCAATTGATATTGATGGAACGTTATTAAATTCAAATGGAGAATTAACGCCTCGTACAACGCAAACTTTAAACCAAGTGACTGAAAAACGGGATTAAGGTTGTTTTGACTTCCGGTAGAGTAACCAATTCGGTTAAAATGATTGCGAGTCAAGTACACGCAGAGGGTTATATGATTTGTGACAATGGAGCATCGATTTATGATATCACCAAAGAAGAAACGGTTTGGTCACGAGAAATACCGAAAGAAATCGTTATCAATTTTATCGATATGTGCGAGCAAAACAATATTTACTACATGGTTTTTACAGATAGTGAAATCATTGTCAAAAATCTAAAGCACTTAGCCCTGGTTTTCTACAAAAAAAGGCATAATATCAATGATGAGGCAAATGGGATTACCTATTTTAAATATGCCAGTTTATCGTATATCAAATCTATCGATAAGCCAATTAGACGAATTGTGATATGTGATGAAGATAGAAGCGTGTACAATGCGATTATTCGTAAAATTAGTACATTTGAGGAGGTTTCTATCATGTCTTCTCCTTATGTATCTAATCGCATTATTCACGAAAATGGGCAAAAAATGGTCTTTTCCTATAGCTATGCAGAGATTCTTCCTAAAGGAATCAATAAGTGGACCGCGATAGAAAAATTGACCAGTAAGCTTAGCATTGCGAAAGAAGATGTAGTTGCCATTGGGGATAATTTTAATGATGTTGAAATGATTCAAAATGCTGGACTGGGGATTGCGATGAATAATGGTGCTTCGGTGGCTAAAAGTGTGGCAAGAGTCATTGCCCCGTCTAATAATGAAGATGGAGTTGCAGTGGTTTTAGAACAGTATGTATTAAGAAATAGTCCTTTTTAGGACTATTTTTGTTTTTGAGGTAAGAATTCCTATTTATCATAAAAAGAAGCCTTATGGGATATATTTTATGGGAGGTGCTTCTATGGAAATTGTCAAAAATGCAATAAGATATGGAAAAGGGCTTCTTATGGGGTATTTGCTTGCCACGATTTTACTGGCTGGATATGCGGCTTTACTTACCTATACGAGTGTTCCTGAGGAGGGGATGCCCCTCTGTACTATGGTGATTCAAATGCTGAGCGTTTTAGCAGCGAGTACAAGTGTTACGAGCCAAATGAGAAAACAGGGACTCAAAAATGGCGTTTTGGTGGCTATTTTATACTTGATTCCCATCATGTTTATGAGCTACCTCCATCAAGGGGAGGCTTTTAACGTAAAATTTCTAATTTTTGGGCTACTCATGCTACTCATGGGCGCTATTGGTGGAATTGTGGGGGTAAATTTTTTTCAAAATAAAAAAGAGTAGCCGTTTTGGCTACTCTTTTTATGCACGTATTAATACTGAATGGTACTAAACCCTTGTGGAATAGTGGTCTCATCCATATAATTGTTTTCAATCATAAAGCTTTGAATGGATTTTGGTGATACTCCTGTCGCAACTGAAATTGATGAAATGGAATCAAAACTTGTGTTTTCATCAAAGTAATTCTTTAAAACCGTATTTTCATAAGTAATCTTATTGGCACATGATGTACAAAGTGAAGCGTTGGTTGTAATAAAGCTCCCACAGTTGATACATTTTTTAATCTCCATATTTATCCCTCCGTATCTTTCATTATTCTTGATGTTAGTATTTCCACACCTTTATTATAACATACAATGAAAAAATATGAAAGAGGAAATTGACTTTTTATGAATAAATTGGTATATTTGTATAGAATAAAATGGTTCAATGATATCAAAGCAAAAACGATTGAAAAAAGTAACATTTGATACTTTGGTTAGGAATCATGTTTTGCCCTTGGGGTTTGAACTTAGGAAGGAAGAAAGGTAAATGGGAACGATTGTATTAAATTTAGTAATTGCTATGTTTGGATTTGGCATCTCGTTTTTAATGGCAGCTTGTATTAAAAGATTTAGTAAGGAAGAAAAGGTTTTGGATAGGTCTTTCTTTCAAGATTGTACGTATCAATGGAAATTAGCGCTTGTTACACCAATTGTCTTAATTGCGTTATTTTTCTTTTTTGGTTTATCAGAAAAGTTTTTGATATATGCTTTTGTTAGTATGATTCTCATTATGGACATGTTTACGGATTTAAAAGCTCAGATTATTCCAAATGGTCTTAATATGGTAGGCTTTATCGTGGGCATTATCTATATGTATTATAAGCTTGTGACAGACGTGAAAGTCGGTGTGGATCTTGTACTTGGTTTTTTAGTTGGTGGCGGAATTTTCATTTTAATTGCCTTGTTTGCCTTTGTTGTATACAAAAAAGAGGGAATGGGATTAGGTGATGTTAAGCTTATGGGGGTACTTGGCCTTTTTTTAGGAGCTAGGAACGTCTTTCAAGTGTTTATTTTATCATTTGCCATTGGTGCTTTCGTGAGTATCTTGCTACTAATCACCAAGAAAAAGAAAATTGATGATTATATTCCATTTGGACCTTTTATTGTACTTGCCACCTTCATTACCATGTTTGTTCCTTATACAACGATGCTAAACTGGGTAGAAAAACTTTTCATAGGGTAAGAATAGGAGAGCGTTTATGGGAATCATTAAAACAAAAGAAGAAATTGAACATCTTAAAAAGGCAGCTACTTTAGGAGAAGATTGTTTTGACTACATTTGTAGTAAAGTAAAAGTGGGAATGACAGAACGTGAAATTTCACAGATGGTGTCTGACTTTTTTATGAGTCATGGGGCAAGTAGGCTTTCTTTTGATACTATTGTGGGAAGCGGCGTTAACTCCTGCCAAATTCACTCTACTCCTACTGATAAAGTCATTTGTGAGCAAGATATTATCTTGTTTGATATGGGATGTATCGTGGATGAATACTGTTCAGATATGTCTCGAACCATTTTTGTAGGCAAGCCGACCGAAAAACAAAAGGAGATTTATGAACTGGTTTATCAAACATACTTAAATGCTATTAACAAGATTAAGGCGGGAATGAAAGCAAATGAAGCAGATTCTTTAGGAAGAAAGCAAATCATAGATCGAGGATATGATTATGCTCATGCTCTTGGGCATGGCGTTGGGATGAAAGTACATGAAGAGCCACTTCTTTCTCCAAAACGAGAAGATGTTTTACAAGAGGGAATGGTTTTTTCGATTGAACCTGGTATTTATCTCGAAAATGAATTTGGTGTTAGAATAGAAGATGTGGGAGTGCTTACTTCTTCTGGCCTTCAGATGTTTTCGGCTCCTTCTAAAGAAATGGTAATACTATAATGAAGAATGGAGATATGACTTGTGAAAAAACAAAAACTTGGCTTTTTTAGAAAGATGTACCTTGTAGTAACTGATTTTAGAACGTACCCTTTTATTGTAAAGCATGAGCAATTTAGAAAAGCATTTGGGTATTTGATAACGCTTGTTTTTTTACTTGCAGGTGTTTTAGCTTGTCATACCTATCTCTCTTTCCAAAAACTTATTTCATACGTATCAGATGAGTATGATACTTTAATTCCTGAGTTTGAATATGAGAATCATCAATTACATATGCACGATAGTGTTTATCGCAAAATCAATGCTAATTTATTTGTGGTAGGTGATACAGATTATACATACCAAGAATTTCAAAAAACTCCACAATATGAAGAACTTATTGCTTATGACGTCGTAGCTTTTTTGAATCAAGATCGTTTTGCTATCGAAGCCAATCGAGAGTTAGTCTATGAAATTGATTTTATGAACTATCCTTTTTCATTAGACAAAAATCAGCTGAAAGACATTGTATATCAATTGCGTTATGACTTAAAAACAAAGCTTACGATGTTTGTTGTGGTATATATAGCATCGTTTGTTTCGTATTTTCTAACAGTATTATCCAAGCTGTTATTTGTGACATTGGTTGTGGCAGTGATGTGCTCTTTTAGAGGAATTATTATCGATTTTAGAAACTATATGAAGATTGCTATCTATGCATACACGTTGCCACTCATTGTGGATGTGGTAGGCACTTGTATTGTAGGTTCAGGAAAGTCGTATGTATATTATGCAATCGTACTTTTAACCTATGTGTATATCGTCTATGCTATTAGGGCGATTCGATTAGATGCATTTATTATGATGCTTAGCAAAAAGAATACCATGAGGCAACGTCCTTTTGATATGGATCAAGAATTTGATGAAAATCAAGATACAGAAGAAGAAAATATTGGGGAAAATAGAATGCATGATGAGGATCATCTAGATGGTGATGATTATCATGATAAAGAGGAGTAAGTATGAAAGTATGTGGAGTGATTGCAGAATATAATCCCTTTCATAATGGACATGCCTACCATATTGAAGAAAGTAAAAAGAAAACAGGAGCAGATGCCGTTGTTTGTGTAATGAGTGGCAATTTTGTGCAACGAGGTGTTCCTGCGCTATTTGATAAATGGACTCGAGCAGAAATGGCACTTAAAAATGGGGTAGACTTGGTAGTGGAATTGCCAACCTATTATGCAACGGCAAGTGCAGAATTTTTTGCCCAGGGAGGAATTGGGTTACTAGATAGTATGGGGGTTGTTGATGTTCTTTCTTTTGGTGCTAAAACAGAAGACCTTGATACGCTGAAAAGGATTGCCAATATTTTATATTTAGAACCTGAAGAATACAAAGATCTCTTAAAAGCGGAACTGAAAAAAGGTTTTTCTTACCCTGCTGCTAGAAGTACAGCTTTAAAGGTTTTTACGAAAAAGGAGTTTGATTCTAAATACATTACAGAAATATTACTTGATGCTAACAATATTCTAGCGGTAGAGTATTTAAAGGCATTGATGTATAATAATAGCTTAATCCAACCACAGATTATCCTAAGGAAAGGTGAGGACTACAATTCTGTGAATGTGGTGGATGGTATGTGCAGTAGTACTGCTATTCGCAAGATGATTCAAGAAGAAAATTATGAGATATTGCCAGAAGTGATGCCACAAAAATCTTTTGAAATTTTAAATAAGCAGATTTTAAGTGGCAGACATCCAATGGATTTACGGGAATTTTGAAAAAGAGATATTTTATGTGCTTCGCAAATCTACCGCAAAGGAATTACTTGATTTGGCGGATGTGACGGAAGGATTAGAAAACATTTTAAAAAAGTATTCTTATGAGGCATCTGAATTAGAAAAGTTGATTGACACTTTGAAAAGTAAGCGATATACTCGTACAAGAATTCAAAGAATTCTTCTTCATGCACTTTTAGGAATCACGAAAATAGAGGTAAATCATTATAAATACAATCCTCAATACATTCGTGTTTTAGGGTTTACAAAGACGGGAGAAAAACTGTTATCACATATTTATAATCATGCAAATGTACCCGTAGTGACATCGGTAAGCAAGTATTTAAAAAACGCCAATGAAACCGGTAAAAAAATGATAGAAAAAGATGTTTTAGCAAGCAATCTTTATACACTTGGCTATCAAATCCCTCATTTTAGAGATGCTAATTTAGATTATACAAAGCCAATGGTTATCGTTTAACGGAGGAATCACAATGGATGAAGTGACAATCTATACGGATGGTGCATGCTCAGGAAACCCTGGAAAGGGAGGCTGGGGCGCCATTTTAATTTATGGTGACAAGAAAAAAGAAATTAGTGGTGCCATGGACGAAACGACGAATAATCAAATGGAACTTACGGCACCGATAGAAGCACTAAAACTGTTAAAAAGGCCATGCTATGTTAAGCTATATAGTGACAGTGCCTATGTGGTAAATGCTTTTTTACAAAAATGGATTGATACATGGGTAAAAAATGGTTGGAAAACAGCTGATAAAAAAGAAGTGAAAAACAAAGAATTATGGATGCAATTATATGAATTTACAAAAATTCATACCGTCAAATGGATTAAGGTAAAAGGACATAGTGATAATGTCTATAATAATCGCTGTGATGAGTTAGCTACCAGTGCGATTAAAAAGCTTTCCACGTAAAATAGCATAGATTTTGGATTTCCGCATATGTATGAATAAAAAATACGATGGAGGAAATCATGAGAAAAGAAAAACATACGATGGATCATTTGCGTACATGCTATTTAGGATTTGCCTTAATTTATTTAGTAGGTGTGATAGGGGGAACTATTGATTTTCAGCGAAGAATTTCACAGACTATACCGAATCAATTGGTAGAATCAAAAGCTTATGTATGGATAGAAAGTAAAGGTCTTTCTACACTTAACATGAAAAATTTAGGTAGGACAGTGCTCCTATGCTGGCTAATGACTCTTTCTATGATTGGTGTCATCTATTTTTATATACTATTTTTTTACGAAGGTTACTGCCTAGGGATGATAGCTTCATGGGCAATTGGCTATACGAATAGCAAAGCTTGCTATTTTTTGGTATTTTCTCATCTATGCGGTTGGATGCTTTGCATTTTTCTTTGTTTGTTTTGGCTAGGAAAAGAAGCTATTCAAATGGTAAAAGCGGTGCTGAAACAACCTAGAAAGTATCGTCATCAAATGCTTTCTTTTTCGAAAAACACCCTAGTGGCTATGCTATGCATGGTATTTATTGGAAAACTTAATCAAATGCTGGTTTTTCTGCTTGGAAAATTCATACATTTTTAAATCTGTTTTGGAAAAAATGGTAAAAAAATCATCATGAAATAAATTTTACATAAATCAAAAAAAACTCTTGCATTCTTGAAGAAAGTTGTATAGAATAAGTGTGTTAGAAAATAACATAATATACGAATGATGAAAGGTAGCATAAAGCCCCAAAAATTACGAAACTATGTAAAATACTGTGATAGAAGGAGTATGTAAGATGGAAAATAATCTAGTTGAGAGTTTTTTAGAATTTTTACAAAATGACAAAAAGTTGTCAGATAATACTTTACAGTCGTATAATAGGGATATTAAGCTATATTGCAACTATTTGGAAGAAAACCATATGGATATGGTTAAAACAGATAGTGATGAAATAAAAGAGTATTTGGAGAGTTTAAAAACGAAAGGAAAGGCAGTATCTACGGTTTCTAGAAATTTAGCTTCTCTTCGTTCGTTTTATCAATATTTACATAGAACCAAAGTCATCACAGATGATCCAACTGTGAATATTGAATCACCAAAAATTGAAAGAAAACCACCAAAGATATTAACATCGGAGCAAATTGAACTTTTGCTTGAACAACCAAAGTGCGTAGATTTAAAAGGATATCGTGATAAAGCAATGTTAGAGCTTGTTTATGCTACCGGTATTAGAGTTACAGAGCTTATTTCTTTAAACATCGATGATATTAATTTAGAAGAAGGTTACATCAAGTGCCTTGGTAAATCCAAAGAAAGAGTGATTCCTATTGGCTCACTTGCTATCAACGCTTTAAAGGAATATATGGAAAAATCTAGAAACATCTTAATTAAAGATGAAAACGATCATGCATTGTTTGTCAATGTAAATGGTCAAAGACTTACAAGACAAGGCTTTTGGAAAATTATCAAACAATATAAGACACAAGCCAATATTGATGTAGATATTACGCCACATACACTTAGACATTCTTTCGCAGTACATCTATTAGAAAATGGTGCAGAACTTCGTGCCATTCAAGAGATGCTTGGTCACTCAGATATTTCTTCTACACAAGTATATGCTCAAATTGGTCAAAATAGAATCAAAGATGTGTATATGAAAACACATCCACGTGCATAAAAAATGATTTTGCTTTTTACTCATTTATTCCTAGAATAAATGAGTTTTTTTTATTTTTTTCTATGTTTTTTATGGATTGTATGATACAATAAATAGGATATGAGAGTAGAACCTAAAGGAGGAATTTGTGTGTCAAAAAAAGGTAAGAAATCAGTGTCTCAAAAAGATAAGACGGATAATTTAATTAGCAAATGGGCGTTTTGTATTTTGTTTGCTTTAACAATAGAAATTTTGGTCTATCTTGTTGTTTTAAATCTAGTACCAACTATGGTAAAGAAAACAGTAACGGATTCTACAGAGCTTGCATTTGTTAATGCCAATTCAGGGACAATGCTTAATAATGAAAATGATGCTGCGGTTTTAAATCCTTTCTATCATTCTAATCGTTACTATACATCTAATGGAGCATTTTTAAAGACCATTGATAATCCTACATGGCTTATTTATGATTACAACATGATTTTGCTTGCAGCAAGTATTATCTTGGTGATGTTCTATCTAGTAAATCTAATGGAACATTCTGAAAAAGGCTTTTGGAAGACAATCAAAAAATTTCTGATGGAACAATGGCCATTTTTGATCTTATTAACATTTATGGTATGGGTTTTTATTAGTTCTTGTTTTGCAGGTGATACGTATCGTTCTTTTATCGGATGCTATAATCTAAAGGATGGATTCTTTTCCTTCTTAATGTATGGCTCTATGCTAGTATGCTCTATGCTTTTAATTAAAAATCAAGAAAAATATCGCAAAGTTTTAGTCAATACATTTTTAATAACCGCTACTATTTTAGCAGTTCTTACATTGTGGAATTATCATGTATTAACTGCGAGTGATTTAAAGCTTAATATATATGCTTATGATCGTTCTTATGTAGGAAGTACTTCTCCTTCTGTTGGGGGTGCAAGGCTTATTACTTGGGGAGAACCTACCGAGGATGGAAAGTCACTGCAAAGTGTCTATACCATAGGAGAACTCTTATTTGGAAATGGTGGCTTACCACGTGGAAATCATTTCTTAGTGGTTGTTAAACGTGTTTTAGGTGAAAACAATAGTTCCGTTTTTCATAATTCTAATCACTATGGCTACTATTTATCTATTTGTGTGATGGTGGCAGCGGTTATGGCTTTAAAGGCTAAAAAGACCTGGCAGACAGTTTTATATTATGCCTCTTATTGTATCATGCTAACCATGGCAATTTTAAATAATACATTTGGTTGCTACTTGGGTATTGGAGCAAGCTTATTATTGATGATTGTTTATGCACTGATTCCTAAAAAGGATAGTAAAGAGGAGGAAATCCCTAACAATTCCTATGGAAAAGAGTTGATAGTGACACTGATTTTAGTATGTACATTTGCTCTTTTATCAATGACTGTCGTGAACGATCAAGGCGAAAATATTGTTAAGAACAATTTTGCTACCATTGCAAGTGATATATCATTATTTTTAAATAGAAATCAACCAAATGGAAATGAAAATCTTACAGAGCAACCGGCAGAAAATGGAGAGACTTCTACAAAATTAGAGGAGAAAGTTGCTACTTCGGATACAGTAAGTGATATTTCGGTAGTTGAACAGAAAGATTCCTATCAGCATTTGATTATTTATTTGGTAATTGGGAGTATTGCATTTTTTGCTGCCCTAATTCCTCAAAATAAGCTTCGTCAAAAAATAGGAGAAGAGCGTTATCAAGTATTTCACACCAGAATTTTAATAGCATCATGGCTTATTTTACTGATTTGCTTGTCCATCGTACGAGTGAGAGCAAATAAAATTGCTACATACGATGCAGGACTTAGAAAAGCAGGAGTTTCTACGGAGCAAAGCTCAGAGGATAATGTTTCTGAAATTGGCTCTGGTAGAGGTAAACTATGGTATCGTGGTATTCATCTTGCAATGCAAAGACCTTTCTTTGGCTGGGGACTAGAAAATATTATTTATCAATATGGAAAACAATTTGGAATTGGTGAGGGAAGAAGCCATAATTTAATTGTTCAGCTATCTGCCACAACAGGGGTTGTGGGAATGCTTCTCTATGTTGCTGGTATTGCATCTTTATGGATTCGAAAGCTACGTACAATTAAAACTTGGAATCTCTATGAGTGTTTAGGTATGTTTGTCATTGTTTCTTATATGATTTCTTCTTTCGTAGGGAATTCTAGTTTTTATGCATCACCATATTTTTATATTTTTGTCGGATTTGCAATTCTTAGTAATCAAAAAAATAATAATTAATTGGAGGCTATCGTATGCGTTTTATTTCAAAGGTTGAAAGGATGCCAGGTTCTGTTAAACTTGCGTTTTTAGTTTGTTTGGACGCTATTTTAGTCATTTTAGGGTATCGTTTGGCCATTTGGTTTGAAGGAATACCATTTGATATTTTGGATTCACCGCTTCAAAATACCATTTTACTTACCATTTTAATTGATATTTCTTTGTTGAGTTTTACGGGAACGTATAAAACTATTATCAAGTACTCTGGTACCAAAGACTATTTAAGAATCTTTGGAACTTCCATTGTGACTGCTGCTATGATATCGCTTGTCAAACCATATTTGGTTTTTCGTATGATAGAACTCAATATTGTTATTCTTGCATGTGTTTTTGCGGCGATTATGAGTATTAGCATGAGAGTTCTTTTCCGAACAATTTCGTATACATCCATGATAGAGTCTAATAAGGATAAGAAAAGAGTCCTTATTATTGGTGCAGGTAGTTCTACGTCACAAATTATTAAAGCGATTCAAGGAAGCAGTCAAAATGACTACTCTATCATTGGTATTATCGATGATGATGTGAATAAAAAGAACTTATCAATGCATGGTATTAAAATTATAGGCGGCAGAGAACTGATTCCCGAGGTTTGTGAGAATGAAAGTGTTGATTTGATATTATTTTCTATTAATAATATCAACCAGCAAGAAAAAAATAAAATATTAAAGATTTGTGATGCAACGAATGCAAAAGTGAAAATTGTTGAGCCTTTAGAGCAAATGATTACCAAACAAAACTTAAATGATTCTTTAAGAGATGTTGAAGTAGAGGATTTATTGGGAAGAGAACCTATTGTATTAGATAATAAAGGTATTTTAGAGGTGCTTCAGGGAAAAACAGTGTTAGTAACTGGTGCAGGTGGATCCATTGGTAGTGAGCTATGTAGACAAATTCTTATGTATCATCCTAAGCTTTTGGTCATGTTAGATATTTATGAAAATACGCTCTATGAGGTAGAAATGGAACTTCGTAGTAAAAACAAGAACTATCCGATAGAAACTATCATTGCGAGTGTGCGAGATCAAAAGCGTATTGACGAGATTTTTGAAAAGTATCATCCACAGATTGTGTTCCATGCGGCAGCACATAAGCATGTTCCACTCATGGAAAACAGTGGGATTGAAGCAATCAAAAACAATGTGTTTGGTACTTATAATGTTGTGAATGCCAGTGACAAATATGGTGTGGAACGCTTTACCTTTATTTCAACGGATAAAGCAGTGAATCCAACTAGCATTATGGGTGCTTCGAAACGTATTTGCGAAATGATTATTCAAGCGAAAAATGAGACAAGCTCAACGATTTTTACAGCGGTTCGTTTTGGCAATGTCCTTGGGAGCCATGGTAGCGTCATTCCTCTATTTAAAAAGCAGATTGAGATGGGGGGACCTGTTACTGTGACTCACAAAGAGATTACCAGGTTCTTTATGCTAATTCCGGAAGCAGTAGGATTAATCTTACAATCTGTCACTTTTGCAGGAAGTGGAGAAATTTTTGTCTTGGATATGGGACAGCCAGTCAAAATTTACGATTTAGCCAAAACATTAATTAAGCTTTCTGGCAAAAATGTGCCAATTGAAATTGTGGGACTTCGTAAAGGTGAAAAATTATACGAAGAGCTTTTAATGTCAGAAGAAGGTCTTGATAAAACACTTCATGAAAAAATCATGATTTCTCATATTCAAGGACCATCTGCCAGTGAGATGGGAGCAATTTTAGAAAAATTAAAAAGTGTTGTTCAAAAACAAAATCCTACACGTATGGATGTGAAGAACGTCATGAAAGAGGTAGTACCAACTTTTATTGACTTAGAGGAAAAATAATTAGGAGGATTGCATGAAAGAGAAAACAAAAGAAGGAACTGTAAAAAAGATTAAAAAACGATGGGGAGATCGATATGATGGCAGACGCGTCAGAAGAGGTGATCCCACCAATGTGATTATTCCCTTTATTATGAGGGATAGAAATGATTCCGAGGTATTTTTTGATGCTGATGTCGATATGAGTAAAATCGATGCAATCATTAGAGAAAAAAGAAAAAATGGGGAAGATGCTCGTGCACTCGATTATGTGATGGCTGTCATTGTTCGAACCATTTCTCAGTATCCTAGAATGAATCGTTTTGTGGCAGGACGTAGATTGTATGCACGTGATAAAATTGTTGTTTCTATGGTTATCAAGCGAGAACTCAATGTGAATACTCCAGAAACTGCGGTTAAGTTTGAGTTTGAACCGACTGCTACCGTGAGTGATATTTCAAGACAAATTGATGTGGTCATCAATCAAACAAAGCAGGCAGATGACTCGAATACAATGGATAAAGTCATGAAAGTTTTAAATGTGTTACCTCGTTTTTTGTACATGTTTGTGATTTGGTTGTTTCGCGTACTGGATTTCTTTGGTCATTTGCCAAAAATCATCTATAAAGCCAGTCCTTTTCATACGGGTGTTTTTGTAACCAATATGGGGTCGATTGGTGCTGATCCAATTTATCATCATATTTATAATTTTGGAAATACATCCATCTTTATTGCTATGGGACATAACCGTAAGCAAAGAGTACTCGATAAAGAGGGCAAAATATCGGAAAGAAGAGTAATGAAACTTCGTTTTGTTGCGGATGAAAGAATTGCAGATGGGTATTATTTATCGGTTGCACTTAAATATTTTACTGGACTATTTAATCACCCAGAACAATTAGAAGTACCACCAGAAAAAGTTTATGAAGATGATCAATTATAAAATGTCTATCGTTTTCATACAGCGAAAAGAAGTAGAATAAATATAGGAGGGATTTGTATGCCAAAGGCAAAATACAAAAGAGTGTTATTAAAACTAAGTGGTGAGGCGCTCTCGGGTGCCAATGGGTTTGGAATTGATGCTGATACGCTTGGAAAAGTTTGTGACAATATCAAAACAGTTGCTGATATGGGCGTTGAGGTTGCAATTGTTGTTGGTGGTGGTAACTTCTGGCGTGGAAGACAAGCGCATCAAATGGAGAGAACTACAGCAGACTATATGGGGATGCTTGCCACTATCATGAATGGGCAAGCATTACAAGATGCTCTTGAAGTAAGAGGTGTTGATACGAGACTTCAAACTTCTATCGAAATGCGTCAAATTGCAGAGCCATATATTCGTAGAAAAGCAGTGCGTCACCTAGAAAAAGGAAGGGTAGTGATTTTTGCTGGAGGAACAGGAAATCCATTCTTCTCAACGGATACTTGTGCGGCACTGAGAGCAACTGAAATCAATGCGGAAATCATTTTATTTGGAAAAACAATTGATGGCGTTTACGATGATGATCCTAAAACCAATCCTAATGCCAAAAAATTTGAAGAAATTAGCTATACAGAGATTCTAAAGAATAATTTAAAAGTCATGGACTCTACGGCAGCCTCCCTATGTCGTGATAATCAAATGCCAACAATGATTTTTGAACTTGGTAATGGGGAGAATATCATTAAAGCAGTTAGTGGAGAGCACATTGGTACAGATGTGAAAGAATAAAGAAAGGAAGAGAAAAGTTATGTATGATCATATTGAAGAAAAAATGAAAAAGAGTATTAGTGTATTAAATGAGGAACTTGCTGGAATTCGTGCAGGTCGTGCCAATCCTAAGATTCTAGATAAAATCACCGTGGAGTATTATGGAACACCTACGCCTATTAATCAAGTGGCCAATATCATGGTGCCAGAGGCACGTATGATTACAATTCAACCTTGGGATGCCTCACTACTAAAAGAAATTGAAAAAGAACTTCAAAAATCAGATATTGGAATTAATCCAAATAATGATGGAAAGCTAATTCGTTTAGTATTTCCTGAGCTTACTGAGGATAGAAGAAAAGAATTAGTAAAAGAAATCAAAAAAATCTCTGAAGATGCTAAAATTGTTGTGAGAAATATTAGAAGAGATGGCATGGATGAGTTTAAAACGAAACAAAAAAATAATGAAATTACAGAGGATGATTTAAGAAATGCAGAAGAGCAAATTCAAAAAATAACAGATAAATATATTGGAATGATTGATTCTTTAACAGGAGATAAAGAAAAAGAGATTATGTCTGTCTAAATTGGTAGTTAAATGAGGTGCGATATGGAGATTGAACGTCAAAATGTGCCAACTCATGTTGGTATTATTATGGATGGTAACAGAAGATGGGCCAGAGAAAGAGGCTTAATTCCTCAACTAGGGCATAAGGAAGGTGCAGAAAACTTAAAAAGAATTGCACGTGCCTGTGATGATATGGGAATTCAGTATTTGACGGTATTTGCTTTTTCAACAGAAAACTGGAAGCGTTCTAAAGATGAAGTAGATTATTTGATTAATCTATTATTGGCGCAAGCAAGAGGTTTTACCAAAAGTGCCAACAAAAGAAATTTTCGTTTGCAACTTGCTGGCTTTGAAGAGAATTTAACGGATGAGTTAAAACAAGAAATTGATCGCATTGAATCAGAAACCAAAGATAATACAGGTCTTACCATTAATATCGCTTTTAATTATGGAGGTAGACCAGAAATTATTGATGCTACCAAAAAGATTGCCAAGGAAGTTTTAGAAGGAAAGCTTTCTTTGGAAGATATCACCGAAGAGACACTTAGTCACCATATGTGGATTAAAAATACCCCAGATCCAGATTTGATTATTCGCACGGGTGGTGAACTTCGTCTTTCTGGATTTTTGTTATGGGAATCTGCTTATTCGGAGTTCTATTTTACAAGCAAATACTGGCCTGACTTTGATCAACAAGAACTACAAAAAGCTGTAGATGAGTTTTGTCATAGAAAAAGAAATTTTGGTAAATAATTTAAAAGGAGAAATCATATGAAAAAAAGAGTCATTTCTACGATTGCTGGCGTTATTGTACTGGCGATTGTGATGCTTTGTAAAAGTGTTTATGTTTTTAACTTCGCGCTAACAGTGATTTGTCTTATCGGAATCGCCGAATTCTATAAAGCCTTTTTGAATAAAGGATTTCATCCTATTTCTCTCATTGGCTTTGTTATTACGTTGGGAGTATTCTTGGTGAATTTAAAACTATTTTCTCCCGATACCATTAAAATGTTTTTGATTGGAATTCCACCAGTATTGTTGTTTATAAGTTTTACGTGGATGATTTTTTCGAAAGGAAAGCATACTGTTCCTGATGTCATTGTTACCCTATTTGGGATTGGGTATGTTCCCTTTTTGCTTTTATTTTTATCGCTTACCAGACAATTAAATCATGGTGAGTTTTTGGTTTGGTACATTTTTGGTGGCGCATGGGTTACCGATACCTTTGCATACTTAATTGGGAGAAAATTTGGTAAGCATCATTATACACCAATTAGTCCTAATAAAACGATTGAAGGCGCTGTTGCAGGAATCGTTTTTTGCGCTATTTTTTACGGAGGCTATACGTATTACTTATCGCATATAGGCATTGAAGGATTACATATGATGGTAATGGCTTTTGTGGGTATTTTAGTGAGTTTTATTTCACAAATTGGCGATTTATCAGCTTCTGCCATCAAAAGGTTTTGTGAAGTCAAAGATTTTGGCAAAATTATGCCAGGACATGGTGGTGTATTAGATCGTTTTGATAGCATTATGATGATTTCGCCGTTTGTGTACTTATTATTGCAGTGGATGATTTAAAGCATACTATTTTAGGGAAAGGATAAAGAGAAAATGGCTTGGATTATAGGAGCACTTAAAATTGTTGTTTTATTAGGTACATTGATTACCATTCATGAATTAGGACATTTTACGGTAGCTAGGTTATTTAAAGTAAAAGTGTTAAAATTTGCGATTGGTTTTGGACCAAAAGTATTTTCAAAAGTAAAAGGAGAAACAGAGTATACACTTCGATTGATTCCTTTTGGTGGTTTTGTCCAAATGGAAGGCGAAGAAACCAGAAGTGATGATGTCAATGCATTTAATAATAAACCTGTTTGGCAAAGAATGCTTGTCGTTTTAGCAGGCCCATTTGTTAATATTCTTTTTGCCCTATTGGTTTATAGTATTGTGGTAGCAAGTCAAAATGTATATCAAATTGCGAAAATAGCAACATTAGAAGAAAATGAACCTGCCTATGCGTACGGTTTTCGCTCAGGGGATGAAATACTTAAAGTCAATGGAGAAAAAACGGTTTTTGCACTTGATGTGGAAGATTTCATTGCCGATACAAAGAATGATGATTTTACTTTTACGGTAAAAAGATTAGATCAAACGGTAGAAATCCCTGTGAAACTTCCTGTTACCAAAAGAGGACTTCTTGGCGTTGCTTTTTCGGGAGACCGACAAGTGATTTATATTCAATCGAATCTGCCTGTAGCAAGTTCTGGTCTTAAAAACAACGACGTTGTGATTGCCATCAATGGAGTAACTGTATACGACACGGATGAGATTATTGAAACGATTCGTCAAATGCCAGAACAGGATGTTGCCATTACTGTGTTAAGGGATATGCAAACATATACTTTTCAAACCAAAACAGTAGCAAGCGAGGGCAGATTCTTAGGACTTCATTATGAGATTGTTTCGGTCCCATTTTTGAAAAACATCGCCTATGCTCTTCACGATACCAATTGGTACTTGTTTGCTAATTTAAAGGCATATGGACAGTTGTTTTTAGGAAAAACAAAAGATGTAGAAGTCATGGGAGTTGTCGGAATTGCTGATGAAATTACCAAAACTTCCTTCATTTCAGAATTCTTTTATTTAATGTGTGCCATTAGTTTGAGTTTGGGAATCTTTAATTTACTTCCAATTCCAGCATTAGATGGTGGAAGAGGTTTATTATTAATCTTAGAAGCAATTCGTAGAAAACCATTACCAGAAAAAGTTGAGCAATATGCGATTGGAATTAGTTTCTTATTGATAATGCTATTTGCTATAGTTGTGACATTTTTTGATGTTTCTAAATTGTTTCATAGGTAGTTTATGAAAGAAAGGATTATTTCATGATAGCCGAGGTAATCATTAATTCGTCAGCAAATGATTTAAATAGAGTATTTGACTACGGCGTACCAAGTAATTTGGACGTCGTAGTTGGCATGAGGGTACTTGTTCCTTTTGGAACGAGAAAGCAAAGTACCATTGGCTATGTGATTGGATTAAAAGAATCATCTTCCTATCAGTGTAAGGATATTATTCGTATCGTGGAAACGGTTTTAGATGATAAGCGTTTAGCGCTTACTAAATGGATGAGTGAAAAGTATTTTGTCAATTTGGCAGAAGCCATGAAACTAATGGTGCCTCCTGGAACGATGAATCATGTTGATGCTGTGAAGGAAAAAAAAGAAAAATGGGTTTCTTTAGTACCAGACGCAGACTGTGACAAGATTAAAAATGATAAGCAAAAACGTATCATCAACTTTTTAAAAGACAATCAAGAAGCTCCAGTTTCAGAAGTGTGTGAATTTACGGATACCAGTATTGCTAGTTTCAAAACATTAGAAAAAAATGGTCTTATTAGCCTGAAAGAAATGACAGTATTTCGTAATCCTTTTACTCATAAACGCATTCAAAAGAGTCAGCCGCTTGCTTTAACAACAGAACAGAAAAAGGTTTTAAGTAGTATTTTGCTAGGCCAATATCAAAAGTATTTATTATTTGGAGTTACTGGCAGTGGTAAAACGGAAGTGTATTTGCAGCTCATTCAACAAGTATTAGCGGAAGGAAAAAATGCCATTGTGCTTGTGCCAGAAATATCGCTAACGCCCCAAATAACAGACCGCTTTTTATCAAGGTTTGGCAATATTGTGGCTATTTTACATAGTAGGCTTTCTAAAGGAGAACGATACGACGAATGGCAAAAGATAAAATCGCGGAAGTGCCAGAATTGTAGTAGGCGCTCGTTCTGCTATTTTTGCACCGCTTGAAAATATTGGAGTTGTCATTATCGATGAAGAGCATGATGCTTCCTATAAATCAGAGATTAGTCCTAAATATGATGTTAGGGACGTTGCTCAAAAATTATGTGAGATGTATCAAATTCCACTATTACTTGGCTCAGCAACTCCAGATTTAAGAACATATTATGAGGCACTACAGGGAAAGATTACTCTTTTAAAACTCATGCATCGTATTTCGTCTATGGGGCTTCCAGAAGTCAGTATTGTAGACATGCGTGAAGAACTAAAAACAGGTAATAAAACGCCATTTAGTAGAAAACTTTATCATAGTATCAAGCACAATATGGAAAACCATGAGCAAAGTATGCTTTTTTTAAATCGTAGGGGATACTCAACTTTCATTATGTGCCGTGATTGTGGGTATGTAGTAAAGTGTCCTCACTGTGATGTCTCGATGACATATCATTTATCCGAAAATAAGCTATGCTGCCATTATTGTGGCAAGATGATGAGCCCGCCAACGATATGTCCGAGCTGCCAAAGCAGTAAAATTCGTTATTTTGGCACAGGAACGCAAAAAGTAGAGCAAGAATTAAAACATTATCTTCCAAATGCTTCCATTTTGAGAATGGATGTGGACACTACAAGAACCAAAAATGCCCACGAGCAGATTCTTACCAAATTTAAAGAGGAGCATATTGATGTATTATTGGGTACGCAAATGATTGCCAAAGGTCATGACTTTGAAAATGTGACTTTTGTGGGTGTTTTAGCGGCTGATGGGTTAATCAATATGGGCGATTATAAGGCAAATGAAAGAGCTTTTCAGCTATTAACTCAAGTGGCTGGAAGAGCAGGGCGTGGTGAGAAGAAAGGAAGGGCCATTATTCAGACTTATGATCCTGATGAATTTTGCATTCAAGCAGCCAAAGAACAAGATTATGAAAAATTTTACCAAAAAGAAATTATTATGCGAGAAAAGTTGAATTATCCGCCTTTTTGCGATATAATTGTAGGGATGATTTGTGGAGAAGATGAGGCACTTGTGAAGGAGGCAGCAAACAAATTATACGCGATGCTGAAAGATCAATTCAATGCCTATATGCCAGCACCTGCACCGATTACCAAAATAAACAATGAGTATCGATGGAGGGTTTTGGTGAAAGAAAAGTTAGACGATGAAAAAAACAAGATATTGGGCAATTGCTTAGAAGCATTTCAAAAGGAAAAACTTAAAGTGAAACTTAGCATCGATGTGAATCCAAATAGTATGTTATAGAGTAAATTGGAAGGAATGATTTAAGATGGCATTAAGACAGATTAGAGAGGTTGGCGATGAGTTACTTCGTAAGAGATCAAGAGAAGTAGAAGTAGTTGATGATAAAATTCGCGAGCTTTTACAAGATATGTACGAAACCATGAAGGCTGCCAAAGATGGAGTTGGGCTTGCAGCTCCACAAATTGGTGTATTAAAAAGACTAATAGTGATTGATTTATCTGAAGAGGGAGATAAAATCTATAAGCTTGTAAATCCTGTCATCGTGAAATCAAAAGGAGAACAAGTATGCCGTGAAGGATGTCTTAGTGTCCCTGGGCTTTTAGGAGATGTGACAAGGCCGAAAGAAGTTTGGGTAGAAGCATTAGATGAGTTCGGTAAAAAAATCAAAATCAAAGCTTCTGATATGCTTGCTGTGGTGCTTTCTCATGAGATTGATCACTTAGACGGTATTTTGTTTATTGATAAAGCTACCGAAATATTTGATGATAAAGAGGAAGAAGAATAAAAAGTATTGTAAATGGTGATATCATACGAAAGAAGGGTTATGATTTGAACATTGTATTTATGGGTACTCCTGATTTTGCGGTGGAGTCCTTGCGTAAAATCTATGAGAATGGACATCATGTGCAAGCTGTCGTCACAAATCCTGATAGACCTGCAGGAAGAAATTTAAAACTCGTGCCTTCTCCTGTAAAAGAATATGCACAAGGAAAAGGGATGATAGTATATGAAACAGAAAAAATCAAAAAGGATACAGCCTTAATTGATACCTTAAAAAACTTAAAACCAGATGTGATTGTGGTAGTTGCTTTTGGACAAATATTATCTCAAGAAATATTAGAGATTCCTAAATATGGTTCGATTAATGTTCATGGTTCATTGCTTCCTAAGTACCGTGGGGCAGCTCCTATTCAATGGGCCATTATCAATGGCGATGAGGTGACAGGTATTACAACTATGTATATGGACGCAGGAATGGACACAGGGGATATGATTCAAAAGGTCGAAATCAAAATAGAAGATAATGATACCTATGGATCCTTATATGATAAACTAAAACAAGCAGGTGGTAATTTGATTCTTGAGACACTAGATAAAGTGATAGATGGAGTCGCACCACGTGTGAAACAAGGAAATGATTTTACCATTGCTCCTATGATAGAAAAAGAAATGGGTGGAATTCATTGGGAAAAAACTTCTAAGGAAATTCGTAATTTGATTCGAGGATTTAACCCTATGCCAGGAGCGTATACCACACTTAATGGTAATCGAATTAAAATTTGGCAAGCTGAGATGACAAGTTTTGTTGCAGAAAATATAGTGGAATCTGGTACGGTGGTTGTGGCAAATTCGAAAGAGGGTCTTATTGTTAAAACGGGAGATGGCTACTTAAAAATCGTTGAACTGCAAATGCCAAATTCCAAAAAAATGCTTGCAGTAGATTATTTAAACGGGCATAATATAAGTGGAAGGTTTGAATAGATTATTTAAAGGAGGGGTTTTTACATGAGTGAAAACGAAAACAAAGAGTTAGTAGAAGAGACCGTACAAGAAGTCAATGGCATCAAAATTTCTGAAGATGTTGTTGCTACGATTGCTGGTATGGCAGTATCAGAAGTAAAAGGTGTTGCCAGTACCAATTCGGGTATTATCTCGGAGGTATTTGGTAAAAAGAGTTATTCTAAGGGAATTAAGGTTCAAATTAATGAAAAGACAGTTACCATTGATGTCTTTATCGTAGTTGAGTATGGTTCACGTATTCCTGATGTTGCATGGGAAGTCCAAAACAGAGTCAAATCAGCTGTAGAAGATATGACAGGACTTAAGGTTTTAGAGGTGAACATTCAAGTGACAGGTGTAAATTTACCAAAGCCAGAAAAAAACAAAAATTCAGATAATACAGAAACTACAGAGTCTGAAGAAAGTGATGGAGAAGTAATCAAAGAATAATAAGAGTAGAAAGGATATGAGGATATGAGATATTTAGATAGATTGATTAATTTTATTTTTTCGTTATTTGTATTAGTGCTATCAGCTGTAGTAGCTTTTATTGCGGCAGGATTAATTGAGTATAGTTATGTATCCAATCATATAGAAGGCTTTTTATTTAGTAATGAGAATCGCACGATTACTTGTATTGTTTCGATTGTGGTTTTCTTTGCAGCATTAAAAACAACTGTCTTTCTTTCTATACCAAATAAAAAGAAGAAAAATGTTGTATACGTAGATACGAATAACGGCAAAGTTCAGATTGCTCAAGAAACCATTGAAAGTACTGCTAGAAATGCAGTCATTCAATATAGCAGTGTGAAAGAGGCTCAAGCAAGAATGATGAAAGAGAAAAAAGGTGTGGCTATCTATATGTCACTATTAGTGATGCCGAATACGAATTTGGTTGAATTAACTTCAAAGGCGCAAGATGATGTGAAAGCTGCTGTAGAAGGGTCAACAGGTGTGAGAGTTAACAACGTGGATATTAAAATTAAAAATCTTTCTGAAGCAAAAGTGAAAGGAAAAGAAGAAGCTCCTAAGAGCTTTGTTGCACCACAAAATGTAGAAAAGGATGCGCCAGCTCCTGCAGGGGATGTTCCTATGCAAGAACCTTTAACAGAGGTATTACCATATCCAGAGGATACAAACACAGAAACAAAAGAAGAATAGGAGGCCATAGCATATGAATAGTTTTGTAGAAGGATTAAAAAGCCATATGGGATTTTTGGTTGGACTAATCATTGGTGTGATTTTTGTCATTTGTGGTTTGTCATATTTTGTCTTGAATGTTTTTGTCATGATAGGATTTGGCTTAATAGGCAATTATTTTCAAAAAAATAAAGCAAAAGTGAAAGAAACACTTAAGGCATGGATTGATAAGATGTAAAAAGGATGGGAAAAAGCGATGAGTAGAAAAGTTGCACGTGAACTTTCTTTTAAGACGATTTTTTCTTATGATTTTCAAAATGAAGAAGAGCATTTAGAGGATTTAATAGAAAACTTAAAAGAAGAAACAAAAGAGATTACACCTGAAGATAATGAATATATTCATAGCGTAGTAGAGGGAGTTGTTTCCCATAAAGAGGAATTAGATGGTTTGATACAAAAATATCTAAAAGGTTGGACCATGGATCGTATTAGTAAAACCGATTTAGCAATCTTACGTCTTGCCATTTATGAGATTATGTATCGAGAAGATATTCCTTATAAAGTTTCGGTAAATGAGGCTGTGGAACTTGCTAAAACATTTTCTGATGACACCTCATCGTCCTTTATTAACGGAGTATTGGCAGGAGTGATTCAAGAAATAAGTCAATAGGAGGATTCATGGAAAGACCAGAGCCTATTTCGGTAAGTGAGTTAAATGCATATATGAAAACGCTTGTAGATGAAGATGCATTTTTAAACAATGTATATATTAGAGGAGAAATCTCCAATTTTAAAAGGCATTATACTGGCCATTTGTATTTTACCCTTAAAGATAAGAATTCATTAATTAAATGTGTCATGTTTAAGAGTTATACTTCCTATTTAAATTTTGAGCCACAAGATGGAGTAAGCGTCGTTATTTTGGGAACAGTTTCTGTTTTTGAACGTGACGGCGTTTATCAAATTTATGCCAAAGGAATGGAAGTAGATGGCGTAGGTGCTTTGTATGAAGCATTTGAAAAATTAAAGACCAAACTAGGAGAAGAAGGGCTTTTTGATGAAAAACACAAAAAGAAAATTCCCATGCTTCCGAAAGCAATTGGTGTCATCACCTCTAAAACGGGGGCTGTCATTCGTGACATTATTAATGTCACCACACGACGATTTCCTGGAGTACATATCATCTTGTATCCTGCGAGCGTTCAAGGAAAGGGTGCAGCAGAGACAATTGTGAAAGGTATCGAATACTTTAATCAGGCTCAGAATGTAGATGTTTTAATTATTGGTCGTGGCGGAGGTTCTTTAGAGGATTTATGGCCATTTAACGAGGAAATCACAGCAAGAGCCATCTTTGCTTCTCAAATCCCCATTATTTCGGCGGTAGGACACGAAACGGATTTTACTATTAGCGATTTTGTGGCAGATTTACGAGCTCCCACACCATCTGCTGCGGGAGAACTTGCAGTGCCTGAGCTTTCGGAGCTTACATGGAAGATATCAAATTATCAAAGGTCTCTTGCACAATTCTTAAAAAAGAAATTAGAACTCATGAAACATTCTTATGAGGCAATTCTCTCTAGAAGGATTCTTAAGAACCCTCTTGAACTGATTCATGATAAAGCACTTTTGGTAGAACGTGATGAAAAAGATTTAATCCATTATATGTCATTAAGAGTAAAAGAAGAAAGAGTAAGACTAACTAGGCAAATTGCGTCACTTGATTCTTTAAGCCCTTTAAAAACACTTTCAAGAGGGTATAGTGTTGTCATAGATAAAAATGATAATGTAATAGTATCCATCAAAACGATAAAGAAAGATGATGATATCAAAATTGTGATGCATGATGGTAGTATTGAAGCCAAAGTTGTATCTTAATACAAGCGATATGTGATATTCTTTTAAGAGAGGAGTAACAAAGATAAACGATGAAAGAATTAACTTTTGAAGAAGCAATTCAAAACTTGGAAAAAGTAGTTAATGATTTAGAAACGGGAAAGCTTTCTTTAGATGAATCTGTCAAAAAATTTGAAGAAGGAATGAAGTTATCAAAACATTGCAATGATATTTTGGAAAAAGCTGAAAAACAGATTAATATACTTGTAGAAAACGAATCAGGGGAAATGAAAGAAGCACCGTTTGACGTAGAAGAGTAGGAGGATTATATGGAGGCATTTAAGGGTAATTCAGCAGTTTGGATTCCATTTTTTGTTTGGGTTTTTGTGCAATTATTTAAGTTCGTCATTGACTTTATCACCTATCGTAAGGTGAACATTCAAAGAATTTGGGGAAGTGGAGGAATGCCGAGTGCTCATTCTGCACTAGTCTGCTCACTGGCTACAGTGGTAGGAATTCGTGAGGGGGTTGGTTCCACATTATTTGCGATGTCTCTTACTTTTGCTTGCATTGTGATGTATGATGCAGCAGGAGTCAGAAGAGCGGCAGGCAAACAAGCAAGAGTGCTAAACCAGATTATTGAAGGTGATAAAGATATTAATATTCCAGAAAAGCTGACAGAACTTTTGGGACATACTCCCAAAGAAGTCATTATTGGTGCTTTAGTGGGAATATTTTTAACGATGATTTTATATCGTCAGTTTTATGTAGTATCATGATATGCGAAAGATGCTTGAATACTCTTGTTGGTGTGTTATTCTAGTTACCATGGCACGCTATGAGGACGGGGCTAAAAATCCGTTGAAAGAGCGTATCGATGAAGTTCCTTAGGTGCGGCTCGTTGCGCCCAGCTTTGGGTCCATTTAGGGAGTAAGGTTTAAGGGAGCGCCGTAATGGCATATGGATGTAACCCCTTTTACCGTGGAGACATATATGGAATTTGATTTCTATGTATGATAAACCTGCGAGGCTGTAAACGATATTTGTTTACTAGTACACAGTGTAGCTTTCCTTGAGTGGTGCTAGCGGATGTTTACAAAATCTGTAACTGAAATTAGTACTGCAAAAGAGGATAAATAGCAAAATGTCGTGGTATTTGGGAAAACCTCTAGAACATTCCTAACATAGGGAGGTACTTTGGAGATTGAAGTGTGGACTAAGTGGTAATCTAGGCTTTTACTTAGGCAACGGTAAAATACTATCTTTAAACGGAAACGATTAAGATGGCGACATCTTAGTAGATAGTAGGGAAATCCTTCTAGACCTAAGCCATAAAATTTACTCAAAGTGCTACCAACAGGAGTGCTCAAGCATTTTTCGTAAGTCAACCAAAAATAGTTTTTAAAATCAAGATTTAGGAAGAGGAGAACAATGTCTAATAAAAACGCAAAAGAAAATGATAATAATGGCAGAGGATGGCTTTTAAAAGTTTTTTTGATTACCTTTATTTTATCCATTGTTTTTAATTATTTTTCTTCGGAAGTGGTAGAAAAACTGAATTTAACTGTGTCTATTATAGTGTTGGTATTTTTCTTGTTATTAGGGGTATCGCTAGATTTAGTTTCTACTGCGGTAACCGCTGCTGATGAAGCACCATTTCATGCAAAAGCGGCAGACAAAAAAAGAGGTGCGAAAGAATCTGTCAAGTTAATCAAAAATGCAGATAAAGTATCCAATTTTTGTGCGGATGTGATTGGAGATGTATGTGGGGTATTGACGGGAGCCACAGGAGCATTAATTGCGGTTAGAATTGCAAGTTCCTTGCAAATGACAGACTTTACGATTATGACCATGCTTATGACGGCAGTTGTTACTTCATTAACGGTATTTGGAAAAGGGGCATGTAAGAAGGTAGCGATTAGAAATGCCAATCAAATCATTTATGTGGTTGGAATATGTATGAGTTATTTAAAGCTAAAAAAAGATTAGACTTGGGAAAATCCAAGTCTAATCTTTTATCCTTTCATTTTGGGCTTGGCAAGTATTGCAGCTATCAAGCCAAATAGAATAGCAGCACCTACGCCTCCTGCTGTAGCCTTAATTCCTCCTGTAAAGACTCCTAGAAAACCATCTTCGTCTATGGCTTTTATGGTTCCTTTTGCCAGTGAGTAGCCAAAGCCAGTTAGGGGAACTGTTGCACCAGAACCTGCTAAGTCAACGATTTTTGGATAGAGACCTATTCCTGTTAAAATGGCTCCTAAAGTTACGAATAATACCAAAATGCGAGCAGAAGTAAGTTTGGTTTTATCAATTAGAACTTGGCCAATGGCGCAGATAAAACCTCCGACGACAAAGCACCAAATATACTTTGATAGTTCCATGATGATTCACCTCAAGAAATAGTTTGACCATTTATGAGGATATAATGCAAAAAATCTCGTTTTTGAAAACGAGATTTTTTGCTTCATTTATTTTGTGATAGCTTCGACGACGGCTTGGTAGGAATAGGAGCTTGAAACCACCACAGTAAAGGGCTTATTCAGTTCTTTTCCATTAACGGCTTTTCCCAAAGGGGCGTCGACAGAAACTTCATCAACGCCATTGGTATTGCTCAGTAAGACAGAAACGAGTTTAATCGTTACCACGTCTTCGCCTTCTTCCAAATAACGTCGAACTTTGATGACATCCCCAATTCCAACCACATTGGGATTGCTTGTGGAAGAATGGGAAGTTGTATCATCTGCTTTTTTAGGGTGCCGCAGTTTGGTAATCTCTTTAGTTAGATCTATAATCCTATTGGAAAGATTATAAATCTCTTGCATGGGTTTTTCGCTAGGGTCAGTTTCGGAGCTTTGAAGCCTTGCACGTTCCTCTATCAGTGCTCTACGATCGGCTTCGAGGCTTCTGATGTGCTTTTCGAGTTCTGAACTTGTGGAAATACTGACACTTTTTTCGGTAGAGGTATTGGGGCTTGTGGGGACTTTTACCTTCTTTGTCTTTGCCATGGTGAGACTCCTTTTCTCCTAATTATAGGTGGACGGCGATGCTTACAGGGTATAAACTGTCCTCATTTTATCACGGAAGTCATAAAAAGTCAACAAAATATCGGGATTTTTAAAGAACTGGTAATTAATGGATTTCTATTTCTTCCTTGCTTTTTATTGTATCTTTCTTTATAATAAAAGTTGAAAATTGATTCATTTTATAAAAGGGGGCTTAGTCTTGAAAACAGAAGTGAGAAAAAGTCTTTTGACACTTATTTTATCAGGAATTTTGCTAATCATCGCATTTTTTCTTGATAAAACGCTAGCCATTCCTCTTTGGGGAAAACTTCTCATTTATTTAGTACCATACCTTGTTGCTGGGTTTGATGTCCTTAAGGAAGCTATCGAGGGCTTTAGGGAAAGAGAATTTTTTGGTGAAGAGTTCTTGATGAGTATTGCTACGATTGGGGCCCTTGTTATTGGGTTTATTCCTGGGGCAGAAGCTAAATTTGTCGAAGCTGTTTTTGTTATGCTTTTCTTTAAGGTGGGAGAGCTCTTTGAAGAAATTGCAGAAGGAAATGGAGAAAAATCCATCGAAAGTTTGATGGAGATGAGGCCTGATTTTGCAAACCTTATCAAAGATGGAAAAACTGAGAAAGTTGACCCAAAAACGGTTCAAGTAGGAGATGTCATTGAAATTCGTCCTGGTGAAAAAGTGCCGATGGATGGCATTATTTTAGAAGGGTCCACAAGTCTTAATACCGTAGCGATTACTGGCGAAAGCGTTCCACGCTATGCTAACGAAGAAGATATGGTTATCTCTGGTAGTATTAACTTAAGCGGCAATATCAAGGTGCAGGTAACGAAATCTTTTGAAGAATCCACAGCATCGAAGATTATTGAACTAGTAGAGAATGCGGAGGAGAATAAATCCAAAAGCACAAAGTTTATCACAAAATTTGCTAAAGTCTATACGCCGATTGTGGTAGCTCTAGCAGTATTGGTGGCTCTTGTCCCTTCGATTATTACGAAGGACTTTGCCACTTGGGTTTTACGTGCGCTTACTTTCTTGGTAGTGTCGTGTCCATGTGCACTTGTTATTTCAGTGCCACTTGCTTACTTTGGTGGTATTGGAGGTGCTGCCAAGCGTGGTATTATCATCAAAGGTGCTAATCACTTAGAGGATTTAGCTAAAGCATCTACCATTGTATTAGATAAGACGGGAACTTTAACGGAAGGTGTATTTGAAGTAACTGCCATTCATCCAAAAGAGTTTAACGAAAAAGAACTTTTGCATTTGGCATCACATGCTGAGTATTATTCTTCTCATCCGATTGCACTTTCTTTAAAAGAAGCATACCATAAGGTAGAAGGAGAAGAAGATCACTGTATGATTTCTGACATAGAAGAAATTGCTGGGCTTGGCATTAAAGCGAATGTGAATGGTGAGCTTGTATACGTAGGTAATAGTAAGCTCATGGATTCCATTGGCGTTTCATGCGAAGACTGTCATCACGTTGGCACCATTGTGCATGTTGCAAAAGCAAACGAATATATTGGACATATCGTTATCTCAGATAGAATCAAAGAGGATTCAAAAGAAGCAATTGCTGATTTCAAAAAACATAAGCTTCAAACCATCATGCTGACAGGTGATACCGAAAAAATTGCCCAAGGTGTGAAGGAGGAATTGGGCTTAGATGGCTATTTCGCTGAGCTTCTTCCTCAAGATAAGGTAACGAAATTAGAAGATATTATAAAGTCTACCGAAAAGGGAAAAGTCATTTTTGTAGGTGATGGCATCAACGATGCACCGGTTCTTGCTAGAGCCGATGTTGGCGTTGCTATGGGAGCCATGGGTTCCGATGCAGCCATTGAGGCGGCAGATGTGGTACTTATGGAGGATAAAATCTCTAAAATTAGCACAGCCAGAAGAATCGCTAAGAAAACGCAAAGAATTGCTATCGAAAACATCTACTTTGCTATTATTGTAAAGGTAGTCGTTCTTATCTTAGCTGCCATCGGTTATGCCCCAATGTGGCTTGCCGTTTTTGCCGATGTAGGTGTCACCGTTCTTGCGGTACTCAACAGCATGCGCACTTTGCGGGGATAATTCACATATTTTTGGATAACATATTGGCAATCGAAAAAGAATATGATAAAATAAAAATCCGCCAATCGATTATTATTTATGAGTACGGAGGGTATGATTATGCCAGATGACGACACGCTGAGTATTGTGCGAAAATTCCATGGTGAAGAGCAAGAGCGAGAATTTTGTCCGGGGAAAGATCGGTGTCCGCACTTTAACGACTGCAAGGTTTGCCCTGCAGCGAGCAAAGCTCGGTTCGTTAACGATGTAGTGGATTCGGATGGATTTCGGGCAAAGAAAAAGGAGGGTTACTACTCAACAAGTATCAAGGAAGTTGTCGATAAAGTCACGGGAGAGAAGAAATACGTTTACACGAGGCCTCCCGGCTGATTTCTTGCTGAGAACGTGTCTTACGGAGAATAGAGAAGGAGATACCAATTTTTGGTGTCTCCTTCTTGTCTTTAGATATTGATATATATATCAGAAACTTAGACCTCATCCTAAAGTCATAGGTTGACAAAATTACTTTCCCATGATATATTACCTCTCGCAAGTAGATACTTGTATATTATTTCTTCTACACTAAGGAGGAGCACTATGGATTTTCTTACCAGTGGCTGGTTCATCGGAGTGATAATTTTGGTTATTTTCCTGGTCATCTTCATCTCCATGAGCTATGTCAAAGCACCGCCGGATACCGCGTATATCATTACGGGTTTCAAGCGCAGAAAGGTGCTTATCGGCAAAGCAGGCATTCGGATTCCGTTCTTGGAAAGAATCGATAAACTTCGTCTTTCGATTATTTCCGTCGATGTGAAAACGCAGGTGCCTGTGCCCACCAAAGAGTTTATCAATGTCACCATCGATGGTGTGGTTACCATGCAGGTAGCCAAGGGCACCTTTGAAATTGATGGTGAAAAGGTAGACTTAATGGATTTAGCAGCGAAGAACTTCTTAAACCAGAATGACAAGTATTATATTCAGATGGTCACTCCGGTTTTGGAAGGAAATGCCCGTGAAATCATTGGCCAGATGGGTATCAAGGAAATGGTCAATGACCGTAAGGCATTTGCGGAAAAAGTGCGTGAAAACGCAATTCCGGATCTAAAACGCATGGGCATTGAGCTTCTTACCTTTAACGTACAAAACTTCACGGATGCCAGTGGCGTCATTGAAGCTTTGGGTACTGAAAACGAAGTTCAGGTAAAGCAGCAGGCAGCCATTGCCAGAGCGGAATCTGAACAGGAAGTGAAGAAGGCTCAGGCGGCAGCGCTTGAAAATTCTAAGCGCGCGGAAATTGAGGCAGCGACTAATATAGCGGAAAGGGAGAACGACCTCAATATCCGCAAAGCGGAACTCAAGCGTGAAGCTGACGTGAAGCGTGCCGAAGCGGATGCTGCTTATGGCATTCAGGAGCAGGAACAGAGACGCACAGTAGAAGTAGCAACGGTCAATGCCGATATTGCACGGCGTGAGCGTGAAGCTGACCTTGCTGAACGAGAAGTATCCTTGCAAGAGAGAAAACTGGAAGCAAGCATCAAGAAAGTGGCAGATGCCGAAAAGTACAAGGTTGAGACTGAGGCAGAAGCAGCTAGGTTTAAGGCTGAAAAAGAAGCGGATGCCGACCTCATTCGTCGTCAGCGCGAAGCAGATGCGAAGCGCTACGAAGAAGAAAAGAAGGCAGAAGCTATGAAGCTTCAGGCGGAGGCGGAGCTGGTACGTCAGCAGAAAGAAGCCGATGCCATTAAGGCAAAGGGCCTTGCTGAGGCAGAAGCCATTAAGGCCAGAGGTATTGCAGAAGCAGAGGCCGTTCGTGAGAAAGGCCTTGCGGAAGCAGAAGCCATCGACAAGAAAGCAGACGCTATGCAGAAGTATGGCGAAGCAGCCGTTTTGGAGATGATGCTCTCCGCCCTCCCGCAGATTGCCAGGGAAGTTGCTTCTCCTCTTGCCAATGTAGATTCTATCACCATGTACGGCGATGGGAATTCTACCAAGTTGGTAGGTGAAATGGTTACCAATATCACCCAGGTCCTGAACGGCATCAAAGAATCCACGGGGCTTGATGCTACCCAGATTTTGGCGGGTTACTTAACCGGCAAAACCACGGGGAAGCTTCAGGCTATCACCGAATCCGATGCTAAGCAGGATAACGAGTAACCCATGCAAAAAGAGCGACTATCAAAGTCGCTCTTTTTGCTTAGCTTGACGAAAATCGTACAAGATGATATAATCCATGCAAATTCATCCATTTTTAGAAAGAGAGGAAATCTTCCAATGAAGTATTTTAGCTGGCTTTTTACAGAGCGTGTGGCAAATGGTAATAAGGGGGAAGAAACTGACAAATTTCGCCTTGATTTGGCGATGATGGTAGGCGCATTTTGTTTGATAGGCTCTATCGTTTTGGCTATAGCGGTTTATGAACTTGGAAACATAAGCTATGAAACTCGCATGAAAATGGGAGCAGAAGGCTATCAAAAGTATGTGGCAGAGTGCCAAACGTTAGAAGAAGATGTTCAGGCACTTTCTAACGGTTGGGATATGGGAAGGCTCCAAGCGAAGTATCCTGATTTAAGCGTTTCTTTCAGTAGCAAAGACGGATATTCTGTGGTGGAAATGCAAAAAGGGGAGATTTCTCTTATGTATTCTTATCGGGAAGATGCCAAAAAGCCTTTAGAGAGACAATCCAATTTGCTTTCTTCCGAGGAATACGAGGAAATGATAGTAAAAAAACTTCACTCGTTTCGAGTAGAGTTATGGATGTGTTCTATTTTGCTTTTGGGAGGCATTTTAGTTGTCATTTCATGTATCATTTCCATCATCGGATATTTCATACAAAAAAGACGTCAAGCCATACAAAAAAGCTTGAGACTTGCCAATCAATGGGGAAAGGAATAAGCAATGTCTAAAACACCCAAAAAAGCCATTCAAAAAATGCTAGAAAAATTGATTCAGCAGGACGAAGAGGACAGAAGAATCGTTACTTCTCCAGAGTTTTTAAATTGGCTTGTACACTACACCGACATCTATGAGTGTGTGAGTGAACATGCCCTAGAGCTTTATGCAGATCAAGTAACGAAAGCGGATATGTTGTACTCTTCCAAACTTTCGGCACTGTATCACATCATCAAGTGCTACGCAGAAAAAGAAGGAATTCGGCAAGAAGGAAATCATATTTTGCAGTCGAGTAACCTCGGTGGACGGTATGCTTTTACTCTTATGCTGAATGGAAAAAAGCGGTACTTCCTCATCGGTCATACGGTCAACGTCATGAAGTTTTTTGTGATGCAGTTTGAGGAAAGAGAGTTTAAAGCCTTTAGTGATGTGAATGCAATTGACTTAAATAAGGCAATCGAAGCATATCAGGAAGAAGTGTGAACTTACAAGAAAACTCCTATGATTCAAAATGAATCATAGGAGTTTTTGCTAGTATTTGTCAATGACTTATAGTTGACAAAATTCAGGTGATTATGGTAAAATCAGCTTAATTTTAATCTTCAAGAAAGTGTAGGATAAACTTATGATTACACGTGGGTGGATTGCCCCAGATGGCACAGAACATCAGATTTCTGCGGGAGACAGCTTTTTTAAAGGCTTTATTCAGTGCTTAGAACTTATCGAAGAGAAGAACCCTGCCAAGTATTACGAAATATTAAACCAGATTGATACTGTTCTTTTTAAGACAGATAAACTGGTGGATTATGCAGTGAAAGAACTTGGCTTTATGATGGTAGGAGAATATGATTTAAAAGTAGTTGCTTGCACGGAAGATAATTATGAAAGTGAATTTTTAAAACCATATAAGGATGCTGACTACACAATTCATGCATATCTTAAGTGAGGTGAAAACATGAAGCAAAGCGTGGCAGAAATCTGCCAAAGGGAAGGACATCTTGGTAAGTGGCAAGAATATGTGTATTACACCGAGGAAGTGACCAAAAGCCAAAGTGGCAATCGGTATATGTATACCAAACACAGTGGATGGAAGCGGACGTGCCAAAGGTGTGGCAAAGAAGAAAGAACCACAACGAAGCCGTTAGAACTTCTATCGACAAACGAAAAGGGCATTTAGCAGTTTTGCTAATATGCCCTTTTTTCATGTCAACTTACTCCTTAGTTTAACTTGCATTTATAAAGGTAGTGAGGTAAAATTGATAATAGGCGTTAAAATAAAAAGGAGAGAGTGAAAATGAAAAGATTATTATTGGGAACATTAGCAGTTTTAGCAATGTTTAGTTTAGTAGCATGTGATAAAAAAGAGGTAACCCCAAATGGTGGAGAAATTACTCCGCCTGTAGAAGAAAGCACAGAGCCACAAGAACCATCTTACCAAGAAAAATACATTGGTTTAGTGGAGGACTACCAAAAGGCTATTGAAGCTTATGACTTAGAGGATGTGGACGCAGATTCTAAAATACCAGAAATTTTAAGTGATACATTAATTATGCATATCAAACGTTATGCTGAAAATGGCGTAGAATTATTGTATGCTTATGATGATATCGATCAAAATGGCACAGATGAATTATTGGTAGGTGCAAATAATGGTTTAGGTGCCATCTATGCTTATGATAATGAAACTAAAGAGCCAGTTGCTATTGCATTCCAAAGCACTTTGGAAAGAGGCAATATGTCAGTTTATGATAATGGTATTATTTTAATGGAAGGCGCAGGCGGTGCAGCACTTCACTACTATGAATTTGGTAAAATAGGATCTGACGGAAAAAGTTATCAACAAATGGAATATATTCAAGAAGAATACACAGAGGGAAATGAAACACCAACATATACCAATGCAGAAACTGGAGAGGTTCTAGAATATCAATCATTAGAAGAAATAATGAATCAGTATATTGGTGGCGCTAAAAAATATCCATTTGGAGATGCAACAGATGAGTCGAGCTTTGAAATGACAAATCCTGTCATTGATACATTACTTGAGGGCTCATGGAAAAATGACGAGTTTGGTTTTGATTGTGTATATACTTTCAATGCTGATGGCACAGGTACTTATGAGGTAGCAGATAGTGTCACTCATTTTACTTATCAAACTCAAGATGGGCATATCTCTATTCTAAACGATGGTGATGATATTTCTTTTGATACCATGTATAGCATTAACGATAATGTATTAAATGTTTTAGATTCTAATGGAGACGATACTTTATATCAAAAAATGTAATAAAATCATCAATTGTCCGATTGACAAACATTCTTTTTAAAAAACATCGCTAAGGGGGAAAATAGCATGGGAAGAAAAATCGTGGTTATTTTAATTGGCATTTTGTTTGCGGGTGTTGGATTATTTTTATTGAGGAGCAATAGTCAAAAAATGAAACGATGCACCGTTGAAGTACCTGGTAAAGTAGTCAATATCGTTGAAGAAAGAGAGTATGAAGAGGGAAGCTATCATTACACCTATTTCCCGGTTATTTCATATCAAGCGGAAGGACAAACAATTGAGTCTCAATATACGACTGGTTTTGGAAACAAAAATAAATTTGTAGTGGGGCAATCCATTACCATATTGTATAACCCAAATCAAGTATCAGAATATGTGATTCAAGGCGAAAAATCAAATAGTATTATGGGAATTGCTTTTCTTGTGGGAGGAATATTGGTGTTTGCTATTGGAGTTTTGAAAAGGCAATGGAACAGTTATTAAGAGTTTAATTTGAAAAGAAAAAGCATAAGGAAATCTTATGCTTTTTTGAAAAATGGTATTTTAGGAGGAAAAGGATGGAATTATCAATCATTATCGTTGAAGCAGTTATATTTGCTATCATTTTCACTATTAGTGTTTTTGTGATGGGTAAGAAATATAAACATACACCAGCATGGATTTTTAATTATCCAAAAGATATTCAAGATGAATACTTTAAAACACATGAAAGAGTGGATGTATCGGGGAAATCTCCTAAAGTCATTCTAACAAAATCAGTCGCTTTAATGATATTTACATTAATATTATTTACCTGTAGCTATTTGGCAGGTGCAAAAACCTTTTGGCAAGGGTTTATTCTTACTTTTGGTTTAATGGCGTGGATAGGTTTATATGATACCTTATTTCTTGATTGGGTGGTATTTGCAAATTTAAAAATGTTTAGACTAGAAGGAACTGAGCATATGGATAAAGCGTATCATCAAAAGTGGTTTCACTTAAAAGGAATGTTATTTCCAGGCATTGTGTTTGCAGTCATTCCATCAGTGTTGGTGGGGGGACTTATCATGGTAATTTGATAGAGGGCTTTTACATTAAAGTTAATTACTATTGTAATCCTTAAATGACGTTCGTTGACATATTGATGAGTTCATGGTATATTGTGGCTGAAGATATCTTTTATCAAAAAGGAGGTTGTTTTAGCCAAATACCAAGTGAGACTTTTTGGCACGAGAATTGTCTAATAGACAGAAAGGTTGTGAAAATATGAAAAGAATTGTATTCATTATAGTCGGCCTACTTCTTATCGTGAGTTTAGCTGGATGTGGCAAGGAAAAGGTGAGCACGTATACCTTTAAAGGGAGAGTCATTGAAAAATACGATAGTTCCATTCTTGTGGAACCATTAGAAGGGGAAGACATCAGGCGCTCTGCGGATAAAATCAGCGTTGCACTTCCTAGTATGCCAGAGTTAAATCCACCAGCGTTCCCAGTAGGCACTTTAGTAGAAATTGAATATGATGGAAATATTGCTGAAACATATCCAGCACAAGTAACAGCAATTACTTTAAGAACGTTAATTGATGACGAAGAGCAAACCTCTCTGCTAGAGGTTCCTGTTACGGTGGTGTATGCCAATTGGGCAGAAAACTTTGGTGGGCTTTTAACTAATAAGTGTTTGAACGTAAGTAAGATGGTGTTTAGTGATGTTCCACGTATGCCACTTTTAAAGTTTGAATCAAAAGCTGAGCTTGAAGCATTTCAAAATGAATATCAAGATACCTTTTCTTTAAGCTATGGCTATGACGAAATGCCATCGTTTGAAGAGGCCATTACAAACTATGATGACACATTTTTTGAAGAAAACACCTTATTCTTAGCCTATAAAGAAGCAGGTAGTGGGTCTTTTCGATTTACGATTAGCGATGTTAAAAAAGAAAATGGCACTTTGATTTTTATCATTTCACAAACCAATCATCCAGATGTATATACCGAGGACATGGCTGGATGGTTCTTGATGGCAGAAGTAAAAAATAGTGATTTAGAAGATGTTACCTCATTTGATGCACAATTTCCAGAAGGAGTTTCCAAAGGTTCAGCTTATGAAGAGAGTGACACTTTGATAATCAAGAATGGAAAAGATGACGAACAAGATAAGCAAAATGAAACTCGTATCAAAAAGTTTATTGATCATGTTCAAAATGGAATTAATGACTATATCACAATCATTGCTTATACCATCGAAGGAGACCCTATCACCACTACCATCAAATATGGTGGCCCAGAAGCAGGATATCTTGTCACAAGAGATACGACTAAGGATCAATTTGGCTCACAAGAAATAGTGGAAAAAGAGTATGATGGGGATTATCAAGCTGTGCTTGCGGAAGAACCATTAGAACTAATGCCAGGTGAAGTACACAACTATACGTACTGGACTTTTAAGCTTATCAAAGATGGCGAAGAAGATGTATTTATGACAACGTTTCGTTTTCCAAAAGAGGCAGAATAGAATAGCATAGATTTGGTAACTTATATAGACTTGGGAACATCCCCAAGTCTATTATTTTATTTGGTTGCAATCTTGATTATGATAGGATAAAATAGATTTGTCTTACAATATCGTTTTATGGGTAAGTAGAAGAAATATTAGTAATGGCTGCGAGATGTACAAAAGTCATAATGTTACAAAAAAAGAGTAAGAAGTGAAAATCCAATTGGTTAGGAGTTTTAGAGAATGAAGAATTTACAAAAATGGAATTTGTATGGAGTAATGATGGTACTTAGCATTCTATTGTTTGGTAGTACACAAGTTTTAGCAGAAGCTTACGAGGATGATTTAGTTCCTCAAAATGAAATCCCACTTGTTATTCTTAGAGTGGATGAAAGTGAAGAAGCAATTTCTCAAGCTTTAGCGGATGATGATAGCCATGTGTATGGAAAGATTGAGGATATGAAGCAAAGTGTAGATCATTCGGTTAGGTGTGTGGGAACTTTTGAAATGGTACTACCTGACGGATTCCAAAGTGAATATGGTTCTAATAGTATTCCAAGTGGAGAAGTAAAACTTAGCTATATTAGAGGTAGGGGAAATAGCACATGGGCACTTCCTAAAAAACCTTACAAAATTAAATTTGATAAAAAACAAGATATCCTTGGTATGGGTGAGAATAAAGAGTGGGGGTTACTTGCTAATGCCATGGATAAAACGCAGTTGAATAATGCCATTGCCATGTGGCTTGGAAATCAAATGGGATTAGAATTTACAGTTAAAATGGTTCCTGTTGATGTAATTATGATTGGCAGTGAAAGTGGACAAAAGTATTTAGGTAGTTATTACATGACAGAGCTAACGGATATTGGGAAAAATCGAGTGGATATTCCAGAGTTAAAAGAAGACTCTGTAGAGGATATTACAGGTGGCTATTTAATTTCTTTATATTATGATAGCCAAGATTATGATGAATCTAGAAGTACTGTGTTTGAAGTGAAAAAGAGTGGAGTACAATTTATCAATGAAAACCCCTATTTTGAAAATGAAGATTTAACAGAAGCACAAAAAAGTCAAAGAGAGTATATTAGAAACTATGTGGAACAAATAGATGACATCATTATGAGCCATGATACGATTGATGAAGAAACACACAATCAACTTGCGAGTTTGATGGATTTTGAATCTATGGCGAATGTATGGCTAATGCAGGAGTTTTTAGTCAATTATGATGCCTTTAAAACTTCTAGTAATTATTGGTATAAAAAGCCTAATGATAAGTTATATTGGGGACCACTTTGGGATTTTGATTTAATCTTTTTTGATTTTGCTAAAGATGAACCAACGTTAACCACTGGATTTAATAACGCACAAGCTTTTTCTTGGGTGGATAGACTTCGCACGAATGACCCATTGCTAAGTAAGATGATTCAAGAGCGTTGGAAGGTGATGGACAAAAAAATCGAAGAAATCACAAAGATGGGTGGTATTTTAGATCAATATAAGGAAAGACAAAAACATGCTTGGAATGCAAACGACGCCATTTGGGGAGATGTGTTTTATTACGAAAAAGTAAATTACGATGCTGAAATTGAAACCCTTCGTAGTGTACTAGATTATCGAAGACAGTGGTTTAATGAACATATTGATGAAGTAGGCGATGTTTATTTTACGGTTTCTTTTGAAGTGGATGGTAACATTGAGAAACAAGAAACTGTTCGTGGAAATTCTTATATTTTTGATGTAGATATTCATCCAATCAAAGAGGGTTATCTATTTAAACAATGGGTGAACAAAGAAACTGGTAAGAGTATTTATGCAGAGAGAATCAATCGTCATACTACTTTTGTGCCAGAATTTGTTAGCATAGAAGAAATAGCCGGTGAGGTTTCTATGTATTTTTCTACGCATGAAGTATGGATGCCTCTTGAAGATAGCATTTATGACTCTCTATCTGTTAGTTTGTATCCTTCCGAATACGATGAGGTGCTAAGAAATAGTTTGATTTGGAAATCTTCTAATGAAGAAGTTGCTACAGTAGAAGAGGGAATTGTTCAGCTTCTTGCAGTTGGCGAAACTACTATTACAGCAACGTTATATAATGGAGTAAGTCAATCTTATTTGCTTCATGTTTATGACTCTGATAGGCAAACGATTGATGAGCCAACAGATTTTGTGATTGAACAAGAGGAATATACGATTGAGGTAGGAGAAACAGCCCAGATTGTTTGGCATCTTCTTCCTAATGAGCCATTAGATCCAAATACGTATATTGATATTGATTGCCGTGCCGAAAACGATGAAATGGTAGAAGTTTCGACAACATGTAAATCATTTATTGGATTAAAACCAGGAACAACGACGATTCAACTGGAAGTGTATAGTAGTGTTAGTGACAAAACAATCTTTGAAAAAGATGTAACAGTGAATGTGGTTCCATCCAATCGTCAAACGACTTCTGGCTCCAATCAAAATGATAAATCACCTATTTGGAGCAAAATAGATGATTGGGCAGATGAAGAAATGAAAAAAGCTACTGAACTTGGCATAATACCAGAAATCTTAAGAAATAAAGATTTTACACAGCCTATTGATAGAACTCAATTTGCAGCAGTTGCAGTGAAGCTATACGAAAAAATAAGTGGCAAAAAAGCAGAACTACCATCTAAAAATCCATTCATTGATACTAGTGATGCAAATGTCTTAAAAGCATATGGTTTAGGAATTACCAACGGAACATCGGCTAATACTTTTACGCCAGACAGACAGATTACAAGAGAGCAAATGGCAACCATGATAGCAAGAAGCTTAGAAAAAGCGGGAATTGATACAAAAGTCAATTTAGAACAAGTTTCTCAATTTGTAGATGATAGAAGAATTGGTAAGTGGGCAAAATCTGGAGTTTACTTTATGGCAAGCAAAGAGATTTTAAAAGGTACGGGAGAGAATGTATTTTCACCGTTAGGAAATGCTAAAATCGAAGAAGCAATTGCTACTAGCTTAAGATGTGTAGAAACCTTTAAATAAGATATAGACATCCATAGACATGAGGGTTTCTCAAGTCTATGGATGTTATTTTTTGACATTTACTTGACATAATTTAATAAAACTGATATAACATTTATGATAAGAGTATGAAATGTCGTTAAGGAGGCAATATGGACACAGAAACAAAAACAGATGAAGTTGAAGAAAAAAATCCTAGTCCTAAACCTAAAAAACATACGCTTTTGATAGTTTGTATCTTAATTGTTATCATGGTTTTGATTTGCGCGACATACGTTTTTCAAAAGTATGAACTTATGGGTGTTGTGGAATCAAACTATCTAGAGGATGGGTTATCAATCCAAAAAGTTAGTATAGATGATACTACTGTTCACTTTTCTTTCACGGAACCAACGCTTAAAAAGAATCGATGGTATCAGGTTTTATCAGAGGACGAAATCATCACGGACTGGACTTTGGTTTCTAAGGATAATACCATAGAAGTAAGAGATGATATAAAGTATATCCAAGTGAAAGATGAAAAACAGCATGTAAAACTGTATGAAATTGCAGATTATTTAAGTGCTGTTTATGAGCTAAATGTGAAAACTACTTTAAATAAAATCATGCTTACCAAAGGGGAAGAAAAAGAACTTGAAGTGGAGATGAAATGGATAGGAAACCCATCAAAGGAGGTTAGCATAGAGGTAGATGATCCTTCTGTTTTAAAAGTGGAAGGAAGTACTCTTACGGCATTAGAGGCAGGGAAAGTTACATTAACAGTTTCTGATAGCTATGGACACAAAGTTGAGATTCCTGTTACCGTGACAGATTTAATCACACTTCCACAAATCGATGAAAAAAAACCATTTTTAAATAAAGCAAATGTCTTTACCATGGAAGAAGCACATTTGCTAGATGAAATACTAGAGTATAAAGTGGCTGAGGCAGGAGAAGGCACCAGAGCTGCCGTCGTTGCTGTTGCTAAGTTTATGACCATGGAATTTCCATATCGAATTCCATATATTTATGAAAATGGTCGATATCAAAAGAATGATTATTCTAGACCTTGTGATGGAGAGGGACGCTATTATAAAAAGGGATTATATTTATCAGAAGATAAATATGAAACCATCAAAGATTCGAGAGCAGGCCCTGCGATGTGGGGCGCACCAATTAATGAATTATCTACGGGAAAGATTAGGCCAAATGGACTTGATTGTAGTGGATTTGTGAGCTTTGCATTATATAATGCAGGGTTTGATCCAGGAGATATTGGAGCAGGACCAGATGATCATTATGCCACGATTCCTGGCTACGGCGTAGAATATGATTTAACAGTAGATATTTTAAAATCTGGAATTATCAAAGACGGCGACATTATTACCTGGTGGGGACATGTTGGCATCATTGAAGATATCGATTTAGAAAATGAAACAATTACGGTTTCTGATACAGTATTTAGAGACCAAGGACTTTGTGCAAATAAGTATACATTTCATGAAGTTGTGTATGACACATACTTTTCGAAAGTATATGATTTTTCGAAGTTTTATGGAGAAGAATGATTTGAAATAATTTTTTGCGTGGAGTAAATGAGATAGAAAAGAAATATAAAAAAGAGGCAAATTGCCTCTTTTTTTATTTCCTATGGATAATCCTCTTTTTATGGATAAAAATCTTGAAAAATTGCCTTTGTTATTATATGATATATAGGAAATGTTGTGCCTAGAATGTAGGCAAATTCAAGTTTTTTCTTATGCTTTTAAGTGAGACAAGAATGAGACATAAATTAGATATATTCTCTCACTTAAATGCAAATGGAAAGGGGAGGTTTTTAAATAATGACAAAAAAGTTATTGAAAAGAACGATGTTTTTGGCAGTATTAGCATTGATGTTTACTATGATGTTTGGTATGACAGTATTTGCAAAAGAAAAAATCACAGAAGCTTCGGCTACTATTACATTACCTGTCGTAGGGCAACATCCAGTTTTTGATCCTTCAACGGTTGTGTTTGGAGAACCAGATAAACTATTTTCAAAGTATGATATTTCCATGAGCACAGGATTTGTAAGTGATCTTGGAGGATTCGGTGATAGTATATCAGCGGATTACACTTTTTTAGAAGATACGAACTATAATATTCTTGTTTGCTTTTCATTGAAAGATATGAATTCATATGAATTTGGAACGCGAGAAGAAATGCTAAATAAAATAAAAATTAATGACATGATAGCAACCTGCTGGACGCACTCTCCATATAGTGATGGAACTATTAGGTATTATATAACATATAAAACACCAAAAACGAAGTGCACCATAACGATTGACCCAAATAATGGGCAGTCTCCTTCAGCAATTGAAAATGTGCCAATAGGACCAACGAATTGTTCAATTGCACTTCCTGATTCTTATGGTTATACAACTCCGGAAGGTTATCAATTTGCTGGATGGAAAATTGGAGATGTTATTTATAATGCAAGTCAATCATTTGATGTTACAGGTGATATGACAGCAGTAGCTCAATGGACGCCGATTACTTATAGTATTACTTACAATTTAAATGATGGAATAGTTTCAGGAGTAAATCCTATAGAATACACCGTCGAAAGTAATGACATTACTTTAATCAATCCAGCAAAAAATAATTTTTATTTTGTTGGTTGGACAGGTACAGACTTATCGGAACCAACGCAAGAAGTAACAATTACTAAAGGTTCTACAGGAAATAGAACGTATACAGCACAGTGGTTTGAAACAACTAAGATTACCAAAATTACGCTAGATAGTAACTATGTTGCACCAGTTGTAGGAGAAGAGATACCTACTTTGACTACTGGCATTGCATCTGTTAATGATGATACAAGTTTAAAAGATATTATTTATATTAATAGTATTAAGTGGCAAAAGAGAACTGGTGAAGGTCAATGGGATTTTGTAGATGCAACAGGAACTTTTGAAGCTGGAGAAAAATATAGACTAAGAATGTTATTCTATGTTGCTGATGAATCTCAAAGCTTATATGCATTCCCAACTACTAGTGTTACAGTGAATATGACGGGAACCGAACTTGTTAATTGGCAACAAAATGCTACTTCTCTTGGTATGTGGACGGATGATGTAGAGCCAACTTCATCAACCTCAACTACATCAATATCAGCAAATCCAGTATCAGTAGATTTTGGTAGTGTAGAAGCAGGTTTTAGTTCTTCAGATCATATACAAGTAGTAACCATTACCAATAATGGAACCAATCCAATTTATTTAAACAATGTCAATCCGACAGATGATGGACCTTTTGCTTCATATGGATATGATACAACTGCAGTCATCAATCCTGGAGAAAATATAGGAGTACAATTAGTAGCAAATGATTCTTCACCATTTGCAAATACAGCTGGCACTTATGAAGGAAACTATGTATTTACAGCAACAAATGCAAATGATAGCTCAGATAAATTTACACTAACAGTACCAGCAACTGTAACAATAGTAGTACCAGCAACAATTACAGAAGTATC
>DBWQ01000025.1 GCA_002308995.1 Clostridiales bacterium UBA1234 | reverse complement strand
CTATGATTGATGACCCAACTTCAGGAGATCCTGTGATTGATGATCCAACCTCAGGAGATCCTGTGATTGATGATCCAACTTCAGGAGATTCTATGATCGATGACCCAACCTCGGGAGATCCTATGATCGATGACCCAACCTCGGGAGAGCCTTCGTCATCAGGAGAATCAGGTGGTACTAGTGGTGGAGGAAGTAGTCATGATAGTCGCATCAAAGTTTCTTTTCGTTTGATTGGGGCAAGTCCCTCTTCTCAAAATGTTGATTTAAGCAAAGGAAAACAAGGATACTATGGAAGTAAGTATCAAGAGTGGGTTTCCAAAAAATCGTATCGTCTTGAAGAAGGCGCTTCGGTAAAAGATTTAATAGAAAAAGTATTAGCGGATAAAAAGCTAGATTGCGACTTAAAAGACACTGGCTATGGTCCTTATGTTGCCATGATTGAATCTCCTAGGAAATATGGTAGCCACGAGATATCTGAATTCGGCAATGGTCAGTATTCTGGCTGGATGTTTACCGTCAATGGAGATAGTCCTTGGACGGGTATTTCGGATACGATTCTATCGAATGGAGATGACGTGTTACTATATTACACCAACGACTTTCGTTATGAGATGGAAGGATATGGCGCATGGTATGGTATTACAGAGTATGATGGAGAATTTATCAATGCATGGCTAAACGTTTCAAAATCCTCTTCTAGTTCTTCGGGAACTACTGTAAAAAGCGAAGAAGTGAATACGACTGAAACGCAAAGGGAAGAGACACATTCTGGTGAGAAAGATCTTGCAGAAGTGGATTTAAAATATGTTAGAAATGCTATCATGTCCAAAGATTCGATTCTTTCAAGAATGATGGGACTCTTTTTAGAGGAGAGTACTTCATTTGTGATGAAAGATACTGCACAAGTACTTCATCAAACTGTAACAGAGCCTACTGTAGCGTCTGTTGGTGGCGAATGGGCAGTCATGGGTATCAAAGCATCGTCTATTGAAGTACCAGAAGAATATTTTGAAACGTATTACCAACAAGTAGAAAAAACTCTCAAAGAAAATGACGGCGTATTATCAGACAGAAAGTATACGGAGTATGCAAGAGTTTCTCTTGCACTCAGTGCAATTGAAAAAGATGCGACCAATGTTGGTGGGGTTAACTTGCTATCACCTTTAACAGATTATGATAAAGTCACTTTCCAAGGAATGAATGGCGCGATTTATGCACTACTTGCACTTGATCAAAATCATTATGAAACAGATATAAGAGAACAATATCTTGCGTATATTCTCGCAAGACAAGGACAAGATGGCGGATTTAGTTTTGCTGAAAATGGAGCATCTGATGTGGATGTGACAGCAATGGCTTTGCAAGCACTTTCTCATGATTTAGAAAACGAAACAGTAAGAGCTTCCGTGAATCGTGCGGTAGAGTTTTTATCTCGCACACAACGTATAACCGGTGGCTATGAAAGCTTCGGGTTAGAAAATCTAGAGAGTACCGTGCAAGTGTATGCGGCGATGAAGGCGCTTCATATTTCTATGTATGATTCTCGTTTCGTGAAAAATGGCAATACCATTATGGATGCTATTTTAAGTTATTATGTCCCACAAGAGGGATTTAAACATGTTTTGACGGATGAAAAAGTGAACTTAATGGCAACCGAACAAGCACTATATGTACTTACAATGATGCCATATCATGTGTTGGCACACTAAAAAAGAAAAGGGGTGTTTTGTATGAAAAATAGAATGTTTTTTTGGGGATTCATCATTGCTTTTTTAGGGATTTCTTTTTTCATAGGAGCACCTCTTTCTCAGAAGACAGATACAGAAAAAGAGATAATCTTCTCAGATGCTACTACCCAAATTCATTCTAGCAGTGAGGATACTACACAGCAAAGCAAAAATACGGTTGACAAAGAAGGAGAAAATCTTATTCAGGAAGATGTAGAAGAAACCGTTTTATCTTCTACTATGCAAGAAACAAGTAATCCAGAAGATATCACGAAACCTTCTAAAGAAGAGAGTAAACTAGAAGAAACTCAGATACATTCTGACGAAGAAATCCGTGCGATTGATAGGACGCTGGTAGATGATACTGCCAAGCCTTCAGAGATTGTTTTAGAAGAGAATACTTATCAGTTATCTGAAGTGTTACCAAAAGAAGAAAAGCAAGATATGATTACCCTATCGGTTTCTTGCCAGACACTTCTTAATCACTTAGATACGTTAAATCCTAATGTCGTAGAATTGATTCCCAAAGATGGCATCATTTTGCCTCCTACTCTAGCCAAAATAGAAGAGTCGGATTCTGCTTTTGATGTGTTAAAACGCGAATTGTTGAATAGAAAAATCCATATGGAATTTAACTATACGCCAGTATATCGTAGTATGTATATTGAAGGAATTGCCAACATTTACGAGTTTGATGGAGGAGAGCTATCGGGGTGGATGTATCGCGTAAACGGGGTAGCACCTAATACCGCCTCATCAAGCTACCTAGTAAAACCTCGGAGATGTGGTGGAATTTTTGTATTCTTGTGATTTGGGAAACGATATTTAAAGGGGAGGTGCCTATGCGTGAATTTGAACGATTTCATCCAATCGTGAACTTAGTATATTTTGCTCTTGTGATGGGAATGACAATGTTTTGGATGCATCCAATCTTTTTGGCATGTTCGCTATTAGCATCCTTTACATATTTATGGGTGATAGAAGGAAAAAATGCGGGTATTTTCCTTATCAAATTATTGCCACTTGCACTTATCGCGATTTTGATTAATGCGTTGTTTCATCATCGTGGAAGTACTATTTTAGGCTATTTTCAAAATGGCAATCCACTAACACTGGAATCGATTGTGTTTGGTGCTTCTGCGTCTATGATGATTTTAGCGACCATACTATGGTTTCGTTTATTTCATCGTTTGATGACATCCGATAAGCTTCTTTTTTTATTTGGAAAGACAGTCCCGAAACTTTCGCTATTATTATCGATGATTTTGCGTTTTATTCCTCGCATGATTTCTGAGTTTCAAGAAATACATCATGGTCAACAAGCACTAGGAATACGAGAAGAGGGACTTTGGAAACGAGTAAAGTCACTTGGAAATGCTTTGCTGACGGAGGTTTCTCTTGCGTTTGAAAATTCTATTGAAATCTCTATGAGTATGAAAATGAGAGGGTATCAAGAACAAAAACGAAGTTATTTTTCCATTTTTCGTTTCCATCAAAAAGATTTTTGGTTACTCATTATCATTTTTGTATTATTTGTTTGTATCGTGATGGCAGTTTTGCAAGGAGTGCTTTATTATCGTTATTATCCAACCATCCAAATGAATTCTTGTGGCATAGTAGAAAAACTGATAATCATGTGTTATGGTTTATTGCTATATTTGCCTCTAGTGATAGAGATAAGGGAGAGTGTAAGATGGAAAAGATTAAGATCGAAGATTTAAGTTTTCGCTATGCAATAGGTCAAAAAGAGGCACTTTCTCATATTGTGACAGAAATTGAGGAAGGAGATTTTATCCTTCTTTTTGGCAAATCAGGAAGTGGCAAATCCACGCTTTTAAAACAATTCAAAAATGAAATTCGTCCCTATGGCGATATGCAAGGAACGATATTTCTTGACGGCAAAAAAATACAAGAGGTAGATACTAGTACAAAAGTTGGTTTTGTCATGCAAAACATAGAAAACCAACTTGTTTGTGATAAAGTGTGGCACGAACTTGCCTTTGGCCTTGAAAACATGAATATGCCACAAGACGAGATGAGAATACGTGTCGCAGAAACATGCTACTTTTTTAATTTGCAAGATATTTTTGAAAAAGAGATTTCAAAACTTTCTGGTGGTCAAAAAGAGATTGTGGTACTTGCCTCTGTGATGATGATGCGCCCTGATATCCTCATTTTAGATGAACCTCTTAGCAAACTAGATACCACGGTGAGAGAAGAACTTCTTAAGTATTTAAAAAAGATTCATGAAGAGTTAGGAACCACCATTATCATTGCCGAACATACCATCAAGGAATTGGCATCGATGGCCAATAAAATGATAGTGATGGACGATGGTAAAATTGAAATGCAGGGTAAAACAGAAGATGTAGTAAAAGTGATGATGATGAACCAAAAGCATCTTACGGTTTTGCCGTATATGATGAAGCTCCCTACTTATTTTGGAGAGCAAAAAGTCATTTGGCACATGGGAGAAGCTAGAAACTTCCTAAAAAAACATCTTACCCAAAAGAAAGAGTTAAGTAGGCTAATTAAGGAGTGTGCATTGCCAAGTATTCCCGTCAAAAAGGAACAGCAGACGGCTCTTTCGCTCAAAGATATTTGGTTTCGCTATTCGAGAGAAGAAAAAGATGTCATCAAGGGACTCAATCTAACCGTAAGAAAGGGAGAAGTATATTCACTGCTTGCGGGGAATGGCAGTGGCAAAACCACTCTTTTAAAAATCATCTGCGGGATTTTAAAACCATATGCAGGAAAACTTGTTACGAGTGAAAACATCGTGATGCTACCACAAAATCCAAAAACCTTGTTCACTCACCATACGGTAAAAGAAGAGCTTTTATCCATCACCACGGATGAAAGAAAAATTCAAGAAATGGTAGAGCTTTTTTCTTTGTCTTCTATTTTAGCATCACATCCTTTTGACATCTCGGGAGGAGAGGAAGAGCGATTAGGGCTTGCTAAGATTTTTTTAACAGATGCCAGTATTTTTTTATTAGATGAACCGACCAAAGGAATAGATGCTTGTATGAAGGATGTTCTTAAGAAAGTCATTCAGGAAAAACAAAAAGAGAACAAGACGATTTTGATGGTAACACATGATATGGAATTTGCATCTTCTTGTTCTCACCGATGTGGTATGCTTTTTGCAGGAGAAATCATTGCAGAAAATGAAGTAAAGCCGTTTTTCCAAAGTAATGAGTTTTATACCACTGATTTTGTGAGAATGACAAGAAATATTGATTTATAATTTAGAAAAAGGAGAAATGCCTTATGTCAAAAAGAAAAATAGCACTTTGGATCGATATGCTACTTGTCCCAGTGACAGTTCTTATTGGGTATTTCTGCTTTCATGATAAAAAGTATTATTTTATTAGTGCGCTATTGGTAGTAGAAGCGTTAGTATCTATCATGCTTTTGTTTGAAAATCGTCAGGCAAAGCTTTCTGAAATTTTAACCATTGCAGTGATGTCGGCACTTGCAGCCATGAGTCGTGTCGCGTTTTATGCGGTACCAGAAATAAAGCCAATGCTTTCGCTTGTCATTATCTCAGGCATTGTATTTGGGAAAGAAAGTGCCTTGATGATTGGCATGCTACGGAAGTTTTGCCTCCAACATTTACTTTGGTCAAGGACCATGGACACCTTGGCAAATGTTTGCTACCAGTCTCATTGGATTTTTATCTGGCATCATTTTTGAAAAAGAAAAGTGGAAAGAACATCAATTGGTACTAAGTACATTTGGATTTATCGTCACATTAGTGCTCTACGGAGGAATTATGAATTTTTATGCGACGCTTTCTTATACTGACCAAATGACAAAAGAGGTAATACTTGCAACTTATGCTCAAGGGTTTCCACTAGATCTCATTCACGCCATTTCAACCTTTGCTTTCTTGTTTTTAATGGCAAAACCTTTGATTCAAAGATTGGAAAGAGTAAAAGTTAAATATCATATTATGGAAAAATGACGGTCATCGGCCGTCATTTTTTGTCACACTTTTTTTCAACAATCATATAGTGTACTATCAGCAAAAGTTAAAAGGAGAAAAGAACTATGAAAAAATGTCTAAGGTTAAATCATATTAGCAAAACATATCAAGATGAAAATGGTGAGACACAGGCACTAAAAGATTTTACCTATGCTTTTAAGCAAGGACATTTTACCAGCATCGTTGGACCTAGTGGTTGTGGAAAATCTACTTTGTTATCGATGATTAGCCTACTAGAGAAACCAACAACAGGAGAAATCTACTTGGATAATTCCATTCTCACCAGAAAGAATTGTAACATTGGATATATGCTTCAAAAAGACTATTTACTAGATTGGCGAAGTGTGTATCAAAACGTACTGCTGGGGTTAGAAATTCGAAAGAATGTCACTTCGGAAACCAAAGCTTATGCCAAAAATCTTCTTGCTAAATATGGACTTATCGAGTTTCAAGATAAGTATCCTGAAAACTTATCGGGTGGTATGAGACAAAGAGTAGCGCTCATTCGTACCTTAGCAACGAACCCAGATGTGTTGCTCCTTGATGAAGCGTTTTCGGCACTAGATTATCAAACAAGACTATCGGTAACAGAAGATGTGTATCGTATTATTAAAGCAGAAAATAAAATTACAATTATGGTGACACATGATATTCCTGAAGCAATCTCTATGTCGGATGAAATCATTGTCCTTTCCCCAAGGCCTGCCACCATCAAAAAGGTGCATCCAATTACATTTGACATAGAAAACCGTACACCACTTGCTACGAGAGAACATCCTAAGTTTAGCAAGTATTTTGACCTTATATGGAAGGAGCTTGGAGAGGATGGATAGAACAATTTCTGCCGAGCGAAGAGAATATCTAAGACGTAAAAGAAACCACAAGTTACTAGTAAGAGGCACGCAGCTTTTTTTAGTGGTGTTTTTAATTGGTATGTGGGAGCTTTTGGCAAACTTAGAAATCATCGATAGCTTTATTACTTCAAAACCTTCCAAAGTATGGGAAACGTTTCTGAAAATGCTTTCGGAAGGTTTATGGTACCACATGGGTGTCACTTGTTTAGAAACCATCATTGGATTTTTGCTTGGAACAATAATGGGTGTGACGATAGCCTCTCTTTTATGGTGGTCAAAATTCTTTTCGGAAGTGCTATCTCCATTTTTTGTGGTACTAAATAGTTTGCCTAAAGTAGCACTTGGCCCCATTATCATCATTTGGGTGGGAGCTGGCATGCCTGCCATTATTACTATGGCCCTTGCAATTTCACTAGTGGTAACGATACTAGATATGCTCAGTGGCTTTTTGAAAACGGATCAAAACAAAATCAAAATGGCAGAGACTTTTGGTGCAAACAAATGGCAAGTTTTTACGAAAATCGTGTTTCCATCGAATATTTCTACTCTCCTAAATGTGCTTAAAGTAAGCATTGGCCTTTCGATGGTAGGTGTGATTACAGGTGAATTCTTGGTATCCAAAGGAGGCTTAGGATATTTAATCGTATATGGTGGTCAGGTCTTTAAACTTGATTTGGTCATGACATCGGTTATTATTCTAGGATTTGTTGCAACACTCTTGTATGTGGCAGTTTGCCTTTTGCAGAAAGTTATTTCTGTGAAGGGAAGATGGCAATAAATAATAAAAAGGAGGAAACAACATGAAAAAAGTTTTGGCACTCGTGCTTGTCTTCGTCATGACTCTTGCTCTTACTGGGTGTGGTCAAAAAACAAGCCAAATTACCAAAGTCACTGTGAGTGAGGTGACACATTCGGTGTTTTATGCACCGCAGTATGTAGCAATCAACTTGGGACTTTTTGAAAAGCATGGTTTGGAAGTTAGCTTGATCAATGGCGGTGGAGCAGATAATGTCATGACAGCAGTCCTTTCGAACCAAGTAGAAATTGGTCTTGCAGGCGCAGAGGCTTCTATCTACGTGTATCTACAGGGAAAGACGGATTATCCGATGGTATTTACCCAGTTAACTACCAAGGATGGTTCGTTCTTAGTAGGAAGAGAAGAGGAGGACTTTTCTTGGCAGAATCTTGCCGGAAAACACATCCTTCCTGGCAGAAAAGGTGGTAGTCCTTATATGGCACTCGAGTACGCCATCAAGAAAAATGGGCTTAACCCTCAGACGGATATGAATTTTGATAACAGTATTAGCTTTGATGCAATGACAGCCGCTTTCTTAGGTGGGGTAGGTGACTATGTTACCATTTATGAACCAACGGCGACCATGGTTGAAAATGAAGGAAAGGGTGTGATTTTAGCATCCGTTGGAGAAGAAGCTGGCGAAATGCCTTTCACCACTTATTTTGCTAAGCAAAGCTATATGGAGAAACATCCTGAAATCATCCAGAACTTTGTCGATGCCATTTATGAAGGGCAAACATGGGTTAAAACTCATACGGCAAAAGAAATTGCTGAAGTCATTGCACCTTCTTTCCCAGATAGCGACTTAGCTGTTTTGGAGAAGGTAGCTCAGCGCTACAAAGAAATCGATGCTTGGAGCAAAACACCAAACCTATCAAAGGAATCTTTTGATAGACTGCAAGACGTTATTATGGAGGCTGGAGAACTAGAAGCAAAAGTTCCATACGAAAAACTTGTTACTAACACCTATGCAGATATTGCAGTAGGAAAATAATTTTTAAAGAGTCCCGATAAGGGACTCTTTTGTTTATCATATCCTCTTGCATTTTGTCGTAGAGATTAATATAATAAAACTATTGATAAAGGAGGTAATATCAATGGATGATTTAAAAAATCAAATTACGGCAATCGTTACCAAAATTCAAAAGGATCCAAACATTGCAGAAAACTTTAAAACCAATCCTGTGAAAACAGTAGAGGATTTAGTGGGGGTAGATTTACCAGATGATAAGATTAATGCACTTATCGATGGCGTAAAGGCAAAACTTACGATGGATAATGCAAGTGGCATTATGGATAAAATTAAAGGTTTATTTTAATCCAATAAAATACAAAAGAGGAGGATTTTTATAAAACTAAAAAAATACAAAGAGCGATATTGTTTATCGCTCTTTTTATTGTAACGAAGTATTGTTTTATAAAAGGTGACTATGATACAATAGTTTTAGTTAGAGTTTGGAGGGGTACGAATGAAAATTGCTTGCACAAGATGTGGTGCAAATGTAGTCTATATTCCTTCTACAGGGATGTGTCATTGCAGTCATTGCCAAAGTGACATCCCACTAGAAGAATTTGAGGATAAGCCTTATCAGATTTCCTATCATGAGTGTACTTGTAGTTCCTGCGGGGCAAGATTAATTGTCGATGCAGATACGGTGATAACGGATTGCGTATACTGTGGCAGTAGAGAATTTGTCATTCATCAGTATACCAAAGAGTTACGGTGTAGAGGGAATTATTCCTTTTCGTATTGAGAAAGATGAATTTTTAAGAAGAGCAGATGCATTTTTACAAAGCCAACCATTTGCTCCCTATCATTTTCGCTTTAAAGCACCGCTTTCTCATGTGAAAGGGATTTATTTGACGGCTAATTTATATGAAGTAGATTCTAAAGTCTATGCGCGTGGTCTTCATCCTTCTGGGCAACCATTTGAGTTCGCTTACGATGTTTATTCATCCTATTTACAAGATAATGAAATGCGTATCGATGATGATTTGATAAATCCAATGCTACTTACGCATATGGGAGATATCAAAAAATTTACGCCATTTTATTTGACGGATTTTGCGATTGACTGTGGAGATGAATTGCCGGAAGTATTAAAAGATCGTGTTACTACGTTTGAACAAGAGGAACTTAAACAATCATTGAAAGAAATGCTATCCAAAAACACGGAAGGAAAAGAACAGAAAACGGGTATTAGAGTGGCAACTACTTCATTAAAGCAAGTCAAAAAAGTGTTAATCCCTGTATGGCTATTTAGTGTGGCCTATCAAGGAGAAGAATATGCCTATTTAATGGATGGACAAACAGGCAAGATTTATGGCGGGAAAGCACTTTCTACAAAGAATGATTGGAACATTCAGTGGAAAAGTACTTACCAAAAAGCGCCGAGTTACTTATGGTGGGTGGCTCTTGCTGTTTGTATTTTTCTTTCCATTAAGTTTGTCGGCTTGTTTACAGAAGCACAAGAAGTAGGTACGAAAACAGGGGGAGAGGCTCCACAACCTTTTCTGATAAGCGTCTTAGAAGGGGTTATGCTCCTACCATTTTTGTGGGCATTTGTCTTTTCAGTTTTGATTTATCCTATTTGGATGATAATCAAACTAGGTCAAAAGAATAAAATTCTTCATCGCAAAAAAGTTCATGCTAGGCAAATGGTAATTAAAAATATTGAGTATATTCCATTTCAAAATGTCGCGGAATATCTCAAAAAGTATTCCGATACAGAATTGATGATTCTTTATGAAAAAATGGATTGTACGAAAAAAGAGTTCGAAACAAATTTAAAAAATGGTATCAAAGTGTAATAGGAGGCTATGAAGACACAAATAATCATTTGACATTCTTCCCAAGTAGCGGTACGATAGTACAGATGGAAAAAGGGGGATTTCGATGATTGATATCATAAAAGCATGTACAGATTTAGGTACTCATGTCTGTGGCTCAGAATTGGGACCAGATAAGATAATGGAGTCGATTCATAGCGATAAAATCGCAAACGTGATTAAGATAGAAAAACAAAATGTAAAAAAACAGTTAGAAACAGAAAACAAACGCAAAAATATAGAGGCTATCAATGCCTTTAACCAAATATTGTATACACAAATTGTCAAAACGATAGAAGAGGGACATTTTCCCATTACACTTGGTGGTGATCATAGTATTGCCATTGGCAGTGCCTTAGGAAGTATTAGGCGTTATCAAAATATGGGGATTATTTGGCTTGATGCACATGCAGATTATAATACATTTGATACGACTATTACGGGAAATATTCATGGCCTTCCATTTGCTACAGTGACGGGGAGAGTCAAAGAGGAATTAACAGCCTTTCATCAAGGCAATTTTTACCGCCCTCAAAATGGAGTTTTGGTGGGAGCAAGAAGTATTGATATGCCCCAAGAGTTAGAAAACTTACAAGATGCTGGTATTACCATCTATACAGAAGAGGATGTAAAACGAATCGGAATCGAGCGTGTCATGGAGGAGGCTTTTGAGATTGCTACGCGTGATACCAATGGGGTGCATGTTAGCTTAGATTTCGATGCCATTTGTCCTGTAGAAGCACCTGGTGTTTCCATTCCAGAAGAGGGAAACTTCACAAAAGAGGAATTTATGATAGCGGTGATGCAAGTCATTCAGCATAAAGCAGAGGTTAAGAGTATTGACCTAGTAGAGTTTAATCCATTATTTGATCAAGAAGATAAGACACTTGTAATTGCAAGAGAGGCATTGAACAGATTCATTCGAGAAATAGAATAAAACCATTGGATACGACGGTATTCCAAGACTATAGTTACATAATTCTTAGTGGTGACCCTTGGCCGCCACTTTTTTTAAGCTAAAAAATAACGGGAAAAATGTTGTAAATTTGTTTTGCATAGTATACAATAACTAGTATGAGATAATGAGAATAGTAGGAGAAGAAATTCTCCTAAAGGAAGGAATGAAAAAAATGGAAGATGTTGAGTTAAAAGTTGAGAAAAAACTAGATGAGGAAAGTGTAGAGAAAATCATTGGTACGACAAACAAAGTTACCAATGAAGGAATTGAAAAATCGTTAAATTATGATGCCTTAACAGAGGAGGAAAAACGTGCTATTGATGAATATAATAGTAAAGTCGATGTGACAGATATGGCACAAGTCATTTCTTATGGCGCAAAAGCGCAAGCGAAAATTTCTCAATTTTCAGATAGTGTTTTAGAGGGCGTTAAAACAAGAAGTCTTGGTGAGGTTGGCGATTTACTTTCTGACTTAGTAGCTCAAATTAAATCATTTGATTCAGATGTGGCTTATGATAATAAAGGAGTATTTGGTAAGCTATTTAATAATGCCAAAAGACAAGTGGATAGAATTGTTGCGAAATATAACAAAATAGATGGCAATATTGATGTCATTGAAAAGAATTTGGAACATCATAGACTTCAAATGCTTAAAGATATCAAGACATTTGATGGAATGTATGAGAAGAATCTAGACTATTTTAAAGAATTATCATTATACATTATTGCTGGTGAAAGAAAGCTAGAAGAACTTAAAACAGTTGTACTTCCAGAACTTAAGAGAAAGGCAGAAGAATCTGGAGAACAATTAGATGCACAAAAAGTGAGTGATATGGAAAATACCATTAACCGTTTTGAAAAGAAAATTTACGACTTAAAAACAACACGTGTCATCTGCATTCAAATGGCTCCACAAATTCGTTTGCTACAAAACAACGAGGCAGAGTTAGTTGAAAAGATTCAGGGATCCATTACGAATACTATTCCACTTTGGAAAAACCAAATGGTGATTGCACTTGGAATTAATAACGCTAAACAAGCGGTTGGCGCACAAAAGGCAGTGACACAGCTTACCAACGATATGCTTAAGAAGAATAGTGAGCTTCTAAAACAAGGCTCTATCGATATTGCGAAAGAATCTGAAAGACCAATTGTTGATGTACAAACGCTTCAAAAGGTCAATGCCGATATTATTGAAACATTAGATAAAGTCATCGAAATTCATGAAGCTGGCAGACAACAAAGAGTTGAAGCTGCAAGGAGCTTAGAGGATATTGAAAAAGAATTAAAAGAAAAATTAGTAGATATTGGTACCAAATAAAGTGGAGGAATCATGGGAAAGTTTGATTTTTGGAAAGATATTTATTCCGATTATTTTGGAATTGAAAAATTAGAAAAGGAAAATGAAAAATTAAGACGTGAACTTGGCCTTTCAGACGATGATACTCCTATTTTAGAGACGGAGGCACAAAGGGCCAAACGCTTAAAAGAAGAAAAAGAAGCACCGCCTAAAAAAGAGCCTGTTACCACTAGACGTTCTACTGATTCACAGTCTAATAGAGTAGATAAGGGAGAAAACGGTGATGCACCTGAAACGAGAAGAAGCTTAATGACAAGGTCGTATACCCCACTACAAGATGAGGCTTCGTCTATAGAAAGACGTCCTTCTCAAAATGACGAATACGAAAGAATGACGATAGAGCGCAATAAAGATGCTTATGATCAAAAGATGGTAGAATGGTTTGCTAAAATTGATACGCTGTATATTACCGATGAGTCTAAAGCATTTTTAAAAAAAGAAATTGAGTATATGCGTAAGTACAAAGAAAAAATAGAAACCAATTATATTCCATTTCATATGCAAATTATTACCTCAAATAAAGAAACCATTCGCGATATTTCTGATATTATTTATGAGAGTTCCACCATGTTTTCTTATGTACGTTACGGCATTAAATGCGATTTGTCTTTGTATAACGTAACACGCAAAGAAGAGATGGAACGTGTTTACAATGATAAAAACAATGTCATTGTACTAAGAGATTTAAAAGGGTTTGAACTATTAGATGAAAATACGAAGGATTCTATTTTACACGCTTTCGATGAAAAGCTAAATGGTACTGCTGGCAAAACGATTACCATTGTGACTGGTAAAGATAAAAACGAAATCAACGGTTTCTTTGCCAAAAACTCTAATATGCTAGAAAAAGATTTCGCATTTCAAATTGTGGAAACGATTCCAGATACTCAAGATGTGTATAACGAAGTGATTGAAAAACTTGGGACAAGTATCGAAGTAACCGAAGAGATGCGTGTTAAGCTGCTAGACTATATTGCCAATACCTATCCCAAGACAAGTTTAGATTTTCCGTCGTATCGCGATAATTTGTATACGAGCATTTCTTTCCACAAAGAAGTTCCTTCGTATGCACAAGATAAAACATTGGAGGAAATCTTTGCAGAACTGGATGAGTTAGTTGGCCTACAAAAGGTAAAAAAAGTATTAAACGATTTAGTCGATTTAATTGAACTAAAAAAGAAAACCAAAGATGATTTAAAAATCAAAGATGTGAACCTTCACATGGTGTTCTTGGGGAACCCTGGTACAGGTAAAACAACAGTGGCTCGTATTATTTCTGAGATTTTATATAATTTGGGCTATGTGAAGCAAAATAAACTTATTGAAGCATCTAGTAAAGATTTAGTGGGTGAATTTGTCGGTCAAACCGCTCCTAAAACAATGGGCGTTATCGAAAAAGCTTTAGGAGGCGTTTTGTTCATTGATGAAGCTTATTCGCTTGCTTCTGGCCATGAAAAGAATAGTTCTTTTAATGAGGAAGCAATTGCCACATTAATTCAAGGCATGGAAAATTATCGTGATAACTTGGTGGTTATTTTTGCAGGATATACCAAAGAAATGCAAGACTTTTTAAATGCTAACTCTGGTATTGTTTCTAGAATTGGCTATACACTTGAGTTTGATGATTATACCCAAGATGAATTAATCTTAATCTTTCGAGGGATGCTAAAGAAAGCAGGCTTTATGGTGACGGAAGATGCTATTGAAGAAGTACGCAAAGTCATTGACCAGTATAAAGGAACAAAGAATTTTGGTAATGCAAGATTTATTCGTAACGTGTATGAAAAATCTGTATTAAAGCATGCTTCTAATACCAAAAATAAGAAGAGAAAGAGCATTTTAAAAACGATTACCAAAGAAGATATCAGTACAGAAGGTCTTTTGAATATGTAACGATTTTGCATAGCAAAAGACAAAGGAGTGATAAAAACGATGACACCAAAGAAAATCAAACAGCTTATCATTTTAAACGCTGCCATTGTGGTAGCCAATATTGCCATTTTTTCTAAAGCGTTTTTAGGGCTTTCCTTTTTTAAGGGGAGCACGCTTGCTATGACAGTGGCTTGGTTTACAGTTATTGCAACAGGCGCAATCTTTATTAGACGGCAATTTAAAACTACTCAATAGCTCAAGTGCAACTACGCATAGTTTAATTGCTCAAAAAGTAAATTCCTTGGATGACTGCGTAGGGATGTTTGAGAGGGCGATTGATCATGGAGATGTTTTTGATAAAGATATTTTAAAAAACTTAGAGCAACTTCGCCGTTATAAAAGAAAAAAGGCGACGATTGATGATATTTTACAGCAAAAATTTTCTCCTTCGGAGCTTACGTATCAAAAGTTTGAAGGCGTTTTAACAGAAGTAGAAAGAGTGATGTTTCTCAACATGAAAAGCATTCTAAACAAAATTGCCGCTTTTGATGTGGAAGAATTTGAGGATTTGCAAAGAAGAGGATTTCCAATTAACGAAGTCTCTGATGAGAAAATGCAAATCTACGAGGAATATTTAAGATTTGTAAAGAATGCTACTGCAACCAATGAAGATATTTTGCTAAAAATGGATAAGATGCTGTTTGAAATATCCAAGTATAATAGTTTAGAAGATGGTGAAGTGCATAATTTGCCTGCTATTAAAGAAATGGACGAATTAGTGAAAAATGCAAGATTATATAAATAGGGGGAAGAAAATATGGAAAAGAAAACAACTGGAATACTTGTGGTGCTAGCTGTGATTGTGTTTGGCTTAATTTTTACGATCATCAACTTAACCAAAAATGTTGGAAAAACGACAACAACACTAGATATGGAAAAATCTCAAAAGCGTTTGGAGGAATTATACCGTGATATTATGGTAAAAAATCTTCCTATCCAAAGAGGTGCCATTGATACAGAGAGTGAACAAATTGCTATTTTGCCTGATATTTCGGAATATCCTTTTACTGTTAATCCGGTAACTGATAGCTTTATTACGATTTATGCTTCTAGTGATATGGCAACTGGGGAGGATTCTTGGCTTTCTCAAATGGCAAAGGAGTTTAATCAAAGCAATCCTCGTGTAGGAGAAACACCAGTTTCAGTTGGTATTAGAACAATTCCAAGTAATCTAGCTGCTGATTTTATTACTACAGAAAAATATACTCCTGATATTTATATGCCTGCAAGTGAAATCTATGGCATGATGTTAGATGCAAAGGAGAAGAAATACCAGACGATTGATGAAAGCGTCCTAAAGAATGTGACAGGCATTGTGATTACAAAGAAAGTCAAAGATAGCATTCAAGCAAAATATAAGAATACAGATGCTGAAACGATTGCAAATGCGGTTTTAAATGGAGAATGCGTAATTGGTTATACGAATCCGCTTTCAGATGAAGACGGATTGAATTATTTCTTATCAATTCTTAACGCTTTTGATAATCAATATCCACTAAGTGATACAGCAGTTTCTAAACTTCGCTTGTATCAAGATAAAACACCATATGTTTCTTATCATCCAGAGCAATTACAAGATTCGATTCGTAATGGTACGATTGATGGTTTTGCTTCTAATTACCAATATTATTATACAACGCCATCTCTTAGAAATAACTATGAGTTTATTCCATTGGGAATAAGACAAGACCATCCAGTATATGCTCTTGGAGAGCTTACAAACTTAAAATCAGAAATTATCAAGCAATTTGTCACGTATTTAAAATCACCTGCCTCGCAAACCAAAGCTTCCAATAGTGGGTTTAATGCCAATGACGAGTATGCGTACCGTGGGTTTCAATATGATGGGTTAACAGTTTTAGATGCACAAAGCTTATGGAAAAAAGAAAAGAATGGTTCGAGTGATTTGACGGCAGTGTTTGTTGCTGATATTTCTGGTAGTATGGAGGGTTCTCCATTATTAAAGCTAAAAGCAAGTTTAAATCGTGCTGCTTCCTTTATTGATGAAAATACCAATGTGGGACTTGTTACTTTTGCAGATACGGTGAATATTGCACTTCCAATTGCCAAATTTGACACGATTCAAAGATCTTATTTTTCAAATGCTGTCAAATCAATGAGAGCAAGTGGTGGTACCGCTATGTTTGATGCCATTATTGTGGCAGAACGTATGCTACTACAAAAACAACAAGAGAATCCTAACACCAGATTAATGATGTTCGTTTTAACGGATGGTGTTAACAATAGAGGCCATGAGTTTGAAGATATTGAAGACGTGACACGTGGTCTACGCATTCCTGTCTATACGATTGGATACAATGCGGAGATTGATATCTTAGAAGAAGTGTCTGCGATTAACGAGGCTTCTACGATGGATGCCGATTCGGATAATGTCATTTATAAATTAGAGAGTTTATTTAACGCCGAAATGTAAAAGGTGGTTATTGAGGATGGAATTAGATAGAAACCTTGAAAAAGAAATCCAAGACTTTGGAAGCGACGTGATAGAGGATACCCTTCAAAGAACCAAGATGATGGGAAAAACGATTTCAGGTATTTCGGGGGCATCTCGTACGAATAGTTTCCTTGCGAGCACAATTGAGGCGCTAGAAGCAAAAATGAAAAAGATGAATCCAGGTTCGATTTCGTTTGAAGGCGCTAAGCGGCATTGCCAAGTTTCTAAGCCCGGTTACCAAGTATTTTCGTGAGTTTGAGCAAGAGGAAGCTTCTTTGGATGAGATTATGCAAGCCTTAGAAAAAGGAAAAAGTATTCTAACGAATGATAACATTACACTGGAGATAGAAAAGAACAAAGTTTTGGAAATCATCAAACGACTGGAAGCGCTTTATGAAGAAGGCCAGTTGAAACTAAGTGAACTTTTAAAAACAGCTGAGGAAATGTCAGAGCTTGGTGATACAAGCAGGACGGAATCCTACCAAAAAAGAGTCATTAACGTTTTAGAAAAAAAGCTTTTTGATATAAAAGAAATGATGATTGTGAATGAACAAACTGTTTTGGCGATGGAAGTCATCATGCGAAATAATCAAGAATTAATCCGTAATGTGGATCGTGTAAGAAGCGTGACGCTTTCTACGATTCATACAGCAACGCTTCTTGCTATGACACTGAATCATCAAAAGATTACGTTAAAGAAACTGGATCAGGTTTATTCCAAGGAAAATCGAGTGCTAGAGGGTTCTGAAAGAATTCTCCAAAAAGAGATTTCTGCGAATGGCCTAAAAGAATCTTTTGAAGAAGCTTTTCAGGTTTATGATGAGGCACTAGAACAAAATGAGGATTATTTGCCTGAAAATGAGATAAAGGTGTCCGAAATTCAAAAACGAAGTATGTCATAGTAATAGAAACAATACAATTGTTTGAGGGGAATTTGGGCTTTCTCCCTCACAAAAGGAGGAACGATATGAAGAAGTTTTTAATCATACTTTTGGTAGTTATGCTTTCTGTTTTCTGTATAGGTTGTACGGGGAAAAATGAAGATAAAACTAAGACACCTCAAGGAAACAAGACTACTAAAATAGAGGAAAAAATAGACTATGTGGGCGAACTAAGAGTTTATAATGCGGCTGAATACATGGACATGTCCACAGTAAAGGACTTTGAGAGAGAATATAAGATTAAGGTGGTTTATGAAGAGTTTGAGAGTAATGAATCCATGTATGATGACATCAGCAAAAACCCAAATCAGTATGACCTTCTTGTTCCTTCTGATTATATGGTTGATAGATTAATTAAAGAGGGAAAAGTAGAAAAATTGAATAAGTCTAATATTACGAATATCACCAATGTGGCTAGTGAATATTTAAACCCAGCATATGACCCTGAAAATGACTATGTTGTCCCATACATGGTTGGGACTGTTGGCATTTTGTATAATAAAAAGATGGTGAAAGCACCAATTGACTCATGGGATGCTTTATGGGATAGTAATTATCGTAAAGAAATTTGGATGTGGGACTCTGAGCGTGATGTCATTGGAGTAGCCCTAAAACGTTTGGGGTATAGCATGAACACAAATGATGATACAGAACTCAACGAAGCCAAACTAGAACTTATCAAACAAGGAAGTTTATTAAAAGGCTTCGCTGAAGAAGAGTCGAGAGATGCTATGATTGCAGATGAAGGAATCCTTGCATTAGTATATGCAGGCGAGGCAAAAGCTGCTATTGACCAAAATCCGAATTTGGCATATGTAATTCCTAAAGAAGGTTCCAATAAGTTCGTAGATGGCTTTGTCATTGTGAAAAATGCCAAAAACAAAGATGCAGCTGAAAAATTTATTAACTTTATGTGCCGCTCGAATATTGCGGTGCGTAATATGACAGAAACAGGGTATACTTCACCAATTAAGGGGGCTTGGTCTGAATTTGGCAATAACAAAATTATGTTTCCGAGTGAAGAAGAACTTGCGCGCTGTGAAGCGTTTTTATATGATCCGCAGGCAACAGCAAAATATGACAAAATGTGGAGAGAAATTCGATAGAATATATGGCGACCTTAGGTCGCCTTTTTTATTACGGAAATATTACAATGCTGTTACATTTTTATTAAATCTTTCTTACTTTGTTGAACACAAAAATGAGTTGTGCTACACTTTATAGTAGGTAAAACAATGAGATGTAGAGGAGAGGATTATATATGATGATGGGACCAACAAAGAAAAAAGTAATGGTAGCTGGCTTTGTAGGATTTTTACTACCAGTTGTCGTTGGAGTTCTTTTATTCATGGGCTATAGAAGTAAAATGGAAGAAAAAATTAAAGAACTTGAAATTAAAACAGTTACGGAAACAAGATATGTTACTTCTAGAGACATCGGTGCGGGAGAAGTACTTACTGCTGAGGATGTCATTCCTGTTGAAGTCAAGGGAGAGAGCGCTCCAGAGGATTCTTTTGCCGAGTCTAGACTAGGAGATATTATTAATCGTAGAACAGTGGTGAATATCAACCAAAAAACCATTTTAACAGATTCTATGCTTTTACCAGAGGCTGATCAAACTCCTTCAAAAGATATTAGATTACAAGAATTTAACATGATTACTCTTCCAAGCGATTTGAATGCGGGCGATTATATTGACATTCGTTTTGTAACGCCAAATGGAGAAAACTATATTGTTACATCTGGAAAAGAAGTTGAAAAGCTTGGTATTGGCAATGATACCAATACAGTTTTCCTTAGATTAGATGAAGAAGATATTCTAAGAACTACGGCAGCTGTGATTGAGTCATATATTTTGAATGGTTCTGAAGTATATGCTACTAAGTATGTTAAACCATCTACGCAATTAGTTGAATCTTCTCGTGTGGATTTGATTGAATTATATGATAAAACCTATGAACAAATTAAGCAAGAAAAGCAAGAAGCTCTTTTAAAGGAAATGGAAGGGGATACGTTTGGTAGAAATAATTCCTCTGATATTTCTCTTATCGTAAATACAGAAGAAACATTTACTTTGGGTGATATAACATTAACAACAACTCCTACTCCAACTCCAACACCTACTTCTAGCTTAGCTCTTACTTCTAGTGGTGAAAATCCAGATTTACTTAACATCTCGGTTTCAGATGAAGAAATTGCTGCCAGAATTGGTGTAGATTATAAAGTAATTGAAGATATGAAAGTGGCTAGAAACTCTAGAGATGAATCTAAGATTGCTTACTACCAAAATTGGCTATTAAAGAAGAATACATCAATGGTTGAAAATTATCCGGTTAATGAAAAGATTGCTGCTTTAATTGCTCATAATCCAAACATCTTAAGAGATTTATCAGCTAAGTATGATATTGAAAAACTTGAGGCTGAAAGAGAAGGTTTTGCAAACTTCCCATTATATGAAGTTGATACTTATGGCGATGTGAAGGAATTAGAAGCTGTTGGAAAGATTCAAGCAGGTATTACGACTAAGATTGAAACTCAGAAGAATGAAAGAAAACAATATTTACAATCACTTTTAATCAATAATTATTAATAACCGTTAGGAGGATGCAAGATGAAATGTATTGGCTTTATTGGAAAAACAAATAAGACGGAAATTACGCAATACATAGGAAGACTTTTAAAAGGTTTAGGCAATAAAGTAATTGTGGTTGATGCAACTGAATCACAAAAGTCAAGGTACACGGTTCCCACGATTTTGGGAACCGAAAACCAAAACCAATATGTTGTACAGTTTGATGATATTGATATTGCTGTTGGTTTTAGTAATATGCTAGAATTAAAGAAATATCTATTATCAAAGGGCGAGGACTTTAATGAGTATGATTACGTTTTGGTAGATACAGATATTGAAGAGATGATTGAAGAGTATGACTTAAAGAGTGCTAACAATTTGTTCTTTGTTTCCTCTTATGACAAATATGATATTGTAAAAGGAATAGAGCTTTTGCGATATGTGTGTGCTGCTAAGAGAAGAACAGACCCAGAGGCAGTATTAAATGTTGAAAGAATTCTATACTATAGTGAAGTAAATTCAGCAGATAGTAAATACATTGATCGTTTTACAGAGAGTATGCCGGTGGAGTGGACTTCTATCCATCGTTATCCTTATGATCAAGGTGATTTATCTGCGAATATTCAAAATCAATATTCTGGTAAAATTGATTTTAGGTATTTAACTAAGATGTATAAAGATGCACTTGCTTCTTCAGTGAAAGTGATTACGGGAGAAGATGAGGCTTCCATTAAAAAGGTAATGAAAAATGTTGAACGTAATTCTGGATTTTCTAAGTAGAGAGGAGAGAATTTGATATGCCTATTATATCTTTTTGGGGGACAGAAAAATCTGCTCAGCTTGCAACGACGGCTACTGCTGTGGCTGCTGCCGCATCAATTGGAACCAAATATCCCTATCGAACCATCATTACACAAACGCATTATTCAGATATGTCAATGGAATCTGGTTTCTTTGATATGGATAAGCTTAGCCGTAAAGGTTCTCTAGATGTATCGGATACAGGAATTGATGCTTTGGATAGACTTCTTAGAAGTAACAAGTTGACGCCAGAGAATATTGCTAATTATGCAAAACTTAAACTTAGAGGCCGCTTAGATGTTTTATTTGGCACTTTTAAAAATGACCCTGATTCCTATGCGAGAATTTTAGAGACATTTCCTCTTATTGTTGATTATGCAAGTCAATACTATGATATTGTTCTCGTCGATTTAAACAAAGGGTTTGAGAGTCCAGAAGTTAATCCGATTCTTCAAAAGTCTGATTTGATTGTCCTATCGATGAGTCAAAATAGAGAAATGCTTAAAAAAGTATTTAAGAGTATGGATACATTAAAGATTTTGCAAGAAAAACCTATTATTCCTGTCATTGGTAGGTATGATCGTTTTTCTGTATATGGTAATAAAAATATTTCAAGAACATTTAATTATAAAAAACCAATATATACGCTTCCTTATAATACACATTTCTTTGATGCTTCTAACGAAGGTAGAGTGGTTGATTTCTTTGCAGAGAATATTCGTGCTAATATTGAGACAGATAGAAATGGATTCTTTTTAGGAGAAGTTTCAAGGCTTACTGATGCCATTATGGAATGCATCAAGCCTAAGTTAGTAGATAGGTAATATACTTTTGTATGAGAGGAAGAGATGCTTAATGATTTTAAATTATGCATTAATTGCTGCCTTAGTCTTAGGTCTTTTAATCTTTATAGGATACTTGTTTAAAAAGACCGATTCCTCTGCCATTTATAAGGTTGATCGAGGCGGAAGAAGTTACACCATTGAGCAGATGACTTACTTTATTAAGGAAAGAATGGACGAAATTACGCGTACCAACCTTTATGATATAGGTCTTTCTGAGGATGAAATGAGACGTCGTAAGAACAAGAAATATGAACTAAAAAAAGCTCTTAAAGGTTGTACTTATGGTGATGTTAACGATAAGAAATATATTAAGGAGCTTATCTTTGATCTTCTTCATCGTGAATATGGTGTTAATCAAGTAAATATCACGAGCGCGATTGATTTTGATAATGTCGAGAAACTTACTTGTCAAGATAAATTTGATATTCTTTTATATATGTATAAACAACAGTATGGCTATAATGCACTTGCTGAATTAATTAATAAGTATAAACTTGATACATTAAAATGCGTATATGGCTCAACAATTCCTGCTTATGTTATTACACCAGAAGAAATTGATGAGATTTTCGAAAAAGAATATGAGTATTTATCTTTTGAGGATCGTTTAAATATTGTTTCTCAAAGAATTTATCAAAGTTATAAAGGTTATAGTGTTATCGATGAAGTCCGCGATATGAACATTGATGGTATTTCGGGAGGCGTTTCTGGACTTCCAGAGTCTTTCATGTATCAAGTTGGTTCTATCGAAGATTTTATGAAACAAACCAATGCCCATCATATTCCGAAAGCATATGATAGCGTTTGGATTATGTTCCATGGTAAATCGATTCGACTAGCGTGCTTATCGTTTGGTTCTTTTGCAGAACTTCGTCGTGTTTGTCAAAACATTTATAAGTATAATAATCCTGGACAGTTATCTGATACCAATGGTTATAAGATTAACGAAATGAAAGATGGTTCTCGTGTCGTTGTTGTAAGACCAAGTATGTCAGAATCTTGGGCATTCTTCATTAGAAAGTTCGATACACCAAATGCAGTTCTAGAAAACTTAGTAAGACACCCTGGAAAAGAACCAGTCATTGCATTATTAAAATTCTTAGTCAAAGGTGCAAGAGTTACTGCATTAACTGGTGAGCAGGGTTGTGGTAAAACAACGATGCTACTTGCTATGATTAAATATATTTATACAACTCTTAACATAAGAGTTCAGGAAACTGCTTTCGAGTTGCACTTAAGAAAGGTGTATCCAGATCGAAACATCTTAACTTTTAGAGAAACCGAAACAGTTTCTGGACAAGATGGCTTGGATGTTCAAAAGAAAACTGATGGTGCTGTTAATATCCTAGGTGAGGTTGCAACTGACCCCGTTGCTGCTTGGATGATTCAGATGGCTCAGGTTGCTTCTAAATTTACATTATTTACGCACCACGCTAAAACATTTGATAACTTAGTACTTGCCCTTCGTAACTCCCTATTAAAGATTGGTATGTTCAATAACGAAAAAGTTGCGGAGATTCAGGTTGTTGGCGTATTAAACTTTGAAGTTCACCTTAAAAAATCATATGATGGTCAACGTTTCATTGAGAGAATTACGGAATGTATTCCTGTTCAACCAGAAAATACATATACTTATGACCATCGAAATGAACCAACGATGGAAGGTAAGATGGATAAGTTCATTGATAACGCTACCGATTATTTCACAAAAATTACAGAAACACAAACCTATAAATCTGTCAATATTATTGAATTTGTTGATGGTGAGTATGTTGTAAAGAATCCTATTTCTAATAAAAACATCGAAGAGATGAGAGAAAATATGTCAGAGGAAGATCAAGTATTATTTGATGATTTCTGTGCCAATTACTTTAGTAGTTTCTCTGGTCCAAAGAGAAGAATTGTTGAGTAGTAAATTTTCTTTTAATCTTGATGAAAAAAGGAGGTAGGAGATGGATATCAAAGTATTGCTATATTTGGCGATGGCTTGTTTTGCTGGTTTCTTGGGCATTGTCATTGCTTATGTCATGCGATCTAGAAAAAACAGCCGTGGTCAAAGTGCAGTTTTGCAAAAAATGATGAACCAAAAGAGTTCTAATTCGTCTGCTGCTTTTTATCAAAAGATGTATAATAAACTAGTCGCTCTTCCGTTTGTGAATCGTTATGTCTACAAGATTAGAAGAAGACTTGAACTTATTAACTCAGATGATGAATATACAATTCGTAATCAAACAGCGAAAATTTCTCTTAAAAATATATTTTTAGCATTGTTTTTTGCTATTCTGCTTTGTTACATCAATCGTTCTGACTTGTTTATGATGTGTGTGTCATTGATTGGTGTATATGTTGTTATTGAAAACTTAACAGAACAAGGCGTAAGTAAAGTAGAAAATCGTTTATTACTTCAAATGCTTGATTTCTTATCAGAGGTTCGACATCATTTCCACACATCACACATGGTAGAAGAAGCTGTGTATGATGCATCGCTTGTGGATGATTATGAAATTGTCAGTCAAGCCAACAAAATCTTTGAAGTGTTGGTATCTGCAGAGCCGGAGTTGGAGCTAGAAAGATATTATGATGTGGCTCCGAATCGATTTTTAAAAGCATTTGCAGGGGTTTCTTATTTAACCAAAGAATATGGTGATAGAAATATCAATGGTTCTTCACTATATTTAAAAGACTTAAATAACATTACGCAAGAGCTTCAAATGGAAGTTTTAAAGCGTGATAAACTAGATTACTTATTTAAAAGTTTAACTTACATTGCCGTATTACCTATTTTAGCAATTAAACCTTTAGAGAATTGGGCAATGGATTCTTTTACAGCAACGATTGACTTCTATGAAGGAAAACTTGGATTTTTAGTACAGGTACTGTTATTAGTGGTAATTTTCCTTTGCTATGCGTTATTAACCCGTATTAAAGATAATGGCTCTAAAACCAAAGTATATGCAACGCAGTCTTCTACATGGCAAGAGAGAGTGTATCGTTTGCCATTTGTTGAGCGTGTGATTGATGGCTTGATGCCAGCAGAGAATTCACCGAAGTTTGCCAAATATAAAAACTTAATTCGTGATACAGCTTCTAAACTGCGTTTAGAGTGGCTCTATGTGAATCGTTGTGTTTGTGCTTTAATTGGATTTATCGTTGTGATTGTTCTTTGCCTTCAAATGCATAAGATTGCGGTTTCGCAGATTTTGTATTCTGAAACAACGGAAGGAAGTGCATTTGGTAAAGTATCGGAGAAAGAGGCATTAAATGCAAAATCGATGTCGACCTTTGATCGATATTTTATTGATTCGCTTTCCAAACAAAATGAAATAACCAATGCGGTTCGCTTTAAATCCAAAGAAGAATCGATTGCCTTGATTGCACAAGAAATGATTAAAATTGCAAACCAAAAGCTAGACGAAGAGACAGCAGATAAATATGCTAATCGTATCTTTAAGCATATGAACAGTAAAACTCTAAATCGTACCGAAATTCAGTATGCGATTGTAGAATCTAAGATTGCTTTGCCGCGTGAAAATTTCTCACTAACCCTTGCGGAAGGCATTGTGGATAGTAGTAGAGAAAAGGGGGTTGAGGAAGTTACTTTACCTGTTATTAAAGAACAATTAATTTTGCTATACATAACTCCGATGTCGAATGAACAGGCTATAGAGGCAGCAAATCGTATTTATGATAAATTATTAAGTATCTATAGTGAATATTTTACTGCATTAGAACTTGCGATTGCCATTGCTGTTGCTATGCTTGCTTTCCAGGGACCTATTTGGATGATGATGTTCCAAAAGCGTATGCGTTTTATGGAGATGGAAGACGAGGTGATGCAGTTCCAAACCATTATCTTGATGCTTATGCATATTGAAAGAATTTCTGTAGAAACCATTTTGGAGTGGATGGCATTATTTGCTAACATCTTTAAGGAGCCATTAACTAAGTGCTTAAATAACTACGAAGCTGGAGGATATGAGGCTTTAGAGGAGCTAAAAGATGATGCTCCATTTAAATCTTTTGTGAGAATTGTAGAAAGCTTGCAAGCGGCAGAAGAAAGTGTTAAAATTACAGATGCGTTTGATGAACTTGAAAGTGAACGTAATTTCTTCCAAGAAAAACGTCGTGAGTCGAACGAAAGATTAATTAACCGTAAATCTAAAATAGGAAAGGTTCTTGGCTTTGCGCCAATGGTTTTCTTATTTGTTGGATATTTGATTGGCCCACTGATGATTGCATCACTTAGTGATATGGGCAGTTACTTTACCGATTTGGGAGGTAACATTTAAATTTGATTTCAATATTTTAAAATTTTTATAAAAAGAAAGGATGATTTTTTATGGATAATGCATCAAAAGCATTAATCATGGCAGGTGCGGTTCTTATCGCAGTTGCACTAGTAGGAGTAGGAGTTTATTTGTATCGTAGCGCAGCCGATACAGTAACAGGCGGAGGACAAGCGATTGCAGAAGCTACTGTTCAACTTAATAATTCTATTATTACTAAGTATACGGGTAGAAATGTTATGGGTAGTGAAATTCTTAATTTATTAGATGAAATTAAGATGGGTAATGATAATGAAAAGTTTGCTGTTGAAATCAAACCAGTTACTTATGGTGGTTCTGGTGATATTCCAGCTTACTCAGATGCAGTTAAATTCTCATCTTCTGGCGTTCTTAAGGGTGGTACATATAGAGTGTATACTGAAACTAATACTTCTGGTGCTGTTACTAAAGTTGGTATTCAACATATTGAAAACTAGTTTCTTTGCCACATGGGAAATGTTTTATCACATTCCCCATGTCACAAGGAAATTAGGAAAGTTTATTAGGGGGGATTTTTCATGGATAATGCTTCTAAAGCAATTTTGTTTGCCGGTGCGATGCTCATTGCAACAGGACTCATTGGAATTGGAATTTATATGTTTAAGATGGGTGGTACAGCAACCACGGAGGTAGCAAGTACAATGACTTCTAATGAGATTATGGCAATCAATAGTCAGTTTACTCGTTATCGTGGTAGCTGTATGGGTGTGGAAGCAAAGCAAATGATTCGTGCGGTATATACGCATAATATGAGTAGTGATTCTCTTGTGACTGTCAATAGTTATCCAGTTAATACCTCTGACCAATTAAGGGACATGACTTCTGGAAATAAATTATTTACTGGTGGAATCAAGGATAATAAGGAATATACGGTGACAATAGCCGGGACGGACTATAATTCGGCAGGACTAATTCGTAATATTCAGATTGCCGAATAATTGGATATCATTTTGCTTTTAAATGTGATGGTGTGAGGTGAGGATGAATGGAAAATGCATCAAAAGCTCTTGTTATGGCGGGTGCTGTGTTAATTGCAGTTGGTGTGATTACACTTGCTCTTTATGTGTATTCTGTATTTAGTAGCTATGCCAATACGATGGAAACAGTTTATAGTGCTTCTCAGGTAGAGAGTTTTAATCGTTTTTATGAGTCTTATCCTGAAGGAACTATTCGTGGTGTTGATGCATTAAACCTTTATCGCAAGGCATGTGATGATGATGTTGTTGTTCATGTTGATACACCGGGGGTTGATTTTGAAGACTTACAATTAGACCAGTATCTTACTGAGTTTACGTATCGTATTGAAAAGAGAGATGGTTCGGGTCGTGTTGCGCAAATTTCTTTGGTTAATTAGACACCATATGCTTTCTTAGGGGGTGTGCTAGGTTGGAGGATATAGGGAGAGCTTTATTAATGGCAGGAGAAGTGCTGATGTTTATTTTTGCACTTTCTGTTGCCATTATGCTTTATCAGCGAGCTGATGAAAATATTGATAATGTTTTTTATGCTGGAAATTATTCTAACCGTGGTGACTCCATTACGAGTGTGAGTGGTGAGACAATAAGGACAGTGAAACGTGGAGAAGTTATCATGGCTGTTTATGGTTTAAAACATGGCGATTCTATTCATGTGAATAATATCACTCATAAGCATGTGTTTTCTTTAAATAGTTCAGGAGAAATTCAAGTTCAAAGTGATGGTGGGGCTATTCGTGCAGCAACTGAGAGTGATATTACAAGTGCTATCTATGGGAAATATAAAATTTCCATGATTTCGGGTAGTGTGGCAGGATCTCAGATTTATTATTCTCAGACGAGTACGGTAGATAATGAGATTGCAGTGTATAATCCTCATGATAATCCTGCTATCCCTCCAGGGGAACTAGATGGAGGATTTGGTGGAGATATTACGATTGGTGCTGAAAATCCATAGGAACTACTACAATAAAGGAAAGGAGAGAAAGGGATGGGCGATTCTTTAAGTATTTTATTTGCTACAATTGTTGCTTTTATGCTGATGTTTTTATTTCCTATGGTTGATACTTGGGAAAGACAGGATGATTTATCCTATGTTACAGCTTATACATCAGTTGTTAACTTAGTAGATGCTGTGAGAAATACGGGAGTCATCACCCTTGATATGTATAATGATTTATTAACAACGGTTAATGCCACTGGAAATCGTTTTGACGTGAAAATAGAACACCGTGAGAATGTGGTTGTGCCAGATGGACCAAATAGTTCTACTATGCTTTATGAGTATCATTATACTACTCAGATTTTGAATGAATTGAAGACACATGGCTATTATCCACTAAAAAAAGGTGATTTTTTCTATGTTTCGGTTAAGAACACCAATACCACACAAGCAACGGTAATCAAAGAAAAACTATATGGTACCAATTTAGAAACATTTAAGATTGGTGTCCCTTATGGCGGACAAGTGAGAAATAATTATGGGGGTTAATAATTTGGGTTAGGTAAGTTTGCTACTCTATTCGTAGACTTTAAGGAAAGGAGTATCGGTTCATGAAGATTCAACATTATGCGATATTGTTTATTATTATCATGATTCCTTTTTCGATTATTTGTCGTTCTAAAATCGATGATAAAATTGATACGATTAATGATGAAGTACGAATCAATCATGCCATTGATACTGCCACCTATGATGCGATTGATACGATTAGGGATGTAAATGATGAGTTTCATAATTTGTATGAAGGGCAAACAATTAATATTACTCCTGCTATTGCGCAAGTTGCGGTGGATGTTTTTTTTGAATCTATGTCGGTTAATTTTAACCTTCCTTTTGTGGGAGATGAAACATTTAATAAAAATTATTTTAGTTTATATATTCCCGCTGTTTTGATTATTGCGTATGATGGTTTTTATATCTATTCTGTAGAGGAAAATCCAACAACTCATGAATTTTCGTATCAATTATCTCCTAAGATTCCATACACATATGAGTGTAAGGTAGGGGGTGAATCTTGGTTTATTAATTTTTCTCTTGGGAACTATTTGGAAATCTATACAAACACGGGTTCAGCCTTTAGGGAGAAAGGCGTCGTCTATAAAGGAACGTTATCAAAAGACTATACCAGTCAATCTAAAGAAGTATTTCTCGATCGCTATAGTATTTTAGGAGATTCGCTAAGAGATAGACTTCCTCAAATTTCGAAAGATATGTCATTTATTTTGTATGCGTTGAATTATCAGTATGGTTCTTCTGTTGTTCCCTCTAAGTATCATCTTCCTGACTTTTTGATTGTGAATGAAACAGATACGGATGCTTTAGGAAATCCTCTTCCTTCTATGCTTAAGGATTATACAGCAGATGATCACGAGATGAGTGAGTTTCATCGCATTCGTCGTGAGACTATTGTGAAAACCATTACAGATACACTAAACGAAAAAATGAACAATCATAATAAATACGCGGATATGATGGGCGTAACATATAACTTTAGCCTTCCAAGCATCAATAGTTCTGAGTGGATGAATGCCATTGATGATATTTCGATTATGGCGTTTGTGCAAGGGATTCCAGTTGGTCATAAATCTTATTTTAATAGTTATGCTTTGGGTGCTTCTAGGATTATGCAGACGGAGTATTATTATGGTACAGGAAAGGATTTTTCATCCTTAGGTGCTGGAACACCTTTGAAGCTATATCATATTAAAGGATGTGAGTGTGTAGAAGAACCTGTATATGTCATTGATGATGATATATTGTCTCCAACTTTTGGAGAGGTATTATTAGATGGCGATGGAAATCCTATTATTTCTAATCCTGGTACAGTAACAGTAGAAAGGATTTTTATTACCAAAGAAGATGCGGCAGCGGCAGGGTATTACCCGTGTAAATTATGTCATCCATAATGAAAAAATGATAAAGAGTGAAAGATGTTTCTTTCACTCTTTTGTTATAGTTTTATGATTCTCACGGTTAGTTCCTTTTCGTGTAATTCTGCCATGAGACGAATCGGAAAGCCCATTTGATTGATAAACCTAAAATCTAGACCACTACTGATACTTACGGTTGCATCTTGGTTTTCGGGAACATATCCTACAGGGGCACTATGGTGGTGCTGTTCGATAATATCTACCTTAAGATCTTTGATAGCGTTATAGAGTGTTGAGCTTAATTGGCAAACACCTCCACCATATCCTTCCTCATGTGTTCCGTCACTGAGTAAGATACTGGCTTTTTTATATCCCTCTTCTGGTCCAAAAGGACCACAGGCTTCATTAAAAGAGAATGTCTGTCCATTTTGTAATACATAGCCACTTAGTTTATCTGTTACCAATTGAATGTTGTGGTATCTATCAGGGTCTTTCGTAAGAATGGTGGTGGTGAATGAAGAGATAGTTTCTTCAGTAATAGGTAGGGGATGGATCGTATTTTCTTTTCCTATTACAATGAGCTCATTTTCTTCGTTTTCTCCCGAAGGGACAATGATTTCTGGTTTTAGTTCTACGGGAGTAGGAGTGTTACTTGTGCAACCAACTAATACTATTGTAAATATAATTATCATCATGAATTTTTGATTCATAAAACACCTCTAGTATCTTAAAAAAGTTGTGATTTTTAAGATGTTTATTTATGTTGTAGTATTTCCAATAAGGTATTTTCTATTCTTTTGACAAATGGTATTTTTGAAAAAATAAGCGATAAAACATTCGGCGAAATATTTTTCGTGTTTTTTGCAAAAAAGCATTGACAAAGAAATAATGTTCGTATATGATATAGGCAAATAGAGAACAAAGGTTTTTGGAGGTGCTTTTATGATGAAAATTGTGAATAAAAAAAGGTTTATCATTGTGGTATCGTTTTTATTGATTGCGGTAATTTCTCTTTTTGGGTTTGTCGGGAGCAAAGTATTTTCTTATACAACACCAGAGTATCATTTATTAGTGGTATCCGAGGGTGATACTCTATGGAGTATCGCAGCAAAGGGGAGTGGCAATATAAACGAAACGATTTATCAAATCAAACAAGTAAATTCACTTACCTCTTCTTGCATTTATGTAGGGCAAGAGCTTTTGGTGCCGTTTGTTTACTAACCTATGTGGAGCTTTCCCCCTTAATTGCTCTGCTGTTATCAAAATAAGGAGAGATTTTTTGTACTCCTAAAAAAACCGAAGAGCGTATCTTCGGTTTTTTATAAACTATAACATCATCATTTTGATTGATAATTAGCAAGTGGATTACTTTCGATGGCATCTCTTACTTGTGAATTATCAATATGGGTATAGATTTCTGTGGTAGCAATACTTTCATGTCCTAATAGTTCTTGTAGTGCACGGATATCGACATTGCCATACTGGTACATAAGTGTTGCTGCGGTGTGTCTTAGTTTGTGGGTAGAGTATTTGCTATCAAGTCCTGGGACAGTTTTTAAATAGTCTTTAATAATCTGTTGTACCGCACGTTTACTAATTCTATTTTTTCTTTCACTTAAGAATAATGCTTTAGGGTCAGCTACTGTATCACCGGTAGGTCTTATAGCTAGGTATTCTTGAATGGCACTAATGCATGCTTTGTTAAGGTATATGGTTCTTTCTTTATTTCCTTTTCCAATGACAGTTAGCAAGGATTCATCAAATTTGATATGATCAATATCAATGCCAACCAACTCTGAAAGTCGCATGCCGCAGTTTAGAAATAGGGTAATCATGGCATAGTCTCTTGTGGTATTATCATGCATTTTGCCAGTCATTTTTTTGTTTTTCACTTGATCAAGTAGTGTAGTACTTTGCTCTAGGGTTAAATATTTGGGAAGTCTTTTACCAAGCTTTGGTGATTCGAGTTCTTTTGCTGGGTTATCATCGATCACCTTTGCTTTGAGATGAAGGTATTTAAAAAAGCCTTTGATGCTTGCTACTTTTCTGGCTCTGGTGGTGGCAGTATCTTTGCAGTCATCCTTTAGATACGACATGTAGGCATATAAATCATTTAGGTCAATTCTGTTTAAGAACTTTGCATCAATATCAGAAACATCTGTAATGTCAGTTATTTTTAATTTTTTATTATTGAGTGACATGAGTTTCATATACTTTAAGAAATTGGTTAAATCGTATTTATATTCGTTAATGGTATTTTTCGATTTATTTAAATTGGCATTATAGTTTAAATAGTCCGTCAAGATTTTACAAGAAGTTGGATCAAACATGAAGCTCGCTCCTTTCTATTATTGAAAGACAAATTCATTCTAATTTCTCTCTCTATTATGCTATCACTTGTGTTTGAAAAAGTAAAGGTGATAAGATTGATTTTTAAAGATAGCTTTTATATAATTAAAAAGAGGATTTTTTTACTAATGCATGATGAGTTATCTTTAGTATTAGGATGTGAGAAAGAAATCTTATACACAAAGGAGGAAATGAAATGAGTCAGTTTTTGGGGGAAGATAAGTTTTATGAATATATTGAAAAACTAAAGGAAGTATATGCAGAGAATCCTAAGCGAGCCACTAAGGAGGCCAAAGCGTCCTTAAAAAGATTGTCATCTGAAAAGAAAGCGTTATTAGACGAAAAAGCTAAGCCTATATTTTTTATTGCGATGTATTTTGTTTTTATCGTCCTAATGGGACTGATAAATTTGAGTCAATATCCAAGTTATATATTTGGTATGGTTTTTTTTATCGCAGGAGCTTTAGTAGGAGCCTATGTAAAGGGGTTTGGACTCTTTTTTTTATTTTCCCATGGGATGACGGGATTAGGTTTGATGATTGCTGGACAGATAGGGGAACTATTTAGCAGCAGTTTCCTAAGTGATGCTCCTAAAGAAATATATTATTGGTTAGTGGCTATCTTTTTACTGATTCTTTTTGCAATGATTATCACCATATTATTTAATCTAAGTGACTCATTAAGAGAGAAGAGGTATTTTGTTTTTGTTCCTCTCATTTTATTTGGCATTGCAATTGTTTTAACGGTATTATTGTCAAAGTATCTATGGATTCATTTTGGACTAAAGTCCACTTTTATGACTTAATGAATGCCTAATGGTGAATCATAACAAATCTATTTACCTCAAAAAATTCCTTATGTAGCATTATGTAAACTATAAAATCGATAGGCTAGGGTAGATAGGGAAGAAAATAGCATCGCTCATATGGATGATTGATTTCTTTGCTTCTTTATCAAAACTATTTTAAAAACATCATCCATTGATTTCTTAATAAAAGATAGTTGAGCTAAACACAAAATCATTATGTACAAAACATTTTTTATCAATTCAAGATAAATCAATTGAATTTGATATTTGGAACTTAAATTTTTTCAATTTCAATTGATAAATTCATTGATGATTTGATGATTGATATCTATGAAATTATAGGATATTGGTAAAGCTCTAAAATCGTTTTTAAGCCATTTTTATTAAAAGAATGACTAGTTTATCGTATTAAAAACTGAATGATTGAATCATGATGGTAAAAAAAGAATAAAATACCTAAAAATCCGCATTTGAGGGAATACTCAAAAAAAGGCTAAAAAAACGACGCACGAGGATCGTTTTTAAGGCGTTTTTAGAAAAAAGCCATATAGTATCATACCTCAAAAAATGGACCAAATCTCAGCAAACTACTGAAATGAAGCTATTTTGCGTAGATTTCAAAATAAGTGTATATTTTAGCACAAAACTATTATTTTGTGCAATGAAATATATTTCTTTTAATACTACTTTTGATCCATATCCCTTTGCCTCTCTTCTAAATTTTATAAAAAATAGAAATTAGTGAATTATTTCACTAATTTCTATTTCCGATTTTATAATATTTGCATATCTTTTAATTCAAGTTCAGTTTTTTCTTCCCATGAAGATGCTTGAACTTCTGCTATATGCTCTTTTTCAAGTATTAGCATTAATATTCTGGATTGACCTAATCCGCCACCAATTGTATAAGGCAATTCTTTTTTTAGTATACTCTGATGATATGGGTATTCTAATCTATCTGTACATTTGGCTTTTTCTAATTGATCTTTTAAAGATGTTTCATCTACTCTTATTCCCATTGAAGAAATTTCTATTGTTTTATCAATTGTTTTATCATAGATTAATAAATCTCCATCTAATTTCCAGTCATCATAATCTGGGCTTCTTTTATCGTGAACTACTCCAGATTTTAATTTATCTCCAATTCCTATGATAAATATTGCTTTTTTTTCTCTTCCTATTAATTGTTCTCTTTCAATGGGTGTTTTATCTGGATACATATCTTCTAATTCTTGACTTGTGATAAAATAAATTGTTTTAGGCAATTCTAAAGTTAAATAATGGTATTTCTTTTTCATAAATACTAATGTTTGTCTAATTGCTTTATAAATACTTTTTACGGTATCTTTTAAATAATCAATTGTTCTGTCTTCCTTTCTTATCACTTTTTCCCAATCCCATTGCTCTACAAACATAGAATGAATATCATCAACTATTTCATCTTTTCTAATAGCTTTCATATCTGTATATATTCCCTTGTGCATAGGTATTTTATATTTACCAAGTGATACTCTTTTCCACTTTGCTAGAGAATGTACTATTTCAAATGCCTCATCATCTTTTTTAAAACTTACTGCTTTCTCAACTCCAGTTAATTTATCTTGTAATCCAGTAGATATTTTTACGAATAAAGGACTTTGTACTTTTGTTAATCCTAATCTTACTTCTAATTGGCTTTCAAAATGCTTTTTACATTCATCAATAGCCTTTAATGTTTCTAAATAACTAATTCTTTTCTTCATTTTAATTCCCTCTTTCTTAATTTAATTATTTAATAAATTAAGATACTTGTAGGACATATCTATTTTATTTTTACATAAAATAGATTTAAACCAAAATGAATAAATCTATTT